>NZ_LVVA01000022.1:0-299986 GCF_001631805.1 Enterobacter genomosp. S | reverse complement strand
TTCCCGGCTTTTTTTTTTGGGGGTTAAATGTGGGGGGGGGGGGGGCGCCCCCGCCCCCCCAAAAAAATAGTTGTGGGGTTAAGGGCCCAGCCGCTACCCGACATAAAAAAAGCCAGCACAAAGGCTGGCCTGTTTTAGCAGCTGTCAGTCGATTACTTCAGACCGGCAGCGTCACGCAGCAGGGCGGCTTTGTCGGTTTTTTCCCATGGGAAATGTTCGCGACCAAAGTGACCGTAAGCGGCAGTTTCCTGGTAGATTGGGTGCAGCAGATCCAGCATCTGAATCAGGCCGTATGGGCGCAGGTCGAAGAACTCGCGCACCAGCAGGGTCAGCTGTTCTGAAGGCACTTTTTCAGTACCGAAGGTTTCCACCATGATGGAGGTTGGCTCAGCCACGCCGATAGCGTAGGAAACCTGAATCTCACAGCGGTCAGCCAGGCCGGCAGCAACGATGTTTTTCGCCACATAACGCGCAGCGTACGCGGCAGAACGGTCAACTTTAGACGGATCTTTACCGGAGAATGCACCGCCACCGTGACGCGCCATGCCGCCGTAGGTATCAACGATGATTTTACGACCGGTCAGACCGCAGTCACCCATAGGCCCGCCGATAACAAAGCGTCCGGTTGGGTTGATGAAGAATTTGGTCGCAGAGCTCAGCCACTCAGTCGGCAGAACCGGCTTGATGATCTCTTCCATCACCGCTTCTTGCAGCGATTTCTGGTCAATCTCTTCAGCATGCTGCGTGGAGAGAACCACGGCATCGATGCCAACGATTTTCCCGTCGTCGTACTGGAAGGTCACCTGGCTTTTCGCATCCGGACGCAGCCACGGCAGAGTGCCGTTTTTACGCACTTCAGCCTGACGCTGCACCAGACGGTGTGCGTAAGTCACAGGGGCCGGCATCAGCACGTCGGTTTCGTTGGTCGCATAGCCGAACATCAGGCCCTGGTCGCCCGCGCCCTGTTCCAGCGGATCGGCACGGTCAACGCCCTGGTTGATGTCCGGAGACTGTTTGCCAATCGCGCTCAGTACGGCGCAGGAGTTGGCATCAAAGCCCATATCAGAATGCACATAGCCGATCTCACGTACCGTGTTACGGGTGATCTCTTCGATATCAACCCATGCGCTGGTGGTGATCTCACCGCCAACCAGAACCATGCCGGTTTTGACATAGGTTTCACACGCTACGCGCGCCTTCGGATCCTGCGCGAGGATCGCATCCAGCACCGCATCGGAGATTTGGTCAGCAATTTTATCAGGATGTCCTTCTGATACGGACTCGGACGTAAACAGGTGTTTTGCCATGTTTTATTTCACCTAAGAGGAATTTGGTTAGCTCAAGCTGCTGTGTGGAATAGCCAAAGGAGATAATTCTACCAAGGCCTACAGGATTTTGACACTGGCAGTCTGAGTGTTAATCGGTATGGATGGATTAACATCTGGATGGCTATTTTAGGTCACTTCTTCGCCCGATTTCCAGTTTTTTTTGACTCACCTCTCACTGCGTTGAAAACATAGCTGGAAATTTTTCCTGACGGCGCTGGCAACATGCACATTTTTATTTTGCTTTTTAGCAACCTTCTCGGTATAAAACGCGGCGCGCGGCTCATATAAAATCAGCGCTCGATGAACACATCGTGTCGCCACTTCCAGCCGGGTTAAGCAGTGAACTTTTAGCTTTGGCTTGTGGTCCGTTTCAGCAGAGGCGGCCGTGGAGGTGATACGAGATAATGAACCATCGTTTTCCGCTCATTCAGCGCAGCCGTTCTGGCGCGCATGTGATTCCCACCCGCACTTCTGGTTTAAACACCTGCCGATGTTATACCCATCTCGGTGCTTCTCAGGATTCCAGAGCCGGTTACGCTTTGTGAAAACTGAACAAGGGCGCTCTTGTTAATACAGGAGTTTTCTCGTGGTTTCGCCGAACCTTGTCATACAGAGTTCGGATACGTGTTTTACAATGATATGAATAAGAAACCGGTCGCACGGTCTGGATTTCAGCATACTCTGCTGGGAAATGGAGCCGTTAATGGGTTGTTATCGCCGTATAACGCTGCGATAGTAGTCAACTGTTTTACACTTACTACAAAGAGTTGAGGTTCGCTATGTCTGACGACATGTCTTCGCTTTCGCCTTCGTCAGCAGGCGAACAGGGTGTACTACGTTCTATGCAGGAGGTTGCGATGAGCTCCCAGGAAGCCAGCAAGATGCTGCGCACTTACAATATTGCCTGGTGGGGCAATAACTACTACGACGTTAACGAACTGGGCCACATCAGCGTCTGCCCGGATCCGGACGTCCCGGAAGCGCGCGTGGATCTCGCTAAGCTGGTGAAAGCCCGTGAAGCGCAGGGCCAGCGCTTGCCTGCACTGTTCTGCTTCCCGCAGATCCTGCAACACCGCCTGCGTTCTATTAACGCCGCGTTCAAACGCGCGCGCGAATCGTATGGTTATAACGGCGACTATTTCCTCGTTTACCCGATCAAGGTAAACCAGCACCGCCGCGTGATTGAGTCCCTGATCCACTCCGGCGAGCCGCTGGGCCTGGAAGCCGGTTCCAAAGCGGAGCTCATGGCCGTTCTGGCGCACGCGGGCATGACCCGGTCGGTGATCGTCTGTAACGGCTATAAGGACCGCGAATACATCCGTCTGGCGCTGATTGGCGAGAAGATGGGCCACAAGGTCTATCTGGTGATCGAGAAGATGACCGAAATCGCGATCGTGCTGGAAGAGGCCGAGCGTCTGAACGTGATCCCGCGCCTTGGCGTGCGTGCGCGACTGGCGTCGCAGGGGTCCGGTAAATGGCAGTCTTCCGGCGGTGAAAAATCCAAGTTCGGCCTCGCGGCGAACCAGGTGCTTCAGCTGGTGGAGATTCTGCGCGAGCGCGGTCGACTGGACAGCATTCAGCTGCTGCACTTCCACCTCGGCTCGCAGATGGCCAATATCCGCGACATCGCCACCGGCGTGCGTGAATCCGCGCGATTCTACGTTGAGCTGCATAAGCTTGGCGTGAACATTCAGTGCTTTGACGTGGGCGGCGGCCTGGGCGTGGACTACGAAGGAACCCGCTCCCAGTCCGACTGCTCGGTCAACTACGGCCTGAACGAATATGCCAACAACATCATCTGGGCGATTGGCGATGCCTGCGAAGAGCACGGCCTGCCGCACCCGACAGTGATCACCGAATCTGGCCGCGCGGTTACCGCGCACCATACGGTGCTGGTGTCTAACATCATCGGCGTCGAGCGTAGCGAAATCACCGAAGCGACGCCTCCGGCAGACGATGCCCCACGTTCCCTGCAAAGCATGTGGGAAACCTGGCAGGAAATGCACGAGCCGGGCACGCGTCGCTCCCTACGCGAATGGCTGCACGACAGCCAGATGGACTTGCACGATATTCACGTCGGCTACTCGTCAGGCACCTTTAGCCTGCAAGAGCGTGCGTGGGCGGAGCAGCTCTATCTGAACATGTGCCATGAAGTGCAGAAACAGCTCGACCCGAGCAACCGCGCGCATCGTCCGATTATCGACGAGTTGCAGGAGCGTATGGCGGACAAAATGTACGTCAACTTCTCCCTGTTCCAGTCGATGCCGGATGCCTGGGGTATCGACCAGCTGTTCCCGGTTCTGCCGCTGGAAGGGCTGAACCACGCCCCGGAACGTCGCGCGGTGCTGCTGGACATCACCTGTGACTCTGACGGCGCGATTGACCACTATGTAGACGGTGATGGTATCGCAACGACGATGCCAATGCCGGAGTACGATCCGGAGAACCCGCCAATGCTGGGCTTCTTTATGGTGGGTGCGTATCAGGAGATCCTCGGCAACATGCACAACCTGTTCGGCGATACCGAAGCGGTTGACGTGTTTGTCTTCCCTGACGGCAGCGTCGAGGTTGAGCTGTCCGACGAAGGGGACACCGTGGCGGACATGCTCGAATACGTGCAGCTGGATCCGAAAAAACTGCTCACCCAGTTCCGTGACCAGGTGAAAAACACCGGTCTGGACGATGCCTTGCAGCAGCAGTTCCTGGAAGAGTTTGAAGCGGGTCTGTACGGGTACACCTACCTGGAAGACGAGTAGGTAAAACTCCCTCTTCCTGTGGGAGAGGGTTGGGGTGAGGGCAAAGACCGCACCAGCGCCTATACTCACTTGAACCCGTATGAATTACCGGCGATAATTCGCCCCAATATGCGATTTACGAATCAATCCCTTCCTCGTCGGGTTTAACGACGCGGAGGGGATTTTTTTTCATCTGTTTTTAATGTATCGACGTTAAAAGAGGTCTGGACATGAGCACTTTAGGTCATCAGTACGATAACTCTCTGGTATCTAACGCGTTTGGTTTTTTACGCCTTCCAATGAACTTCCAGCCGTACGACAGCGACGCTGACTGGGTGATCACCGGCGTACCGTTCGACATGGCAACCTCCGGTCGTGCGGGTGGTCGTCACGGCCCGGCGGCAATCCGTCAGGTTTCCACCAACCTGGCCTGGGAGCACAACCGCTTCCCGTGGAACTTCGACATGCGCGAGCGCCTGAACGTGGTGGACTGCGGTGACCTGGTGTACGCCTTCGGCGACGCGCGCGAAATGAGCGAAAAATTGCAGGCGCACGCAGAGAAACTGCTGGCGGCCGGCAAACGCATGCTCTCCTTCGGCGGTGACCACTTTGTCACTCTGCCGCTGCTGCGCGCCCACGCGAAGCACTTCGGTAAAATGGCGCTGGTGCACTTCGATGCACATACCGACACCTACGCGAACGGCTGCGAGTTCGACCACGGCACCATGTTCTACACCGCGCCAAAAGAAGGCCTGATCGATCCGAACCACTCCGTGCAGATCGGCATCCGTACCGAGTTCGACAAAGATAACGGCTTCACCGTGCTGGACGCCGGCCAGGTGAACGATCGCGGCGTGGACGATATTCTGGCTCAGGTTAAGCAGATCGTCGGCGATATGCCCGTGTATCTGACCTTTGACATCGACTGCCTGGATCCGGCGTTTGCACCGGGTACCGGTACGCCGGTGATTGGCGGCCTGACGTCAGACCGCGCCATCAAGCTGGTGCGTGGCCTGAAGGATCTGAACATCGTTGGGATGGACGTGGTGGAAGTGGCGCCAGCCTATGACCAGTCCGAGATCACCGCGCTTGCCGCGGCGACCCTGGCGCTGGAAATGCTCTACATCCAGGCCGCGAAAAAAGGCGAATAAGCCTTACGCGCTGATTGCTGCTGCGCGACGCATGCGCAGCAGCAACATTCCCCCGGCAAGCAGGGTGATTGCCTGCGAGACGACCAGCACCGAAAAGCCTGAGCTAACCGACCCCACCGACCTCATCACCATCCCCATCAGCAGCGGAATAAACGCCGCGCAGATATTGCCGATCCCATTGATAATGCCGTAAGCGCTGCCCACCGCTTCCCGCGCGGCGTGATGCTGGATCACCGCCGGAATAGCCGCCCCCTGAAGCCCCCAGAAGATATTCGCCGAGAGCATAAACAGCGCCAGCCAGGCAGGCTGATGGCTGAGCATCAGCGCGACCACGGACAGTGCCGTCAGCGCGCCGCCCACCACAAACAGCATTGGCGCCTGTTCCGGACGCATTTTGTCGAGCAGCACCCCGCCGAGGAACTTCGAGCCCAGACTCAGCAGGAAGGGAATGGCCGCAAGCATGCCCGTGGCGTGCAGCGAGAAATGATGCTCGTCGCGCAGCCACGCGGGCAGCCAGGCGCTGCTCCCCCAGAGATAGCTCAGGGTGGCAATCTCCACCAGCAGGATCCACCCGAGCAGCGGCGTCTGCCAGGCCAGCGAAAACGTCTCTGCGAAGCCCGGTTTTTTGATCGGCTCCGCACCCTGCGGCGCGGGCAGGAAGCGCCAGACAAGGCCGCCGCCCAGCACCAGGTTCAGTACCGCCAGGGCATAAAACGATCCGGCCCAGCCGAGATGCGCCATCAGCCACGTCACCAGAGGAAAGCCCACGGCCAGCCCGAGCGAGACCCCCAGCGCGGTCACGGCGTTGGGTTTGCCGATCTCCTGCACGCTAAAGTGATCGCTGATGAAGCGCGTTTTCAGCGAAAAGAGCGGCCCCTCAGCGATCCCCAGGATCGTGCGCGCGATGAGCATGCCCATCAGCGATCCGAGCAGCGGAGAAATGGCGCATACTGCTGCCCACATCGCTATGCTGCTCAATAATCCCTGTCGATAATGGAGTTTGCTTTCAATAACCGGCGTTAATAATAAAGCCGAAAATCCATAACCCAGCAGAAAACAGGTCATAAGCATTCCCTGTAACATTCTGTTTTCATTTAGCTGAAAATGTTGGGCAAATTCCGGGTTTAAAATCATGACAGAAATATTTACCCGGTCGACGTAGGAAATAATAATGAGTAATAACAATGCCACTGTGCCTTGCCATCTTGCCGTCATAACGCCTGCCTTATGTTTTCGCTTATTTCTATTTTTTATGCGCGTGATTGTCACAGGGGTAAAATGGTTCACCTGTGAAACTCATTGTTTATTCAGGTAAAAATAAAATTAAGTTTCACAGGTGAAACACCATAACTTTCCCTTCTTTTATTTTTAAGGAACAAAAAGAAAAGAAGTCAATCATTGTTTATTAAAATTTAACGCCATCGAGAAATCCTATTCTTTCACGCCGCAATAATGAAAATTTCATATCGCTGCATTTTTTCGTGATCCTTTGCACACTTAGTTAATTAATTACCGTTTGATTAACAAATTAGTCACATTGCGGCTTGACGAAACATTCATCGCTTTTATATTGACCGTATTAAATAAGAAACAGAGTTTCATATATGAAACAAAAGCCTGGAGGATCGTGATGAGCTGGATAGGCGTATGTGACGCAGAACAAGTACAGGAAGATTTCCCTTTTAGCGGGAATGTCGACGGTAAAGAGATCGGCGTGTATTTGATTGACGGTGAATATTACGCGCTGGAAGACGTATGCCCCCACGCCTATGCCCTGCTGAGCCAGGGCTTCGTGGAAGACGGCAAAGTGGAATGCCCGCTGCACGAGGCGGTCTTCGACGTCAAAACCGGCCAGTGCCTGCACGGCCCCGGCGGACGCAACCTTAACCGCTACCCGGTTCGGGTTTTTGAAAACCAGATTCAGATTACCTTCGTCGAGGAGACCGTGGCATGAGCGACACCCTGAATTACAACCCGGCGCTGCCGGAAAGCCGTCAGTTTGCCCCACCGGCTGAGGGCGGTAACGGTGCGATCCATAAGCCGGGTGATTACCAGAACCTGATCTGGCAGACCCGCAGCCGCGAGCCGGAAAGCTGGGAAGTGAACCTTATCGCCACGCTGGAAGATCTCTTCGAGCAGGGGGTTGAAACCTTACCGGAGCTGGTGAACGGGCTGAACGCGGTGCGCATGCACGACCAGCAGGGTGAGCCGTGGAGCGAGGCCAGCTTCCAGGCATTCTTACAGGTTAACGGCTACTGAGGGCAACGCGATGACGACGACCGTACAACACTATCTCGATAAAGGTCTGCGCGGCCTCTGGTATCCGGTGCTGGCGAGCTGGGAGGTGCAGTCTGCGCCTGTGGGCATTACCCGCCTGGGCGAACAGATTGTGGTCTGGCGCAACAAAGACGGCCAGGTGCAGGCGCTGGAGGACCGCTGTCCGCACCGCGGCGCACGCCTGTCGATGGGCTGGAACCTTGGCGACCGCATTGCCTGCTGGTATCACGGCGTGGAGGTCGCGGGCAACGGCGAGGTGAAAGACGTGCCCGCCGTGGACAAATGCCCGCTGGTCGGCCAGCAGTGCGTGCGCAGCTACAACGTGCAGGAGGCGCACGGCGCAATCTTTCTGTGGTTTGGCGTCACCGCAGACCAGCAGCCGGACGAGCTGACCTTCCCGGACGAGCTCGCCGATACGGACAGCTTCAGCAACTTCCTCTGCACCGCCGCGTGGAAATGCAATTACCAGTACGCGCTGGAAAACGTGATGGATCCGATGCACGGCACCTATCTGCACTCCTCGTCGCACTCAATGGCGGAAGGGGATCGCAAGGCCGACATGGTGCTCCAGCCGACCAAAACCGGCTTTATCTTCGAGAAGAGAGGGCAGAGCGGCGTCAACTTTGACTGGGTAGAGCTAGGCAACAGCGGCACCTGCTGGATGCGCCTCTCCATTCCGTACAAGAAGCGTTTCGGGCCGGGCGGCCACTTCTTTATCGTCGGCATGGTGGTGCCGGAAGATAACGACAACTGCCGCGTCTTCTTCTGGCGCATTCGCCGGGTGCAGGGCTGGCAGCGCGACATGTGGCGCTTCATGTACCGCAACCGTCTGGAAAAACTGCACTGGGAAGTGCTGGAGCAGGACCGCGTGGTGCTGGAAAGCCTGGCGCCAAACGCCCGCGACCATGAATACCTGTATCAGCACGACGTCGGCCTCTCGCGCCTGCGCCGCATGATGCAAAAGGCCGCCAAAGAGCAGCTGGCGATGCGCGAAGAACAGCAGGGAGCCGCCTGATGAACGGGCTGCTGAGCGGCAAACGCATCGTCATAACCGGCGCCGCGCGCGGGCTGGGCTTTCACTTTGCCAAAGCCTGCGCGGAGCAGGGCGCTGCGGTGGTGATGTGCGACATCCTCAAGGGCGAACTGGCCGAGAGCGCCCACGCCCTGAGCGAGCGGGGCTATGCGATCGAACCGCACGTTATCGATCTGGCCGATCCACAGTCCATTGAGCAGGTGTTCAGCGCGATTGGCGAGCAGGGTCAGATTGATGGCCTGGTGAACAATGCGGCGATGGCGACGGGCGTCGGCGGCAAAAATATGCTCGATTACGATCCGGATCTCTGGGATCGGGTGATGAGCGTCAACGTCAAAGGCACCTGGCTGGTGACGCGCGCCGCGGTGCCGCTGCTGCGCGAGGGCGCGGGTATCGTGAACGTTGCGTCCGACACCGCGCTGTGGGGCGCGCCGCGCCTGATGGCCTACGTCGCCAGTAAGGGCGCTGTGATTGCCATGACCCGCTCAATGGCACGCGAACTGGGTGAAAAGCGTATACGCATTAATGCCATCGCGCCGGGGTTAACCCGCGTCGAGGCAACCGAATATGTTCCGGCAGAGCGCCACCAGCTCTATGAGAATGGCCGCGCGTTAACCGGCGCGCAGCAGCCGGAAGACGTCACCGGCAGCGTAGTCTGGCTGTTAAGCGATCTGTCGCGGTTTATCACCGGGCAGCTGATCCCGGTCAACGGCGGTTTTGTCTTTAACTAAGGTGTGGCGATTATGGCAAACGATCAGGAAGTGAAGTATCTGGTGCCGGGGCTGGAGCGCGGTTTACAGCTGCTGTTGGCTTTTGGCGAGCAGCATCGCGATCTGACCTTTGCCGAGCTGCACCGGCTGGTGGATATGCCGAAGGCGACCGCCTATCGCGTGGTGCAGACGCTGGAGTACATGGGCTTTCTGGAGCGGAACGCGCGCACCAATACCTTTTCGCTGGGCATGAACGTGCTGCGTCTCGGCTTTGAGTACATCGCCTCGCTGGACGTGGCGCAGGTCGGCCAGCCGGTGATCGAGCAGCTGCGCGACGTCAGCCAGTGCAGCAGCCATCTGGCGATCCGCGACGGGCGCGACATTATCTACATCGCCCGCGTCAGCGCCGCCGGGTCGCGCATCAACCAGGTCAGCATTGGCACCCGCCTGCCGGTGCACTGCACCTCGCTGGGCCGCATGCTGCTGACCGATATTTCCCGCGCCGATTTCGAACAGTTGTTCCCGCACGAGCGCCTGCCGGGCAACACGCCGGAGCAGCTTCACGACCGCGAGGCCCTGTGGCAGATGGTGCAACAGGACAAAGCCCGCGGGTTTGTCATCGGCGAATCCTTCTTCCGCCACGGCATCTCCTCCATCGTCTACCCGGTGTATGACCGAAGCGGACGCGTGGCGGCGGTGGTCAGCATTCTGGTGCCGTCGGAGGAGATCCCGCAGACCGACCGCGAGCGGCTGCAAAACGAGGTTCGCCTCGCGGCGGATAAAATTTCTGGCTTCTTAGGCTATTTGTCACAGGCCAGCTAAATCAATGAGTTAACGTCAGGCGCTTGACTGCGTCGGGCATGTTTTACGCCCAATTTGGGCCAGATGAGGCAACGAACGATGAGTGTAACCGGAATTGAAAAGCTGGAATTTGGCGTGGAAGACCTGACGCACTGCGCCAAATTTATGCGTGATTTTGGCCTGACGGGCGATGCCAGCGGCCAGCGTTTTACCACCCTGAGCGGCGCGCGCGTGGAGCTGAACCCCATCGACAGCCCCGACCTGCCGCCGGCGTTTGAAGCGGGCAACACCCTGCGCCGCATGACCTGGGCGGTTGCCACACAGTCCGATCTCGACGCGCTGCGCCCGAAGCTTGCGCAGCAGCCCGGCTTTCGCGAAGTGGGCGACGCGCTGGAATGCCTCGATCCTAACGGCATGACCCTGCGCGTGCAGGTCAGCCAGCAGACCGACGTGGAGCTGAACGTTGAGCCGATCAACCAGTGGGGCGACGCCCGCCGTATCGACACGCCGAGCCCGGTTTACGATCGCGCGCAGCCGATCAACGTCGGGCACGTGGTGTTCTTTGTAGAAGAGCTGGCGGCGGTGGAAAAATTCTACCGCGAGGTGCTCGGCTTCCAGGTTTCGGACCGCTACATCAACCGCGCCGTGTTCCTGCGCTGCGGGGCGCGCGGCGGACATCACAACCTGTTCCTGCTGCAACTGCCGAACCGCAAGCGCGGCCTCAACCACGTGGCCTTCACCGTGCGCGACATCCACGAGGTGATCGGCGGCGGTATCGCGATGAATAAAAATGAATGGAGCACCTTTATCGGGCCGGGCCGCCATCCGGTGTCGTCGGCCTATTTCTGGTACGTCAATAGCCCGACCGGCGGCGCGTTTGAGTATTACACCAACGACGACTATCTGACGGAAAACTGGCAGCCGCGCGAGCTGGAGCACTCCCTGGTCTCCTTTACCGAATGGGCGGTAGAAGGCGGGATTGACCACGACACGCGTCGCCAGCAGAAAAAGCCGGAGGCGGTATGACGTCGCGCATTGTCATTATCGGTGGCGGTCAGGCGGGTGGCTGGGCGGCGAAAACCCTGCGCGACGAGGGCTTCGACGGCGAGATTTGCGTGGTGGCGGAAGAGGAGTGGGATTTCTACGAACGTCCGCCGCTGTCGAAAGCGTCTCTGCTGGAGCCGGACGCGGCGCTCCCGCGGCTGTTTAGCGAAGAAGCACAGCAGGCGCTGAACCTGACCTGGTACCGCCCGCTGCGTGCTGAATCAGTCGATCGTGAAGCGAAAACCGTGTGTTTGAACAACGGCAAATGTCTTAGTTACAACATCCTTTTTATGGCCACCGGCGGGCGGGCGCGCCTGCCTTCGCAGGCTTGGGCGGCGCACCCGCAGGTCTACACTTTACGCCACTGGCAGGACGCGCAGCGCCTGAAGGCGCGTCTGGCGGAAAGTAAAAAACTGGCGATTGTCGGCGGCGGCTGGATCGGCCTTGAGATTGCCGCTTCCGCGCGCAAAAGCGGTGTGGCGGTCACGCTGTTTGAGCAGCAGCCCGCGCTGTGCATGCGCTCGGTGAGCGGCGAGGTGTCGCAGCGCTTAGAGGTCATCCACCGCGAGCAGGGGGTGGAGATCCGTACCGGCTGCGGCGCGCTGGAGCTGGAGGACGATAACGGCCTGCCGGTCATCCACTGCGACGGCCAGCGCGAAACCTTTGACGCGGTCGTGGTGGGGATCGGTGTCGATCTCAATCTTGAGCTGGCGCGCGATGCGGGACTTCGCACCGAGCGGGGGATCGTGGTGGACGCCCAGGGACGCACGTCCGATCCGTTCATCTTTGCCGCAGGCGACGTGGCGCAGCACCATCACTACGGCCTGTGCATCCAGTCCTGGGCCTTCGCGCAGAATCAGGCGGTGGCGACGGCGAAAGCCATGCTTAACCCCGATGCGCCAGGCTACGACGACGCGCCGTGGCTGTGGTCGGATCAATATCAGCACAACATTCAGATCCTCGGCATTCCGCAGCCGGGCAGCCGAACGATAGTGCGTGAAGAGGCGCTGTACTTCTCGCTGGACGACAACGGTCGGCTAACGCAGCTGGTGGCGTTCAACGATGCGCGCACCGTCAAGCTGGCGAAGCGCTGGATGGCGGCGGGACGGGACCTGTCGGACGTACCGCTCGCCGACCCGACTTTTTCACTGATGTCACTGCGATAGCTAACCCGCACCCGTAGGGGGAGACATGACCACATTAGAGACCAACACCGCGCCCGTCGAGGCGAGCGGTGAGGGAACCCGCACGCCTGAAAAAGCGGTGCGCTGGGCCATCCCGCTGTCGCTGCTGGCCTGCGTGCTGCTGGCCTTTTTCGACAAAATCAGCATCGCGGCGCTCTTTTCCGACGGCCATTTCCAGCAGGCGATGGGCATCGATTTTGACACCACGCGCCTCGGCATTCTGATGAGCGCCTTCCTGCTGAGCTACGGCTTTTCGTCGGTATTTTTGAGCGGTTTAGGCGACAAAATCGCGCCGCTGCGCCTGCTCACCGGGATGATGGCGATCTGGTGCGTGCTGATGGTGGCGATGGGTTTTACCCATAACTACACGCTGATGATCGTCCTGCGCATCCTGCTTGGCGTGGCGGAAGGGCCGCTGTTCCCGCTGGCTTTCGCCATCGTGCGCCACAACTTCCCGCAGCATTTACAGGCGCGCGCCACCATGCTGTGGCTGCTGGGCACGCCGGTAGGGGCGGCGATTGGCTTCCCGCTCTCCCTCTGGCTGCTGAACACCTTCGGCTGGCAGAGCACCTTCTTTGTCATGGCAATGCTGACCGTGCCGGTGCTTATCTTTGTGCGCATCGGCCTGCGCGGGATCCGTCTGGAAGCAAAACCCGGCACCTCGCAGGCGTCCCGGGACGAGCGGCGCGCGGCGCGGCGCGAGCTGTTTGTCAGCCCGCACTTCTGGATCATCTGCATCTTTAACATCGCGTTCCTGACCTACCTGTGGGGCATCAATGGCTGGCTGCCTGGCTACTTAATCAAGGGCAAAGGCATTCATCTGGAGCACGCGGGCTGGCTGTCGTCGATGCCGTTCATCGCCATGCTGGCGGGAGAGGTGATTGGCGCGTGGCTCTCTGACCGGGTCGATAAGCGTGCGGCGGCCTGCTTTATCTCGATGGCGGGGGCGGCCGTCGGGCTGGCGGCGGTGATGCACCTTGATACCCCGCTTGCCATCATCGCGGCGATGAGCTTCAGCACCTTTATGTGGGGCACCGGCGCCCCCAACATTTTCGCCCTGCTGGCGAAGGCTACCCATCCCCGGGTGAGCGCCACGGCGGGGGGGATTTTCAACGGGCTGGGAAACTTTGCGGGCGCGCTGTCGCCGGCGGTGATGGGCGCGCTTATCGCCTTCACCCACAGCATGGATTCCGGGCTGATTTTTCTGGCGGTGATGGCGGCGGTGGGCTGCGTCCTGTTACTGCCGCTGCTGAGACGTTACTGAGGAGAGTGTCATGACTGATTCAACCGTAACCAATAAAACAGGCATCAAACCTGACCACCTGACGATGGAAGAGTGGGTCGAGTCGCGCATCGCGCGCTTCGAAGGCCGTAAATACGACTGGAACGCGCTGAAGTTCCAGGCCGATTTTGACCCGAAATACCGCCGGGCGCAGATGCGCTACATCGGCACCGGCGCAACCGGCGTGGCGAACGACACCAATACCGTGCAGGCGGACCATTTTACCTTCTCCACCATGGTGCTGCCGTCGAAGTGCGAAGGGCCGCTGCACCTGCACGATGACGTGGAGGAGGTGTTCTTCATGCTCAAAGGGCAGATCACGCTGATGATCCAGGACGGCGACAACTACACCGAAACCGTGCTGCGCGAGCGTGACCTGATCTCCGTCCCGCCGGGCGTCTATCGCGGGCTGTTTAACCACGGGGAAGAAGAGGCGCTGATGTGCGTCATGCTGGGAACCAACAAGCCGGAAATCCCGACCTACCCCTCCGATCATCCGCTCTCAAAAGTGAAGCGGAACTAAGGGGGCGACATGACGGGTTTTCGTGAACAGGGAAGCGGCATCCCGCTGATGCTGCTGCACGGGATCAGCTCTGGCGCTGCGTCCTGGCACAAGCAGATGGCGCTGAACGGTTTTCGCGTGCTGGCGTGGGACATGCCCGGTTACGGCGAAAGCCCGATGCTGGCGGTTGAGCGGGCGAACGCCGGAGATTACGCCGACGCGCTGGCGGCGATGCTCGACCGCGCAGGCGTCTGGCAGGCGGTACTGGTGGGCCATTCCCTGGGGGCGCTGGTGGCCAGCGCGTTTGCGGCGAAGTTCCCTGAACGCGTCATTCATCTGGTGCTGGCGGACGCCGCGCAGGGCTACGGTAATGCCGCGCCGGCGCAGCGGGAGCAGGTCTGGCGTAATCGCGAGCAGCAGATGGCGCTCGGCGGCGACATCCTCGCCCAGACCCGCGCCGCGACGCTGCTGCGTCCCGGTGCGCGCGCGGAAGATATCGCCACCGTTGCGGCGGGCATGCGCGGGCTGCGTTCCGAGGGCTACCTTGCCGCCGCGTGGATGCTGGCGCACGACGACGTTCACGGCTGGCTTAAGCGTTACGCCGGTCAATTTGAAGTCTGGTGCGGCGAGCAGGACGCGATAACGCAGCCCGAGCTGGTGCAGGGGCTGGCGCTGCGCTACGGCATGCCGTTTACCGCCATTCCGCAGGCCGGACACGCGAGCTATCTCGATAACGACGCGTTTTTTAACCAACAGCTTTTACGCATTAACGAAGAGGTGCGCGATGAATGCACACATTGACGGCCGCGTAGCGGTCGTTACCGGCGGTTCGTCCGGCATTGGCTTTGAAACGCTGCGCCTGCTGCTGGGCGAAGGGGCGAAAGTTGCCTTCTGCGGTCGCGATCTGGATCGGCTCGCCAGCGCCCATGCGACGCTGCAAAACGACTATCCCGACGGGGAGATTTTCTCTTACCGCTGCGACGTGCTGAATGCCGACGAGGTGCAGGCCTTCGCGGATGCGGTGCAGGCGCGCTTTGGCGCGGCGGATATGCTGATCAACAACGCCGGTCAGGGCTACGTGGCGCACTTCAGCGACACGCCGCGCGAGGCGTGGCTGCACGAAGCCGAACTTAAACTGTTTGGCGTCATTAACCCGGTACAGGCGTTTCAGCCGCTGCTGGAACGGTCCGATATCGCCTCCATCACCTGCGTGAACTCCCTGCTGGCGCTTCAGCCGGAAGAGCACATGATCGCCACGTCGGCAGCCCGCGCCGCGCTGCTGAACATGACGCTGACGCTCTCGAAAGAGCTGGTAGGCAAAGGCATTCGCGTCAATTCCATACTGCTCGGTATGGTCGAGTCCGGCCAGTGGCAGCGCCGCTTTGAAAGCCGGGCGGATAAAAGCCAGAGCTGGCCGGATTGGACGGCGGAGATCGCGCGCAAGCGCGGCATTCCGATGGCGCGCCTCGGCAAGCCGCAGGAGCCCGCGCAGGCGCTGCTGTTTCTCGCCTCGCCGCTTGCCTCGTTTACCACCGGCGCGGCGCTGGACGTTTCCGGCGGCTTTTGCCGTCATCTGTAAGGACGCATCATGAAAAAGGTCATGTTAATTGGTTACGGCGCGATGGCGCAGGCGGTGATCGAACGCCTGCCTGCCGGGGTGACGATCGGCTGGATCGTCGCGCGCGAGTCTCACCACGCGGCGATCGCGGAACGGTTTAGCGATACGGCGGTGGCGCTGGGCTCGCCGATGGACTGCACGGAAACGCCCGATCTGGTGCTGGAGTGCGCCAGCCAGCAGGCGGTGGCGCAGTACGGTGAAGCGATTCTGCGTCGCGGCTGGCATCTGGCGGTCATTTCTACCGGCGCGCTGGCGGACAGCGCGCTGGAGCAGCGCCTGCTCGCGGCGGGCGGAAAACTGACGCTGCTTTCCGGGGCGGTGGCGGGCATCGACGGGCTGGCGGCGGCGAAGGAGGGCGGGCTTGAGCGCGTCACCTATCAGTCGCGTAAAAGCCCGGCCAGCTGGCGCGGCAGCTATGCCGAGCAGCTTATCGACCTTAACGCAGTGTCAGAAGCGAAAGTCTTCTTCGAAGGGAGCGCCCGCGAGGCGGCGCGGCTGTTTCCGGCGAATGCCAACGTGGCGGCGACCGTGGCGCTCGGCGGCGTCGGGATGGATGAAACCCGCGTGCAGCTGATGGTTGACCCGGCAACGAAACGTAACACCCACACGCTGCACGTAGAAGGGCTGTTTGGCGAATTCCATCTGGAGCTGAGCGGGCTGCCGCTGGCGTCTAACCCTAAAACCTCCACCCTGGCGGCACTCAGCGCGGTGCGCGCCTGCCGCGAGCTGGCCCTGAGCTGAGGAGTGACGATGGACGATCTGAATATTTTTATCGGCGGCCAGTGGCGACGCGGCGGTGGCAACCCGATGCAGAGCCACTTCCCGGCTGACGGGTCGATCAATGCGACGCTGAACGCGGCAAACCTTGACGATCTGCACGACGCGATCGAGGCCGGCGAGCGCGCGTGGCGCGATCCCGCCTGGCGCAACAGCCTGCCGCACGTGCGGGCGAAGATCCTGCACAAGGTGGCGGATCTGATTGAGTCCCGCGCTGACGAGCTGGCGCAGATGCAGAGCCGGGATAACGGCAAGCCGCTGGCGGAGGCGCGCGGGCTGGTGATGAGCGCGGCGGGAACGGCCCGCTACTTCGCCGCCGCCTGCGAGCTGCTGGAAGGGGAGTTGCCCACGCCGCGCCAGCCGGATCTGCTGACGCTAAGCCGCTATGAGCCGCTCGGCGTGGTGGCGGCCATCACGCCGTGGAACTCGCCCATTGCCAGCGAGATGCAGAAGGTCGCCCCGGCCATCGCCGCCGGGAACGCGGTGATCCTCAAGCCTGCCGAAGCCACGCCGCTGATGGCGCTTGAGCTGGCGCGCATTTTTGAACAGGCCGGGCTGCCCGCCGGGCTGCTGAGCGTGCTGCCGGGCAAAGGCTCGGTGATTGGCGACGCGCTGGCGCGCCATCCCCGCGTGCGAAAAATTTCCTTTACCGGCGGCACCAATACGGGCCGCCATCTGGCGCACGTGGCCGCGGAAAAGCTGATCCCGGCGTCGCTGGAGCTGGGCGGTAAATCCCCGACCATCGTGCTGGAGGATGCCGACGTTGAGCAGGCCGCGCGCGGGATCTGCTACGGCATTTTCAGCTCAGCAGGGCAGGCGTGCATCGCCGGGTCCCGGCTGTTTATCCACGAAAGCCTGTACGCGCCGCTGATGGCGCGGCTGCTGGAATTAACTCGCGGGCTGCGCGTTGGGCACCCCTTCACCGACGGCGTTCACGTTGGGCCGCTGATCAATGAGAAACATCGCCAGAGCGTGCAGGAATACGTCGAGCTGGCGAAGCGCGAGGGGGGCCGGGTGCTGTGCGGCGGGGAGATCCCGGCAGATCCGGCGCTCGCAAACGGCAGCTTCTTCCAGCCGACCATTATTGAAGGGCTGTCGAACGGCGCCCGCGCCTGCCAGGAGGAAATTTTCGGCCCGGTGCTGGTGGCGATGCCGTTTGGCGATGAAGCGGCGTTGATCCGCGAGGCGAACGACTCGGTCTACGGCCTGGCGGCAGGGATCTGGACCCGCGACACCGGGCGGGCGCTGCGCCTGAGCGAGCAGCTGGAGGCCGGTACGGTGTGGATCAACACCTACAAAGTTTTTGCGATTTCGACCCCGTTCGGGGGCTTTAAAGAGAGCGGTCTGGGCCGCGAAAAGGGCATTCAGGGGCTGAAAGCCTGGATGCAGCAAAAGAGCATTTATCTGGCGACGGGTAACAGCGTCAACCACTGGTGCGACTGAGAAAGGGTGAGCAATGAGCGAAATGATAACCGTCGGCGACGCCATCGCCAGAACGCTGGAGCAGTATCAGGTAGAGGCCATCTACGGCGTCATCTCCATTCACAACCTGCCGATCGCGGATGCGGTAGGGCAGCGGGGCAAAATCCGCTTTGTGCCCGCGCGCGGCGAAGCAGGTTCCGTCACCATGGCCGACGCCCACGGGCGGTTTTCCGGTCTCGGCGTGGCGCTGACCAGCACCGGCGCGGGGGCGGGGAACGGGGTAGGCGCGCTGGTGGAGGCGATGAACGCCTGCACGCCGCTGCTGCATTTAACCGGACAGGTTGAAAAGGCCTGGCTGGACGCTGACACCGGGTTTATCCATGAAACCCGCGACCAGCTGACCTTCCTGAAGGCCAGTTCAAAACGGGCGTACCGCATCAGCAATGCCAGCCAGGCGATAGCCATCCTGCATAAAGCGATTCAGGAGGCGCAGGCCCCGCCGTGCGGACCGGTCTCCGTAGAAATCCCGATTGATATTCAGGGGGCTAAAATTCCTCTGTCTCTGGTGACCACACCGGTGAAACCGGCTCCGGGTGTGAGCGTAGATGCGAGCGCTGTCGATACGCTGTGGGCGCAGCTTAAGCAGGTTAAACAGCCGCTGCTGTGGCTGGGCGGCGGGGCGCTGGGAAGCGCTGACGCGGTGAAAAAACTGGCGGATGCGGGCGTAACGGTGATCTCCAGCACCCACGCGCGCGGCGTGCTGCCGGACGGCCATCGTGCCAGCCTGCGCGCGTTCCACAACTCGCCGTCGGTTGAGGCGCTGATTGCGCAATGTGATTTTACGCTGGTGGCCGGTTCTCGCCTGCGCAGCAACGAAACCCGCTCCTGGACGCTGGAGTTGCCGTCTCCGCGTGTGCAGATAGATATCGACCCGGCGGCGGCGAGCCGTAACTACCTGATGGATAATACGCTGATAGCCGACTGTTCAGCGCTGCTTGGCGCGCTGGCTGAAAAAGCGCAGGGCCGCGAGTGGGGCAACGCCCTGTGGGACGCGCAGGTGCAGCAGGCGGTGTTGCAGGCTGAACAGGGCCTGCGCGAGCAGTGCGGCGCCTATGCGAAGCTCAACGACGCCATAGAAAAAGCCCTGCCGAAGGACGGCCTGCTGGTGCGCGATATCACCGTGTCCGGCAGCCTGTGGGGCAGCCGCCTGTTCAGGGCTAACGGCCCGTTGATGAACATTCACTCTCTGGCCGGGGCGATTGGCATGGGGCTGCCGATGGCCATCGGTACCGCCATTGCCAATCCGCAGCGTAAAGTCGTGGGGCTGGTGGGCGACGGCGGCCTGAGCCTGAATTTAGGCGAGCTGGCGACGCTGGCGCAGGAGAAAGCCAACGTGACGCTGCTGATCATGAACGACGGGGGCTACGGCGTCATGCGCGGCATTCAGGATAAGTATTTCGGTGGGCGACAGTATTACAACGAATTGCACACGCCGGACTTTACCCTGCTGGCGCAGGCGATTGGCTTACAGGCCTGGCGCGTTGAGCGGGCCGAGGACTTTGATGCGGTCATGACGGAGGCGCTGGCTATGCCGGGGCCGTCGGTGGTGGAAGTGCGGATGGAGCAGATAGGCGCCCTGAAGTTTGCCGGGCCGCCGCAGAAAACGCTGTACTGATTTGGTCTTGTTGCCCGGCGGCGCAGCGCGCACCGGGCAGATGTGCCGTTATTTAATACCGTCAGCCGCCATGCGGTCGCGGATATGCTGCGCGCGTTCAACGGAGGCCGGGTGGTCGTCAAACATGGAGCTCTGACGGCCTTCTTCCAGCTTCGCCAATTTTTCGAAGCTGGTGGCTAAACCCGATGGATTGATGCCGCGTTTGCGCAACAGATCGTAAGAGTAGTCATCCGCTTCAGACTCCTGACGCTGGGAGAATTGCGAGTTCACCAGTTTCTCGCCCACGTCGCCAAGCTGGGATTGAGACAGGCTGCCGACAATACCGCCCGCAGAGGCTGCCGCGGCGCGCACGGCGTTGGTGCCCAGCGCAACCTGCATCCCTTTCTTCACGTGGCCCAGTGCTACGTGGCCCATTTCATGGCCGATCACCGCTTCCACTTCGTTGTCGGTCATCATGTCCATCAGGCCGCTGTAAACGCGGATACAGCCGTTGGCCATCGCGAAGGCGTTCACGTCTTTCGCCATGTACACCTTGTAGTTCACCGGCTGGCCATTAATGTTGTCGCCCAGCGCGGAAGCAATCTTGTTTAGACGCTGCGTGTAGGTGCTGTTTGCCGGGGCAAGCGTAGCTTTTCCATCCATATCCTTACAGGCCTCGTCGCTCAGCGCTTTGACCTGCGCATCGCTCAGAGAGTAGGCCTGAAAAGCTTCTGCGCCTGAGGTCATCAGGCCGTTAGAATCCATATTCTGACAGCCGCTTAGCAGGAGCGTTGTTCCCACAGCCAGCCCAATTGCACGCATTTTCATGATGTCGCTTCCGTACTCGTTAATCTGAATTAATTCTGAAAAATGCACCGTCAAGGAAGCCGGTGTCGGGCTAAGTATAAGGAATATCTACAGGGGCGGGCGAGCAGATTGCGCAACATGCGAGCATGATCCAGAGATTTCTTAAGCTGCAAAAGAATGGTCCATGTACATGCCCTGCGGCTTGGGTTACATTGTTGGCACTTTTTTCCGGCGTAGCCCAAAACGCGCTGTCGTCAAGGGCATGGCCTTTAACAGTCCGATCTGGAGTTAAAATGTCCTCACGTAAAGAGCTTGCTAATGCTATTCGTGCGCTGAGCATGGACGCAGTACAGAAAGCCAAATCCGGCCACCCGGGTGCCCCAATGGGCATGGCTGACATCGCCGAAGTCCTGTGGCGTGATTTCCTTAACCACAACCCACAGAATCCGGCATGGGCAGACCGCGACCGTTTCGTGCTGTCTAACGGCCATGGCTCTATGCTGATCTACAGCCTGCTGCACCTCACCGGCTACGATCTGCCAATCGAAGAGCTGAAAAACTTCCGTCAGCTGCACTCTAAAACTCCAGGTCACCCGGAAGTGGGCTACACCGCAGGCGTTGAAACCACCACCGGCCCGCTGGGTCAGGGCATTGCGAACGCAGTGGGTATGGCTATTGCTGAGAAGACCCTGGCGGCACAGTTCAACCGTCCTGGCCACGACATCGTTGACCACTTCACCTACGCGTTCCTGGGTGACGGCTGCATGATGGAAGGCATTTCTCACGAAGTGTGCTCCCTGGCAGGTACCCTGAAACTGGGTAAACTGGTTGCGTTCTACGACGACAACGGTATCTCCATCGACGGTCACGTTGAAGGCTGGTTCACTGACGACACTGCTGCACGTTTCGAAGCCTACGGCTGGCACGTTGTGCGTGGCGTTGATGGCCACGATGCTGACTCGATTAAACGTGCAGTAGAAGAAGCGCGCGCCGTGACCGACAAACCGTCCCTGCTGATGTGCAAAACCATCATCGGCTTCGGCTCTCCGAACAAAGCGGGCACCCATGACTCCCACGGCGCACCGCTGGGCGACGCGGAAATCGCACTGACCCGTGAAGCGCTTGGCTGGAAACACCCTGCCTTCGAAATCCCGTCTGAGATCTATGCTCAGTGGGATGCGAAAGAAGTGGGCCAGGCGAAAGAAGCGGCCTGGAACGAGAAGTTTGCGGCTTACGCAAAAGCCTTCCCGCAGGAAGCAGCCGAGTTCACCCGTCGTATGAAAGGCGACATGCCGTCTGACTTCGACGCGAAAGCGAACGAATTCATTGCGAAATTGCAGGCGAACCCGTCTAAAATCGCCAGCCGTAAAGCGTCTCAGAATGCGATCGAAGCGTTTGGTCCATGGCTTCCAGAATTCCTCGGCGGTTCCGCTGACCTGGCGCCATCTAACCTGACCCTGTGGTCTGGATCCAAGCCAATCAACGAAGATGCTGCCGGTAACTACATCCATTACGGTGTACGTGAATTCGGTATGACCGCTATCGCGAACGGTATCGCTCTGCACGGTGGTTTCCTGCCGTACACCTCTACCTTCCTGATGTTCGTGGAATATGCACGTAACGCCGTGCGTATGGCAGCGCTGATGAAACAGCGTCAGGTGATGGTCTATACCCACGACTCCATTGGTCTGGGCGAAGATGGTCCAACTCACCAGCCGGTAGAGCAGGTAGCTTCCCTGCGCGTGACCCCGAACATGAGCACATGGCGTCCATGTGACCAGGTTGAATCTGCGGTGGCGTGGAAATACGGCGTTGAACGTCAGGACGGCCCGACCGCGCTGATCCTCTCCCGTCAGAACCTGGCGCAGCAGGAGCGTTCCCCTGAGCAGCTGGCAAACATCGCCCGCGGTGGCTACGTGCTGAAAGATTGCGCAGGTCAGCCTGAGCTGATCTTCATCGCGACCGGTTCTGAAGTTGAACTGGCTGTAGCAGCATGGGAAAAACTCACTGCCGAAGGCGTGAAGGCGCGCGTGGTTTCTATGCCGTCTACCGATACGTTCGACAAGCAGGATGCCGCTTACCGTGAATCCGTACTGCCTAAAGCGGTTTCCGCTCGCGTGGCGGTGGAAGCGGGTATCGCTGACTACTGGTTCAAATACGTGGGCCTGAACGGCGCTATCGTCGGTATGACCACCTTCGGTGAGTCTGCTCCGGCAGAACAGCTGTTCGAAGAGTTCGGCTTCACCGTTGAGAACGTTGTCGCGAAGGCGAAAGAACTGCTGTAATTGCTGTTTTGCCCGGTGGCGCTTACGCTTACCGGGCCTACAAATGGCACAAAACGTAGGCCGGGTACGCGTAAGCATCACCCGGCTTTTTTGTAGGCATTATTCCACCAGAAATGTGACGCAAGTCATATAGCTCGCTTATTCATCTGGACAACCATTCCTTTTATTCCGCGATTCGCTTATTCTTGCTGAAGCGTTTCAGTCGATTAAATGTTCGACAATTAACCAATCAATCGCAGTTTGTGACAGCAAGGATTCCCCTTCGGGCGTCGCTGGATTACTCTTTCAGCCACCTCAAACTCAGGGATAGCTTTGCAGGAGATTTATGACCGTACGCGTAGCGATTAATGGCTTCGGTCGCATCGGGCGCAACGTGGTTCGTGCATTATATGAATCCGGGCGTCGTGCGGAAATCACCGTGGTGGCAATCAATGAACTGGCGGATGCTGCGGGCATGGCGCATTTATTGAAATATGACACCAGCCACGGCCGCTTTGCCTGGGACGTTCGCCAGGAAAGGGAACAGCTATTCGTCGGTGACGATGCGATCCGCGTGCTGCATGAGAACAGTATTGAAGGGCTGCCCTGGCGCGAACTGGGTGTGGATGTGGTTCTGGACTGTACCGGCGTGTACGGTAACCGCGAACATGGCGAAGCGCATCTGAAGGCCGGTGCGAAAAAAGTCCTGTTCTCCCATCCCGGCAGTCACGACCTCGACGCCACCGTCGTGTTTGGCGTCAACCAGCACGAGCTGCACGCTGAACACCGTATTGTCTCCAACGCCTCCTGCACCACCAACTGCATAATTCCGGTCATTAAACTGTTAGACGATGCGTACGGCATTGAATCCGGCACCGTGACCACGATTCACTCCGCCATGCACGATCAGCAGGTTATCGACGCCTATCATCCGGATTTACGACGCACTCGCGCGGCGAGCCAGTCCATTATTCCGGTGGATACGAAACTGGCTGCGGGGATCACCCGTATTTTCCCGCAGTTTAATGACCGTTTCGAAGCGATTGCCGTGCGTGTTCCGACGATAAACGTCACCGCAATCGATCTTAGCGTGACGGTAAAAAAACCGGTAAAAGCCTGTGAAGTCAACCTGTTGCTGCAAAAAGCGGCACAGGGAGCATTTCATGGTATAGTTGACTATACGGAATTACCGTTGGTCTCAGTAGATTTTAACCACGACCCGCACAGCGCCATCGTGGATGGCACGCAGACGCGAGTCAGTGGTGCGCACCTTATCAAGACGCTGGTCTGGTGTGATAACGAATGGGGCTTTGCTAACCGAATGCTCGACACCACGTTAGCCATGGCCGCAAAAGGTTTCAGGTAGAGCGCACCTTGCGCTTGCAAAACTTTAAGAATCAACGAGAGGATTCACCATGTCTGTAATTAAGATGACCGATCTGGATCTGGCAGGTAAACGCGTTTTCATCCGTGCCGATCTGAACGTACCGGTTAAAGATGGCAAAGTGACCAGCGACGCGCGTATCCGTGCATCTCTGCCAACCATTGAACTGGCTCTGAAGCAGGGCGCTAAAGTGATGGTCACCTCCCACCTGGGCCGTCCAACTGAAGGCGAGTACAACGAAGAGTTCTCTCTGCTGCCGGTTGTTAATTACCTGAAAGACAAACTGTCCAACCCGGTTCGCCTGGTAAAAGATTACCTGGACGGCGTAGACGTTGCCGAAGGTGAGCTGGTTGTTCTGGAAAACGTTCGCTTCAACAAAGGCGAAAAGAAAGACGACGAAACCCTGTCCAAAAAATACGCTGCACTGTGCGACGTGTTCGTGATGGATGCATTCGGTACGGCTCACCGTGCGCAGGCATCTACCCACGGTATCGGTAAATTTGCAGACGTTGCGTGTGCAGGTCCGCTGCTGGCTGACGAACTGGAAGCACTGGGTAAAGCACTGAAAGAACCTGCTCGTCCAATGGTTGCTATCGTTGGTGGTTCTAAAGTGTCTACCAAACTGACCGTACTGGACTCCCTGTCCAAAATCGCTGACCAGCTGATCGTTGGCGGTGGTATCGCGAACACCTTCGTTGCCGCTCAGGGCCACAACGTGGGTAAATCCCTGTACGAAGCAGACCTGGTTGACGAAGCCAAACGCCTGCTGGGCACCTGCGATATCCCGGTTCCAACTGACGTTCGCGTGGCAACCGAGTTCTCCGAAACCGCTACCGCGACCCTGAAATCTGTTAACGACATCAAAGATGAAGAGCAGATTCTGGATCTGGGCGACGTTTCTGCACAGAAACTGGCTGAAATCCTGAAAAACGCAAAAACTATCCTGTGGAACGGTCCAGTCGGCGTGTTCGAATTCCCGAACTTCCGCAAAGGGACTGAAATCGTTGCTAACGCTATCGCAGACAGCGAAGCGTTCTCTATCGCAGGCGGTGGTGACACCCTGGCAGCTATCGACCTGTTCGGTATCGCTGACAAGATCTCCTACATCTCCACTGGTGGCGGCGCATTCCTCGAATTCGTGGAAGGCAAAGTACTGCCAGCAGTAGCAATGCTCGAAGAGCGCGCTAAGAAGTAAGCCATTCAGGGGCAGGGAAACCTGCCCAATTTTCAGCGCGCTTATCAGAGCTCGCACCTTTTCTAACGGCCGAAGATACAGGACTAAGCAACATGTCTAAAATTTTTGATTTCGTAAAACCTGGCGTTATCACTGGTGATGACGTACAGAAAGTGTTCCAGGTAGCTAAAGAAAACAACTTCGCTCTGCCAGCAGTTAACTGCGTAGGTACCGACTCCATCAACGCCGTACTGGAAACTGCTGCAAAAGTTAAAGCACCGGTTATCGTTCAGTTCTCCAACGGCGGCGCTGCCTTCATCGCGGGTAAAGGCGTGAAAACTGACGTTCCTCAGGGTGCTGCTATCCTGGGCGCTATCTCTGGTGCGCACCACGTTCACCAGATGGCTGAGCACTACGGTGTTCCAGTTATCCTGCACACTGACCACTGCGCGAAGAAACTGCTGCCGTGGATCGACGGTCTGCTGGACGCAGGTGAAAAACACTTCGCGGCAACCGGTAAGCCACTGTTCTCTTCTCACATGATCGACCTGTCCGAAGAGTCTCTGGAAGAAAACATCGAGATCTGCTCTAAGTACCTGGCGCGTATGTCCAAAATGGGCATGACCCTGGAAATCGAACTGGGCTGCACCGGCGGTGAAGAAGACGGCGTGGACAACAGCCACATGGACGCTTCTGCCCTGTACACCCAGCCAGAAGACGTTGATTACGCTTACACCGAGCTGAGCAAAATCAGCCCGCGCTTCACCATCGCGGCGTCCTTCGGTAACGTGCACGGCGTTTATAAGCCAGGTAACGTGGTTCTGACCCCGACCATCCTGCGCGATTCTCAGGAATACGTTTCCAGGAAACACAACCTGCCGCACAACAGCCTGAACTTCGTCTTCCACGGCGGTTCCGGTTCTTCTGCTCAGGAAATCAAAGATTCCGTAAGCTACGGCGTAGTGAAAATGAACATCGATACTGACACCCAATGGGCAACCTGGGACGGTATCCTGCAATACTACAAAACCAACGAAGCTTACCTGCAAGGCCAGCTGGGCAACCCGAAAGGCGAAGACCAGCCGAACAAGAAATACTACGATCCACGCGTATGGCTGCGCGCTGCGCAGACGTCCATGGTGACGCGTCTGGAGCAGGCATTCAAAGAACTGAACGCGATCGACGTTCTGTAATTTGACCCGCTAACAGCATCAGAAGGCCCGCAAACGCGGGCCTTTTTTTATGTTTTTTCAATATCCTGCAATACCTGTTTTTGTGATCTGCTTGGCAATACCTGCGCTTTTTGTTTACCCTTTACTGACCTGCCTGTCCCCTCAAGGGATAGATTTTGTGTTTTGGTTTAGCAAAAGGAAGAATAAATGGAACAACTTGATGTTGTAGACAGCATCAATAACGCGGGTAACTGGCTGGTGCGTAACCAGGCGCTACTGCTGAGCTACGCCGTGAATATTGTTGCCGCTATTGCCATTATCATCGTCGGGATGATCGTGGCGCGTATCGTCTCGAACGCTGTCAACCGGGTGATGGTCTCTCGACACATTGACGCCACGGTCGCCGATTTCCTCTCCGCGCTGGTGCGCTACGGCATCATCGCCTTTACGCTGATTGCCGCGCTGGGGCGCGTAGGCGTGCAGACGGCATCCGTCATCGCCGTACTCGGTGCTGCCGGTCTGGCCATTGGTCTGGCATTGCAGGGTTCGCTTTCAAACCTGGCGGCGGGCGTACTGCTGGTGACCTTCCGTCCGTTCCGTTCCGGTGAATATGTAGATTTAGGCGGCATCGCCGGTACCGTGTTGCAGGTACAGATTTTCTCTACCACCCTGCGTACCGTCGACGGTCGTATTGTGGTGGTACCGAACGGGAAAATCATTGCGGGCAATATCATTAACTTTTCCCGCGAGCCGGTGCGTCGTAACGAGCTGATCATCAGCGTGGCGTACGATTCTGATATCGACCAGGTGAAATCGCTGATCGCTAACATCATTGATTCTGACGACCGCATTCTGAAGGACCGCGAGCAGACCGTTCGTCTGAACGAGCTGGGCGCGTCATCCATTAATTTTGTGGTACGCATCTGGAGCAAAAGCAGCGATCTGCAAAACGTTTACTGGGACGTGCTGGAGCGCATCAAGCGCGATTTCGATGCCAACGGCATCAGCTTCCCGTACCCGCAGATGGACGTAAACGTCAAAAAAGTTAAAGAAGCAGAATAACGTCACCGTAGGCCCGGTAAGCGCTAGCGCCACCGGGCTTTACTTTTATAAGCTCCGCTAATACCCAATTAATATTATCCATTTCCGCTAATGTAATTCACGCAGTATAGTCAGCCTCCAGAACAACACTGCGAGAAAGTCATCATGCTATCTTATTATTTTCAAGGGCTTGCCCTAGGTGCGGCCATGATCCTCCCCCTCGGCCCGCAAAATGCGTTCGTGATGAACCAGGGCATCCGCCGCCAGTACCACCTTATGATTGCACTGCTGTGCGCGGTGAGCGATCTGCTGCTGATTTGCGCCGGAATTTTTGGCGGCAGCGCGCTGCTGATGCAGTCGCCGTGGCTGCTGGCGCTGGTCACCTGGGGCGGCGTAGCGTTTCTGCTGTGGTACGGGTTGGGTGCCCTGAAAACGGCGATGAGCAGCAACATTGAGCTGGCAAGCGCCGAAATGATGAAGCAGGGCCGCTGGAAGATTATCGTCACCATGCTGGCGGTCACCTGGCTAAATCCGCATGTCTACCTCGACACCTTCGTAGTGCTGGGCAGCCTGGGCGGACAGCTGGACGTTGAGCCGAAACGCTGGTTTGCGCTCGGCACGGTCAGCGCCTCTTTCCTCTGGTTCTTCGGTCTTGCGATCCTGGCGGCGTGGCTGGCGCCAAGACTGCGTACCGCCAAAGCGCAGCGCATTATTAACACGCTGGTGGGGCTGGTGATGTGGTTTATTGCCTTCCAGCTGGCGAAAGAGGGCATTCATCATGTACAGGGATTGTTCAACTAAGCGTTTGTCTTATGGACATCTGAGCAGGAGCCGCTAAGCTTGCTGGCATGAGCCCTGTTGATAGGGCGCTCTTCGCAACATGGAGGAATGACAGTGAAGTTTAAGGTGATGGCCCTGGCGGCATTAGTAAGTTTAGGTTCGGTGTCGGTGCAGGCGAATGAACTGCCAAACGGCCCGCACATTGTCACTTCAGGCACCGCAAGCGTGGATGCGGTTCCGGATGTTGCAACCCTGGCAATTGAAGTGAACGTCGCGGCGAAGGATGCGGCTTCCGCCAAGAAACAGGCAGACGATCGTGTTGCGCAATACCTCTCTTTCCTGGAACAGAGCGGTATCGCGAAAAAAGATATCAGCTCTGCGAACCTGCGTACTCAACCGGATTACGACTATCAGAACGGTAAAAGCATCCTGAAAGGCTATCGCGCCGTGCGTACTGTGGAAGTGACGTTGCGCCAGCTCGATAAGCTCAACTCGCTGCTGGATGGTGCGCTGAAGGCAGGCCTGAACGAAATTCGTTCCGTCTCGCTGGGCGTTGCGCAACCGGAGAAATATAAAGACGAAGCGCGTAAAGCGGCAATTAATGATGCCATTCATCAGGCGGAACAGCTGGCATCTGGCTTCAAGACCAAGCTCGGCCCGGTTTACAGCGTGCGTTACCACGTCTCTAACTACCAGCCAAGCCCGATGGTGCGGATGATGAAGGCAGACGCCGCGCCGGTTTCTGCTCAGGAAACCTACGAGCAGCCAACCATTCAGTTCGACGATCAGGTTGATGTGGTGTTCCAGCTGGAACCCGTTGCAGCACAGCCGAAACCTGCACAATAATCAATAGGCCGGGTAAGGCGTAGCCGCCACCCGGCTTTTCATTTTAATCCTGTCTCAACACCTTATGTCCAAACGCCAGCAGCGCATCAGTCACGTTGCGCATCATGCGGCTTTCCGGCGCAAAACGGTGCCAGTAGAGCATCCGGCGCTGATACAGTCCCGGCGTCAGGTCAATCAGCTCACCGCTTTTCAACTCTTTCTCAATCTGTAAATGCGGGATCATGCAGCAGGTGGTGCCCTGACGCGCCAGCTGCACAAAGGCTTCGGACGAGTTAACGATATGACACGGCACGCTGCCCGGCGGCAGGTCGAAGTTTTGTTGCAGGAAGGCCTGATGCATATCATCCAGATGGTCGAACGCCACGGCAGGGGCTTTCAGCAGCGCGGCGCGAGTCACACCGTTTGGGAAGTAGCGCTCCGCGAAGGCTTTTGAACCGACAAACAGGTAGTCGAGCGCGCCCAGCTGATCCACCAGACAGCTTGGCAGGGCCTGAGGCTGGATACTGACCGCCCCAACCACTTCGCCACGGCGCAGGCGTTCCTGAGTGCGGGTCTCGTCTTCAACCTGAAGGTTCAGGCGGATTGGGGAGTCGGCCAGCACCGGCGCAAGGGCCGGCAGCAGCCACGTTGCCAGACTGTCGGCGTTCACTGCCAGTGACAGCAGCAGCGGCGTAGAGCCGGTCTGTTCATCGCCCAGCCACTCATCTTCCAGCAGTTCAACCTGGCGCAGCAGGGCGAGAAGCTTTTGCCCTTGCTCCGTGGGGCGCGGCGGCACGGTACGCACCAGCAGCGGCTGCCCGAACATGTTTTCAAGCTGTTTGATACGTTGTGATACGGCGGACTGGGTGATGCACAGCTTTTGCGCCGCGCGTTCAAAACCGCGTTCACGAATAACTGCATCAAGTGCCTGTAGTGTTCTGTAGTCCGGACGTTTCATTGCTCTGGCTGACTCCTTAATTTTGCTTAATCTGCACTATGACACAATTTTCCCTTCGTGGCAGACGAAATCCATTCGACGTGTTCTATAATGCGCCCTGAGTTTTCACACCACAGGCAAAACGATCATGACGCAGGATGAACTGAAAAAAGCAGTAGGATGGGCCGCTCTCCAGTACGTACAGCCAGGGACCATTGTCGGTGTTGGTACGGGGTCAACGGCGGCGCACTTTATCGATGCACTGGGCACGATGAAGGGGCAGATCGAGGGCGCGGTTTCCAGCTCCGATGCGTCCACGGAAAAGCTGAAAAGCCTCGGCATTACCGTTTTCGATCTCAACGAAGTGGATCGTCTGGGCATTTACGTTGATGGCGCGGATGAAATCAACGGCCATATGCAGATGATCAAAGGCGGCGGCGCGGCGCTGACGCGTGAAAAGATCATCGCCTCCGTGGCGGACAAGTTTATCTGCATCGCGGACGCCTCCAAGCAGGTCGACATTCTGGGGAATTTCCCGCTGCCGGTTGAAGTGATCCCGATGGCGCGCAGCGCCGTAGCGCGTCAGCTGGTTAAGCTGGGTGGTCGTCCGGAATACCGTCAGGGTGTGGTGACCGATAACGGCAACGTCATCCTCGACGTTCACGGTCTCGAAATCCTCGACGCGGTTGCGCTGGAAAATGCGATTAACGGCATTCCGGGCGTCGTGACCGTAGGGTTGTTTGCCAACCGCGGCGCGGACGTGGCGCTGATCGGTACGGCTGACGGCGTGAAAACCATCGTAAAATGATCTGACGGGGGGAGCGCTCCCCCCGCTAAAAAATTTTGAAGCGCTAAATTCGGTGACTTGTGTCACGTTTTTACCGCTCATTTGCCGATCCTTCCGCGTTCACAATCATCCGCAGTATTTTCCTCTGTCATTTTGCCCTGTATGACTTTTCTTCAGAGTGCCGACGCAAACGTTCATATTGCTGCAATAGTTTTTTTTGATATGTTGGCTGCACGGGATTTATATCCAGCACAACATCAGTTCAGATAAAAAACAGGGTCGGGTAAATGGCAAAGGTATCACTGGAGAAAGACAAGATTAAATTCCTGCTGGTCGAGGGCGTGCACCAGAAAGCGCTTGATAGCCTTCGTGCGGCAGGTTACACCAACATCGAATTTCACAAAGGCGCGCTGGACTCCGAAGAGCTGAAAGCGTCCATCCGTGATGCCCATTTTATAGGCCTGCGATCCCGTACCCAACTCACTGAAGACGTTATTGCTGCGGCGGAAAAGCTGGTGGCGATCGGTTGTTTCTGCATCGGCACCAACCAGGTTGATTTGAACGCTGCCGCTAAGCGCGGTATTCCGGTCTTTAACGCGCCGTTCTCGAACACCCGTTCCGTAGCGGAGCTGGTGATCGGCGAGCTGCTGCTGCTCCTTCGCGGCATTCCGGAAGCCAACGCCAAAGCGCACCGCGGCGTGTGGAACAAGCTGGCCGCGGGCTCCTTCGAAGCGCGTGGTAAAAAGCTGGGGATTATCGGTTACGGCCATATCGGTACGCAGCTCGGTATTCTGGCGGAATCCCTCGGTATGCACGTATTTTTCTACGATATCGAAAGCAAGCTGCCGCTGGGTAACGCGACGCAGGTGCAGCATCTTTCTGACCTGCTGAACATGAGCGACGTGGTCAGCCTGCACGTGCCGGAAAACGCCTCGACTAAAAACATGATGGGCGCGGAAGAGCTGGCGCTGATGAAGCCGGGCTCGCTGCTGATCAACGCCGCGCGCGGTACGGTGGTCGATATCCCTGCGCTGTGCGACGCGCTGAAGCGTAAGCATCTGGCGGGGGCGGCTATCGACGTATTCCCGACGGAGCCGGCCACCAACAGCGATCCGTTTACCTCTCCGCTGTGCGAGTTCGACAACGTGATCCTGACGCCGCACATCGGCGGCTCGACCCAGGAAGCGCAGGAGAACATCGGCCTCGAAGTGGCGGGTAAGCTGAGCAAATACTCCGACAACGGTTCCACGCTCTCTGCGGTGAACTTCCCGGAAGTCTCGCTGCCGCTGCACGGCGGTCGCCGTCTGCTGCACATCCACGAGAACCGTCCGGGCGTGCTGACTGCCATCAACCAGATCTTTGCCGAACAGGGCGTTAACATCGCCGCGCAGTACCTGCAAACTAACTCGCAGATGGGCTACGTGGTGATTGATATTGAAGCGGATGAAGACATCGCCGAGAAAGCGTTGCAGAGCATGAAGACCATTCCGGGGACGATTCGCGCGCGTCTGCTGTACTGATTGTGCGGTCTGTGGTGTCGGGTGGCGCTTACGCTTACCCGACCGACAATGTCCGAGGTTTTATGTAGGCCGGGTAAGGCGTAGCCGCCACCCGGCTTTATGCTACCAAAGCCACGTTTTGCTGGGCGTCACTACCGCCGGCAGCGGAATATCCCATTTCTCTACAGGCAACGCTTCTACCGCCTGGCAATCATGCGCATACCCTACCGGCTGCAACCCGTAGCGCTGCCAGTTTTGCAACGTTCTGTCGTAGAAACCCCCGCCCATGCCTAATCGCTGGCCCTGTTCATCAAACGCCACCAGCGGCGTAATCAGCACATCCAGCTCAGAAAGCGGCAGCACGTCGCGCACGTCGAGTTTAGGTTCGGTGATTTTCAGACGATTCACCACCAGCTCGCTGTGCGGATGGTAGTGCAGAAACAGCAGATTGCCCCGGCTGAACGGATGCAGTACCGGCAGGTACACTTTTTTCCCGGCGCGCCAGAGCTGGTCGATAAGCGGCTGGGTGTCCAGCTCGCCGTCAAACGAGAGAAACAGCGCGACGGTGTTTGCCATCACCACGGGCGGATAGGCCATCATACGGGCGGCGGCCTGCTGGGCAAAGTGTGCCTGTTGTTCGGCGCTTAAGGCGCGACGACGCTGGCGAATGAGCTGACGGATGTCCTGGCGTGAGGCAGAAACTTCAGGGAATTGAGTCATGGTAGTCGGTAGAAGAAGAGAGAGGGAATCTCCGAGATGCCGCCGCAGGCTGTAACCCTTGAACCCTTGGTTCAAGGTGAATGTGTCGTCATAGTTTTAAGGCTTCTCGGACGAACCGAGCATGCTCACCAACCATGGAGCGCCACATTCTTGTGGTATGAAATATCGGCTCAGGGGACTGGCCCGCTTGCAAACATCTCAGAGAAATTTTGTCTTCACAGTTACTCTACCATAGTCAACTGCGAAGTGTTATTCAAACTTTGGTCCCGGTCTTTCGGGATTGCGACCTTGATCAAGCAACGCCTGTTCTATGGTCTGCTGGAGCATTTTAATGCGCTGCTCCATGCTGGCCGCGTAATCGCGGGTCTTCGCTTTTTCCTGAGTCAGTTCATAGCTGATGTTCAACGCGGCGATGAAAACCAGCTGCTCAGTATTTGTGACTCTAGTGCGTTCTTTTAGATCTTGCAACCGCTGATTCAAATCGTCCGCAGCCTGATTCAGGGCATCCCTTTGTTCAGGTGGACAATTCACTCGCAGTGAACGGCCAAAAATCTGGAGATCGACGGGTTGTGCAGACATGCCACCTTCCTGCTGATTGACTGCGCTGCCTTCGCTTACTGCCCCGGGGGCTGCGAAGGGGCGACACTATAGCTACCCTGATGTGAAGATACAAGCCCTTTTCTGGTATCACCAGGGTCCAAAGTGGTAGCATATCATGAATATCCTCCCTTTGATGATGAATGCGTATGTCTATACAGAACGAAATGCCTGGTTACAAGGATTTAAACCAGTTACTGAACCAGCAGGGAGTCGGTTTAACCCCTGCCGAAATGCACGGTCTGATCAGCGGCATACTGTGCGGCGGAAACAGCGACAGCTCCTGGCAGCCGCTGATCCACGACCTCACCAACGAAGGGCTGGCGTTTGGCCACGAGCTGGCGGAAGCGCTGCGCAAAATGCATGCGGCAACCAGCGATTCCCTGGAAGACGATGGCTTTCTTTTTCAGCTTTATCTGCCTGAAGGCGATGATGTCAGCGTCTTCGATCGCGCCGACGCGCTCGCGGGCTGGGTAAATCACTATCTGCTCGGCCTCGGCGTCACTCAGCCTAAACTGGATAAAGTGACCGGCGAAGCGGGTGAAGCGATCGACGATCTGCGTAACATTGCGCAGCTTGGCTACGACGAAGACGAAGATCAGGAAGAGCTGGAGATGTCTCTCGAAGAGATCATCGAATACGTTCGCGTGGCGTCTCTGCTGTGTCACGACAACTTCACGCGTTCGCAGCCGACCGCGCCGGAAGTTCGCAAGCCAACCTTACATTAAGAAAAATAACGCACAGGAGGGTGTCATGGTTATCTCGAATCAAGAGTATTCTCGCCGTCGTCAGGCGCTGCTGGCAAAAATGCAGCCGGGAAGCGCTGCCCTGATTTTTGCCGCGCCGGAAGTGACGCGCAGCGCTGACAGCGAATACCCCTATCGACAGAGCAGCGATTTCTGGTACTTCACCGGCTTCAACGAGCCGGAAGCGGTGCTGGTGCTGATTAAAAGCGATGACACCCACAACCACAGCGTGATCTTCAACCGCGTGCGCGATTTAACCGCGGAAACTTGGTTTGGCCGCCGCCTGGGGCAAGAGGCAGCGCCGGAAAAGCTGGGCGTAGACCGCGCGCTGGCCTTCAGCGAAATCAACCAGCAGCTTTACCAGCTGCTTAACGGTCTCGACGTGCTCTACCACGCGCAGGGCGAATACGCCTATGCGGATGAGATTGTGTTTACCGCGCTGGACAAGCTGCGCAAAGGCTCCAGGCAGAACCTCTCCGCGCCCGCCACGCTAACGGACTGGCGTCCGGTGGTGCACGAGATGCGTCTGTTCAAGTCAGAAGAAGAACTCAACGTGATGCGCCGCGCGGGCGAAATCAGCGCCCTGGCGCATACTCGCGCCATGGAAAAGTGCCGTCCCGGTATGTTCGAGTACCAGCTGGAAGGCGAAATTCACCATGAATTTAATCGCCACGGCGCGCGCTTCCCGTCCTACAACACCATCGTTGGCGGCGGGGAAAACGGCTGCATTCTGCACTACACCGAAAACGAAAGTGAGCTGCGCGATGGCGATCTGGTGCTGATTGACGCCGGCTGTGAATATCAGGGATATGCGGGCGACATCACGCGCACCTTCCCGGTGAACGGCAAATTCACGCCCGCGCAGCGTGAAATCTATGACATCGTGCTGGAGTCGCTTGAAACCGCGCTGACGCTGTTCCGTCCGGGCACCTCTATCCAGGACGTGACGGGCGAGGTGGTGCGCATCATGATCAGCGGGCTGGTTAAGCTTGGTATTCTGAAAGGCGAAGTGGACACCCTTATCGCTGAAAATGCCCATCGCCCGTACTTTATGCACGGTCTGAGTCACTGGCTGGGGCTCGACGTACATGACGTGGGCGCATACGGTACGGATCGTTCGCGCGTGCTGGAGCCTGGCATGGTGCTGACCGTTGAGCCGGGGCTGTACATCGCGCCGGATGCGGACGTGCCGGACCAGTACCGCGGAATCGGCATTCGTATTGAAGACGACATCGTCATCACCGAAACCGGCAACGAAAACCTCACCGCGACCGTGGTGAAAAACGCCGACGATATCGAGGCGCTGATGGCGGCGGCACGCGTATGAGCGTGATCATCGTTGGCGGAGGCATGACCGGCGCTACCCTGGCGCTGGCCATTTCGCAGTTAACCAAAGGTCAGCTTCCGGTGCATCTTGTTGAGGCGGTTGCGCCGCAGGCGGCCGATCATCCCGGCTTCGACGCCCGCGCCATCGCGCTGGCCCAGGGAACCTGCCAGCAGCTTGCGCGCATTGGCATCTGGCAGGCGATAGCGGACTGCGCGACGGCCATCGGCACCGTTCATGTCAGCGATCGCGGCCACGCCGGGTTTGTGACGCTGGATGCCCACGATTACCGAATTGAGGCGCTGGGGCAGGTCGTCGAGCTGCATGACGTAGGGCTGCGGCTGTTCCGTCTGTTACAGGATGCCCCTGGCGTCACGCTGCACTGTCCGGCGCGCGTCGCCAGCTTTAGCCGCAGCGACGAGGCCGTCAGCGTGACGCTGGACAATGGCACCACGCTGGAGGGTCAGTTGCTGGTGGCGGCGGATGGTTCACGCTCGTCGATCGCCACGCAGTGCGGCGTAGAGTGGCACACTCAACCCTATGGTCAGGTGGCGGTTATCGCTAACGTTTCCACGGCAGGCGCGCATAACGGCAGGGCATTTGAGCGCTTCACCGAGCACGGCCCGCTGGCCATGCTGCCGATGACGAAAGGGCGCTGCTCGCTGGTGTGGTGCCATGCGCAGGATCGCGCCGACGAGGTGCTCTCCTGGTCCGATGAACGTTTTTGTTCCGAGCTGCAAAAGGCCTTCGGCTGGCGGCTTGGACGTATCACCCACGCCGGTAAGCGCGTGGCCTATCCGCTCTCGCTGACGACCGCATCGCAGACGGTTTCCCACCGCGTCGCGCTGGTCGGTAACGCCGCGCAGACGCTGCACCCCATCGCCGGGCAAGGCTTCAACCTTGGCCTGCGCGACGTGATGAGTCTGGCCGAGCTCCTGGCCCGGACGTGGAGCGAACAACAGGATTGTGGCGCATACTCAGTGCTGAGCCATTACCAGAAACGACGTCAGGCGGACAAGGCGGCGACCATTGGCGTTACCGACGGTTTAGTCCACCTGTTTGCCAATCGCTGGGCGCCGCTGGTTGCGGGTCGCAACCTCGGGCTGATGGCGATGGAACTGTTCATTCCGGCACGTGACGTGCTGGCGCAGCGGACCCTGGGTTGGGTCGCGCGTTAAGGAGTAATCACCGTGCAAAATGTTGATGTCGCCATTGTCGGCGGCGGAATGGTAGGACTGGCGCTGGCCTGTGGTTTACAGGGCAGCGGCCTGCGCGTGGCCGTGCTTGAGCAAAACGCGCCGCAGCCCGTGGCGCAGGATGCCCCGCCGGAGCTGCGCGTCTCAGCTATCAACGCAGCCAGCGAAAAATTACTGACGCACCTCGGCGTCTGGTCAGAGATCGTGGCGCAGCGCGCAAGCTGCTACCACGGAATGGAGGTGTGGGATAAAGACAGCTTTGGCCATATCGCCTTTGACGATGAAAGCATGGGCTACAGCCACCTTGGACACATCGTTGAAAACGCGGTGATCCATTACGCGCTGTGGCAGAAAGCACAGCAGTGCAGCGACGTCACCCTCATCGCGCCGGCGAAACTTCAGCAGGTGGCATGGGGCGAGAACGACGCGTTTATCACCCTTGAAAGCGGCGACATGCTGACCGCGCGTCTGGTGGTGGGTGCCGACGGCGCGAATTCCTGGCTGCGTAACAAAGCGGATATTCCGCTGACCTTCTGGGATTACCGTCATCACGCCCTGGTTGCCACAATCCGCACCGAAGAGCCGCACGGCGGCGTCGCACGCCAGATTTTCCACAACGACGGCATTCTGGCCTTCCTGCCGCTTGCCGATCCGCATCTGTGCTCCATCGTCTGGTCCTTAGAGCCGGAGAAAGCGCAGCAGATGCAGGAGGCGACGCCGGACGCCTTCAGTCAGGCGCTGTGCGTGGCGTTTGATAACCGTCTGGGCCTGTGCACGCTTGAAAGCGAGCGCCGGGCGTTTCCGTTAACGGGCCGCTACGCGCGGCAGTTCGCGGCGCACCGTCTGGCGCTGGTGGGGGATGCGGCGCATACCATTCATCCGCTGGCCGGGCAGGGGGTTAACCTCGGCTTTATGGATGCGGCTGAGCTGGTTGAAGAGCTGCGTCGTCTGCATCGTGAAGGCAAAGACATTGGTCAGCATCTCTATCTGCGTCGCTACGAGCGCAGCCGCAAACACAGCGCGGCGATGATGCTGGCGGGCATGCAGGGCTTCCGCGAGCTGTTTGCCGGGACGAACCCGGCGAAAAAGCTGCTGCGCGATATCGGTCTCAAGCTTGCCGATACCCTTCCCGGCGTGAAGCCTCAGCTTCTCCGTCAGGCAATGGGCCTCAACGATCTTCCCGACTGGTTACGTTAATCTCGATCCCCGTCACACTTTATTTTCCCGGCCTCTGCGCCGGGGAAAATTCCTCGTTTGAAATAATCTAATTTCACGCCATTTTTCGCATTAGAAAATCTAATCTTACAATTTTTATGTTACGGAAATTCGGCCCGTTTTTCCGCACGAAATATCATCATCCGCTAAATCCTGTTAGATTATTGTTAATATTATGCGGGCTTAATCGCATTTTCCCAGTCAAATACTCTGTACGCTTTCCTTCGTTTTTTAACCATAAGCTAATGTGATGACCCGCTTTATCTTATGGTTAACCGCCGGTTTCGGTGGTAAGTTCAGGTAAAAGAGAACGTTTGCGTCGGCTACCGATTGCGAGGCCGACACCGGGTTTCACGGTGAATTTTCAACGAGGAAAAGATGGCTCAACAGACTCCTTTGTACGAACAGCACGTGTTATGCGGCGCCCGCATGGTGGACTTCCACGGCTGGATGATGCCGCTGCACTACGGCTCGCAAATTGATGAGCACCACGCGGTGCGCACCGATGCCGGTATGTTCGACGTGTCACACATGACGATTGTCGACCTGCGCGGAAGCCGCACCCGGGAGTTTTTGCGTTATCTGCTGGCAAACGACGTCGCCAAACTCAAGACGCCGGGCAAAGCGCTTTATACCGGCATGCTGAATGCCTCGGGCGGCGTGATTGACGACCTCATCGTCTACTACTTCACCGAAGATTTCTTCCGCCTCGTTGTAAACTCCGCCACCCGCGAAAAAGACCTCTCCTGGATTTCCCAACACGCTGAACCTTACGCCATCGATATCACCGTTCGTGACGATCTGTCGCTGATTGCCGTGCAGGGACCCCATGCCCAGGCGAAAGCCGCGTCTCTGTTCAGCGACGAGCAGCGCAACGCCACCGAAGGGATGAAGCCGTTCTTCGGCGTGCAGGCGGGGGATCTCTTTATCGCGACCACCGGCTACACCGGTGAAGCGGGCTATGAAATTGCCATGCCGAACGAGAAAGCCGCCGATTTCTGGCGTGCCCTGGTCGAGGCGGGCGTGAAGCCTGCGGGTCTGGGCGCGCGCGATACGCTGCGTCTGGAAGCGGGCATGAACCTCTACGGCCAGGAGATGGACGAAGGCGTCTCTCCGCTGGCGGCCAACATGGGCTGGACCATCGCGTGGGAACCGGCTGACCGCGATTTTATAGGTCGCGAAGCGCTGGAGATGCAGCGTGAGAAGGGCACTGAACAGCTAGTGGGCCTGGTGATGAAGGAAAAAGGCGTTCTGCGCGGCGAGCTGCCGGTGCGCTTCACCGATGCTGACGGCAATCATCGCGAAGGCGTGATCACCAGCGGAACCTTCTCCCCGACGCTCGGCTACAGTATTGCCCAGGCGCGCGTGCCGGCGGGCATTGGCGAAACGGCGGTGGTGCAGATCCGCAACCGCGAAATGCCGGTCAACGTGACCAAACCGATTTTTGTTCGCGCCGGTAAGCCGGTCGCCTAATTATTTTTATCAGGAGAACTTCAATGAGCAATGTGCCAGCAGAACTGAAATACAGCAAAGAACACGAGTGGCTGCGCAAAGAGGCGGACGGCACTTACACCGTTGGGATCACCGAGCACGCGCAGGAGCTGCTGGGCGACATGGTGTTTGTTGACCTGCCGGAAGTGGGCGCAACCGTGAGCGCAGGCGACGACTGTGCGGTGGCGGAATCCGTCAAAGCGGCGTCTGACATCTACGCGCCTGTGAGCGGTGAAATTGTTGCCGTGAACGACGCGCTGAGCGACTCCCCGGAGCTGGTTAACAGCGAGCCGTATGAAGGCGGCTGGATCTTCAAGATCAAAGCCAGCGACGAAGCGCAGGTTGCCGCGCTGCTGGATGCGACCGCGTACGAAGCATTACTGGAAGACGAATAACGTTGTGCCGGATGGCGCTGCGAATCCGGCCTACAGATCTGCGTAGGCCCGGTAAGCGTTAGCGCCACCGGGCAACAGCGTTACAGATAACTACGATTCACTGCACGTTTCAGGAACCATCGCTCATGACACAGACTTTAAGCCAGCTTGAAAACCGTGGCGCCTTCATTGAACGTCACATTGGGCCGGATGCTCAGCAACAGCAGGAGATGCTGAAGACAGTTGGCGCGGATTCATTAAACGCACTGATCGGCCAGATCGTGCCAAAAGATATCCAGCTTGCCACGCCGCCGCAGGTTGGCGAGTCCACAACGGAGTTCGCCGCGCTGGCGGAGCTGAAGGCCATCGCTGGCCTCAACAAGCGCTATAAGTCTTACATCGGCATGGGCTACACCAACGTGCAGTTACCGCCGGTTATCCTGCGCAACATGCTGGAAAACCCGGGCTGGTACACCGCTTATACCCCCTATCAGCCAGAAGTCTCCCAGGGCCGTCTGGAAGCGCTTCTGAACTTCCAGCAGGTGACCCTGGATCTGACCGGTATGGATATCGCTTCCGCCTCTCTGCTGGATGAAGCCACCGCCGCCGCCGAAGCGATGGCGATGGCGAAGCGCGTGAGCAAGCTGAAAAACGCTAACCGCTTCTTCGTAGCGGCAGATGTGCATCCCCAGACGCTGGACGTGGTGCGCACCCGTGCGGAAACCTTCGGCTTTGAGGTGATTGTCGACGACGCTGACAAAGTGCTGGATCACCAGGACGTCTTCGGCGTGCTGTTACAGCAGGTGGGCACCACCGGCGAAGTGCATGATTACAGCGCGCTGATCGCTGAGCTCAAATCCCGTAAGGTGATTGTGAGCGTCGCCGCTGATTTTATGGCGCTGGTGCTGCTGACCGCACCGGGCAAACAGGGCGCAGACATTGTCTTTGGCTCGGCGCAACGCTTCGGCGTGCCGATGGGCTATGGTGGTCCGCACGCTGCATTCTTTGGCGCAAAAGATGAATTTAAACGCTCCATGCCGGGCCGTATTATCGGCGTATCGAAAGATGCCGCCGGTAACACCGCGCTGCGCATGGCGATGCAGACCCGCGAGCAGCATATCCGCCGCGAGAAAGCGAACTCCAACATCTGTACCTCGCAGGTGCTGCTGGCAAACATTGCCAGCCTGTACGCGGTGTTCCACGGTCCGGCTGGGCTGAAACGTATTGCCAGCCGCATCCACCGTCTGGCCGACATTCTGGCCTGCGGCCTGCAACAGAAAGGCCTCAGGCTGCGTCATGAGCACTATTTCGACACCCTGTGCGTCGACGTGGCAGACAAAGCCGCCGTGCTGGCGCGCGCCGAGGCCGCGCAAATCAACCTGCGCAGCGATATTCATCACGCGGTAGGGATCACCCTTGATGAATCGACGACTCGTGACGATATCGCAACGCTGTTTGACGTGCTGCTGGGCGACGCACACGGTCTTGACGTTGATACGCTCGACAAAGAGGTCGCGCTCGACAGCCGCTCCATTCAGGAAAGCATGCTGCGCGACGACGCGATCCTGACTCACCCGGTGTTTAACCGCTACCACAGCGAAACCGAGATGATGCGCTACATGCACTCTCTGGAGCGCAAGGATCTGGCGCTGAACCAGGCGATGATCCCGCTGGGCTCCTGCACCATGAAGCTGAACGCTGCGGCAGAGATGATCCCTATTACCTGGCCTGAGTTCTCCGAGCTGCACCCGTTCTGCCCGGCCGAGCAGGCGGAAGGTTATCACATGATGATCAACCAGCTTTCCGACTGGCTGGTGAAGCTGACCGGGTACGACGCGCTCTGCATGCAGCCGAACTCCGGCGCGCAGGGTGAATACGCCGGTCTGCTGGCGATCCGTCACTATCACGAGAGCCGCAATGAAGGCCACCGTGATATCTGCCTGATCCCAAGCTCTGCCCACGGCACCAACCCGGCCTCAGCACAGATGGCGGGCATGGAAGTGGTGGTCGTGGCGTGTGACAAAAACGGCAACATCGATTTGGCCGACCTGCGCGCGAAAGCCGGGCAGGCGGGCGACAAACTTTCGTGCATCATGGTGACCTACCCGTCTACCCACGGCGTGTACGAAGAGACCATCCGTGAAGTGTGCGAAGTGGTGCACCAGTTTGGCGGTCAGGTTTACCTCGACGGCGCGAACATGAACGCCCAGGTGGGCATCACCTCTCCGGGCTTCATTGGCGCGGACGTGTCGCACCTGAACCTGCACAAAACGTTCTGCATTCCACACGGCGGTGGCGGCCCAGGCATGGGGCCAATTGGCGTCAAAGCGCACCTGGCGCCGTTTGTGCCAGGGCACAGCGTGGTGCAGATTGAAGGCATGCTGACCCGTCAGGGCGCGGTCTCTGCGGCCCCGTTCGGCAGCGCCTCTATCCTGCCTATCAGCTGGATGTACATCCGCATGATGGGCGCGGAAGGGCTGAAGCAGGCCAGCCAGGTGGCGATCCTGAACGCCAACTATATCGCAACGCGCCTGAAGGACGCCTATCCGGTGCTCTACACCGGCCGCGACGGTCGCGTGGCGCACGAATGCATCCTCGATATTCGTCCTTTGAAGGAAGAGACGGGCATCAGCGAGCTGGATATCGCCAAGCGCCTGATCGACTACGGTTTCCACGCGCCAACCATGTCCTTCCCGGTGGCGGGTACGCTGATGGTTGAGCCGACCGAGTCTGAAAGCAAGGTGGAGCTGGACCGCTTTATCGATGCGATGCTGGCCATTCGTAGCGAAATCGACCGCGTGAAGGGCGGAGAGTGGACGCTGGAAGATAACCCGCTGGTTAACGCGCCGCATACCCAGAACGAACTGGTGGCAGAGTGGAATCACGGTTACACCCGCGAGCTGGCCGTCTTCCCGGCGGGCGTGGCAAACAAATACTGGCCGACCGTGAAGCGTCTTGATGACGTCTACGGCGACCGTAACCTGTTCTGCTCCTGCGTACCGATGAGCGAATACCAGTAATTATTTGCCATACTGTAGGCCGGGTAAGCGTAAGCGCCACCCGGTTTTTTTTATCTGGAGGTTGTGAATGGCAATTGCACTGGTCACCGGCGCCAGCCGCGGCATTGGTAAAGCCACCGCGCTACAGCTGGCAAGCGAAGGCTACACCGTAGCGGTGAATTTTCATCACAACATCACCGCTGCGACGGACGTTATTAATCAGATCGTGGACGCGGGCGGTCAGGCCTTTGCCGTGCGCGCGGATATCAGCGATGAAGCGCAGGTGATGGCGATGTTCGACAGCATCGATCGCGAAGGTGAGCCGCTCGCCGCGCTGGTGAACAACGCCGGCATTCTGTTTGAACAATCCACCCTCGAAAACCTCTCCGCTGAGCGTATTAACCGCGTGCTGGCCACCAACGTCACCGGCTATTTTCTCTGCTGCCGTGAGGCGGTAAAGCGTATGTCGCATAAACACGGCGGCAAGGGCGGCGCGATTGTGAACGTCTCTTCGGCGGCGTCACGCTTGGGCGCGCCGGGGGAATATGTGGATTATGCCGCCTCTAAAGGGGCAGTGGATTCCCTGACGACCGGCCTCGCGCTGGAGGTAGCGGCGCAGGGCATTCGCGTGAACTGCGTGCGGCCTGGCCTGATTTATACCGATATTCACGCCTCCGGCGGTGAGCCGGGGCGTGTGGATCGGGTGAAGTCTCTGTTACCCATGCAGCGTGGCGGACAGCCGGAGGAGGTCGCCCAGGCCATTGCCTGGCTGCTGAGCGACAAAGCCTCCTATGTCACCGGCAGCTTCCTGGAGCTGGCCGGCGGGAAGTAACGCTACGACGCCAGCCACAGCCGCAGGCGCATCCCCCAGCTGCTGGTCCAGCCGGTGGTGATCGACGTCACTTCACCGTGAGAGATCACCACCAGCGTGGGCGTCACCTGAACGTCCCACTGACTTGCCAGCTCTCCGCTGGCGTCGTTGACCGTGGGCATCGTCGCCTTCTTCTTCCTCATCCATGTTTCGAGTGTCGCGTTATCGCCTGAGCGCAGCGCAACCGACATCACGTTACCCCCGTCCGCGGCCAGCGCCGCTACCGACGGCGTGGTGTAGCGGCAGAAGCCGCACCACGTCGCCCAGACGTAGACCAGCAGCGGACGCTCCTCACTCATGGCGATAAGATCGGCGGTCTCGCCGTTGAGGGTTTGCAGCGTGGTGGATGCGAAGTTCTGCGGCAGGGCGGGCTGGCGGAAATAGTCCACCGCCAGGGTCACGGCTACGCCAATCAGCAGCCACACGGCCAGCTCGCGCAGCAGGCGCGGAAGCTTACCTGCCACGGGCGTTTGCCAGCTGTTCTTTGACCAGCCCCTCCAGATCGTCATAAGGAATGGCGCCCGCGACCATCTGGTCACCGATGATGGTTGCCGGCGTACCCTGAATATTCAGTACCTGCGCCAGGATCAGGTTCATCTTTAGGCTGTCCATGGTTTTATCATCCGTTTTAATGCCGTCCGTTCCGGTTTTGGCCCGCGCGGCGGCGATGCTGGCGTCATCGTGATAGCCTTTTTTCATCATCAGCCGCTGGTGGAGCGCCCAGAATTTGTCCGGCGCCTGCTGCCACGTCGAAAGCGCCGCCTTAGCGGCATTCACCGAGCTTTGCCCCTTAAACGGCAGCAGTTTAACGATGAGCTGTACGTCGGGATTATCACGTACGATTTTCTCCAGCATCGGGTCGAACTGCTTGCAGTAAGGGCAGTTGTAGTCCGTGAAGGAGACGATGGTGAGCTTCGGCGATGTCGCGCCGGTTCGCGGGCTGGCCGGATCGTTGAACAGCAGCGCCGCCAGCTGGTCATCGGAAGCGTCCTCTGTCGGCGCGGCAAAACTGAACGCCGATAAAGAGAGCAACAGTAAGGCGATAAACGAGCGCATATTATTTTCCTTTCGCATCGGACAGGGTACTCAGCACCGCGTCACGGCTTAACAGCGGGGGCAGCACGTGGCCCTGCGGTAACCCTGGTCCGTAAATCTGGTTAAACGGTACGGCGGCGCTGCCGCGCGTGGTTAAGAACTGGCTGATGGTATCGGAGGGGCGACTCCAGTCGCCGCGCAGGGCAACCACGTCCGGGGCGGAGAGCGCATCCTGTACGTCGTCGCGCAGCAGCACGTTGTATTTATTGGCTTTACAGGTCACGCACCAGTCAGCGGTCACGTCGATGAACACCCGTTTGTTCTCCGCCAGCGCCTGGGTGATGGCCTGCTCGCTGAGCGGCTGCCAGTGAATGCGATCGCGTCGGGCCCCCTCGCTGCCAGAGCCGGAAACAAACGCAACCGCCCCGGCCACGACGATGGCAAACGCTCCGGCGCGCAGCGCCGTTTGCCAGCGGTAGCGCCAGGCGGTGACCAGCAGCAGCGCAAGGATGAGGAGCACGCCCAGCGTGATAACGGGCTGGGTGCCAATATGCACCGTCAGCAGGCTCAGCAGCCACAGCGATGAGCCGAGCATCATCATCCCCAGCACGACGCGCACGACGTTCATCCAGCGTCCCGGACGCGGCAACCGCTGGGCCAGCCCCGGCCAGGCCGCCACCAGCAGCCACGGCAGGCTCATGCCGATGCCCATTGCCAGGAAGATCCCCCACAGCAGAGGAAGCGGCGACGCCAGCGCGACCGATACCGCTGTGCCAAGGAACGGAGCGGTGCAGGGCGTTGCCAGCAGCGTCGCAAACGCGCCCTGCCAGAAATGGCCTGCCAGACCGTTTCCTCCGCGCGTGGCGAGGAACGTGCTGGCCCCGGAAGGGAGGCGGATTTCAAACAGCCCCAGCAGGCTGGCGCTGAAAAGCACCATCACCAGCGCCATCGCGCCAATAAACCACGGATTCTGGAACTGGATCCCCCAGCCAAGCGCCTGATTGCCTAAGCGTAAAACCGTCATCATCAGCGCCAGCGCGAGGAACGACATCACGATCCCGGACACCGAAGCAAGAAACTGCCTGCGCACCTGACCGCGCGCCTGCCGTTCGGTTTGCATCAGCGTGCCCAGCTTCATGGCCAGCACCGGCAGCACGCAGGGCATAACGTTGAGGATCAGGCCACCAGCCAGCGCCATCAGCAGCACCCAGCCTAACGAGAACGCGAGGGCGGCGCTGCCCGGCTGGATCTCCACGCGGGACTCCTGCGCCTGGCCGCTGTCGGCGAGCACCAGCGACAGCGTTTTCCCGCTGAGGCTGGGCGCGGCCTCGCCCCAGCTGTCCGTCACGGGCACGGTGGCCACCAGCGAATCACCGCGCACGGCGAGGGTCGGCTTGCCGAAATCTACGTCGTCCATGCCGTCAATAAACAGCGACGGCGCCTGCCAGCCAGCCTCACGCTGCGCTGTTACGGTCAGCTTGCCGGGGGCGTAGGTGGCGTTAAGCGTTGAGGTCAACCCGCCGCTGAGCGGAAGGGTGCCCATGGCCCGACTGAAATCGTAATCAAAACCGGCGCCTGCGGATGCGGTCATGTTCAGCGAGAACGGGTAGTCAGTAAGAATACAGACGTTGCTACAGGTGGAGAGCGTCAGCACGCCGCTCAGGATCTTCGGGACGTCGCCCCGCAGGGTGATGGGAAAGCTCACATCGCCGTGATAGCCCTGCGTGGTGATGCCCGCGACGTCGAAACGCTGCGGCGTAGGCCAGCGCCAGATCGCCTCAACGGGTTGATGCCAGATAATGGCGGGTGCGACGCCGCCTTCGCCCGGCGAGCGCCAGTAGGTTTTCCACCCTTTTTGCAGGGCGACGTCCAGCAGCAGGCGGGTTTCGCCAGTGCTTTCGGGTTGCGCACGCAGCCTGACGCTGGCGTGCTGATTATCGGCGGCGCGCAGCCAGCCGCTGTCGGCAGCCTGGCTGAGGGGCAGCCATAGCCAAAGCAGGCAGACCAGCAGTCGCCTGAATACAGTAAACATAAATTTTCTCCGTAAATGATAAATTAACCTGAAGTGACAGGCGAAGACTCATTCACGGAAGACGCATAATCGCAGATGCACCCGTAACCGGGGCGGGGAGATAACGCGGGGAGGCCACTGCCGCTCGCGGCGCGGCGGAATGGCTGCCAGTAACGCCAGCAGCAGGGTAACGGCAAACAGGGCGCCTTCAAACAACACCGGCGGGACCGACATCAGCGATTTGGCGCTAAGCTCACACGGGGTGACCGGTGCGTCGGAACTTTCCTGCCCCTGCTGGACAGACTGGCTTACGGCGGTGACGTTCATGACAAGCGCGTGCATCCCGGCCATCCGCTGGGCGGTGCATATCAGCACCACCAGGCAGGCCAGGGCTACAAGCAGGATAGCGTTGCGTTGTCGCTTAATCATGTTCGCCTCTAATATTCAGGACGCCTATATTATCGGGCGAACATCTTTTGGCAACGCAAATGCTGTAAAGAAGTGTCTGGAAGATAAGCGGTTTGCCCTCTCCGGTTGCAGAGAGGGCGAGCGATTACAGCGTTTCGCCGTTGCTGGCAATGACGGTTTTATACCACTCGAAGCTCTTTTTGCGGGAGCGGGACATGTCGCCTGTGCCGTCGTCGTGCTTGTTAACGTAGATAAAGCCGTAGCGCTTGCTGTACTGGCCGGTGGTGAAGGAGACGCAGTCGATGCAGCCCCACGGGGTGTAGCCCATCAGATCCACGCCGTCCCAGGTCACGGCCTTCATCATCTCTTCCACGTGAGCGCGCAGGTAGTCGATGCGGTAGTCATCGTTGATGCTGCCGTCCGCTTCCACTTTGTCGTAGGCACCGAAACCATTTTCCACGATAAACAGCGGCTTCTGGTAGCGCTCGTACAGCTCGCACAGCGAATAGCGCAGGCCCACAGGGTCAATCTGCCAGCCCCAGTCGGACGCCTTCACGTGCGGGTTCGGCACGCTGCCCTCGAAGCCTGAAATGGCGTCGCCGGTGCCGCCTTCCGCTTTCACCGCGTTGGTCATGTAGTAGCTGAAACCCAGGTAGTCGCAGGTGCCTTCACGCAGGATTTGTTCGTCGCCCGCTTCCATTTTGATGGAGAAGCCACGGCGCTCCCACTCGTTCAGCACGTAAGACGGGTAGTAGCCGCGCAGCTGAACGTCGGTAAAGACGTAGCGCTCGCGCATGGATTCCTGAGCGAACATCACATCTTCTGGCTTGCAGGAGTAAGGATAGAGCGCCACCATCGCCAGCATGCAGCCGACCTTCATCTCCGGGTTGATGCGGCGTGCGGCCTTCACCGCCATCGCGCTGGCCACGAACTGGTGGTGCAGCACCTGGTACATGGTCTCTTCAGGGTTATCATGCTCGGTATACACCACGCCGGAGCAGCAGTAGCCGAACAGCGGCGCGCGCCAGTTGCGCTGGTTGTTGATTTCGTTGAAGGTCATCCAGTATTTGACCTTATTTTTGTAGCGCTCAAACACCACTTCCGAGAAGCGCACGAAGAAATCCACCACTTTACGGTTGGTCCAGCCGCCGTATTCCTGAACGAGGTGCAGCGGCATTTCAAAGTGGGAGAGGGTGATCACCGGCTCGATGTTGTACTTCAGCAGTTCGTCGAACATGTCGTCGTAGAACTTCAGCCCCTCTTCGTTTGGCTGAGCTTCATCCCCTTTCGGGAAGATGCGCGTCCAGGCGATGGAGGTACGGAAGCATTTGAAACCCATCTCGGCAAACAGCTTGATGTCTTCTTTGTAATGGCCGTAGAAGTCGACGGCCTCGTGGTTCGGGTAATATTTGCCTTCAATCACTTCCTGAGTGATTTCACGCGGAACGCCGTGGGCGCCGCCGGTGAGGACGTCGCAGATGCTGGGGCCTTTGCCGCCTTTGTTCCAGCCGCCTTCAACCTGGTGCGCCGCCACCGCGCCGCCCCATAAAAAATCTTTCGGTAAGGTGAGTTTTTTCATCTTTGCTATTCTCAATTCAGGACTTATTGATTTCGAGTCTAGCAAAGCGGAATTAAATGTCACGATATAACAATTTGCGGAAATTGTAATTTGTCACATCAAAAAAACAGGGTGTTTTATTCTGTTAATTTCTTCGCCAGCTTCCGGCCTAATGATTCCAGAATATAGATCACAGGAATTTGAGTGGTGATATCGTAAACGCCGCCGATTCGCGTTTGCGGAACGTGCCAGGAGAGATTGAAGTCTGCCAGCTTCGCGAGACGAGAGTGTTCATGGCTGGTGATGGAGAGTACCTTGCAGCGGTGCAGGCTGAACTGGCTGGCAAAGCGTAAGATCTCTTCGGTTTCGCCGGAGACGGAGAGCACAATAGCCAGCGCATTTTTAGCCATATCGTTCGTGACCGGGAAATAGGGATCGTCAATATGGTTGCTGAATTTGCCGATATTTGAAAAGAAACGTGCGCCATATTTTGCCAGCGATCCGGACGTGCCTGCGCCGACGAAAATAATTCGCTCGGAGGATAAAATAATATCGACGGCCTCATCTAATAACGTATCGAACTCTTCGTTATTTACGCTTTTAAAGAAGCTGATAATTTCGCTGGCGCCAAAATTTGCCTGCTGCGGCTCGTTCTGCTCCAGGTAGAGCTTAAAGCGCACGCGGAACTCAGAGTAGCCATCGCAGTTGAGCTTGCGGCAAAAGCGCAGGATGGTGGTAGTGGAAACGCCCGCCGCATCCGCCAGTTCGCGGATGGTCATGTACATCACTTTGTCACGGTTCTTAATGACGTAGTTGTAGACCATCATTTCCAGATTGTTGAGGCTGGCAATGGCGGAATGGGTGAACATACTCACAATGGCTAAACTCGCTGTCGGACACTATCCCTGAATCATACCATGCCGCCCGGCGGCGGGAGACGGTTTTATCTCATTGATTACTCAGGTGTTAATGAAATAATTTACATCTGTACGGTGGATTGTTTTTTCATTGCATTGAATTATAAGGATAAATCTTTATTGTGGATTTATTTTAGCTAACAGGTGTTCACTGGAATCATTCTCAGTTAGCATAGACTGGCGATGAATAATCATCTTTTGTTTTCCCGGAGTTAAGTATGGTGAGCAGACCATTAATCGCACAGGGATATTCGCTGGCTGAGGAAGTAGCCAACAGTATAAGCCATGGCATTGGCCTGGTGTTTGGGATTGTCGGTTTAGTATTGCTGCTGGTGCAGGCGGTGGATACCAACGCCAGCGCGATGGCCATCACCAGCTACAGCCTGTATGGCGGGAGTATGATCCTGCTATTTCTGGCCTCAACGCTGTATCACGCTATTCCGCACCAGCGGGCGAAGATATGGCTCAAGAAATTTGACCACTGCGCTATCTATCTTCTTATTGCAGGCACCTACACGCCGTTTTTGCTGGTGGGGCTCAACTCACCGCTGTCGCGTGGCCTGATGATTGTGATCTGGAGCCTGGCGCTGCTGGGGATCCTGTTTAAGCTGACCATCGCGCACCGGTTCAAAGTGCTGTCGCTGGTCACCTATCTGACAATGGGCTGGCTCTCGCTGATTGTGGTGTATCAGTTAGCCATTAAGCTTGCGGTCGGGGGCGTGACGCTGCTGGCGGTGGGCGGTGTGGTCTACTCGCTGGGCGTGATTTTCTACGTCTGTAAGCGCATCCCGTACAACCATGCGATCTGGCACGGCTTTGTGCTGGGCGGCAGCGTGTGCCACTTCCTGGCAATTTATTTGTATGTGGGGCAGGTGTAGCTTTGGGCAGGGTGCGGTCTGATGCCCTCACCCCGACCCTCTCCCACGGGGAGAGGGGGAATATAAAAGCGTAGGCCCGGTAAGCGGAGCGCCACCGGGCGCTATTACTTCACTCTTCCAGTGAATACGGCAGCGGCTCAATGCTGAGCGTGTTCGCATCATCCCGCACGCGGAACACGCTGTCGGGCTCCATATCATTATTCATGACAACCTGCACCAGCAGGCGGCCATCATCGAGCTGTACGGCGGCTAACACGGTGCCGGTACGACGCCAGTTTTCACCCATCTTCATCTCGAGATCTTCACCCGCTTCCGGCACGCGGCTGGCATGGCCCGCCAGCGTCCACAGGGCACGTTTGTTCGCACCGCGGAATTTCGCCCGCGCCACCATCTCCTGACCGGTGTAGCAGCCTTTCTTAAAGCTGATACCGCCCAGCGCCTGAATATTGGTCGCCTGCGGGATAAACTGCGCGCTGTTTGCCGCGTCAATCACCGGCAGGCCCGCTTCGATGTTCAGCGCCAGCCACTGCTGGCTGTTGTTGAGCTGTGCTTCACCGCGAAGGGCGTCAGTGACGCGTTCCGCCGTTGCTACGTCTGTTACCAGCAGGAAGCGCTCCGCCGGGTGCTCGAACCACAGAATGGAGGTCGCTCCCTCGCTGACCAGCTGTTTTTCGGCATCCGGTAGCTCGGCAAACAGGTTTTTCAGCGCTGCACGCGCCTGGAAACCCGCAACCCCCAGCAGGACGTGTTCATCGTCCGGGGCGATAGTGACTTTAGAAAAGACTGCATATTTTTTCAGCTCTTTGAGCTGGGCGTCACGCAGGCTGCGGCGCTCAATGAAGGCGAACCCGTCCTGACGGCGGAACAGACGCAGGTTGCTCCACATTTTGCCTTTTGGATCGCAATGAGCGACCAGCAGATGCTGGTGTTCAGTCAACTGCGCCACGTCCGCTGTGACCTGGCCTTGCAGGTATTTTTCGCTGTCCGCACCGGTCAGTGTCGCCAGTGCCCAGTCATCAAGAGTAATCAGCGTCAGCGGCAGACGCGCAGAGGCGGCGGGCTGGCGAGGAGAAAATGGTGAAAATGCCATAGTGATGTCCTGAATTGCTTAACGCTTTGATAATACCTAATGGTAAAAGAGACTGTATTCATTGCAAGCGCTTTCAGCAGGCCATTCGTGCCATTACCTGGTTATGTGTAGCGCTACGCAAAATAGTGTAATCCACTGTCTTAATAGGGATTATTCTGGAAGCCTGCCCGTAGTTCGCAATATTCCAGTAAAGAAACGGCTAAAAACACGTTACACTACCAGGTGTCCCGGAAAGCAATAATCAATACCGAGCGGGATACCGACTGTGCCAAACGTAATGCAGGAAACAGAACATGGATATTAACAACAAGGCCCGTATTCACTGGGCGTGCCGTCGCGGCATGCGTGAACTTGATATCTCCATCATGCCTTTCTTTGAGTATGAGTACGATAGCTTAAGCGATGACGATAAGCGTCTGTTTGTCCGCCTGCTTGAGTCTGACGATCCGGATTTATTCAACTGGCTGATGAATCACGGCAAGCCCGCCGACACCGAGTTGCAACGGATGGTGCAATTAATTCAAACACGGAATCAGGAACGTGGTCCTGTGGCAATCTGATCTTCGCGTCTCGTGGCGCTCACAGTGGATGTCGTTACTGCTCCACGGTCTGGTCGCGGCATTGGTGTTACTGGTGCCATGGCCGCTTAGCTACACCCCTCTGTGGTTGCTTTTGCTGTCGTTTGTGGTGTTTGACAGCGTGCGAAGCCAACGTCGAATCAACGCCCGTCAGGGTGAAATTAAGCTGCTGATGGATTCTCGCCTGCGCTGGCAGGGAAAAGAGTGGGAGATGATAGGGACGCCGTGGATGCTCAACACCGGGATGATGCTACGGCTGCGTCGGGTTGAGGACAATCGACGCCAGCACCTGTGGCTGGCAGCTGACAGTATGGATGCCGCGGAGTGGCGGGATCTGCGCCGGCTAATCGTGCAACAGCCGACGCAGGAGTAAATCAGCTAAACTGCTCGGCCATCTCACCCAGAATTTGCTCGCACCAGGTCTGGAGGCGCTCGTCGCTGAGATCGTACTGGTTGGTTTCATCCAGCGCGAGCCCGACAAACAGCTGGCCGTCGGCAATGACGGGTTTTGGGCTGGTGAACTCATAGCCTTCCGTAGGCCAGTAGCCGATAAACGTCGCGCCCTTTGGCGCCAGTTTGTCATGCAGCATGCCGAGCGCGTCGAGGAACCACTCCCCGTAGCCCAACTGGTCGCCCATGCCGTACATCGCAATGATTTTGCCCTCGAAATTGACCGTATCGAGCCGATCCCAGATGGCTTCCCAGTCTTCCTGAATCTCACCAAAGTCCCAGGTTGGGATGCCCAGGATCAGCACATCGTACTGCTCCATCAAGGCGACCGAGTCATCTTTCAGGTTATGCAACGTCACCAGTTCCGGGCCAATGATGTCGCGAATTTTCTCCGCCGCCATTTCGGTGTAACAGGTGCTGGAACCATAGAACAGACCAATATTCATCGCGTAACAATCTCAATTCTTGCTATGACTTTGCGCGTAGTGTACCAGAAACAGATGGCAATCAGGCATAATGGCCGGATTGCAGAACCAAAGGGGCTGATGTGGAAAAGGATCTCGCACTCATCGAACAGTTTCTCGACGCGCTGTGGCTGGAAAAAAACCTCGCCGAAAATACGCTCAGCGCTTACCGCCGTGATCTTACCCTGCTGGTGGAGTGGCTGGCGCACCGGGGGCTGACGCTTGAAAGCGCGCAAAGCGATGACCTGCAAGGGTTACTGGCCGAGCGGATGGAAGGGGGGTACAAAGCCACCAGCTCCGCGCGTCTGCTGAGCGCCATGCGCCGCCTGTTCCAGCACCTTTACCGCGAGAAGATCCGCGCGGACGATCCCAGCGCACTGCTGGCATCGCCTAAACTGCCTCAGCGGCTGCCAAAAGATCTCAGCGAAGCACAAGTTGAGAGATTATTACAGTCGCCCGCAGTTGACCTTCCGCTGGAGTTACGCGATAAAGCCATGCTTGAACTATTGTATGCCACGGGCCTGCGCGTTTCCGAACTGGTTGGCCTGACGATGAGCGATGTCAGCCTGCGTCAGGGCGTGGTGCGCGTCATCGGTAAAGGGAACAAAGAACGGCTGGTGCCGCTGGGTGAAGAGGCGGTCTACTGGCTGGAGACGTATCTGGAACACGGGCGTCCGTGGCTGCTGAACGGCGTCTCCATTGATGTATTATTCCCGAGCCAGCGCGCGCAGCAGATGACGCGACAAACGTTCTGGCATCGCATTAAACATTACGCCACACTGGCGGGTATTGACAGTGAAAAGCTGTCGCCGCACGTTTTGCGTCACGCCTTCGCGACGCATCTGTTAAACCACGGCGCTGATTTACGCGTGGTGCAGATGTTGCTTGGACACAGCGATCTTTCAACGACGCAGATTTACACCCATGTCGCGACGGAACGCCTGCGGCAGCTACACCAACAGCACCACCCTCGCGCGTGAGTGCCGACGAATTGTTACAGGATCATATATGAAAAAGTCTTTAGCGCTGTTCACCCTGCTGGCAGCTTCAGTTTCCGGATTTGCCCATGCGGACGATGCCGCCATTAAACAGTCTCTGACGAAACTCGGCGTCGCCAGCAGCGAGATCCAGCCATCGCCGGTGGCTGGCATGAAAACGGTGCTGACCAACAGCGGCGTGCTGTATGTGACCGAAGACGGTAAGCACATCATTCAGGGGCCAATGTACGACGTAAGCGGCGCGCAGCCGGTGAACGTCACTAACCAGCTGCTGATGAAAAACCTGAACGCGCTCGAAAAAGAGATGATCGTCTACAAAGCGGCGCAGGAAAAACACGTCATTACCGTCTTCACCGACATCACCTGTGGCTACTGCCACAAGCTGCATGAAGAGATGAAAGACTACAATGCACTGGGTATTACCGTGCGTTACCTGGCCTTCCCACGCGCGGGCGTGCAGAGCCAGCCCGAGCAGGATATGAAGGCGATCTGGTGTGCGAAAGATCGCAATAAGGCCTTTGATGACGCGATGAACGGCAAAGGCGTGAAGCCTGCGTCCTGCGACATCGACATCGCTAACCACTACGCGCTGGGCGTCCAGTTTGGCGTGAGCGGGACGCCAGCCATTGTCCTGAGCAACGGTTACGTGGTGCCGGGCTATCAGGGTCCAAAAGAGATGAAAGCGTTCCTTGACGCGCATCAGAAACAGACGGGCGGTAAGTAATTCGCGTGAAAGCCCCGATAAAACTGCGCCGCCGTGAAGCGGTTGATACGGCCGATTTACCCGCCGACCTTCCTCCGCTGCTAAAGCGGCTGTATGCCAGCCGCGGCGTGAGAACGGCAAGCGATCTTGAGCGCAGCGTCAAAGGCATGCTGCCCTGGCAGGCGCTAAGCGGCATCGAAAAAGCGACCGACATGCTCTACGACGCGTTCCGTGAAGGGACGCGGATTGTCGTGGTGGGCGATTTCGATGCCGACGGCGCAACCAGTACCGCGCTGAGCGTGCTCAGCCTGCGTGCCCTGGGCTGCGATAACGTGACTTATCTGGTGCCGAACCGGTTTGAAGATGGCTACGGCCTCAGCCCGGAAGTGGTCGATCAGGCCCACGCCCGTGGCGCACAGATGATCATGACCGTGGATAACGGGATCTCCTCTCATGCGGGGGTCGATCATGCCCATGCGCTGGGGATCCCGGTTCTGGTCACCGATCACCACCTGCCAGGAGAAACCCTGCCGGCCGCCGAAGCCATCATTAACCCCAACCTGCGCGACTGTGATTTCCCGTCGAAATCGCTGGCTGGGGTAGGGGTGGCGTTTTATCTGATGCTGGCGCTACGCACGTTGCTGCGCGATAAGGGCTGGTTTGAATCGCGCGGGATAGCCGTGCCGAACCTGGCCGAATATCTCGATCTGGTGGCGCTGGGAACCGTAGCGGACGTGGTGCCGCTCGATACCAATAACCGGATTCTCACCTGGCAGGGCTTAAGCCGTATTCGCGCAGGTAAATGCCGTCCGGGGATCAAGGCGCTGCTGGAAATTGCCAACCGCGATCCGCTTAAGCTCGTGGCAAGCGATTTGGGCTTTGCCCTCGGCCCGCGCCTGAACGCGGCGGGGCGGCTGGACGATATGTCGGTTGGCGTCGCGCTGCTGCTGTGCGACAACATCGGCGAAGCGCGCGTGCTGGCCAACGAGCTGGACGCGCTCAACCAGACCCGTAAAGAGATTGAGCAGGGGATGCAGGCCGAAGCGCTGACCCTGTGCGAAAAGCTGGAGCGCAGCGGCGATACCCTGCCGGGCGGGCTGGCGATGTATCACCCCGAATGGCACCAGGGCGTGGTGGGCATTCTGGCCTCACGCATTAAGGAGCGCTTCCACCGTCCGGTGATCGCGTTTGCGCCTGCCGGGGACGGCACGCTGAAAGGCTCCGGACGCTCGATTCAGGGGCTGCACATGCGCGACGCGCTGGAGCGTCTCGACACGCTTCATCCGAACCTGATGATTAAGTTCGGCGGCCACGCGATGGCCGCGGGCCTGTCGCTCGAAGAGGCGAAGTTCGACGAATTCCAGCGTCTGTTTGGCGAACTGGTCACCGACTGGATCGATCCGTCGCTGTTGCAGGGGGAAGTGGTTTCTGACGGTGAGCTTTCCCCGGCTGAAATGACCATGGACGTGGCGCAGATGCTGCGCGATGCGGGCCCGTGGGGGCAGATGTTCCCTGAGCCGCTTTTCGACGGGCGTTTTCGTTTGCTGCAACAGCGTATTGTCGGCGAACGCCACCTCAAAGTGATGGTGGAACCGGTCGGCGGCGGGCCGCTGCTGGACGGCATTGCCTTTAACGTTGATACCTCCGTCTGGCCGGACAACGGCGTGCGCGAGGTTGAGCTGGCCTATAAGCTGGATATTAACGAGTTTCGCGGTAATCGCTCCCTTCAGATCATCATCGACAATATCTGGCCAATTTAGCGTCAGTAATCTCTATAAAAAAGGGCGTGGATTCGGTACAATCCCGCTCTTATCACCGCATTTTGACAAGCTCATAAAAGAAAACAGACCATGTTTGAAATTAATCCGGTAAAAAACCGCATTCAGGACCTCACAGAGCGCTCTGACGTTCTTAGGGGGTATCTTTGACTACGATGCCAAGAAAGAACGTCTCGAAGAAGTAAACGCCGAGCTGGAACAGCCGGACGTCTGGAACGAACCTGAACGCGCTCAGGCGCTGGGTAAAGAGCGTTCCTCCCTCGAAGCTATCGTAGATACGCTGGATCAGATGTCGCAGGGTCTGGAAGATGTTTCTGGGCTGCTGGAGCTGGCCGTCGAAGCCGACGACGAAGAAACCTTTAACGAAGCCGTGGCAGAACTCGACGTGCTGGAAGAGAAGCTGGCGCAGCTGGAATTCCGTCGTATGTTCTCCGGCGAATACGACAGCGCGGACTGCTATCTCGATATTCAGGCAGGTTCTGGCGGTACCGAAGCGCAGGACTGGGCCAGCATGCTGATGCGCATGTATCTGCGCTGGGCGGAAGCGCGCGGTTTCAAAACCGAGATTATCGAAGAGTCTGAAGGTGAAGTTGCCGGCATTAAGTCCGTCACCATCAAGATCATCGGTGACTACGCCTACGGCTGGCTGCGTACTGAAACCGGCGTTCACCGCCTGGTGCGTAAGAGTCCGTTTGACTCCGGTGGCCGTCGCCACACCTCCTTCAGCTCCGCGTTTGTCTACCCGGAAGTGGATGAAGATATTGATATCGACATCAACCCGGCGGATCTGCGTATTGACGTGTACCGCGCATCCGGCGCGGGTGGTCAGCACGTTAACCGTACGGAATCTGCGGTGCGTATTACCCACATTCCAACCGGGCTGGTCACACAGTGCCAGAACGACCGTTCCCAGCATAAGAACAAAGACCAGGCCATGAAGCAGATGAAAGCGAAGCTTTATGAGCTGGAGATGCAGAAGAAAAATGCTGAGAAGCAGGCGATGGAAGACAACAAGTCCGACATCGGCTGGGGCAGCCAGATCCGTTCTTACGTCCTTGATGACTCCCGCATCAAAGACCTGCGTACCGGGGTTGAAACCCGTAACACGCAGGCGGTGCTGGACGGCAGCCTGGACCAATTTATCGAAGCAAGTTTGAAAGCAGGGTTATGAGGAACCAACATGTCTGAACAACAAGCACAGGGCGCTGACGCGGTAGTCGATCTTAACAACGAACTGAAAACCCGCCGCGAGAAGCTGGCAGCGCTGCGCGAGCAGGGCGTGCCGTTCCCGAACGATTTTCGTCGTGACCATACCTCAGACCAACTGCACGCTGACTTCGACGGTAAAGAGAACGAAGAGCTTGAAGCGCTGAACGTTGAAGTGTCCGTGGCTGGCCGTATGATGACCCGTCGTATCATGGGTAAGGCGTCCTTCGTGACCTTACAGGACGTTGGCGGCCGCATTCAGCTGTACGTCTCCCGTGACGACCTGCCGGAAGGCATCTACAACGAGCAGTTCAAGAAGTGGGACCTGGGCGATATCCTGGGCGCAAAAGGTAAACTGTTCAAAACCAAGACCGGTGAACTGTCTATCCACTGCACCGAGCTGCGTCTGCTGACCAAAGCCCTGCGCCCGCTGCCGGACAAGTTCCACGGTTTGCAGGATCAGGAAGCGCGCTATCGTCAGCGCTACCTGGACCTCATCTCTAACGATGAATCCCGTAAGACCTTCAAAATTCGCTCCCAGATCATGGCCGGTATTCGCCAGTTCATGGTTAACCGCGACTTTATGGAAGTGGAAACCCCGATGATGCAGGTGATCCCTGGCGGCGCATCTGCCCGTCCGTTCATCACCCATCACAACGCCCTGGATCTCGACATGTACCTGCGTATCGCGCCGGAACTGTACCTGAAGCGTCTGGTGGTAGGTGGTTTCGACCGCGTGTTTGAGATCAACCGTAACTTCCGAAACGAAGGCATCTCCGTGCGCCATAACCCAGAGTTCACCATGATGGAACTCTACATGGCGTATGCGGATTACAAAGATCTGATCGAGCTGACCGAATCCCTGTTCCGCACCCTGGCGCAGGATATTCTGGGCACCACAGAAGTGCCTTACGGTGAAGAAGTGTTCGACTTCGGCAAGCCATTCGAAAAACTGACCATGCGCGAAGCGATCAAGAAATATCGTCCGGAAACCGAGATGGCGGATCTGGACAACTTTGACTCTGCAAAAGCGATCGCCGAAAGCATCGGTATCAAGGTGGAGAAGAGCTGGGGTCTGGGCCGTATCGTGACCGAGATCTTCGAAGAAGTGGCAGAAGCGCACCTGATTCAGCCGACCTTCATCACCGAATACCCGGCGGAAGTGTCTCCGCTGGCGCGTCGTAATGACGAGAACCCGGAAATCACTGACCGCTTCGAATTCTTTATCGGTGGCCGCGAAATCGGCAACGGCTTCAGCGAGCTGAACGATGCAGAAGATCAGGCGCAGCGCTTCCAGGATCAGGTTAATGCGAAAGCGGCAGGCGACGACGAAGCGATGTTCTTCGACGAAGACTACGTAACCGCGCTGGAACACGGCCTGCCGCCGACGGCTGGCCTGGGTATTGGTATCGACCGTATGGTTATGCTGTTCACCAACAGCCACACCATCCGCGACGTGATCCTGTTCCCGGCGATGCGTCCGGTGAAATAAGCCGTTAAGATGTAAAAAAGCCCCGCGCGAATTTCGCCGGGGCTTTTTTATTGCGCGGCGAATGCGCTGAGTTCTTCGCGCGCGGCCGTCGCTTCCAGCACCATCCACGGGCTGAACGCCCACGGCGTGGCGTCCAGCGCGCGGAATAGCGCGTCCAGCTCCACCCACTGGTAATCCATCACTTCGTCGCTATTGATTGCGAGGGTATTCGTGACGCGGGCCGCGTAGACCGGGCAAATCTCATTTTCAACGATCCCGGATGGGTCGGCTTCGCGGTAGCGGAACGCCGGGGCAACGGGAGTGATGTCGGTGATTTCGGCGCCGATTTCAAAGCGGCAGCGGCGGATAATCGCCTGCTCCGTCGCTTCGTCGGTCTGTGGATGACCGCAAACGGAGTTCGTCCACACGCCAGGCCAGGCTTTTTTACTTAAGGCGCGCCGGGTAATCAGACATTCTCCGTTAGCGTTAAACAGCCACGAAGAGAAAGCCAGGTGTAGCGGGGTGTGTGTCGTGTGCGCGGCGTACTTCTCCTGAGTGCCAATCACCTTTCCCTGGTCATTTACCAAAATAACATGTTCTTGAATACTCATTGATGCTCCAGTGCCAAAATGCCAAATGGTTCAGCACCATCAGCAGAATTATTATACTGCATTCTTGTGCGAACGGTTTGGCCCACAGAGCGGAAAAGGGCATGACCGGCATCAGTTTGGGCTGCTATCATAGTGCGCCATTCACGCTGACCGAGGAGCTGTTTTGTTTGCAGGAAGCCTGACGAGAAACCCGATCATTGCCGTTTTCTGCCTGACGCTGACGCTACTTGTAGCCGGATGCTCGGGGAGTAAATCGTCAGATATGGGCAGTTATTCCGGTGCCGTCTATACCGTTAAGCGCGGAGACACACTCTACCGCATCTCACGCGCCACGGGGACCAGCGTGAAGGAACTGGCGCGCCTGAATAACATCTCTCCACCGTATACCATTGAGATAGGGCAGAAGCTCAAGGTTAACGGCGGTTCCTCCTCAGGGAAAAAATCCTCAACGCGCAAAACGGCCAAAGTCACACCATCCTACCAGGTACCAAAATCCTCCTGGCCGCCGGTCGGTCAGCGCTGCTGGATCTGGCCTGCCAGCGGAAAAGTGGTGGCGCCGTACTCGCTCTCGGAAGGGGGCAACAAAGGCATTGATATCGCAGCCGCGCGCGGCACGCCGGTTTACGCGTCGGGAGCCGGGAAGGTGGTTTATGTCGGTAATCAGCTGCGCGGTTATGGCAACCTGATCATGATTAAGCATGGTGAGGACTACATTACGGCCTATGCGCATAACGACACGATGCTGGTCAACAACGGTCAGAACGTAAAGGCGGGGCAGAAGATTGCGACCATGGGCAGTACCGGGACGGATACGGTGAAGCTGCATTTCCAGATTCGCTATAAGGCCACGGCCATCGATCCGCAGCGTTATCTTCCGGCGCAGGGCAGTAAACCGAAGTGCTAAGTGATTAGATTATCGCCAGTTAGCTGTGAAGAGGCTTGTATGCAGAAGCGTAAGGTCTATAATGCCTTACGCACCTCAAAGCGGGCGTAGTTCAATGGTAGAACGAGAGCTTCCCAAGCTCTATACGAGGGTTCGATTCCCTTCGCCCGCTCCAGATCTCTCCCCTTGTGGAGAAGCGTTAAAAGCCTTCTCTATCAGCAACTTAAATAGTTACCTATTTTAGTCGCCTATGGGTTCTACCATTGTGATCCGCCCTTGGTAACTGTCACGCTAAGTTACATGGTGAGATGACAGTATAACTCAGCGTTGGCGGCAGTTGCATCCTCACACCGCGATAGTAAAACGTGAAGAAAAAGCTCACCCAGGCATCGTTATGTCATCGACAGACTGATCACACACATTTTAAGCCCGATGTGCGGCCTTGTGGCTGCGTAAACAGGTGAATAGTGGTAAACGTACCTGCACACGACATGCAGGCTCTGCCAGCGCTTCGCTCACGCTCCGAAAGGTACACGAGCACCCTGATAGGGTGTGATCCTTCTGACAATATGATGAAGTCGCTACGCTCCGCTTGTTGCTTGTACCACTAACGGGGCTTTATGGCTTCTATTGTCTTAAACCTGATACATTGGACAAACATCATGTGGATTGCTGTAAAGTTCATCAGTATGATTGCTTGCACAATCAGCGATTGGGAAAACACTTCTGGAAGATAAGGGACGAGACGATATGAAAGTGACTGATGAGGCTTTGTTACGTTCAGGGTTTACACCATCGGATTTGCAGAAGATAAAAAACAACGTTGAAAGCTACGGCGGAACCTTGGGGGAAGCGATTCAGGATCTGGCTAATCGATTCAGGGTTGTTTTATGGATAACATCGGCATGTCTGATGGTTTTTATCCTTTTAGTGTTGTTTACCGCGAAAGAAACTGTCGTGGGTGGTGGGATATCAATTCTGATCGCAATAGTCATCGTTGCATTTATTCAGCCGCCAGTCCTTTCTTACAAATCCTGGCGGTTCTGGAGAAAATTCAGAGGCTAATGGTTCGATGTGTCAGTAGAAAGCAGGTCAAATATTACTTTGGCCTTAAGTCCATAACCTACTATTTTCATTGTTAATTTTGGGCGGCTCATCGTATCGACCTTGCGATAGAAATCACGGGGCATCCATTTAAATAGCCTCCATGCTTCGGGTCTTCTGGCTAATCCAAAGATGCTATATACATTTGCAGTTAACGTAATAGCGTTATAAATCGCAAGTCCTGTTTCAGGCTTGAAACCCATAAACTGGGCCGCTTCCATAGTGCCATCAGCCACAAATCCCTCTGTTTTATATTGTTTTCCATATATTCCAGGAATGATTTCTTTTGACAGACCGTTAATGCCATCTGTTACAAGGATAGCCCCTGCCAGCATACCTAAAGGTGTCATCGTGGCGACCATCAACGCACCGCCAGCAATTGCCATTCCAGAAACCACAATGTGAATAGCTGAAATCATGTAGCCGACGATTTTATTATTTTCCTTAACAAATTCGACCTTCGCGTAAAGCTGTGCGGCTCTGGTTCTTAACAGGCGTTCTTGTTCTTGTAGATTATCTGTTTCGGCACGCAGATTTTTGATGCATGCAATGCATTCTTCATCGGTTTTGGCCCGTCGTGCAGTTTCAAATCCTTTCTCTACGACCTGCCTTATCTCTTCGACAAACTTGATACGTGTTATCCCATCTTGCAAATAGAATGCTGATAGCCGATTTGCAGTTTCGACGAGTTTCCGGGCTTCCAGATTTACCATGGTATCTGACCATGTTCTGTTCCAGCCCCTGTTGAGCAGCGCGATATCCATTAAAGACTCCTTTCCAAAATGGGTCTGTTCATTTTACGTGCAATAAGGTCGAAGACAACAGGAAATACTTTCACAACCCGCCCCCGTGGGTGTCCCGTTGCTTTATTTTTCCAGTTTACATTCTCCTGCTCAAAATTTCCCCGGTTCTGTTGGAGCACTGCCAGACAACTGATTAGTCCGCTAACTATTTTGCTGGAATCTGCATGAACTATCCAGGTGTTGTCACTGCGTCACACGACTTTGCTTGCGTTGCAATTTGCCTCGCTTTATTACAACAGGCGAAACGTTGTCTTTTTGTAGTAAAAAGCCTTACTTTAAAGTAATACATTGTTGTAATTTAATCTCTATATGTATTTTGCAACATAACGGTAAGGGGATGAGATGGCGACCATCTCCTCTGGGCTTCCAGCCGAAGTCTGAAAAGTCGAACGATGAGTAAAACGGATAGTCCGCAAAAAGTTTCACCAGGATTCCAGTTGCCATCTCGTTGAAGCTGTCTTTACCTTGAATGATGTCCATGTTGTTTCCTTATGCTCACTGATGGAGCGAAATTACTCACTTACGGCGGGAAGTAACTCTCACACTTTCAAGCAGGATGTTGATGTATTCCGCTTCCTGTCCTGCGTTGTTGATCTTGTACCATTTGAACTCAGCAGATTTAAGCGTCTGACCAGTAGCAACGGCTTTATAAAGATAAGTTTCCTGTACTGGCGTACCTGCTTCCCCCTTTCGTTCATTGTTATGATCGGTTGTCGACGTTACACGGTGAGTTGCACATTTCCTGCACCCTGGATACCCTGAGATTAATCCTAATAACTCAAGGGTGAGTATGGCTAGCGGGAAGAGAAAGAATCAAAAGGAATCGCCTGAAGAAGAGTTAGATCGCCTGCTGGATGAGCTTGAACTCACACCGGAGCAACGGGAGTTTATCGAATCCATGCGAGAGAATAAGAGCGATCCAAGTAGTGAGTAACGCTTGTCTTAAGCCGAACGAATACAAACAGCATTGTAAGAAATTCTTCTCCAGGTGCATGCAGAATCGCGGTGCCTTTGTTCCGGCTGTCGCTGGAGTGTCATAAATATAAAGACGCGCGCGCATAATTTAAAATTAAACCCTCTTCCTTTTTACGTCATCAGGCGCCCCTGTTATATCTGTCGGCAAATTTTTTATTTCCCGGATCGCAGATGAATACACGACTCCTCCTGTGCGCTGGCGTATTAGCCGCCTCCAGTGCCCATGCCAGCGCCCTCTATTTTTATGAAGCAGGCACCGAAGATACCGCGCTTGCCGGCGCAGGGCAGGCCGCTTGTGCGCAGGATGCCTCGACAATTATGACCAACCCTGCCGGCATGACGCGGTTACCGAATCATATGGTCACCGGTGGGTTACAGGTTATGGACGGCTCCATCGATAACCAGCTGGATAACGATAACGATCAAAGCCCCGGCGACGTGATGAAAACCATCCCAAATGCCAGCGCCTTTTATAGCCAGAAGGTGACCGATAATCTCTATGCCGGAGCCGGGCTTTACGGTAATTACGGCCTGGGGATCGACTACGGCAGCTGGGCGGGCGACAGGTTGATCAAAAAGAGCACCATGGTGGCCATGACGCTCAGCCCCTCGCTGGCCTATAAGCTTAACGACCGTCTCTCGATTGGTGCGTCTGTCAACGTTAACTATGGTTACTTCTCGCTGACCCGCAACGTTAATGATGATGACTATCGACAACGCGATGAAGACCTGGCCATGAGCTATCGGCTTGGGCTGCTGATGCAGCTGACTGACCAGACGCGAGCCGGTATGACCTGGAACAGCGAAACGGACTACAGCTACAATATTGATGGCAAAGCGCGTATACAGAACGACACCTACGACCTGCCGGTGTCGGCGCAAATCAGCGCGCCGCAGCAAATCATGCTCAGCCTGGTGCATGATATAAATCCGCGGTGGTCGGTAATGGGCGATCTCGGCTGGCAGGACTGGAGCCGGTTCGGCGCGCCGCAAATTGTCGTCGGGGACCAGCAGCTGCACAATGTCAGCCGCCTCAAGGACACGTGGCATGGCGCGGTGGGCGTGCAGTATCGTCCAACGCCTCAGTGGCGACTGAATGCCGGCGTGGCGTTCGACAGCTCGCCGTATGAAAGCCAGAGTGATGTGGCCTTAACCTTACCTACCGGCGATGAGTGGCGATTCGGCACGGGAGCCCAGTATCAGATCACCCCGGCCAGCAATATGGGTATTGCCGTTTCGTATCTTCATATGCAGTCGTCGCAGGTGAAATCGCCGGAGGCGTTTGCCGGAGGTTACGACCATCCTTATCTTTGGTTTGCCAGCGTCAACTACAGCTATCAGTTTTGATCGGCTAACCGCTTAAAATATATGGTCTATACTCGCAGATATTCAATGTCAGAAGGTTGTACCATGCACATTTTACCGCCTGTTCGACCCGAAAAATCCATCGAACGACTGACCGCTATCCTTGAGCCGATAGCGGAGAAAGTGCAGGTTGTCCCGCGCAAGCGACTCACGTGGTTACGGAAAGGAAAGCAGCAGATGTATCTCTTTCTGGAAGGGGAGCTGTCCCTGCTGCGGGCCTCGGATGGACTGGTGGTAGTAACCGTTTACGAGCCGCATTTGTTTGGTATCGCAGAGATGATCCAGCCTACCCAGGGGCATTTTCTGCGGGCCGAGAGGACGTCGACGATTTTACGTCTCGATGCGGATAAGGCGGCAGCGTTGTTTCGTGCCGAGGGCGTCTGGGAGGATGTTGCGGCGCTGCTCTCATACCACACGGCCTATTTGATATTCCGTGATGCGCAGGTGCTACAGCAGCGTACCTATTCGGTTATTCGTAACCACCTTCAGGAAATGATTTTATTACCTGAAGAGACGCGTTTACGAACCACGATTCTGGAGTATATTCAGGATAGAACGCTGCTCTCTCGCAGCAGTATACTCAATGTATTATCCGCCCTTAAGCAAGGAGAGTATATTTCTTTCAAGCGCGGTGGATATCTGCTGGAGGTCAGGCATTTACCTGAATCATTCTAGCGAAAGTTTAAAATTAAACAGAAACAGAATTAACGAAGCTGTTCATTTTCTATATCGTTTGCTTTCTAAGTTTATTTTATCACGTAAACGGTATATTTATGAAAAAGACAGTTGTCGCATTGATTATGGTAAATGCGTTTACCGCCACTTCAGCGTTAGCCGCCGCGGATGCGGGCACCTGGTACGGCGGAGCGAAATTCGGCTGGTCTCACTATTTTGATACCAGTACGGGTTCAAAAGCATTTGGTAACAATAATTACGACCACTTTGATTTTGACCATGATAATGTCGGTGGAGGTGTTTATACGGGTTATCAGATTACCCCATGGCTTGCGGTAGAAGGCGGTTATGATTATTTAGGAAATATGCAGATCAAGGGTCAACATAGCGCAGGGGCGCAAATGAAGGCTCAGGGTCTGCAAATGTCGCTGAAGGCGAGCTACGCCCTGACCAATGACTGGGATATTTATGGCCGTGCCGGTGCGATGGGCTATCGCGCTGAATCCGATGTAAGTGGTCACAATCGCTTTGAAACCGGCGTGCGCCCGCTTGCAGCCGTAGGTACTGAATACGCCTTCAACAAAAACTGGGCGGGTCGCCTGGAGTATCAGTGGGTTAGCAACGTGGGAAATGTTAATCAGATCGGTGTGAGCAGCGACCTGAGTTCCGTCACCGCAGGGCTTAGCTATCGCTTCGGTCAGTACGACTGATGCCTGTGTCATTACTCATAATAAAAACCCAGCTACCGTGTAGCCGGGTTTTTTGCATTCAGCTGGATAATAACGGTTCAAGAATAAGGTGGATATTTTGCAGGCCCGTTAAGTTTTTATCTTTTAGGTACTGCTGATTAACCATATCTAATTGTTCCAGTTTGGTCAGCGAGGCATAGACGCGTTGAACCGCACTGTCAGAAACAAATATTTCTTTGGCGGTTGCATCCTGAAGATACTGCGATTTTACGCTGCGCGTTAAGTTATCAATCTGCTGTTTATTTTCCTGATAGAGAGACGCGATATGAGAAATCTGTGCCTGCGGCGGTTTCTCTCCCGGCAATACCAGCGGAATTTGCAGATGATTAATCTTTTCAACCTTATCGGGTGGGGAAGAACGACATGCTGTTAATATGCTCAGGCTTAAGACAGCGAAAAAGAACGGCAGGCTCTTCATCGAATCACTCCGGAAAATAATGGGACTCAGCATTATCCCTGAAGGCCACAGCGACGAAAGGTTAACCTTGTTTATTTATAAACGTTATTTCCTTGGGTAAAAGAAAAGTCTGGTGGTAGCCTCCTTTTCTCCCTGTACCGACAGCCCGGATGCGGTCCGCGCCATGTCGACGGAGATGATTTTCGATTATTTCGGCGTGCATCTTAACGGCATCAGGGCGGCAGGTATAAGCTTGAGCTGGATAATGGCGTGCTAAACCATAGCACCAACGCTCAGGCAGAAGATCCTGATGCGACCATAACGCTCAGCCGGGAAACGCTGAACAAAATCATCCTTAAAGAAACCCCTTGAACGTAAAAAAGGCTGCTTTCGCAGCCTTTTAGCATTCGCATGCAACAATTTGCCGGGTGGCGGCTTCGCCTTGATGGTTAAATGACGCCATCCCCGCCGTCTGAACACCATACCTGGCCGGATGTGTATGAACACTCATCCGAGGCAAGCGTGACGTACAGCGGCGCGATTTCGACGGGCTGACCCGGACGCCCCAGTGGGGTGCTCTCACCAAAGTGTTTCACTTTTTCCTGCGGCTGACCGCCGCTGGGCTGGAGCACGGTCCAGTAAGGACCGGGCGCTACCGCATTAACGCGTATCCCTTTCGGCCCCAGCTGCTTCGCCAGCGCTTTGGTGAACACCGCGAGACAGGCTTTGGTCTGTGCATAGTCAAGCAGTACGGCGCTCGGTTTTACCGCCTGTACGGATGAGGTGTTGATAATGGACGCGGGGGCCTTCAGGTGGCGTAGCGCCGCCTTGGTGATCCAGAAAGGCGCGTAAACGTTGGTTTTAAAGGTCGCGTCAAAATCTTCCGTGGTCAGCTCTTCGAGCGACTCACGGTACTGCTGGCGGCCAGCGTTATTCACCAGAATATCCAGCCCACCCAGCTTGCTGACGGCCTGCTCCACGAGGTTCTGACAGAAGGTTTCGTCCCGTACGTCGCCAGGCAACGCGACGGCGGTGCGCCCTTCGGCTTTAATCAGGGCAATGACCTCGGCTGCGTCTTCTTCCTCTTCCGGCAGGTAGTTGATCGCCACGTCTGCCCCTTCGCGGGCATAGGCAATGGCAACCGCGCGCCCGATGCCGGAGTCGCCACCGGTGATAAGCGCTTTCTTACCGGTAAGCCGGCCATGCCCTTTGTAGCTGGTCTCACCGTGATCGGGAACAGGATCCATTTCAGAGGCCAGGCCCGGTGGCGTCTGGGGCTGTTCCGGGAAAGGGGGCGTTGGGTAAGCGTTCGTACGTTGTTCATTATCACTCATAGCTAACTCCTTGTTAGGGGTGAGATTTGATGGATAGGTACAGCGTTAACGCTTCGCTGAATTATTTTTGCAGGTGGCTGACCCGCACGACGGGTGGTGATGATTTTTTATCGAGCGAGCCGCTAATACTAATCATGTTGTCAGGCTCCACGGTTCGGTCATCAAATATGGCTTTCGGAATAACAACATCTATTTTCCCGGTTTTATCCTGGAAGACGTATTTATCATCCTTCCCGTCAATAAGGTTACCGCGCAGAGAAATAGAGGCGCCGTCATGCATCTCTTTTGCCTGAGTTATCGTCATAATGCGCGCATCATCAGTACCACGATAACCGCTGTCCAGCGCATGTGGTGGTGGGGGCGCTTCACCCTTTTGTAACCCGCCGTTATTATCTGCCCATGCAGAAGGTATAATTAATATTAACAAAGCTGTAATGGCTGATAATTTCATCTGATATCCTTCATTTTGCATGTCTTGACTTATTAAGTATTGTTGCTATTCCTTTATGTGGCAAATGTGATAAGTCTTAAAAGCATTTGCGTAGAAAAATCATAAATTTCGGCAATTAAGCGAAACGGTGACGAAAGCCATGGAACCTGAAAATGAAAAAGTGCCCGGGATAAAAGAGAGTAATCGTTTACTGACGTTTGAGTATGCATTTCGTCAGGTTGGTTTTATTGTTCTGTTAGCTATTATCGTGGCCGCGATCGCCGGCCTGTTTTCCAGCGGTGCGCTCAGCGACGTGGAGAAAACAAACGAAGCAAAATCCCTGAATCTGGGCTACGAGCGCTTCGGCCGCCGCCAAACCGAATCGCGGATGGCGCTCACCTTCCCGGTAATAGCTGAGGGCAAATACACCCTCAGCCTGACCAGCGAAAGCAGCGATGTGTATGAACCTGGCAGCGTCTGGCCGCAGCCGGACAGCATGTACAGCCGTGGGAATACCCTGTTTCTTGTCTACGATAACTTAAAACAGAGCGATAAGTTCACCGTCTTGCTGTTCATCACGCCGACAAAAGCAGGGAAATGGACAAACAGTATCCGCGTAAACAACGAGCCAGAAATCCGCTTCTGGCAGTTTATTTACCCCTAGGAGTCGAATATGGACATGGTTTTTCGTGCCCTGGCAATATACCTGTTTCTGGTTATCGTGTTTAAAGTCGCCGGGCGGCGCGCCCTGCTGCAAATGACCAGCTTTGACCTTATTTTGCTCTTAATTATCAGTGAGGCGACACAGCAGGCGCTGCTGGGAGAAGATTTTTCCGTTACCGGGGCGATGATTACAATAACAACGCTGGTGGTGGTAGATATTATTTTTGGCCTGATGAAAAAATATTCTTCCTCCGTTGAGAATGTTCTCGATGGCACGCCGGTGATATTGGTAGAGAATGGTGTTCCCATCGCGGATAAGCTGAAAAAAGTCGATGTTTCCTGCGATGATATATTGGTTTCAGCACGCCAGAATCACGGCATAACAGAATTAAAAGATATTAAATACGCGATCCTTGAGCGTAACGGCCATATTTCGATTATTCCTGAAGAAAATTAATTAAGGGGCACATCCATGAGCAACCTTATTCACGATAACAACACGACCATCAGCGAGCTGACGAAAAAGCTCGCCACAACGCTCACAGACAGAGGGCTGCGTATGACCACGGCGGAGTCCTGTACCGGCGGTAATCTGGCGGTGGCGCTCTGTGCAGAAGAAAATACCGCAGAGTTTTATGACGTGGGCATGGTGGTATTCAGCGACGAAGCGAAGGAGCGGATCCTGGGCGTTAACCACGACACGATTGAACGGTTCACCGCCGTCAGCGAGCAGACGGTGACCGAGATGGCTGCGAAAATTCGCGATATTGCCGAGGCGGATATCGGCGTTGCCATCAGCGGCTATGCGGGGCCGGAAGGCGGAGACGATGGCACCGCAGCCGGTACGGTCTGCTTCGGCTGGAATATTTGCGGGCAGACGGAAACCCGCACCGTGCTGTTCTCCGGGGAATGTCAGGATGTGGTGGAAAAAGCGGTGCGTTATTCGCTGTCTGAACTGATCGAAATACTTTCCGGCTGGGATAACGTCTGAAACAAGGGGAAAGGCTATGGCTGTCATCGTAATTACCGGCGGTACGGCGGGCGTGGGGAAAGCCACGGCGCTGCACTTTGCTAAAGCGGGCTACGACGTGGGCATTATTGCCCGCGATGAGCAGAGCCTGCGCTCTACGGAAGAGGAGTTACGCCGTTTCGGGATCAACGCGTATGCCGTTCAGGCCGACGTGGCGGACAGCAAGGCGGTGACGGAGGCTGCCAACGAGATTGAATACCGGCTAGGGGCCATTGACGTGTGGGTGAATAACGCCATGGGCGGGATGCTGGCGCCCTTTCGTACCATGTCCCCTGAGGAGTTTCGCCGCGTTACCGAGGTGACCTATCTGGGCTATGTTAACGGCACCCGCGCCGCGCTGGAGTTAATGACTCCTCGTGACCGGGGGACGATTATTCAGGTTGGCTCCGCGCTGGCCTACCGCTCCATTCCCTTGCAGTCAGCCTACTGTGGGGCGAAGGCCGCGATCCGCGGGTTTACCGACGCCGTGCGCACCGAGCTGATGCATGAAAACAGCCGGGTGCAGATCGCCATGGTACAGATGCCGGGCCTCAACACGCCGCAGTTCGAGTGGGCGAGGAATAAATTTGCCTGGGCAATGCGACCGGTTCCCCCCGTATTTCAGCCGGAAGTGGCTGCCAGCGCGATTTTTAAGGTAGCGCAAAAACCCGTGCGGGAGCTATGGGTGGGCAGCAGCACGATCCAGTCGATTGTCGGGCAATTCCTTTTCCCCGGTTTTCTGGACCGGCTGATGGTCAAAAAAGCCTGGGAAGGGCAGATGACCGATACGCTGAATGCGGACGATCGCCAGGACTATCTGGATCGGCCGGTTAACGATCTGCATAAAATCCACGGGCACTTCACCAACGAAGCAAAAGAGCGCGCCACCAGCGTCACCTCCGGTATGCCTGGGAAAGTGCTGCTCGGATCCCTTGCCGTCACGAGCGCAATCGTGGCTCGTCTGCTGCTTTCCCGGAGACGCTAATCAGCGCAACGCGGTACGATCGGTCCAGAACCAGCGGTAGCCGTAGCCGCTGAGGTTAAGCTCAACGGTTTTACCGCAAATCAACGCGTCGTCGTAGCGTTTGTCCGCCAGGCAGGCGGTCCAGGTGGCGTGTCGGATCCCTCTGGCGGTAAAATTAACGGGCTTATCGCTGAAATTAACGAAGGTCAGGATGCTGCGCGTATCGGTTTCGTAATAGATCCCCAGCACCGCATCGCTGTCGATAGTGATAAGGCGAAATGGCGCGACGCCGATTTCAGGGAACTCGGAGCGCGTATTGGCGATGTCGATAATGCGGTGCAGAAGCGAGCTGCGGTGCAACAGGGAGTCCGCCACGTTGATTTTCTGGTAGCGGTACGGACCGTGGTCAATGATCGGGGCGATAAAGGTATCCGGGTCGGCATCTGAGAAGCCGCCGCCTTGCGATCCGGCCCACTGCATCGGAGTGCGGACGGCGTAACGCTCTTCCAGATCCAAATCATCCCCCATGCCAATCTCATCCCCGTAGCGCATGACCGGTACGCCCGGCAGTGAAAATAAGACCGCATGGCAAAAGGCCAGCCGCTTTCGATCGCCATTAAGCATCGGCGCCAGACGGCGGCGGATCCCACGCTGATACACGCTCATCTCTTCATCCGGGGCAAAGGCATCAACGACGGTCTGCTTCGCTTTTTTTCCTATCCCTTCCAGGTCCAGCTCATCATGATTGCGCAGCCAGTTGGCGAAACAGCAGGAGTCTGGCGGCACAATCATCTTCTTTACCGCGTTGCGCAGCGGTCGCGCGCTTTTCTCCGCAAGGCTGACGTAGAAGTACTTATTGAGCCAGAAATTCAGCACCAGATTCAGCCGATCGTTCTGCCCAAAATACGCTTTGTAGGCTTCGACCTCCACGTCGACTTCGCCGAGCAGGATCGCGTCCGGGTTACGCTGCTCGATAAGACGGCGCAGGTGTTCCAGGATCCACAGCCCGCGTTTTTCATCCCCACGCCCGGCCTGTTTTGTCAGGTGCGACGCCGCATCCAGACGAAAGCCCGACACCCCGAGCTTTAGCCAGAAGATGATGATGTTCTCAACTTCCTTCAGCACCGCAGGGGAAGCCAGATTAAGATCCGGCTCGTGGCGATAGAACATATGCCGGTAGTATTGCCCCGCCTCGTCGTCCCATGTCCAGACGCTCTTTTCCACGCCAGGGAACATCGGGGGCGTATCGTCCTCGTCCGTGTCGGACCAGAGGTAATAGTCCCGGTAGGGTGACTGCGGGTTGCGGCGGGCCTGCTGAAACCAGGGATGCGCATCCGAGGTATGCTGGATCAGCAGTTCAATAATGACCTTCATCCCCAGCTCCCGCGCCTGCTCAATGAAGGCGATAATATCGTTGAGCTTGCCGAAGCGGGGATCGACCTGCAAATGGTCGCTCACGTCATAGCCTTCATCGAGAAAAGGTGTGAGGTAAAACGGGGTGATCCAGATAACCGTCGCGCCCATCCGGCGAATGTAGCGCAGCTTCGCGGCGATCCCGGCGATGTCGCCGCAGCCATCGCCGTTAAGATCGTAAAACAGGGCGGTATCAATCTGGTAAATAATGGCGCGTGTATGCCAGCCTGCCATAGCAATCCTTAGTGATAACCTTCGGTATCAGACACTTTGCCCCGGAAGACGTAGTAGCTCCAGGCGGTGTAAACCAGGATCACCGGAACGATGAGCAGCGTGCCGATCAGCATAAACAGCTGGCTGGCAGGCGGCGCGGAGGCTTCCCACAGGGTAATGTGCGGCGGAATAATGTGTGGCCACAGGCTGATGCCCAGCCCGCTAAAGCCGAGAAAGATTAAGCCCAGCGTCAGCAGGAACGGGCGGGCGTGGCTGTCGGGATTGCGCGTCAGCCGCCAGATCCACAGGCTGAATACCGCCACCAGTACAGGGACCGGCAGGAACCAGAAGAAGTTGGGCAGGGTGAACCAGCGCTCGGCGACAAACTGCCAGCCGAGTGGCGTCCAGATGCTCACCACCGCAATGACGGCGATCAGCGCCAGCAGCACGTGACGGGTCAGCTCGCGCATCCGGTTTTGCAGCGCCCCTTCGCTTTTCATGATTAGCCACGTGGTGGCCAGCAGGGTATAGGCGACAATTAAGCCCAGCCCGCAGAACAGGTTGAACGGCGTGAACCAGTCCAGCGAGGAACCGACAAAGCGTCGGCCTTCGACGTCAAAGCCGTTGATCATCGCGCCGACCACGATCCCCTGGCTGAAGGTCGCGAGCAGGGAGCCGCCAGCAAAGGAGTAGTCCCAGAACTTGCGGTGGGAAGGGGTTGCCTTGAAGCGAAACTCAAACGCGACGCCGCGGAAAATCAGCCCGATCAGCATGGCCGTCAGCGGGATGGTCAGGGCATCGATAATCACCGCGTAGGCCAGCGGGAACGCGCCGAACAGCCCCGCGCCGCCGAGAACCAGCCAGGTTTCATTTCCGTCCCAGACCGGGGCGACGCTGTTCACCATCACGTCGCGCTCTTTGGCATCTCCCACAAAGCTGAACAGCATGCCGATACCGAGATCGAAGCCGTCCATGATGATGTACATCAGCGTGGCGAAGACAATAATGGCAAACCAGATGACCGGGATATCGACGCCCATCAGATCTTCTCCTCTTCCGGAACGGACTCGGCGGCGGACAGCGGACGGGCAGGGGTGCCCGACGTGTTAGACGTCAGCGTGCCGACAGGCTGTGGCCCTTTCTTAATTAACCGGGCGAGATACACATAGCCCACGCCAAACACCGAACAGTAAACCACGATAAAGGCCAGCAGGCTGATGCTCATCTGCAACGTGCTGTGCAGAGACACCGCGTCTATCGTGCGCAGATAGCCGTAGACGACCCACGGCTGACGGCCCACCTCGGTGGTGACCCATCCGGCGAGCAGCGCGAGCAGTCCGGCTGGCCCCATGCAGAGGGCAAACCAGTGGAATGGCCGGGAGTGGTAAAGCCGACGGCGATAGCGCAGCCAGACGCTCAGCACGCCAAGCGTAATCATCAGCAGGCCCATGCCGACCATAATGCGGAAGGACCAGAAGACGATGAGCGAGTTCGGACGGTCCTCTTTCGGGAAATCTTTCAGCGCAGGCACCTGTTTATCCAGGCTGTGCGTCAGGATCAGGCTGCCGAGGGCCGGGATTTCAAGCCCGTATTTGGTGCGCTCTTCTTCCATATCCGGTACGCCAAACAGCAGCAGCGGGGTGGCCTCGCCCGGCGGATTTTCCCAGTGGCCTTCAATCGCGGCGATTTTGGCCGGCTGATGCTCAAGCGTATTCAGCCCGTGCATATCCCCGACCACGGCCTGAATAGGCGCGACCAGCAGCGCCATCCACATGGCCATGGAGAACATCTTGCGGATCGCGGGCGTATCGTTACCGCGCAGGAGATGCCACGCCCCGGACGCGCCCACAAACAAGGCGCTGCACAGGAAGGCGGCAATGGACATATGGATCAGGCGGTAAGGGAAAGAGGGGTTAAAGATGATGGCCAGCCAGTCTTCGGGAATAACCTGTCCGTTCTGGATACTGAAGCCCTGCGGGGTGTGCATCCAGCTGTTGGAGGCGAGGATCCAGAAGGTGGACATCAGCGTGCCCAGCGCCACCATGCAGGTGGCAAAGAAGTGCAGGCCGGGGCCAACCTTGTTCCAGCCGAACAGCATCACGCCCAGGAAACCGGCTTCCAGGAAGAAGGCTGTTAAAACTTCATAGGTGAGAAGGGGGCCGGTTATGCTGCCCGCGAACTGGGAAAAGCCGCTCCAGTTAGTGCCAAACTGGTAAGCCATCACCAGCCCGGAAACCACGCCCATGCCAAAATTCACGGCGAAAATCTTTAGCCAGAAGTGGTATAGCGAGCGCCAGACATCGTTTTTTGTGCGAAGCCACATGCCTTCGAGTACCACCAGATAGCTCGCAAGCCCGATGGTGATCGCAGGGAAGAGAATATGAAAAGAGACGGTAAAGGCGAACTGGATCCTGGCCAGATGAAACGCATCGAGCTCGAACATGCTCCGTACCTCTGGAACTGATAGCGCACATGGTATTGCCAGGCAGCCTCAGGCGGCCTGGCAAAACCGGTTACGGTTTTTTCTTACCCGCACCAAGCTCGGCGCCGGTAAGCGGATCGGCATCAGGATCGGATTTCGTGCGCGCGCACATCGCTTTGACCAGCGTGGCCTGCTCTGTTGTGAGCTTCACGCTTGCGCCACCGTCACCACCATCGACCGCTGGCTGAGGAGATTCCACGTAGTCGAAGTGCTTATCGCTGTTCCAGCTGCCGCGAACTTCTCCCCCCTCAGACATATTGTAGTACTTGTTGGTGTACTCTTCGATTGGCGGCAGTTTACCCGGTGGGAAATTGTTACGGATCGACTGGAGTGCCTTCTCAAATGAGAGCTGGTGCGCTGCCTCACGCGTCATTAAAAACGCCAGCGCATCTTTAACACCCGGATCGTCCGTTACGTTAATCAACCGCTCGTAGATAATCTTGGCGCGCGCCTCTGCCGCTATGTTAGAGCGCAGGTCGGCTGTGGGTTCGCCAATGGTATCTACATAGGCTGCCGTCCAGGGCACGCCCGCGGAGTTGGTCAGCGGCGTGCCGCCACCGTAGAGCAGGGAGGTGATATGACTGTCGTTGCCGTTCTCGGTCATGGACCGGTACAGCTCCGCTTCATTCTCAACGCCTTCCGCCAGCTCACCTTTCGCACCCTTATTCAGCATACCCACCAGGGTGCCGATAATTTCCAGGTGGCTTAACTCCTCGGTCGCGATATCCATCAGCATATCTTTACGACCGGGATCGTCGTCGCTCAGTCCCTGCGTAAAGTAACGACATGCCGCGGCAAGTTCGCCCTGTGGCCCGCCAAACTGCTCAAGCAGCAGGTTGGCCAGGCCCGGATTCGGTTCGGCTACGCGGACCGTGTATTGCAGCTGTTTTACGTGTCGAAACATAGGTTCTCCCTCTTCCGTTATTTTTTCGCTTCAACGCCGTCTGCGTCGGAACGCAGCAGGAACTGTTCCGTCGTCTGGGGAATATGTTGAATCAGCCAGTCCGCCATCTGGCGCTCTTCTTCCAGAATGGACTCAATGGCAGGAATGGAGGCGGTATCGCCCGCTTTTTTGGCCGCAGCCAGCAGGGAGGTGTAGCAGGCAATTTCAAACTGCTCAAAAACGTAGCCGCTGATAGAGCCTTTAACAATTTCATCGGAAGGGAACATGCCGCCAATGGACTGGCCAAGTGCCGCCATTTTGCTCATAGAGTCTTTGATGACCGAACGGGAAATATCGTTGCGGTCGAGAATTTCTTCCAGCACGGTAATTTGATGCTTAGTCTCATTAACGTGTTGTTCAATTCGTGCACGTAAGTCGGGATAATTATCAATACGGCTGGCCATTGATTCCAGCATTGATTCGGCTTGCTTTTCCATCGCATGGGCATCGCGTAGCCAATCATGGTAGTGTTCTACATGATTCATAATTAACTCCTGGTAGTTTATATTCTGGTTAATTTTTGGTGCTGATGCTCATCAAATTAGTATTTATCCTTTCTGGGCTTTTTGATTAATATTGCCGACAGCCAGATCGGTTAATTTGAGATCGGTTTCTTTTTCTTCTTCCAGCGTTTCGGCAAGAAGTTTAACGGCTTTTTTATAGCCTAATTGTTCTGCCAGGGTGGCCAGGGTGCCGTAGCTGGCAATTTCGTAGTGCTCGACTTTCTGCGCAGCGGCAATTAAGGCGGCATCACGAACTTCATTTTTCTCTGTGCTCTCAATCACTTCGTTGGCTTCTTCAATTAAGCCTTCCATCGCAACGCATTTCATGCGCTTGAGCTTGAGGCCAGATTCCTGCTCAATAATCTGATCGATACGTTCGATCTGTCCCTGCGTCTCTTCGAGGTGAGCCGTGAACGCGGCGCTCAGCTTCTCGCTGGATGCGGCGCGGGCTAATTTGCTCAACGCGCGGGTCAGCTGCTTCTCAGCGCTGTAGGTGTCGGATAACAGGTGTATAAATACATCTTCAACACTTTTCATATTCATATATTCGCTCCAGTGAAATAAAGGGAAGGTACTGCGAGCCGACGGGCCCGCAGCATGCTCTCGGTATATTTATAAGAGCTTTAAATAAGATCAGGAGTTGTCAGATTTACGGCCTCCGCCGTGACTGTTCTGTCCCCCTTTCTTACCCGCTTCAGATGCGCGTTGCGGATCGTTTTTGAAATTACCGCCGCTGTGCTGGCCGCCTTTACGTCCAGCTTCTGATGCTTTCTCACGGTCTTCAGCGAAATTACCGGAACCACCACGATGTTGCTCTGCCATATATCAACCCTCATGTTGCGTTTATGTCAGGAGATACGATAAGTAATTCGTATCAGTTGTCGTTCAGGAATTAACATTAGTCGTTATGTGAGAAGAGTCAAATTTCCTGTCTGGGTTGTTTTGCGCTATTTCCAGAGGGGCGGCGAAAATACCGCTTCGTTATGGATTTTGAAAATCGGAAGTAAATCCATTGCTTAGAGGGAAATAACTTGTGTCGTTAGGATTCCGCTTAGCTAATAATCTTAATGTGAACGCGGCGAGAATTATTACAAGAATTGACGTAGCGCAAAAATATATCTTGCTGACCAGCGTCTTTTTATTCGGAATAGTCTTAAGTGTGGAGCGAAATAACGAGTCGAAAACAACGTGTCCGATCGTCGTTTTTGACGTGGTCAGCCGGAACGGGTGAGGGTATGCTGCATTTGTCACCACAATAATTACAGAGGCAATGTCATGGATCAGGAGCTACTGGATGCGGGATACCGGGCCTACACCGGTGAGAAAATCGATGTCTACTTCAACACCGGGATCTGCAAACACTCGGGCAACTGCGTGCGTGGCAGCGCGGCGCTGTTCGACCTGAAGCGTAAACCGTGGATCGCACCGGATGAAGTGGATGCAGAAACTGTCGTACGCGTAATTGATACCTGCCCGAGCGGTGCGCTGAAGTACCGCCAAAAATAAGCGAGGAACCATGGATATTCTTGAAGGCCATAACAAGTTTTACGTCAACGACGCCGAAGGTAATCAGGTGGCGGAGATCGTCTTTGTCCCGACCGGCGAGCATCTGAGCATTATCGAGCACACCGATGTGGATCCGAGCCTGAAAGGGCAGGGTGTCGGTAAGCAGCTGGTGGCAAAAGTGGTGGAGAAGATGCGCGGTGAGAGCCGTAAAATTATCCCGCTGTGCCCGTTTGCGAAGCATGAATTTGATAACACGCGGGAGTATGACGATATTCGGGCGTAAAACCGATGCCCGGCATTGCGCCGGGCAGCGTACTCAACCGACAAACATCACCGACACGCACAGCATGCCAACAATCAGCGTCAGCAGGTTGCCGATGGAGCGGTACGGTTTTAGCGACGGGATCAGGTACGTCGACAGCGTCGGCATGATGAACAAAATCATGGCGATAAGCGGACCGCTGATGGCGTAAATCATCGAGATCGCGTTCGGGTTGATGCAGCAGACCGCAAAGGTAATCAACGACACGCCAAGAATGGAAACGGCGCGGTTAAAGGCGCGGCTTTTCTTCACCCCCACCTGATTCAGCGACGACCTCACAATCTCCGTTGCCCCTTCAATCACGCCAAAATAGGTGCCGAGGAACGATTTCGACATCGCAATAATCGCCACGATAATGCCGGAAATGCCCAGCCATGCCGGGGACGACGGCATCATCGACAGCGCGGACAGGATCGTCACCCCTTCCTCTTTTGCCGCCACGATATAGGACGGTGGAATCGAAAGCAGGCAGCTGAAGACAAAGAACAGCACGCTAAGGCAGATGATCAGGTACGCCACTTTCATGATTTTTTTGCATTTACCCATGGCCTCTTCACCGTATTTCTCGCGACGGTCTACGGCAAACGTCGAGATAATCGGGGTATGGCTAAAGGCGAAAACCATCACCGGTATGGAAATCCACACCTGATGCAGCGTGTGCCGATCGACGGCCATCTGGCTGGTCAGCAGCGACGGCTGCCAGCTGCCCGTCAGGTACAGCGAGACAAACAGGAAATAGGCAATCAGCGGGAAGACCAGGAATCCCATCACCTTAAGGGTAATGTGCCGCCCCATCAGGAAGATGAGGTTCAGGATCAGCACCACGCCAAAGCTCACCAGCATCCGCACGCCGGTATCCACCGTCATCCGTTTCGCCAGCTGCTCAGTGAGCGAGTTGGTTATCGCCACCGCGTAAATCAGCACCACAACAAAGAAGGCGACGAAATAGAGTGTGGTGATCAGGTTGCCGATCTTTTTACCGTAGTAGTGGGTCACGGCACCGGTGATCCCTTCACTGCCTTTCGTTTTCGATGACAGAATGAACTGCGCCAGCGCCTTGTGCGGCCAGTAGGTTAAGGGATACGCCACAAGGGCGGTGATCAGCAGGACAATCGCGCCAGCAGAGCCGAGCTGAATGGGCAAGAACAGGGTTCCTGCGCCCACGGCAGTGCCGTAGAGGGCGAAACTCCAGAGAGTCTCTTCTTTTGACCAAATTTTCGACATTAGAGCAACGTATCAACTATAAAACGAACAAAAAGGAGTGCAATTTACCATAATTATGCGTTGAGGTCGCCGTTGCTTCGCAGGTGAAGGGCCGGAGAACGCCTCCGGCCCGAGGATCATTCGCTTGCCAGCGCGCGTCGCTGCTGGCGCCGCTTGATGATTTTCTCCCGCAAAGTGTCGTACGCCCAGTTGTAGAACATGGTGTACGGCAGGAAGAACAGGAAGAAACCAATTTCCAGCGTGAATGCCTGAAGCAACGTCACTCCCAGCACGGCAGCAACGATGGTTACGCCAATCACGATAAAGCCGCATTCAAAACCCAGCGCATGCAGGGCGCGCACTTTCGCCGTGCGCTTCACCCGCTGTACGGGCCAGAAACGGTCGAAGCCAAAGTTGTAGATAATGTTCCAGAGCATTGCCGTGGTCGCCAGAATAATGGTAAGCCCTCCCATTTCCACCACCGAGCGCTGCATGAGCCACGCGGCCGTCGGGGCGAGGATCGCCGTAGCAATGCCTTCAAAACAGACGGCATGGAAGATCCGCTCCGGCAATTTACGTTGGAGTGCATCCTGATGTTGCATAGTTACCTCATGAATTCGCCAGTAGGGGCGTGAATGGCGCCTATTCTTATCGCTTAAGGTGATATATAAAAGATGGTATCCATCGATAAAGTAGATACTTCATGCGTTATTCTCCTGAAGCCCTGACCGCGTTTGTTGAAACCGTCGCCGCAGGTTCGTTTTCCGCTGCGGCTCGACGGCTGCGCAAAAGCCAGTCCACCATCAGCACCTCCATCGCCAACCTTGAAGCTGACCTGGGGTTTGAGCTGTTCGACCGTTCGGCGCGTCACCCGGTATTAACCCCCCAGGGTGAACAGGTGCTGGGCTATGTCCAGTCGATCCTCGCTGCCAGCGCGCGCCTCGACGAGCTGGCCGTATCCTTAACGGCGCAAACGGAGGCACGTTTTACCTTTGTTCTCTCCGATACGCTCAACCCGGCCGTGCTGGAAGAGATGATGAGCCAGTTCGACCGGCGTTTTCCGCACACGGAATTCGAGTGTCTGATTGGGGAAGAGGAAGACGTGATTGACCTGCTGCAAAAGGAGAGGGCGCAAATTGGCCTGACGGAAGCGCGCGACAGCTACCCGACCGATATTGGCGCGACCCGTCTGCCCGTGCAAACGCGGATGGCCATCTACGTCTCTGCCGGACATCCTCTGGCAGCGCAGCATGAGACGCAGGCGGACGAGCTGCACGGCTGGCGCGAGCTGCGGCTGAGTACCTATCTCGAACGGGAAGCCACCCTTGCGCGCGGGCCGGTCTGGTCCGCGCCGAATTATCTATTACTGCTGAGCATGGCGGTACAGGGCTTTGGCTGGTGCGCGTTGCCCTGCGCGCTGGTGGATGAATTTGCCGCATCGAAATCGCTGGTGCAGCTGAACGTGCCGGGCTGGCCGAGGTCGATTGCTATCGATCTGTTATGGAACAAACGAACCCCGCCCGGCGTCGCCGGAAGCTGGCTGCGCCAGTACTTGCAGGACGCACGCTAATCCTGTGACTAAACTCACTAATTTTAAACATTTGCGTTAATTGTTGATAACAATCCTCTACTATCGTCATGTCATTTTGCACAGAGGTCGTGATGAAAGATGTCGTTATAGTGGGTGCGTTACGTACGGCTATCGGCTGTTTTCAGGGAGCGCTTGCGCGTCACTCTGCGGTTGATCTTGGCAGCGTGGTGGTAAAAGCGCTGGTAGAACGCAGCGGGATTGCCGCACATGAAATTGATGAGGTGATCCTGGGCCAGGTGTTGACCGCGGGCGCGGGACAAAACCCTGCGCGTCAGGCGGCGCTGAAGGGCGGCCTGCCTAACACCGTTTCGGCGATCACCATCAACGACGTCTGTGGATCAGGTCTGAAGGCGCTCCATCTTGCGACGCAGGCCATCCAGTGCGGTGAAGCGGACGTGGTCATTGCCGGCGGGCAGGAGAACATGAGCCGCGCTCCGCACGTGCTGACCGACAGCCGGACCGGCGCGCAGCTCGGAAACAGCCAGCTGCTCGACAGCCTTGTTCACGATGGGCTGTGGGACGCCTTTAACGATTACCATATGGGCGTGACGGCGGAGAACCTGGCGCGGGAATACGGTATCAGCCGCGAGCTTCAGGATGCGTATGCCCTAAGCTCGCAGCAAAAAGCGCGCGCGGCGATCGATTCCGGGCGCTTTCGCGATGAAATTGTCCCGGTCAGCACCCTGCGCCAGAACGGCGAAGCGCTCATCGTTGATACCGACGAGCAGCCGCGCACCGATGCCAGCGCGGAAGGGCTGGCAAAACTCGATCCCGCCTTCGAAACGTTGGGTTCTGTGACGGCAGGCAACGCCTCTTCCATCAACGACGGTGCGGCGGCGGTGATGATGATGAGTGAAAGCAAAGCCCAGGAGCTGGCGCTACCGGTGCTGGCGCGCATCAAGGCGTTTGCCAGCGTGGGCGTTGATCCGGCGTTAATGGGGATTGCTCCGGTCTATGCCACGCGCCGCTGTCTGGAGCGGGCGGGCTGGCAGCTGAGCGACGTGGATCTGATTGAAGTCAACGAAGCCTTTGCTGCACAGGCAATCTCTGTCGGGAAAATGCTGGAATGGGATCCGCTACGGGTCAACGTTAACGGTGGGGCAATCGCGCTGGGTCATCCCATTGGCGCTTCTGGCTGCCGTATTCTGGTGTCTTTAGTTCACGAAATGAAAAAGCGTAACGCCCGAAAAGGAATTGCAACCCTCTGCATTGGCGGAGGGCAAGGGGTGGCGCTGGCTATTGAACGGTAATTTCCCTCTCTGCACACAGCAAGCCTCCCTACGGGAGGTTTTTTTTATCCCGCTGAATCCTTTTTTAATACATTTGCGTTCTTTCTTAAGCCCGCAATATTCATTGCGCGGTTAATTATTCGCATTGCGAAGTGCTTAGTGTGATCTCACTCCTGGAATTTACGTGTAATACGCCTTTTTTGTTGATGAGGTTCACGTCGATCTTTGCCAAAAAAAATGAAACAAATAATTTCGATCTTTGTCACTAAAATAGCGGTGCATAAAAAATAAACTCAAGTTTCATAAAAACGAAACAATATTTTAATTGAGGGTTTATTCATGTTAAAAAAATCTCTGGTCCTTGCCTCTCTTATTACCAGCACGTTTGCGGCCCACGCTGTGACCGTCGATCTGCGTCACGAATATATCGACAGCGGCTCGAATGCTGACCGTGTTGCCGTCTCGCACCGCTTTGATAATGGCTTCGGTTTTTCCGTTGAAGCGAAGTGGAAATCCGGCGGTGACAAGGCGGATCAGCCTTTTGCCGACGTGGTGGGGAACGGTCATGAAGATCAGATTAGCTGGCGCTGGAAAGCGACGGACAATATCGCCCTGACCCCTGCGTTTACGATTGAAAGCACAGACAGCCGCACCATTTATAAACCGAATCTGCATGTACAATATAGCTTCGATAATGGCTTCTACGTCGCCGCGCGTTACCGTTACGAATATACCCGCTACCCGTCAAGCTCAAATAAGGACGATGATAAAGTTAACCGTGGCGATGCGTGGGTCGGTTGGGTATTAGGTGACTGGCGTACCGAGCTAAATTATGTTTACGCGAAAAGCGCTGAAGGGATGGCCCGAAATAACAATAAAGATTATTCCAACGAATATAACGCCAAGCTGGCCTATAAATGGGATAAAAACTGGGCGCCGTATGTTGAGGTGGGTAACGTGGGGGTTAAAGAGACCGACGAACGACAGACCCGCTTCCGTGCAGGCGTGGCGTATTCCTTCTGATAATCCACCTTCTTCGCTAAAAACCGCCGGGTGGCGCTCACGCTTACCCGGCCTACAACTCTGTTAATCCACCTTCTTCGCAAAAAAAAGCCCTCCGAATCGGAGGGCAAGGCCAGTTACAGAAACATTTACTCAAATCAGGCATGCAACATTTCAGGTTGCTCGGGGAGTTTCGCGATATAGAGGGCTGGTTTGCCGTCTTTATCGGAACTGTACAGCACCGCTTTTTCGTCCGGCGTAAAGGACGGATGCGGGTGGGTTACCTGGCGGCTGTTCGCCACCGTAGCCCAGGAGGTATCGTGACGGGCGATACGGAAAAACGCTTTCTTCGCCACGTCAAAGGCATACAGATAAGGATCGTTATCAATGGTGTAGCCGCCGGTGTCTTTCACATCGACAGGCGTGCCGGAACCGTCGCCGACGAGCAGGGTGCCGTCAAAATTGCTCATCAGGTGCGAGCAGGCGGGCATGTTCATAACCGCTTCATTAATGCCGGTGTCCGGGTTGAAGCGGGAGATGGTGCGACCCTGCTGGCCCTTCAGATAAGAGACGTAGATCAGCGCGGAGCCGTCCGGCACCCAAAATTCATGCGTGCAGCTTTCACCTTCCGCGTGGGTTTTCACTTTCCGCACGTTGCTGCCGTCTTCGTTGACCAGCCACATGCGGGCGTCAACCAGGTCGTGCGGTCCTTCATGGCAGAAGGCCACAGTATTGTCATCGAACGGACGATAAATGGGATGCCCCAGCCAGATCTTCTCGTCATGAATGGTGGTGCTTTCACCCGTTTTCAGATCAACGCGCAGCAGGCGGCAGTGCGGTCCTTTGTGGAAAAAGTCGTGGAAAATTTTCCAGTCGTTGAGCGGGGTCCAGTCTCGTTTTGCAATTTCAATGCCCACCAGCCTGGTGCAGTCGCTGTTCGCAACCCAGGTACCGTATCCGACCCACTCTTCCGGGACGCGATACACTTCGCGCTCTGCCAGCGTCTGTAAATCCACCTCCAGCAGGGTGCGATCGTTCTTCACATAGTAGAAGGATTTATCGTCCGGGGAGAGGAAGCCGCCAAAAGTGTTATCCCCCGCGCCTTCAGTTAACTGTACCGCTTCGGCGTTTTTCAGGTCCAGCAGGTAATAGTTCCAGTGACCGTCGAACTCCCCGGCGAACAGCAGATGGCTGCCATCGTTAAAGAAGCACTTCTGGTAAAAGTAGTTGCGATGACAGGTTACTTCCGGTGGGGTCAGGCGGGTGACTTCCACGCCTGTATCCGGATCGCGGCTGACCTCGTAGTTCAGCTTGACCCGCATACCTTTAGCCATAATGCACTCCTTTGAACGCCTATTGTGGATTGAAAACTGGGTGTTAAATTATCAAAACAATGTTTCAGTGTGTGTGACTGACAGCGCAATTTATCAGTTTCATGGATAAGAAGACCGTCCTTATAGATTTATCGTGATCGAAACACCATTTCCGGCATAAATCCGCAGAAAAAATGAAACGATGTTTTAAATGCAATTGAAAACCGCTGTGGCAGGGGATAATATGTGCTCATCACGAAAACGGAACGTTGTTTCGTTAATTATCTTTGCCTTCGGGCACGATCCATTCTGGAGGTTGATGTGGAAGTCAGACAAAGCATCCACAGCGCGCACGCAAAAACGCTGGATACCCAGGGGCTGCGCGGTGAGTTTTTAGTTGAGCAGGTGTTCGAAGCCGATAAGTACACCATGGTCTACAGCCATATTGACCGCATTATTGTGGGCGGGATTATGCCGGTGGCGAACACCGTCTCCGTGGGCGGTGAAGTGGGCAAACAGCTGGGCGTGAGCTACTTCCTTGAACGCCGCGAGCTGGGCGTGATTAACATCGGCGGACCGGGCACCATTACCGTCGATGGTCAGTGCTACGAGATCGGCCACCGCGACGCACTGTACGTCGGTAAAGGCGCAAAAGAAGTGGTCTTTGCCAGCGTCGACGCCAGCAAACCGGCGAAGTTCTACTACAACTGCGCCCCGGCACACACCCACTACCCAACCAAAAAAGTGACGCCTGCGGACGTTTCCCCGGTGACCCTTGGCGATAACCTCACCAGCAACCGTCGCACCATCAACAAATACTTCGTTCCGGACGTGCTGGAAACCTGCCAGTTGAGCATGGGGCTGACCGAGCTTGCGCCGGGCAACCTCTGGAACACCATGCCGTGCCATACCCACGAGCGTCGCATGGAAGTCTACTTCTATTTCAACATGGATGAAGATGCCTGCGTGTTCCACATGATGGGACAGCCTCAGGAGACGCGCCATATCGTTATGCATAACGAGCAGGCGGTCATTTCGCCGAGCTGGTCTATCCACTCTGGCGTGGGAACGAAAGCCTATACCTTCATCTGGGGTATGGTCGGTGAAAACCAGGTCTTCGATGATATGGACCACGTCGCTGTTAAGGATCTGCGCTAGCCGCAGGCAGTTAAGCATAAATCTGCCTGTTGGTGACAGGCGCTGAACGATTAAGGAACAAACATGATTCTGGATGCATTTTCTCTGCAAGGTAAAGTGGCTGTCGTTTCCGGTTGTGATACCGGGCTGGGGCAGGGTATGGCGTTAGGCCTGGCGGAAGCGGGCTGTGATATCGTCGGGATTAACATCGTTGAGCCAACGGAAACCATCGAGCGCGTCACCGCGCTGGGCCGTCGTTTCCTGAGCCTGACCGCTGACCTGCGCAAAATCGACGGGATCCCTGAGCTGCTGGATCGCGCGGTGGCGGAGTTTGGTCATATCGATATTCTGGTTAACAACGCGGGCCTGATCCGTCGTGAAGACGCGATTAACTTCAGCGAAACGGACTGGGACGACGTCATGAACCTGAACATCAAGAGCGTGTTCTTTATGTCCCAGGCGGCGGCGAAGCACTTCATCGCGCAGGGTAAAGGCGGCAAAATCATCAATATCGCGTCGATGCTCTCCTTCCAGGGCGGCATCCGCGTGCCGTCTTACACCGCATCGAAGAGCGCGGTGATGGGGGTGACCCGTCTGCTTGCAAACGAGTGGGCGCAGCACAACATCAACGTCAACGCGATTGCGCCGGGCTACATGGCTACCAACAATACCCAGCAGTTGCGTGCGGATGAAGAGCGCAGCGCGGCAATCCTGGAGCGTATTCCTGCGGGTCGCTGGGGGCTGCCGAGCGATCTGATGGGGCCGGTTGTGTTCCTGGCGTCCCCGGCATCGGATTACATTAACGGCTACACCGTTGCCGTCGACGGCGGCTGGCTGGCACGTTAATTCATCCTGAATAAAGAACCTCTGCCCTCGGGCGGAGGTTTTTTTACGCCAAAATTGCCTTTATCCATATCCTTAAAGATGAAAAATCCATACTGAAAAGGAATGGATGACGGGTGTCACACATTTATTGCTTAGATATTAACTAATTAATAAAAAATAAGGATAAATCGCTCTGATTTGAAATTGTAATGTCCATCACAGATCGGTATGTCGTAGCGAAAAAATCCATATCTTCACCAGTTCCGACCTGACACTTTCTTCCGGTATCTCGTAATTTCACTTAACGAATTTCGCTGTTGAGGCAGGAAACTATGACATCTATAAATGACTCTACCCTTATGCCCGCTGCGTTGCGCGATACCCGACGCATGAACCAGTTTGTTTCTGTTGCGGCAGCCGTCGCCGGTTTATTGTTTGGCCTGGATATCGGCGTTATCGCCGGCGCGCTGCCCTTTATTACCGATCACTTTACGTTGAGTAATCGCCTGCAAGAGTGGGTAGTGAGCAGCATGATGCTGGGCGCGGCCATCGGCGCGCTCTTTAACGGCTGGCTGTCGTTCCGTCTCGGGCGCAAATACAGCCTGATGGTCGGGGCGATCCTGTTCGTTGCCGGCTCCATTGGCTCGGCGTTCGCCACCAACGTTGAAGTGCTGCTGCTGTCCCGTGTGCTGCTGGGCGTCGCGGTGGGTATTGCCTCCTACACCGCGCCGCTTTATCTCTCGGAAATGGCGAGCGAAAACGTGCGCGGGAAGATGATCAGCATGTACCAGCTGATGGTGACGCTCGGTATCGTACTGGCGTTTCTGTCGGATACGTACTTCAGCTATAGCGGTAACTGGCGGGCAATGCTTGGCGTGCTGGCGCTGCCTGCGTTGCTGCTGATTGTGTTAGTCATTTTCCTGCCGAACAGCCCGCGCTGGCTGGCGCAAAAAGGGCGCCACGTGGAGGCGGAAGAGGTGCTGCGCATGCTGCGCGACACCTCTGAAAAAGCGCGTGAAGAGATAAACGAAATCCGTGAAAGCCTGAAGCTGAAGCAGGGCGGCTGGTCCCTGTTTAAGGCTAACCGCAACGTACGCCGCGCGGTGTTCCTCGGCATGCTATTGCAGGCGATGCAGCAGTTTACGGGGATGAACATCATCATGTATTACGCCCCGCGCATCTTTAAAATGGCCGGTTTTACCACGACCGAACAGCAGATGATCGCCACGCTGGTGGTGGGGCTGACCTTTATGTTCGCGACCTTTATCGCGGTGTTCACCGTTGATAAAGCCGGACGCAAACCGGCGCTGAAAATTGGCTTTAGCGTGATGGCGCTCGGCACCCTGATCCTCGGCTACTGCCTGATGCAGTTTGATAACGGCACGGCGTCAAGCGGCCTCTCCTGGCTCTCCGTGGGTATGACCATGATGTGCATCGCGGGTTACGCAATGAGCGCCGCGCCGGTGGTGTGGATCCTGTGCTCTGAAATTCAGCCGCTGAAATGCCGCGACTTTGGGATCACCTGTTCCACCACCACTAACTGGGTGTCGAACATGATCATTGGCGCGACCTTCCTGACGCTGCTGGATGCGATTGGCGCGGCAGGTACCTTCTGGCTTTATACGGTACTGAACGTGGCGTTTATCGGTGTGACCTTCTGGCTGATCCCGGAAACCAAAGGCGTGACCCTGGAACATATTGAACGCAAGCTCATGAAAGGGGAGAAACTACGTAATATCGGCGTGTAATGTCATTGCCGGGTGACCCGGCCTACACGGTATCGTTGGCCCGGTAAGCGAAGCGCCACCGGGCTTTGTGTTTACCGCATCGCACGTCTCAAAATACGCTCAGCCTGACGCTGGAAGTCGGCGGCCGTCTCTTCCACGGTTTTCTGGCCGTAGTCGATATACTGCAAAGACGTACCGAACTGCGCCACAATCTGCGGATCGTCAAAGTATGGCGAGACGGTAAGCTTCGCCGGCAGCGACTGCGCCAGACGCAGGCCCGCCACGGAAGGATCGTCCTCTTTTATGGTGCCGTCTTCGGTCAGATACTGGACCGCTACTTTGCTCAGCGGCACGCCGCGCTCCAGGCCCAGCGTATCGACCCCCTCTTTGCTGTTGAGCAGGAAGTTAATCAGCTTCGCCGCTGCTTCCGGGTTTTTGGTCGATTTACCGATCGACAGCATCTGGGCTGGCTTGAAGAACAGGCCCGCGTCGCTGGCACCCGGCAGCATTGGATAGCTGCCCAGCTCCAGTTTTGCCGGCGGCTTCAGGTTGTCGAAATATTTGTTAATAGTGGAGTTCCACATGTAGGTGCCGCCCCATTCACCCTGGATCCACGGCTTCATCTCATACATGTTGCTTTTACCGAACGAGGCATAGTATTTGGTGTCCGGCATGACGTGGCTGTCGATCAGCTTTTTGTAGGTCTGGAAGAACTCCACCCACTGTTCTTTCGTGTAGCTGAACTTTTTGGTTTTCTCATCCACCGCAGGAACGTTGTACTTCTGGATCATGTACGAGTTCAGCAGCGCCAGCGTATCCTGGTGCTCCAGGATGACCGGGTAATACTGCTTGCCGAGCTTGCTCTCGAAGGTTTTACCGGCCGCCATCAGCTCGTCCCAGGTTTTCGGGTAGGCAATACCCGCTTTTTTCCAGGTCTCGTCATTGAAGTAGAACACGCGCGCCGTCACCGAAATTGGAATGCCGTTCAGCTTGCCGTCCACGGTAGTGGTTTGCAGCTCTTTGGGATCGAACTGGTTTAAGTCGATCACGTCCTTCATCTTGTTCAGATCGTAGAAGCCGTCACCGGTTTTGGAGAAGATCGGCAGCCAGTTCCAGTTCGTCTGCATTACGTCCGGCTCGGTGCCGCCCGCAATCTGGGTGGTCAGACGGGAGAGGTGACCGTCCCAGCCGGTGTATTCCGCCTTCACGTTGATGTCCGGGTTCTGTTTATGGAACTCTTCCAGCGCTTTCAGGGTAACCTGGTGACGGCCATTGCCGCCCCACCAGGACATCCGTAAATCCACATTCTGCGCCATCGATGGCAAAGCGGTCAGGCCCAGGGTCGCGGAGATTGCTGCGCTTAAAAGCACTTTTTTCATTTTTATCACTCCATCAGAGAGAGAGGTTCTGTTCAGTTTTTGCGTCAAAAATATGACATTTGTTCATATCAAACGTGAAATACACCTTACGATGAAGCCCCTTATCAATCATTGGCTTGGCTTCATCGGACGGGATCCTGGCGGTCAGTTCGTAGTCCGCGACTTTCAGGTACACAAAGAATTCGTGGCCCATATTCTCAACGCGCACCATCTCCCCGCTACAGCCGCCGTTCGGGAATGGCGCATCTGAAAGCGAGACAAACTCCGGGCGCACGCCGTAAAAAATCTCCTGACCTGCATAAGCGGCGACTTTCTCCTGCTTCTCCGCGTTCAGCGGCATGGTTTCATTGCCGATGGCGATGTGCAGCTGGCCCGCTTTTTCGATCAGCACGCTCCTGCGAATATTCATCTCCGGCGCGCCGATAAAGCCCGCCACGAACATGTTCTTCGGCTTGTGGTAGAGGTTGTCCGGCGTATCCACCTGCATGATGTGACCGAGCTTCATCACGCAGATGCGGTCGCCCATGGTCATCGCTTCGGTCTGGTCGTGGGTCACATAAACGGTGGTGGCCGGTTTTCCGGACTTCTTCAGCTGCTTGTGCAGGTCGGAAATACGAATACGCATTGAGGCGCGCAGCTTGGCGTCGAGGTTTGAAAGCGGCTCATCGAACAGGAACACGTCCGGCTTTTTCACAATCGCACGGCCTACCGCTACGCGCTGCGCCTGGCCGCCGGAAAGCTGGCGCGGCAGACGGTCGAGCAGCTCTTCCAGCTCAAGAATTTTGGCGGCTTCATTCACCTGAGACTCAATCTGATCTTTCGGCAGCTTGCTCAGCTTGAGGCCAAAGGCCAGATTCTCGCGCACCGTCATGTGCGGATAGAGGGCGTAGTTCTGGAACACCATTGCAATACCGCGCTCCTTCGGCGCGAGGTTGTTCACGATCCGGTCGCCGATGCGCACCTCGCCGCCGCTGATGGTTTCCAGCCCCGCCAGCATGCGCAGGGTAGTGGATTTGGCGCAGCCGGATGGCCCGACGATCACCATGAATTCCCCTTCGGCGATTTTCAGATCGATAGCGTGTACCGCTTTAAAACCGTTGGAGTAGACCTTTTCCAGCTTGTTAAAAATGACTTCAGCCATGGTATTTCCCTCTTAACCTTTAATTCCGCTGCTGGTGACGCCCTGTACGAAGTAGCGCTGTGCCAGGAAGAAGACAATGATGGATGGCAGAATGGAGATGCTCGCCATTGCCAGAATTTCGTTCCACGGCGCGCCTTCGGTGACGTCGATGGACATTTTCAGCGCCAGTGCGATGGGGTATTTATCCACGCTGTAGACGTAAATCAGCGGCCCGATAAAGTCGTTCATGGACCACATAAACTGGAACAGGGCGACGGAGATAATGGCCGGCTTCAGGATCGGCACCACCACGTACCACAGCACCTGAATGGAGTTACAGCCGTCGATTTGCGCCGCCTCTTCCATGTCACGCGGGACGCCGCGCAGGAACTGGATCAGCATGAAAACAAAGAATCCCTGCGTGGCGAAGGCCAGCGGCAGGTACAGCGGCATGTAGCTGTTCAGCATGCCCATCTCACGGAACATCAGGTACTGCGGGATCAGCAGCACGGTGCTGGGCAGCAGCATGGTAGTGATGAGCGTGGCGAACCAGAACTTCTTCCACGGGATTTCGAAGCGGGCAAAGCCGTACGCCACAATGGTGGAGGAGATAATGGTCAGGATCACCTTCGGAATTACGTACTTAAAGGTGTTCAGCATGTAATGGCCGAAGGTGTACTCGGTGCCGGTTTTCCATCCGTTGACGAAGCCATCCCAGGTGGCGTGGGCGGGCCACAGGCTCAGGGTGGTGAAGATCTCGTGGTTCGGTTTGAACGACGCTGAGAACATCCATACCAGCGGGTAAAGCATCAGCAGGCCGACAAACAGCAGGATCGCGTAGCGAACCATGGCGTTGATTTTCTCTCTGCGCAGCGTGCGGGCCACTTCGCGCTCCGCAACGCTTCTTGCCGTGGAAAGTTGTTGAATATCAGCCATTTTTGCCCCCTTTATCGGCGGAGTAGAACACCCAGTATTTCGACGACTTAAAGGCGATACCGGCGAAGACGGCCACCACCAGGAATAGCACCCACGCCAGCGCCGCTCCGTAGCCCATATCGAAGTACTTGAACGCGGTGTCGTAGATGTAGAGCGAGAACAGGTAGGTGGAGTAGGTCGGCCCGCCGCCGGTGATCACGTACGGCCCGGTAAATTCCTGGAACGCCTGCGTGGTCTGCATGATGAAGTTGAAGAAGATCACCGGCGTAATCAGCGGCACGGTCACTTTCATGAACATTTGCCATTTAGACGCGCCGTCGATCATCGCCGCTTCGTACTGGGACTGCGGTACGTTTTGCAGCGCGGCCAGGAAGATGACCATCGCGGAACCGAACTGCCAGACGCGCAGCAGGGTAACGGACATCAGCGCCAGCGACGGTTCTCCCAGCCAGTTCACCGGGTCAAAACCCAGTACGCCGATAAAGCTGTTAAGCAGGCCATCGATCGCAAATAAGGCGCGCCACAAGACGGCAATGGCGACGGAACTGCCGAGGATCGACGGAATATAGTAGGCCGTCCGGAAAAATCCGATGCCGCGTAATTTAAAGTTCAGAACAAAGGCAATCCCTAAAGCAAAGGCGAGCTTCAACGGGATAGTCAGAAATACGTAGGCAAAGGTCACGCCCATGGATTTCCAGAAGAGCGTGTCTTCGGTAAACATATAGCGATAGTTTTCGATGCCGTTAAACACCGGCGGGCTCATCAAATCGTAATCCGTAAAGCTGAGGAAAAACGACGAGACGAAGGGGAATGCCGTAAAGAGTATCAACCCGATGATGTAGGGTGATATCCATGCGAGCCCCAGCAGCTTGTTTTCATTCATACATACCTACCTGGCAATCAATGGTTTAATGCGGAATCTGCTTTGTTACATTTTCCCACGCCCGCACTGCGCGGCATGAGAGATGAAATTCAGGATGCAATGTCTGGTGGTGGCAAAACAGTAGATTGTTTTTTAACGTTTTTTAGTTTTCATTGTTGCTGGGAACGCTTTGGGTTTTAAAAGAGCTGAACCGGCGTTCTTGGATACTAAAACATCGTTTTATTTTATATTATTGCGATTTATTTCTGCGTCATGCGCTTAATGGTGGAAATGTGATCGGCGTCGAAACGCTGTTTCAATATAGTGAGGGAGGTGGCATTTTTGACTTTTTACGGACGATCGCCCCAGAGACTGACGAGGAGATATGAAGCAAAATCGGGAGCGGGAATAACAATAGTCACGCAGCGTGGCTAACTACCAGATCTGATAGCAGGTCTACAGATGTATCAATTCGGCATTCAGATAATTCTTACATTCTTGTATGATTTGTTATACCGGAACCAGTCAGGCAGAATTTCACTGCATCCCTAAAAGAAGAACAGTTATGTCAGCGATGGATTTCAAACAACATACGGATCTCAACTTTCCTCAATATGCTCCCCCGGCGGTCAGCACTAAAGAAATAGATCTTCTGGGTCTGCTGGACGTCCTGCTGGCAGCAAAAAAACGCATCGTCACCATTGTGTTCGCATTTGCACTGGTCGGCCTGGCAATCGCCTTCCTGATACCGCAAAAATGGACCAGTAAAGCGGTCATTACGCCAGCGGAACAGACGCAGTGGAGCTCGCTGCGCCAGATGATGGTGGCGCTACAGGTGCTTGATGTGGATGTGAAAATCACCCGTGCGGATGTGTTTAATCTGTTTATCAAAAAGTTTCAGTCCCAGTCCCTGCTTGAAGAGTACATGAAGAGCTCGCCTTACGTGATGGCTCAGCTCGATGGCGCCGAGGTTGACCCGCTGGAGCTGCATCGCGCGGTGGTCAATATTGCCGAAAAGATGAAGGCCATTGATAACACCCAGGAAAAGAATGCCGATAAAGCACCGTACCTTTCCTGGACGTTAAGCTTCACGGCCCCAACGGCAGAGGACGCGCAGAAAGTGCTGAACGGGTATATTCAGTACATCTCCCGCATCGTCGAGCAGGAGACCATGCAAAACATCCGCGATCAGCTGATCCTGAGAACCAAAACGGTTCAACAGCAGCTAGAGCTGGATCGGGTTCGTCTGACCAATATCCACAATACCAACCTGCAACGCCTCAACTACTCGCTGGAAGTGGCGAACGCGGCAGGGATCAAAAAGCCGGTCTACAGCAATGGACAGGCAGTGAAAGACGATCCGGATTACTCCGTTGCGCTCGGTGCGGACGGGATTGCGCAGAAGTTGCTGATTGAAAAAAATCTGAAGGACGTTTCTGAGCTGAACGCCGATTTCCAGAACCGCGAATACTATCTGGCACAGCTGCAAAAACTCTCGTTCGAAGATGTGAGCCTGGAGCCATTCAAATACCAGCTTTCTCCTTCTGTGCCGGTGAAAAAAGATGGTCCGGGCAAAGCCCTGATCGTGCTGCTGGCGTCTATTCTGGGCGGACTGCTTGCCTGTGGCGGCGTGCTGCTGCGCGAGGCGATGAGCTCCCGCAACCCGCTGCCGGAACAGCTTCCTGAGCCGGTGACGGAGTAACATCAAAAAAGGCGCTCAAATGAGCGCCTTTTTTTATTTCAGGAAATCTTCGCGTACCGGCGTAAACGTATCCAGCAATGTACCGGGTTTCAGGCAGACGCAGCCGTGCATCACGTGCGGCGCTTTATAGAGAGTGTCGCCCGCCGTCACCACATGCTTCTCTTCCCCAATCGTAAATTCAAATTCGCCCGAAAGAACGTAGGTGAGCTGTTCATGCGGGTGGTTATGCATCGGGCCAATCGCCCCTTGCTCAAAATTCACTTCCACCGCCATCATCCTGCCGTCGTGCGCCAGAATACGGCGCGTCACGCCATTACCCAGATCGTCAAGCGTGGTCTCTTTATGGAAAATAAACATATTTTCGCCCTGTTATGTAATGAAACAATGTTTCATTTAACTTATCTCACCCACGCATAAAAGGAAACGATTAGCCAAATAACTGGAAAGGCGATCACAAGTTTGCTTCACTGGGTGAAACGCACAGGAGGAAAGATGAAAACGATCGGTCTGTTAGGGGGCATGAGCTGGGAATCAACGATCCCGTACTACCGCCTGATTAATGAAGGTGTCAAACAGCGTCTGGGCGGTTTGCATTCGGCCAGCCTGCTGCTGCACAGCGTGGATTTTCATGAAATCGAAGCCTGCCAGTCGAGCGGGGAGTGGGATAAAGCCGGGCAGATGCTGGCGGACGCCGCGCTTGGGCTGGAGCGTGCGGGGGCGCAGGGTATTCTGCTGTGTACCAATACCATGCATAAGGTGGCGTCACATATTGAAGACCGCTGCTCGCTGCCGTTTTTACATATCGCGGATGCCACCGGGCGAGCCATACTTACTGCCGGCATGACGCGCGTGGCGCTGCTGGGGACGCGATACACCATGGAGCAGGACTTTTACCGCGGGCGGCTGAGCAGTCAGTTCGGGATAGAAAGCCTGATCCCGGAGGAGGCTGACCGGGCACGCATTAATCAGATTATTTTTGATGAGCTCTGCCTCGGTACCTTCTGCGAACCTTCTCGCGCCTGGTACGTCAGCGTGATTGAGAAACTGGCCCAGCAGGGGGCGGAAGGGGTAATTTTCGGCTGTACCGAAATCGGCCTGCTGGTGCCGGCGGATCAAAGCCCGATATCGGTATTCGATACCGCCGCCCTTCACGCCGCCGATGCGGTGGAGTTTATGCTGTCATAAGGGTTTTTGCAGGTCAGGTAAGCGAAGCGCCACCTGACGCGCGTGCGCAATCAGGTGTTCACTGAAGGCATCCACCAGCGCTGAGGCGGGGCGGTGCAGGGGGCGGATCAGGCTTACGGTAAAGGAAACGGAAACGCTAAACCGGCGCAGGATCACTCCGCTGCTGGCGTAATCCATCGCCGTGAGCGGGTTCACCACCGAAATACCCACGCCCGCGCGCACCATCGCGCAAATCGATGCCGCGCTGTGCGTTTCCACCACCAGCCGCCGCTTCACCTGATGTTCGGCAAACAGGCCGTCCAGAAGCTGCCGGTAGCTGTCGGTCTGCGACAGGCTGATATAGTTTTCGCCGTGGAAATCCGCCGGCGTCAGCACCGCTTTGTGGCTAAGCGGATGGCCGACAGGCAACACGCAGACCTCATCCAGCGAGAGCAGCTCCGTGCGCTCCGTGCCCGCGGGCGTCACGAGGGTTTCGGTCAGACCCAAATCGTGGCGTTGGGCCGAAAGCCACTCCTCCAGCAGCGGCGACTCCTGCGGCACGATGGTCAGGCTGACCTCCGGATAGCGGGCCAGAAACGGCTGTAACAGCACCGGCAGAAATGACTGGGAAAAGACCGGCAGGCAGACGATGGACAGCTCGCCCTGGCGAAACTCCCTCAGGCTCTCCGCCGCGCTCACGATCCTGTCCAGGCCGTACCAGGAGCGCTGAACTTCCTCAAACAGACGTAACCCCTGCACCGTCGGATGCAGTCTGCCGCGCGCGCGTTCAAACAGCTTCAGCCCCAGCACCTTTTCAAAGCGCGCCAGCTCGCGGCTGACCGTGGGCTGCGAGGTGTGCAGCATCTGCGCGGCTTCAGTGAGATTGCCGGTGGTCATCACCGCATGAAAAATCTCGATATGGCGTAGGTTAACGGCGGGCATAGGGCACCTGGTGTCTGAGCGTTATCCATATCATTTTTGCATAGACTCACCATAAAACGATATTTTTTATTCTCTTCAGGCTATGGCGTAATAATAAAAAACAGATTTCCGGAGACGACCATGCCACGCCCGCTCAACCAGACCGAAACCGATTTGAACGCCGATAACCTGCTGCGCCTGCCTGCCGAATTCGGCTGTCCGGTGTGGGTCTACGATGCGCAGATTGTCCGCGAGAAGATCGCCGCGCTGCATCAGTTTGACGTGGTGCGTTTCGCGCAGAAGGCCTGCTCCAATATTCACATCCTGCGCCTGATGCGCGAGCAGGGCGTAAAGGTTGACTCCGTATCGCTGGGTGAAATCGAACGTGCACTGGCGGCGGGGTTTGATCCCAAAGCCGACAGCGACGCGATCGTCTTTACCGCCGACCTGATTGACGACGCCACTCTGGCGCGCGTGCACGAGCTGCAAATCCCGGTCAATGCCGGTTCGGTGGATATGCTGGAGCAGCTTGGGCAGGTCTCTCCTGGCCATCGCGTCTGGCTGCGCATCAACCCGGGATTTGGTCACGGTCACAGCCAGAAAACCAACACCGGGGGCGAAAACAGCAAGCACGGGATCTGGTATGCCGATATGCCTGCGGCGCTGGAAGTTTTACAACGCTACGATCTTAAGCTGGTGGGTATTCACATGCACATTGGGTCCGGCGTGGATTACGGCCACCTTGAGCAGGTCTGTGGCGCCATGGTGCGTCAGGTGATCGATTTTGGTCAGGATCTGGAGGCGATCTCCGCCGGCGGCGGGTTGTCCATTCCCTATCGTGAAGGGGAAGAGGCGATCGACACGGATCACTACTACGGGCTGTGGAGCGCCGCGCGCGACAGCATCGCCGCCCATCTGGGCCACGCGGTGAAGCTGGAAATTGAGCCGGGTCGTTTCCTGGTCGCCGAAGCCGGTGTGCTGGTGGCGCAGGTGCGTAGCGTGAAGGAGATGGGAAGCCGTCATTTTGTGCTGATTGATGCTGGCTTTAACGACCTGATGCGTCCGTCCATGTACGGTAGCTATCACCACATCACGGCGCTGGCCGCCGATGGCCGCGATCTGGTCAACGCGCCGCGCATCGACACCGTGGTTGCCGGCCCGCTGTGCGAATCCGGCGACGTCTTTACTCAGCAGGAAGGCGGGAAAGTCGAAACCCGTTCGCTGCCAGAGGTAAAACCGGGAGATTATCTGGTGCTGCATGATACCGGTGCGTACGGGGCGTCGATGTCTTCAAACTACAACAGCCGCCCGCTGCTGCCGGAAGTGCTGTTTGATAACGGCGTGGCGCGGCTGATTCGCCGTCGCCAGACCATTCAGGAGCTGCTGGCGTTAGAGCTGGTCTGATTAAACCAGGGGCCCGTTGTCACCGAATCGCGTAAGACCAGCGTGCCGGTGAACGGCGGGATCGCCTCAACCGGCTGGTTTTTTGCCAGCCGGATCGCCTGGTCGATCGCCGTGACGATCATATTATCGATCGGCAGATACACCGACGACAGGGCTGGCTCCAGCCACTTTGCGCTGGGGGCATCGTCAAAACCAAACAGCGAAATATCCTGCGGGATCTTCAGCCCGGCCTGGTGCAATGCTTTGGAGGCGCCCAGGGCCATATCATCGTTACAGGCAAACAGGGCGCTGAACGGCGTCTTTTCCGCAATCAGCTCTTTGCACAGCTCGTAACCCCGCGTCATGCCCGCATCGCCGTATTTAATCCGCCGCTCGTCGAGACGAATACCGTGCTTCTCCAGCGCCTTACGGTAGCCCATCAGCCGCGCTTTACCCGTTGGGGTGTGGATCGGGACGGTGATACAGGCGATCTCCCGATGGCCCTGGCTTATCAGGTAATCCACCGCTTTGAAGGCCGCGTCCTGCTGTTCAAAGAATACGCAGCGATCCGCCGCCTGGGTCACTTCACGGTTAATGATCACCAGCGGCGTCTGCACGCTGTTAATCAGCTTCAGGATTGTCTTTTCGCTCATGTAACGCGTGTACAGTACGATGGCGTCGCACTTGCGGTCGGCGAGCATCTGCACCGCCTGTTCTTCCTGTTCGGGAGCATCGTGGCCGTCGGTGACAATCAATTGTTTACCGTGCGTTTCGGTCTGCCGCGACGCCTGCTGTAGCAAACGCCCAAAGTAAAAACCGTCGAAGGTCGAGACGACCAGACCAATGCTGTTGCTGGTCTGGTTAGCCAGCGAACGCGCGAGAAAGTTCGGACGATAGCCCAGCTCCTCCATCGCGCGAAATACCTGCTGACGCGTGCTCTCTTTAACCTGACCTGTGCCGTTCAGCACGCGCGAAACGGTGGCCTTCGACACGCCCGCACGCAGTGAGACATCCAGCATTGTTGCCATTCGAAATTCCTGTTTCCACGTAATGGTTTGCAGTTTAACACAGACCATCCGGCGCATAAGCGACGTGGGGAGGGCAAAACCCCATAACGATCACGCTTTTCGGTAACGATCTTCACTCGCGGAATAAATACCTGCCATTGGTATACCAAAATGGTGATAAATCGCAATCTGGAATACCTCTGGCGTCGTTGAGAGCTTAATCACAGAACAAAGCGGCTGCTGACGCTATTTTTGGCATACCAATAGTATCCGGCTGTACACCTTATTCAATAAAAGCCCTTTTACTGAGGTATTACCCTATGGCATTTCAGGAAAAACTGATCGACGCTCTGGGCAGTTTTGCCACCACCTTCAACAGCTATCGCTATATCCAGGCGATTAAGTCTGCGTTTATCACCTTAATGCCGGTCATCATTGTGGGGGCGTTCTCGGTACTGATCTCCAATATGGTGCTGGATCCGAAAAACGGCCTGGCAAGCTTTCAGTCGCTATCATTTCTCGCGGCGTTAAAGCCGATCACCAGCGCGCTTAACTATGCCACGCTGAACTTTCTTAACATCGGCGCGGTGTTTTTAATCGGGATTGAGCTGGGGCGTATTAACGGCATTAAATCCCTGTTCCCCGGCCTCCTGGCGGTGATCTGCTTTATCTGCGTGACGCCGACGACGGTGGAAATGCTGGTGGACGGCGAGATGCACGTGGTGAAAGACGTGCTGCTGCGCCAGTTCTCCGATACCCGCAGCCTGTTCCTCGGCATGTTTATCGCCATCCTGTCGGTGGAGATCTACTGCTGGCTGGAAAACCGTAAGGGACTGAAAATCAGGATGCCGGACACGGTGCCGCCAAACGTCGCCGCGTCGTTCTCCGCGCTGATCCCGGCCATTATCACCACCACCGCCATTGCGACCTTTGGCTTCGTGTTCCATCAGGTTACCGGTATGTATCTCTACGACGCGGTTTACCAGGTGGTGCAACAGCCGCTGGAGCGGGTGGTGCAAAGCCTGCCTGGGATCCTGCTGCTGATGTTTGTCGCCCAGCTGTTCTGGGTGATTGGTATTCACGGCAACCAGATGATCAAGCCGATCCGCGAGCCGCTGCTGCTGGGGGCGATCACCGTCAACATGAGCGCGTTCGAGCAGGGTAAAGAGGTGCCAAACATCATCACCATGCCGTTCTGGGACGTCTATATGAGCATCGGCGGTTCCGGCCTGACCATCGGCCTGCTGATCGCGGTGATGATTGCCACCAAACGTAAAGAGATGAAGGAGATCGCCAAGCTGTCCATTGGGCCAGGCATTTTTAACATCAACGAGCCGGTGATCTTCGGTATGCCAATCATGCTCAACCCGATCCTTGCTATCCCGTTCATCATCACGCCGCTGGTGACGGGCTCCATTGGCTACTTTGCCACCGTGACCGGGTTTGCCGGTAAAGCCGTGGTGATGGTGCCCTGGACCACGCCGCCGCTGATCAACGCCTGGCTGTCCACCGCTGGCTCCATGGGGGCGGTGATCACCCAGTTTATCTGCATCGTGACCGCGGTGATTATCTATCTGCCGTTTGTGAAAATTGCCTCGCGCCGCGCAGAGCAGGCCGCGCTGCAACAAGCCACCGATAACGCATGAGGATATGATGAGCACAAAACAGATAGCCATACCGCAGGACTTTATTCTGGGCGCAGCGGCATCGGCCTGGCAGACCGAGGGCTGGAGCGGCAAAAAGCCGGGGCAGGATTCGTGGATCGATCTCTGGTACAAGAACGATCGTAACGTCTGGCACAACGGCTATGGTCCGGCGGTGGCCACCGATTTTATCAATCGCTTCCGCGAAGACGTGGCGCTGATGAAGCAGGCGGGCCTGACGCACTATCGCACCTCCATCAACTGGTCGCGCTTTTTAACCGACTATGAAAACGCGACGGTAGACGAGGAGTACGCCGCGTACTACGACGCGCTGTTCAATGAAATGCACCGTCAGGGCATTGAGCCGATGATTTGCCTGGAACACTACGAGCTGCCGGGCGTGCTGCTGGAGACCTACGGCGGCTGGGCGTCGAAGCACGTCGTCGAGCTGTTTGTGCGCTACGCGGAAAAGGTGTTTGAGCGCTTTCACGGCAACGTTACCCGCTGGTTTACCTTCAACGAGCCGATTGTGGTCCAGACGCGCGTCTACCTCGACGCGCTGCGCTGGCCCTATGAGCAGAACACCAGCACCTGGATGCAGTGGAACCACCATAAGATTCTGGCGACGGCAAAAGTGGTCAAGCTGTTCCGTGAGAAAGGTTATGACGGCACGGTGGGCTGTATTCTCAACCCGGAGGTGACCTACCCGCGCTCGCGCGCGCCGCATGACGTGCGGGCGGCAGAGATGTACGATCTGTTCTATAACCGCGTTTTTCTCGATCCGCTGGTCCACGGGCGCTATCCGCAAGCGCTCTTTACCCTGCTGGCGCAGCATCAGGTGCAGTGGGACTACACGGCTGACGAGCTGGCGCTGATTGCCGACAACACCGTTGACGAGCTGGGGATCAACCTCTATTACCCGCACCGGGTAAAAGCCCCGTCCCGCGCCTGGCACCCGGAGACGCCGTTCCACCCGGCGTACTACTACGAGCCGTTCGAACTGCCCGGGCGCAGAATGAACCCCTCCCGTGGCTGGGAAATTTATCCGCGCATCATCTACGACATGGCGATGCGGATCAAACAGGGCTACCGCAATATCGACTGGTTCGTGGCGGAGAGCGGGATGGGCGTGGAGAATGAAGCGCAGTTCCGCAATCGCGACGGCATTATTGATGACGCGTACCGCATCGCGTTTATCAGCGAACATCTCTACTACACGCTGCTGGCGCGCGAGGCAGGCGCGAACTGCCACGGCTATATGCTGTGGGCCTTCACCGATAACGTCTCTCCGATGAACGCGTTTAAAAACCGCTACGGGCTAATTGAAATCGACCTTGAGAACCATCGCGCCCGGCGGGCAAAAGCATCGGCCTCCTGGTTCCGCCAGCTGCGCGAGACGCGCGTGCTCACGCTGAGCGTTGACGATGAATGGAAGTAAGCCTTCTGGTAAAATAGTGCACAAACTGGCCGGAAGGACGTCCGGCCCGCGCATTAACTGAAAAACACAGGTGAAAACGTGGATAAGGCTGTCATCCTGCCGGAAAAAAAACAGTACCAGGAAATTGGCGAGGATTTACGTGCGCAAATTATCCAGGGGCATTATCCCGTGGGATCGCGCCTGCCGCCGGAGCGCAATATCGCCGAGACATATGGCGTGAGCCGCACCATCGTACGCGAGGCGCTACTGATGCTGGAGCTTCAGGGGACGGTGGATATTCGCCAGGGGTCTGGCGTTTACGTGATGCGCATTCCGGAGGAGCATGAGAACGAGGAAGAACGCTTTCTGAACAGTGACGTTGGCCCGTTTGAAATACTCCAGGCGCGTCAGCTGCTTGAAAGCAACATTGCTGCCTTTGCCGCAAAAATGGCAACCCGCGCGGACATCGACAACCTGCGCCGCATTATCGAGCAGGAGCAGCGGGCGATTGCCATCGACGATCGCAGCCAGGACAACAATAAAATGTTCCACCTGGTGCTGGCGGGGGCCACCCAAAACCAGATGCTGCTGGCGACGGTTGAGAGCGTCTGGCATCACATGGACAGCAGCCCGCTGTGGCAGCAGTTCAACGGTCATATCGCCAGCCGCGCCTGGCGCCTGAAGTGGCTCGGCGACAGGCAAACCATTCTCGCTGCGCTCCGCCGCCGCGACGTGATGGGGGCCTGGCAGGCCATGTTCCAGCATCTTGAGAACGTTAAAAAGAGCCTGCTTGAGCTGTCAGACGAAGACGCGCCAGATTTTGACGGCTACCTCTTCGAATCGGTTCCCCTTTTCCAGGGGAAGCTGGTGTGAAGATCCTGCCGCTTTACGCTGCTCCGCAGTTTACAGGACAGGTAATCGACTGGATCTGGGAAGCGTTTGGTGAAGGATTGCCGCGCGCCTTTTTCCAGAGCATCGTCGAGCACAGCCTGACGCCGGGCGCGTTACCGCTCACCTTTATTGCCATTGAGAACGATCGGCTGCTGGGCACCGTTGGGCTGTGGCGCTGCGATTTGATTTCCCGGCAGGATCTTCATCCATGGCTGGCTGCGCTGTATGTCGATGAAGCGGCCCGGGGAAAAGGGCTGGCGGGAAAACTTCAGGAGCATGTGAAGGGCTATGCGCGACGCGCCGGGTATCACGAGCTGCATCTCTGGTCTGCCTGCCGCGACTTCTACGAACGTTACGGCTGGCACTACATCGGCGATGCGCTGGAATACCCGGATAAAACCGTCCATCTTTATCGCTGTTCGCTCGCGGCTTCAACGGGCGAAACCACCGAGTGACGGCGCACTAAGGTTGGGCTGAACAGGTGAGTAATTTCCGGCGGCGGGCGATGCTCGGCCAGCGCTAACGCCAGTTCTGCCGCCTGCGTTGCCATGGTTACAATCGGGTAACGCACGGTGGTCAGGCGAGGGCGCACGTAGCGCGACACCAGCACATCATCAAAGCCAATCAGCGAAATTTCTGCCGGCACGTCAATCCCGTTATCGTTTAACACGCCCATTGCGCCTGCGGCCATGGAATCGTTGTAGCTGGCCACGGCGGTGAAATTTCGCCCGCGTCCCAGCAGCTCGGTCATCGCCTGCTCGCCGCCGCTCTCATCCGGTTCACCGTACGCCACAAGGCGATCGTTGCAGGGCAGACCGGCTTCGCGCAGCGCGTCGTAATAGCCCTGAAGGCGATCTTCCGCATCGGAAATCGGATGGTTGGAGCACAGATAACCGATACGGGTATGTCCCTGCTGAATCAGATGACGGGTTGCAAGCCATGCGCCGTAACGGTCGTCAAGCGCCACGCAGCGGGTTTCAAAACCGGGAATAATACGGTTGATCATCACCATCCCCGGCATCTGTTTCATCAGGTGAATCAGCTCGGCATCGGGGATCATTTTGGCGTGTACCACCAGCGCTGCACAGCGATGGCGAATCAGCTGCTCAATGGCCTGGCGCTCTTTTTGTTCATTGTGGTAGCCATTACCAATCAGCAGAAAATTACCGGTGTGATAAGAGACCTGTTCTACGGCTTTGACCATCGCGCCGAAAAAAGGGTCGGACACATCCCCAACCACCAGCCCGATGGTTTCTGTTGACTGCTGGGCAAGGGCACGCGCGTTGGCGTTAGGGTGATAATTCAGGTTTTCCATGGCGTCCTGCACGGCCTGGCGCGATGCATCACTGGCTTTAGGGGAGTTGTTGATCACGCGGGAGACGGTCGCGACGGAAACACCCGCCAGACGAGCTACATCCTTAATTGTCGCCATTCAATACCTTCTTATAGGGGTAAGCGTTTACACACTAACTAGTGTTGCGGAAAAGCGGCGCGCATTCAAGGGGACCGGGTGAGCGTCCTCTGCTAACGTGATGCAGAACATCCCTCGCGGTGTAATCGTTACACGGTCAGTCATGTCTGAATAATGTCAATCTGAACCTTTAGTTACACTTTGCCTCAGGCTGTTGCGATTGTCCGTTAGCAACGATGCGCCGTGAATTGCTAGAGTCGAGATCCCAGAGGTATTGATAGGTGGAATCAGCTTCGGTTGATTAACACGATTTACACCAACCTGCGTTTTACGCAGGTTTTTTTTTGCCTGTAAGTTCAACCTGTAACAGCAACAGAGAATATTCACACCTGGTTGCACTTCGGCTCATTCCCTTGCGTTTTCCCGCTGGCGAAGCGTACCGCCAGAGACCACAATCAAGATCCCAGAGGTATTGATTGGTGAGAATTCTTAGTACGTTTTCGTACTCTTCTCTTGCACCAACCTGCGCGGATGCGCAGGTTTTTTTTCGCCTCTGTATTTGCTATCGCTCCCTTACTACTTCTCGTGTAATCTGCCACCATTTATACCTTTCACACTGGCTGGCAAAGGGAGTTGAAATGCTTTTTGGGTTCTTCCGCACACTGTTCCGCGTCCTGTTTCGCATCCGCGTAACGGGCGATACGCAAGCGCTCTATGGCGAGCGTGTTCTCATCACTCCGAATCACGTCTCCTTTCTTGATGGCGTATTGCTGGCGCTGTTTTTGCCCGTCCGTCCCGTCTTCGCGGTGTACAGCTCCATCAGTGAAAAATGGTACATGCGCTGGCTCAGGCCGCTGATTGATTTTGTGCCGCTCGACCCAACCAAACCGATGATGATTAAACATCTGGTGCGTCTGGTTGAGCAGGGACGCCCGGTCGTCATCTTCCCGGAGGGGCGTATTTCCGTGACGGGCTCCCTGATGAAAATTTATGACGGGGCCGGTTTTGTCGCGGCGAAGTCACGCGCCACCGTCGTGCCGTTGCGCATTGAGGGGGCTGAATTGACCTTTTTCAGCCGCCTGAAAGGGCTGGTGAAGCAGCGCCTGTTCCCGAAAATTACGCTGCACATTTTACCGCCAACGTCTCTGCCGATGCCCGAGGCACCGCGGGCGCGTGACCGCCGTAAAATCGCCGGGGAGATGCTGCACCAGATTATGATGGAAGCGCGCATGGCCGTTCGCCCGCGCGAAACGCTGTATGAATCGTTGCTGTCGGCGCAGTATCGTTACGGCGCGAAGAAAAACTGCATTGAAGACATCAACTTTACGCCGGATACCTACCGTAAGCTGTTGACCAAAACGCTGTTTGTCGGGCGCATCCTCGAGAAGTACAGCAAACGGGGCGAAAAGATCGGCCTGATACTGCCGAACGCGGGTATCAGCGCGGCGGTGATCTTTGGTGCCGTCTCCCGGGGCCGCATTCCGGCAATGATGAACTACACGGCGGGCGTGAAGGGACTCTCCAGCGCGATTTCCGCGGCACAAATCAACACCGTCTTTACCTCCCGCCAGTTCCTGGATAAAGGTAAGCTGTGGCACCTGCCGGAACAGCTGACCCAGGTGCGCTGGGTGTTCCTGGAAGATCTGAAAGCAGACGTCACGACAGCCGATAAGCTGTGGATTTTTGCCCATCTGCTGATGCCGCACCTGGCGCAGGTCAAGCAGCAGCCGGAAGACGATGCCATCATCCTCTTTACCTCCGGCTCTGAAGGCAACCCGAAAGGCGTGGTTCACAGCCATAAAAGCATCCTGGCTAACGTCGAACAGATTAAAACTATCGCCGACTTTACCGCCAACGATCGCTTTATGTCGGCGCTGCCGCTGTTCCACTCTTTTGGCCTGACCGTGGGGCTCTTCACGCCACTGCTGACCGGTGCCGAAGTGTTCCTCTACCCAAGCCCGCTGCACTACCGCATTGTGCCGGAACTGGTTTATGACCGTAACTGCACCGTGCTGTTCGGCACGTCCACTTTCCTCGGAAACTACGCGCGTTTCGCCAACCCGTATGATTTCTTCCGCGTGCGCTACGTGGTGGCGGGGGCGGAAAAACTCCAGGACAGCACGCGCCAGATTTGGCAGGACAAATTTGGCCTGCGCATTCTGGAAGGCTATGGCGTGACGGAGTGTGCGCCGGTGGTATCCATCAACGTACCGATGGCGGCAAAACCAGGAACGGTTGGCCGCATTCTGCCGGGGCTGGATGCGCGGCTGCTGGCGGTGCCGGGCATTGAAGACGGCGGACGCCTTCAGCTTAAAGGGCCGAACGTCATGAACGGCTATCTGCGCGTGGAAAATCCGGGTGTGCTCGAAGCGCCGACGGCCGAGAACGTCAATGGCGAGGTTGAAACGGGCTGGTACGACACGGGCGATATCGTGCGCTTCGACGATCAGGGCTTCGTGCAGATTCAGGGACGGGCAAAACGCTTCGCCAAAATCGCTGGTGAAATGGTCTCTCTTGAAATGGTAGAGACGCTGGCGACCGCGGTCTCTGCGGAGAAAATGCATGCGACCGTGGTGAAAAGTGATGCCAGTAAAGGCGAGGCGCTGGTGCTCTTTACCACCGACGCTGAACTGAAGCGTGACGTGCTGCTCAGGTATGCGCGCGAACACGGTATTCCCGAGCTGGCGGTGCCCCGCGATATTCGTTACCTCAAACAGTTACCGGTGCTGGGCAGCGGTAAACCCGATTTCGTGACCCTGAAGGGCATGGTTGAAGAGGCGGAACAGCAAAATGCATGAGTCAGTACACACTAACACTTCAATCTGGTCGAAAGGCATGATGGCGGTTATCGCCGCTCAGTTTCTTTCCGCGTTCGGCGATAACGCGTTGCTGTTTGCCACGCTGGCATTGCTGAAAGCTGAGTTTTATCCCGACTGGAGCCAGCCGATCCTACAGATGGTGTTTGTGGGTGCTTACATTGTATTTGCGCCGTTTGTCGGCCAGGTGGCGGACAGCTTCCCGAAAGGTCGGGTCATGATGTTTGCCAACAGCCTTAAGCTTCTGGGCGCGGCAAGTATCTGCTTTGGTATCAACCCGTTTGTCGGCTACACGCTGGTGGGCATTGGCGCGGCCGCTTACTCTCCGGCGAAATATGGCATTCTGGGGGAACTTACTACCGGTGATAAGCTGGTGAAGGCGAACGGCCTGATGGAGTCCTCCACCATTGCGGCGATTCTGCTGGGTTCGGTGGCTGGCGGCGTACTGGCCGACTGGCACGTGCTCGCCGCGCTTGGCATCTGTGCCCTGATGTACGGCGGCGCGGTGATCGCCAACCTGTTTATCCCTAAACTGGCAGTGGCGCGTCCGGGACAATCCTGGCGCTTTGGGCCAATGACCGGCAGCTTCTTTAATGCCTGCCGCGTGCTGTGGCGCAACGGTGAAACGCGCTTCTCGCTGATGGGGACCAGCATGTTCTGGGGCGCCGGCGTCACGCTGCGTTTCCTGCTGGTGCTGTGGGTACCGGTGGCGCTGGGGATAACAGATAACGCCACGCCGACCTACCTGAATGCCATGGTTGCCGTCGGGATTGTTGTCGGGGCCGGGGCTGCGGCCAAACTGGTAACGCTTGAAACTGTTGCGCGCTGCATGCCTGCGGGGATCCTGATCGGCGTCGGCGTTCTGTTCTTCTCCCTGCAACATGCCATATTGCCTGCCTATGCCCTGCTGTTACTGATCGGCGTGTTAGGCGGTTTCTTTGTGGTGCCGCTCAACGCGCTTTTGCAGGAGCGCGGCAAGCAGACCGTGGGGGCTGGCAACGCCATTGCGGTGCAAAACCTTGGCGAAAACATGGCGATGCTGCTGATGCTGGGGATCTACTCGCTGGCGGTAAAAGCGGGCGCGCCGGTCGTGGCAATCGGAGTGGGGTTTGGCGCACTGTTTGCGCTGGCGATTACCGGGCTGTGGGTCTGGCAGCGTCGGCGGTGATATCTTTGCCGGGTGGTGACTCCGCCTGACCCGGCCTACGTTTCGTGATATTGGCAGATTTTGTAGGCCCGGTAAGGCAACGCCGCCACCGGGCAAAACGTCAACTTAAGGTGCCGGGTAAGTATAAACCTGATGCACCGCTTCAATCTCCGCTAACACCTCTTCGCTGAGGGTCAGGTGGAAACTCTCTATATTGGTTTTCAGCTGCGCCATTGTCGTCGCGCCCAGCAGGGTACTGGCGACGAACGGCTGCCGACGCACGAAGGCCAGCGCCATCTGCGCCGGATCGAGCCCATGACGCTTTGCGATATCCACATACGCCGCAACGGCTTTTTGCGTCTGTTCACCGCTATAGCGGGTGAAGCGGCTGAAAAGCGTGTTACGCGCGCCAGCCGGTTTCGCGCCGTTCAGGTATTTGCCCGTCAGGGTACCGAAGCCCAGGCAAGAGTAGGCGAGCAGCTCCACCTCTTCGTACTGCGTCACTTCCGCCAGACCCACTTCATAACTGCGGTTCAGCAGGCTGTACGGGTTCTGAATGGTCACGATGCGCGGCAGATCGTGTTTATCGGCCAGATGCAGATAGCGCATCACGCCAAACGCCGTCTCGTTGGAAACGCCGATGTAGCGGATCTTGCCCGCGCGCTGACATTCCGTAAGCGCTTCCAGCGTTTCCAGCAGAGTAACGGCCGGAGCACTCTCGTTCCAGGTGTAGCCGAGCTTGCCGAAGCAGTTTGTCGGACGCTGCGGCCAGTGCACCTGATAAAGATCGAGATAGTCGGTTTGCAGGCGCTTGAGGCTGGCATCCAGCGCGGCACGGATATTCTTGCGATCGAGGATCTGGTTAGGGCGGATCCCGGCATCGTTATTACGGGAAGGGCCGCTAACCTTAGAGGCGAGAACCAGCTTTTCGCGATTGCCACGTTTCGCCAGCCAGTTACCGACGTACGTTTCGGTAAGGCCTTGTGTTTCCGGGCGTGGAGGAACAGGGTACATCTCCGCCACGTCAATCAGGTTAATGCCCTGGCTGACGGCGTAATCGAGTTGTGCATGGGCATCGGCTTCGCTGTTTTGTTCACCAAATGTCATGGTGCCCAACCCCAGTTGGCTGATCTCCAGAGCGCTGTGGGGGATACGGTGATAATGCATAGCCGGTTTCCTTTTTAGACATAGAGACTGCGTCAGGAACCTCCCGACAAAGGAATATAAACATGGCAGAGGGAAGGCAAAAGGGGAAGGAAAAAATCAAAAAGGCCAGCAAGCTACTGACCTTTATTTGTTTATCGCTCGATGATCTGGGATACTTCGTCGCGATTAATTTGCATTTGGTTGCCTTCGCGATCGCGGTAACTCACCAGACCGGTATCGTCGTCGACTTCGGGTTTGCCATCGGTCAGGATCATGCGACCATCTTTCGTTGACATGACATAGTCGCTGCTACAACCCGATACCGCAAACGCTAAACCGACTGCTGAGATAATTACTGCCCATTTTTTCATCGTTCTCATCCTCACCTGGCTCGTATCAAATCATAGTGTAGTAATAACCTGATATTACGACAGGTGAAAGGGGGGAAATCTTAAAAAGGAGGAGATTATGTTAGCCGGAGCGCAAAATTGGTAAAAAACTATGTTTTCAACAGGAAGTGTCGTGCCAGCAGCGCCCCGGTGAAATTCTTTTTAAGATAGAAACCGCGCGGCAGCGTCAGGATCGGTTCGCCCCGTGCGCCTACCGCTTCAGTGAGCGCTTTGCTGTTGGCGGCTTTTGGACGGAGTTGCAGCACTTCGCCATGCCGGGCGGTGATCCGCTCAACCTGTCCCAGCACAATCATATCCATCAGCTCTTCCCAATCCTCGGAAAGCTGCCTCTCCTCTTCTTCATCCGGACTCCAGAGCAGCGGGGCGCCAACGCGACGTTCTGCCAGCGGGATCTGCCTGTCGCCCTCAACGGGTACCCACAACACCCGCTTCAGCTTATGCCTGACGTGGCTGGTTTCCCAGGTCACTCCGCTGTTACCCGTCAGCGGCGCCACGCAGACAAAGGTCGTTTCCAGCGGCCGCCCCTGGCTATCGACAGGGATTGTTTTCAGCTCAACGCCCAGCGCCGCAAAATCTTGCTCGGGTTTACTGCCCGCGCTTGCGCCCAGCCAGCGTTCAAGCAACACGCCGATCCAGCCTTTATCGCGCTTCAAATCGTTAGGTATCGTTAACCCCGCCATCACGGCCAGCTCACCCAGTGAATAACCTGCCAGACGCTGTGCCTGCTGGAGCAACTGGGCTTCACTGACGGGAGGGGAGAGCAGTGGGGCGAGAGAATGCATGCTAACAACCTTTTGGTTAAAAAATGAGCTGATATTTTATCCCTTGTGGATAGAGTTTACCTTTTTCTGAGTACATATTCCATGTGGTTGGTTTTTATCAGGTTTTTTAGAATAAAAAGCAGTGTGGCACGGCTAAAAAACAGGTTGTTCAATTCTGGTCACTGACAATAAACAGGATCTTACACCATGTTATCCACAGAAAAATGGGATAACTGGGTATAACCGCCACTACTGTTTCAATTTACAGCCTTGACGTGCGATGAAAATCGAATTTTCACACAAATTGTGCCTAACTTATTGGCACAATCTGTGGATAAAACCGACGCTGTTCGATCTTTCATCAGCAGGAGGATCTTTGATGTGACGATCGTCACGTTAATCGCCTTTAATGCCCTGCATTTGACTATAATGTTATGTATTTAAATGCTTTATTGTGAAGGGCGTAAATGGGCGTTTCGTCGGTCTACAAGGTTGTTCATCGGTAATTCCGTACTTCTTCACAACTATATCCACAGAAAAGGTGAATAAAAATGGTCTCAGTCACCCTCATCTGTTTATAAGTCCTCACAAATTTGTGAGTTATTCAAATGTTATTAGGTTGCAGGCCTGTAAGAGAGTGGTTTACCGCCTCCCTGTAGTGTGAAACAATCATTCATATATCAGATTTAGTTTGGGGTAGTCCGGTGATTGATGACGATGGCTACCGCCCAAACGTAGGAATAGTAATTTGTAATCGTCAGGGTCAGGTGATGTGGGCCCGGCGATATGGTCAGCACTCCTGGCAGTTCCCGCAAGGCGGGATCAATCCTGGAGAGTCCCCAGAACAAGCGATGTACCGGGAGCTGTTTGAAGAGGTTGGTTTAAGCCGCAAAGATGTTCGCATCCTGGCTTCGACCCGCAACTGGTTGCGTTACAAGTTACCGAAACGTTTGGTGCGTTGGGACACAAAGCCGGTTTGTATCGGCCAGAAACAGAAGTGGTTTCTTTTGCAGTTGGTGGGCAACGATTCAGATATCAATATGCAAACCAGCAGCACGCCGGAGTTTGATGGCTGGCGCTGGGTAAGCTACTGGTATCCGGTTCGTCAGGTCGTGTCTTTTAAGCGCGATGTTTACCGTAGGGTGATGAAAGAGTTCGCAAGTGCCGTTATGCAGCTTCAGGAGACGCCTCCTAAGCCTCAGAGCGCACCTGCCTGGCGACGTAAAAGAGGTTAAGCTACGCAAATCATGCTCACCCGCTTGCGAGAAATAGTTGAAAAGGTTGCCAGTGCGCCTCGCCTCAACGAGGCGCTGAATATCCTGGTGACGGACATCTGTCTTGCGATGGAAACCGAAGTCTGTTCGGTCTATCTGGCCGACCATGACCGACGTTGTTACTACCTGATGGCAACCCGCGGTTTAAAAAAACCACGGGGACGCACCGTCACGCTCGCGTTTGATGAAGGTATTGTTGGCCTGGTCGGACGACTGGCGGAGCCAATCAACCTTGCCGATGCGCAAAAACACCCCAGCTTCAAATATATCCCCTCCGTAAAAGAGGAGCGTTTCCGCGCTTTTCTTGGCGTACCGATTATTCAGCGCCGTCAGCTGCTTGGCGTGCTTGTTGTTCAGCAGCGAGAGTTGCGCCAGTACGACGAAAGCGAGGAGTCCTTCCTCGTCACGCTGGCAACGCAGATGGCGGCGATCCTCTCCCAGTCCCAGCTGGCCGCCCTTTTTGGCCAGTATCGGCATACGCGTATCCGGGCGCTTCCGGCCTCGCCGGGCGTCGCTATCGCCGAAGGCTGGATGGATGCCACGCTACCGTTGATGGAGCAGGTCTACGAAGCCTCTACGCTGGATGAAGCGCTTGAGCGCGAGCGGCTTACCGCCGCGCTGGAAGAGGCGGCAAATGAGTTTCGTCGCTACAGCAAACGCTTTGCCGCTGGTGCGCAAAAAGAGACGGCGGCCATTTTCGATCTTTATTCACACCTGCTTTCCGATGCGCGCTTGCGCCGTGAGCTGTTTGCCGAGGTCGATAAAGGTTCGGTGGCAGAGTGGGCGGTTAAAAAGGTCATCGAAAAATTTGCCGAACAGTTTGCGGTGCTGACTGACGGTTATCTGAAAGAGCGAGCCGGTGATTTACGCGCGCTTGGGCAACGTCTGCTTTTCCACCTCGATGATACCATTCAGGGGGCGAATGCCTGGCCAAGCCGGTTTGTGCTGGTGGCCGATGAACTCTCGGCGACGACGCTGGCGGAATTACCGCAGGACAGGCTGGCGGGCGTGGTGGTGCGCGATGGCGCTGCTAACTCCCATGCCGCTATCATGGTGCGCGCGCTCGGTATCCCGACCGTTATGGGCGCGGATATTCAGCCCTCCGTGCTGCATCGCCGCACGCTGGTGGTGGACGGATATCGCGGTGAGCTGCTGGTTGATCCTGAGCCGGTTCTCCTCCAGGAGTACCAGCGCCTTATCAGCGAAGAGAATGAATTAAGCAAGCTGGCGGAGGATGACGTCAACCTGCCCGCGCAGCTCAAAAGCGGTGAGCGGGTAAAGGTGATGCTCAACGCTGGCTTAAGCCCCGAGCACGAAGAAAAGCTCGGCAGCCGCATCGACGGCATTGGCCTTTACCGCACCGAAATCCCGTTTATGCTGCAAAGCGGCTTCCCTTCAGAAGAGGAACAGGTTGCGCAGTATCAGGGCATGTTGCAGATGTTTAACGACAAACCCGTAACGTTGCGCACCCTGGACGTCGGCGCGGATAAACAGCTGCCCTACATGCCCATCAGCGAGGAGAACCCCTGCCTCGGCTGGCGTGGGATCCGCATTACCCTCGATCAGCCGGAAATCTTCCTTATTCAGGTTCGTGCGATGCTGCGCGCCAACGCGGCCACGGGGAATCTCAGCATTTTGCTGCCGATGGTCACCAGTATTGACGAGATCGACGAAGCACGGCGGTTGATAGAACGCGCCGGGCGCGAAGTGGAAGAGATGATCGGCTATGCGATCCCGAAACCGCGTATCGGCGTGATGCTCGAAGTGCCCTCAATGGTCTTTATGCTGCCGCAGCTGGCGACCCGCGTCGATTTTATCTCCGTCGGCACCAACGACTTAACGCAATACATTCTGGCGGTCGATCGCAACAACACCCGCGTTGCCAGCATCTACGACAGCCTGCATCCGGCGATGCTTCGTGCCCTGGCGATGATCGCCCGTGAGGCTGAACAGTACGGTATTGATCTGCGCCTGTGCGGTGAAATGGCCGGAGACTCTATGTGCGTCGCGATCCTGGTTGGTCTGGGGTATCGCCATCTGTCGATGAACGGCCGCGCCGTAGCGCGCGTGAAGTATTTGTTGCGTCATATTGACGTCAATGATGCCCGCGAGCTGGCCGAGCGCAGCCTTGATGCGCAGCTGGCAGCCGAGGTTCGTCACCAGGTGGCGGCATTTATGGAACGACGCGGTATGGGCGGCCTGATCCGCGGTGGTCGCTAACGCCTTTCCCCTCTTCTACAGGGCTGAGGGATCCCCACAAATGAATGCGAGCAGCTAACAATTCCCTCGCCCCTTTGGGGAGAGGGCCAGGGTGGGAGGACCTGTCCTATACACATCTTTTACATCTCAGGCGCATCCTCCGCGCCTGCCTTATGCTATGATTCGCAACTTTGGAGCACCTGCCAACGGCGGGAATGCAATTCAGCCGCTGTCCACTTTCAGCGGAATAACAACATCTTGTGGTGACAGATGAACAGTGGTTATCTGCATTTTCCGGAATTTGATCCGGTAATTTTCTCAATAGGACCCGTAGCGCTTCACTGGTACGGTTTGATGTACCTGGTGGGCTTCGTATTTGCCATGTGGCTTGCTGGCCGTCGCGCCAGTCGTCCCGGCAGCGGCTGGACGAAGAACGAAGTGGAAAACCTGCTTTATGCTGGCTTCCTCGGCGTGTTCCTGGGCGGTCGTATCGGCTATGTTCTGTTCTACAACTTACCGGTATTCCTGAACGATCCGCTCTATCTGTTCCGCGTCTGGGACGGCGGCATGTCCTTCCACGGCGGGCTGATTGGTGTGATCCTGGTCATGGTGATCTTCGCCAAACGCACCAAACGTAACTTCTTCCAGGTGGCTGATTTTATTGCGCCGTTAATTCCGTTTGGGCTGGGCGCAGGGCGTCTGGGCAACTTCATCAACGGTGAGCTGTGGGGGCGTGTCGATCCGAGCGTGCCGTTTACCATGCTCTTCCCGGGCTCGCGCGCAGAGGATATCGCACTGCTGCCTTCGCATCCTGAGTGGCAGTCTGTTTTCGATACCTACGGCGTTCTGCCGCGCCATATGTCTCAGCTTTACGAGCTGGCGCTGGAAGGCGTGGTGCTGTTTATCATCCTGAATCTGTACATCCGCAAACCGCGCCCAATGGGGGCTGTCTCTGGTCTGTTCCTGATTGGCTATGGCGCATTCCGTATCATCGTCGAGTTCTTCCGTCAGCCGGATGCGCAGTTTACCGGCGAATGGGTACAGTACATCAGCATGGGGCAGATCCTCTCCATCCCGATGATTGTCGCGGGTGCCATTATGATGATTTGGGCGTATCGTCGTCGTCCACAGCAACAACTTTCCTGAGGAACCATGAAACAGTATCTTGAATTGATGAAAAAAGTGCTCGACGAGGGCACGCCGAAAAACGACCGCACCGGCACCGGTACGCTCTCTATTTTTGGCCACCAGATGCGCTTCAATCTGCAAGAAGGCTTTCCTCTGGTGACGACGAAGCGCTGCCATCTGCGCTCGATCATTCATGAACTGCTCTGGTTCCTGCAAGGCGATACCAACGTTGCTTATCTGCATGAAAACAATGTCTCCATCTGGGACGAGTGGGCAGACGAAAACGGCGACCTGGGGCCGGTCTATGGCAAGCAATGGCGCGCGTGGCCTACCCCGGACGGCCGCCATATCGACCAGATCACGACCGTCATGAACCAGCTGAAGAATGACCCGGACTCGCGTCGTATCATTGTTTCTGCCTGGAACGTTGGGGAGCTGGACAAAATGGCGCTGGCACCGTGCCATGCCTTCTTCCAGTTCTACGTGGCGGACGGCAAGCTCTCCTGCCAGCTCTATCAGCGCTCCTGCGACGTGTTCCTCGGCCTGCCGTTTAACATCGCCAGCTACGCGCTGTTAGTGCACATGATGGCGCAGCAGTGCGATCTTGACGTGGGCGATTTCGTCTGGACGGGCGGTGATACCCATCTCTACAGCAATCATATGGAACAGACGCATCTCCAGCTGACGCGTGAACCGCGCGCGCTGCCGAAACTGGTGATCAAACGTAAGCCGGATTCGATCTTCGATTACCGTTTTGATGACTTCGAGATTGTGGGCTACGACCCGCATCCCGGCATTAAAGCGCCTGTCGCCATCTGATACGGCGGATCCTGACACAACCGGTGCTCTTGAGCGCCGGTTTTTTTTCGCGCTCGTTTTGTTTTTCGAGCCTGTTTCCAGAGATGATGCAATGCGTTGCAACAGACGACATTCTCTTGAAAGCGGCTCGTAATGTACTGGTTTGACGCTCGCGCCTTTTCTGCCTTTCCGCCACACTCCCGCCATGAAAAACGAACATGGCTTTACGCTTATCGAAACCCTTGTCGCCATCTCGCTGGCCGTGATCCTCAGCGCGACGGGACTTTATGGCTGGGACAGCTGGCAACAGCGGCAGCGGCTCTGGCAGACAGCCTGTCAGGTACGTGATTACCTGGTGTTCTTGCGAAACGACGCAAATCGTCACAATAGCGAGCACAGGATCGCACTTCACGCTAACGGGAATCAGCCTTGCCTTATCAGCGCTGTGGTCCCGGGCTGCGACAGCGGCGGCCCGTTCGTGATGAAACCGTTATGGCCGGAGGTCACGCTGAGCGACGTCACGCCTGCGCTGGGATTTTACGGCTTAAGGGATACCGCATGGGCCGGGCATATTCGTGTGCGGAGCCGCGCCGGTGCGTGGTGGGTTGTTGTCGCAAATAGTGGGCGTATCAGGCTGTGTAATGCCGCAGGAGAAAGTCTATGCCAGTAAAACAAAAAGGGTTCTCCCTTCTGGAGGTCCTGATTGCGATGACGATAAGCAGCATTCTGTTACTCAGCACGTCACGGTTTTTACCGGGGCTACAGCGGGGTGTTTTACTGCAATCCGGGCAACGGGAGCTGGAAGATGAGGTGTGGCAACGTCTGCTTGCAATCGGTAAACAGCTCCAGCGAGCAGGATATTGTGCAGGGCATTGTCAGGGGCAAGGGTTAATCATCGGCAGGCAAAGGCGCTGTGCAATTGTGCAGTGGGATGCAAACAGCAACGGTCAGTGGGATACCTCTGTGTCAGAAAATGACAGCACGGGATTTCGGCTTGAAGCCGGTGCACTTGAAACGCTGCGGGGCGCGACGTCCTGTGAAGGTAAGGGATGGGATAAACTCACCGACCCCGATCGGATCCTGATAGAGCAGTTCATGATCACCAAAACCGACCATGCTGGTTATGCACCAGTAATCAATGTCGAGCTGCGCGCCCGGCGCAAAGGTGAACTGACCACACCCTTTTCAGCCCACCACACCGTAACGGGGTTTAATCTGTGAATCGTCAGCGGGGCATGTCATCGCTGGCGCTGGTCCTGCTGTTGCTGGTGCTCGGCACGCTGATCCTCACCGGATTAAACCAGCAGCTGAAAACTTTTAACGCGTTGGTGAGTAATGAGAGTCTGTCCGTTCGCCAGCAGGCTGCCGTGCAGTCTGCGCTGGAGTGGGGACGCGTTCAGCGCTGGGCTTTACGGCCAGAGGTTCAGTGCAAGCAGACGCAGCGTTGGCGGGTCTGTTTAAGGCTGCTCAGGGATCGGGCTTTGCTTATTGCCGGAATTGACGATCTGTTGCTTTGGCAGGGCGGAGAAATCACGGAAGGACAAATACGCTTTTCTGCCCACGGCTGGAGCGATTTCTGCCCCCTTAAGGAAAAAGCGCTATGTCAGTTACCCTGAGCAGACAAAAAGGATTTAGCATGGTTGAGGTTTTGCTGGCAATGATGTTGCTGGTTGTGGTTGTGACGGCGTTATCCGGATATCATCGCGCGCTGGCGGCCCGGTATGCGGCGCTTAGCCAGTATCGTCAGCTATGGCATCATGCGTGGAATCAGTCGCAGATCTCAACGTCGACGCTCCCGCCGGGCTGGCAGGTCATTCGGGGGCAGACAACACAGACCGGATGTGTCAGCATCACGGTCACACTTATTTCTCCTATGGGGCGGCAGGGCGCGTTGACGCGTCTGCATTGCCCGGTTAGCCGGTAGTCGGGAGCGTTTATGCTAAGGGTTTACCACTCAAATCGTCTGGATGTGCTGGAAGCACTGATGGAGTATATCGTTGAGCAAGAGCGTCTCGACGATCCGTTTGAGCCAGAAATGGTGCTGGTGCAGAGCACCGGTATGGCGCAGTGGCTGCAAATGTCCCTTTCGCAGAAGTTTGGCATTGCGGCGAACATCGATTTTCCGCTGCCCGCGAGCTTTATCTGGGAGATGTTTGTTCGCGTCCTGCCGGATATTCCCGAGCAGAGCGCTTTCAACAAACAAAGCATGGCCTGGAAACTGATGACGCTGCTGCCGGACATGCTGGAGCATGAAGAGTTCGCCATGCTGCGCCACTACCTGAATGATGACACCGACAAGCGCAAACTGTTTCAACTGGCCTCACGTACCGCCGACCTCTACGACCAGTATCTGGTTTACCGTGCAGAATGGCTGATTCGCTGGGAAGCGGGAGAATTAGTCGATGGGTTGCCGGAAGCGCAAATCTGGCAGGCGCCGCTCTGGAAAGCGCTGGTCGAGCATACCGAGCAGCTCGGTCAGCCTAAATGGCACCGTGCTAACCTGTACGATCGCTTTATCTCAACGCTTGAGAACACCGCAGAACGACCAGCCCGTTTGCCGTCACGCGTGTTCATTTGCGGTATCTCCGCGCTGCCGCCGGTTTACCTGAACGCGCTCAAAGCGCTCGGTAAGCATACTGATATCCATATCCTTTTTACCAACCCGTGTCGGCACTACTGGGGAGATATTCAGGATCCGCGCTGGCTTTCACGGCTGGTCACCCGCCAGCGAAAACGCCTCTTTGAGGAACGTGCCGTGCCGCTGTTTAAGGACACTGAAAACGCGGCGCAGCTTTTCGATGAAGAGGGGATTCAGAACCTGCCGAACCCGCTGCTTGCCTCGTGGGGCAAGCTGGGGCGCGACTATATTTATCTGCTTTCAGATATCACCTCCTCGGGAGAGGGGGACGTGGATGCGTTTGCGGATATCACGCCGGACAGCCTGCTGCACAATATTCAGCTCGATATTCTGGATTTAGAAAACCGTGCCGTTGCCGGGATCACTGCCGAGGAGTTTGCGCGAAGCGATAAGAAGCGAAAACTGGATCCTGACGATCGTAGTATCGCGATCCACGTTTGCCATAGTCCACAGCGTGAAGTTGAAGTTCTACATGACCGCCTGCTGGCCATGTTGCAGGACGATCCAACCCTGACACCGCGCGATATCGTGGTGATGGTGGCGGATATCGACAGCTATAGCCCGTTTATTCAGGCGGTATTTGGCAGCGCAACGGGTGACCGCTATCTGCCCTACGCGATCTCAGACCGCCGCGCTCGTCAGTCACACCCGGCGCTTCAGGCCTTTATCAGCCTGCTTTCGCTGCCCGATAGCCGGTTCATCTCTGAGGATGTGCTGGCATTGCTGGATGTGCCTGTTCTGGCCGCACGTTTCGACATTAACGAAGAGGGATTGCGCTACCTGCGTCAGTGGGTGAACGAATCCGGCGTCCGCTGGGGAATTGACGATGACAACGTTCAGGAGTTCGAGCTTCCACCCACCGGCCAGCACACCTGGCAGTTTGGCCTTACCCGCATGCTGCTGGGGTATGCGATGGAGAGCATCCACGGCGAATGGAATGACGTGCTGCCGTACGATGAGTCCAGCGGGTTAATCGCGGAACTGGTAGGTCACCTGGCCTCGCTGCTGATGCAGCTCAACCGCTGGCGCCGCGCGCTGATGCAGCCCCGCCCGCTTGAAGAGTGGCTGCCGGTTTGCCGCGACATGCTGAATGATTTCTTCCTGCCGGACAGCGAAACAGAGGCCGCCATGGCGCTTATCGAGAAGCAGTGGCAGGCCATCGTGGATGAAGGGGTAAATTCGCACTATCACGAAGCGGTTCCCCTTTCGCTTCTGCGCGATGAGCTGACGCAACGCCTTGACCAGGAGCGCATCAGCCAGCGCTTCCTTGCAGGGCCGGTGAATATCTGCACCCTGATGCCGATGCGTTCAATTCCCTTCAAAGTGGTCTGCCTGCTTGGCATGAACGACGGTATTTATCCACGCGCGCTGCCCCCTCTGGGCTTTGATCTCATGAGCGCACAGCCGAAGCGGGGCGACCGCAGCCGCCGCGATGATGACCGTTATCTTTTCCTTGAGGCGCTGATGTCCGCGCAAAGCAGGCTCTATATCAGCTATATCGGGCGTTCAATTCAGGATAACAGCGAGCGTTTCCCGTCGGTGCTGGTGCAGGAGCTGGTGGACTACATTGGACAGAGTCACTATCTGCCGGGCGATGAAGCCTGCAACTGCGACGAAAGTGAACGTAGGGTGAAAGCGCATATCACCTGTCACCATAGCCGTATGCCGTTTGATCCTGTCAATTACGTTCCTGATGAACTGCAAAGCTACGCCCGTGAGTGGCTTCCCGCCGCGAAGAACGAGGGAACACCGCAAACCGATTTTATTCAGGCGCTCGAACCGCTCGCCATAGACACCCTCACGTTTGAGCAGCTACAGCGCTTTTGGGCGCATCCGGTTCGGGCTTTTTTCCAGCAACGCTTGCAGGTGAACTTCCGTTCGGAAGAGAGCGAAATCCCCGATGCGGAACCGTTTATTCTTGATGGGCTGGAGCGGTTTAAACTTAATTCCCAGCTTCTGAATGCGCTGGTTGACGAAGAAGATGCCAGCAAACTGTTCAGACGTTTCAGGGCGTCGGGATTACTTCCGTATGGCGCGTTCGGCGAAATCGTCTGGGATGCCCAGTGCGAGGAGATGCAAGCGCTTGCTGACCGGGTTATCGCGTGTCGGCAGCCGGCGAGCAGCATTGAAATCGATCTCGATTGTAACGGTATCCACCTCAGCGGCTGGCTCACGCACGTGCAGTCTGACGGGCTGCTGCGCTGGCGCCCCTCCATGCTCAGCGTTTCACATGGCCTGCAACTCTGGCTCGAACACCTTGTCTACTGTGCGAATGGTCACGAAGGCGAAAGCCGGTTGTTTGTACGTAAGGACGGCGAGTGGCGCTTCCCGCCCATGAAGCCTGATCAGGCGTTGACGTATCTGTCGCTTTATATTGAAGGCTACCGTCAGGGCATGAACAAACCACTACTTTTACTGCCTGAAAGTGGGGGGGCGTGGATAAAAGCCTGTTACGACGCGCAGAATGATGCCATGTTAACGGATGAGGCTTCGCTCCAGAAAGCGCGCAGCAAGTTTTTGCAGGCCTACGAAGGGAACATGATGGTACGTGGCGAGGGCGACGATGTCTGGTATCAGCGTTTATGGCGAACGCTGGAGCCAGAATACTTCGACATTATCACGGAAGAGGCGCAACGCTACCTGTTACCGTTGTACAAATTTAATCAGTCCTGAGCGCTGTATAAAAATTGCGCAGCATGAGGTGTTCATTTATGATGCACCTCTTATCACGGACTGATGTACCCAGAGAAAGAGATGCTGGCGTGTCCAGCACGCACGTTGTTAATGATGTAGCCGTGATAAAGAGGTCGTAATGCCAGGCAGCACCTTGTTAAAAGCGTTTGTTTTGTTTATCGCCCTTTGGGCTCCCGTCACTCAGGCCGATTCCGGTTGGCAACCCGTCCAGGAAACAATCCGTAAGAGCGAAAAGGACACCCGTCAGTATCAGGCGATTCGTCTTGATAACGGGATGACCGTGCTGCTGGTTTCCGACCCTCAGGCGGTGAAATCGCTCTCCGCGCTGGTTGTGCCGGTGGGTTCGCTGGAAGATCCTGAAGCCCATCCGGGACTGGCGCACTACCTTGAGCACATGACGCTGATGGGCTCTAAAAAATACCCACAGCCGGACAGCCTGTCTGAATTTCTGAAAATGCATGGCGGCAGCCACAACGCCAGTACCGCGCCGTATCGCACCGCGTTTTACCTGGAAGTGGAAAATGATGCGCTTGATGGCGCGGTCGACCGTCTGGCGGATGCCATCGCCGCACCGCTGCTGGATAAAAAATACGCCGACCGGGAACGCAACGCCGTTAACGCCGAACTGACCATGGCGCGCACGCGAGACGGTATGCGCATGGCGCAGGTCAGCGCAGAAACCATCAACCCGGCGCACCCGGGTTCGCGCTTCTCAGGCGGCAATCTTGAAACGCTGAGCGACAAACCGGGTAGCCCGGTGCTCGATGCGCTGCATGCGTTTCGCGACAAATACTACTCCGCCAACCTGATGAAAGCGGTGATCTACAGTAATAAACCGTTGCCAGCGCTGGCAAATATGGCGGCGCAAACCTATGGCAGGGTGCCAAATAAAAATATTGAGCGGCCGCAGATTAACGTGCCGGTTGTCACGGACGCGCAAAAAGGTATCGTTATTCACTATGTCCCGGCCTTGCCCCGCAAGGTCTTACGCGTTGAATTCCGTATTGATAACAACACGGCGCAGTTCCGCAGCAAAACCGATGAGCTGGTGACCTATCTTATCGGCAACCGCAGCCCGGGCACGCTCTCTGACTGGCTGCAAAAGCAGGGGCTGGTGGAAGGTATTCGCGCTGACTCCGATCCCGTCGTAAACGGTAACAGCGGCGTGCTGGCAATCTCCGCGACGCTGACCGATAAAGGGCTGGCTCACCGTGACGATGTCGTTGCGGCCATTTTTAGCTATCTCTCTCTGCTGCGCGAGAAAGGCGTCGATAAACGCTACTTTGATGAGCTGGCGCACGTGCTGGATCTCGATTTCCGCTATCCCTCTATCACGCGTGACATGGACTACGTTGAGTGGCTGGCAGATACCATGATCCGCGTGCCCGTGGAACATACGCTGGATGCGGTAAATATTGCCGACCAGTATGACGCCGGGGCGCTCAAAGCGCGTCTGGCGATGATGACCCCACAGAATGCCCGCGTCTGGTATATCAGCCCGAACGAACCGCACAACAAAACGGCCTACTTCGTGGATGCTCCGTATCAGGTTGAAAAAATCAGCGAACAGACCTTCGCGGGCTGGCAGAAAAAGGCGGGTGAGATTGCGCTGAAGTTGCCGGAGCTTAACCCCTACATCCCGGATGATTTCACGCTGATCAAACCCGCAAAGGCGTATCCGCACCCGGAACTGATTGTTGATGAGCCGACGCTGCGGGTGGTGTACACCCCGAGCCGCTATTTCGCCGACGAGCCAAAAGCGGATGTCAGCGTGGTACTGCGCAACCCGAAAGCAATGGATAGCGCCAGAAATCAGGTGCTGTTTGCGCTGAACGATTATCTGGCCGGTATTGCCCTCGATCAGCTCAGCAACCAGGCAGCCGTTGGCGGCATCAGCTTCTCGACCAACGCCAATAACGGCCTGATGGTGAATGCCAACGGCTATACCCAGCGTTTGCCGCAGCTGTTCCAGGCGTTGCTGGAGGGCTATTTCAGCTACACGCCTACGGAAGAACAGCTTGAGCAGGCTAAGTCCTGGTATGCGCAGATGATGGACTCTGCGGAGAAGGGGAAAGCCTACGATCAGGCGATTATGCCAGCGCAGATGCTGTCGCAAATTCCTTATTTCCAGCGCGAAGATCGCCGCGCGTTACTGCCCTCTGTGACCTTAAAAGAGGTTCTGGCTTACCGTGATGCGCTGAAAACCAATACCCGTCCGGAGTTCCTGTTTGTGGGCAATATGAGCGAAGAACAGGCTAAAACGCTGGCGCAAAACGTCCGTACGCAGCTGGGTTCAAAAGGCGATGAGTGGTGCCGTAACCAGGACGTGCTGGTAGAGAAAAAGCAAAACGCGATCTTTGAAAAAGCGGGGAGCAGCACCGATTCCGCGCTGGCCGCAGTGTTTGTACCTACCGGTTATGATGAATTTACCAGCTCTGCCCAGAGCGCCGTGCTTGGACAAATTATTCAGCCATGGTTCTACAACCAGTTGCGCACCGAGGAGCAACTGGGCTACGCGGTGTTCGCTTTCTCCATGAACGTTGGCCGCCAGTGGGGGCTGGGCTTCCTTCTGCAAAGCAGCGACAGGCAACCCGCTTACCTGTGGCAGCGCTATCAGGCGTTCTTCCCGCAGGCGGAAGCAAAACTGCGGGCTATGAAGCCGGAGGAGTTTGCCCAGATCCAGCAGGCCGTTATCGCGCAGGTGATGCAGCCGCCGCAGACGCTGGGCGAAGAAGCCTCGCAGCTGAGCAAAGATTTCGATCGCGGTAATATGAAATTTGATTCGCGTGATAAAATAGTGGCCGAAATAAAACAGCTGACGCCACAGAAGGTTGCCGATTTCTTCCACCAGGCGGTGGTAAAACCGCAGGGTATGGCCATCCTGTCTCAGGTCTCTGGTAGCCAGAACGGGAAAGCGGACTACGTAAAATCGAAAGAGTGGACCGTCTGGAAGAGCGTCAGCGCACTACAGCAGTCTATGCCCTGGAGTAAAAAAGAATGACCCATACCGCTGAGCCGCTTGATCCCTTAAGTTTACCTCTACAGGGCGAGCGATTGATTGAAGCCTCAGCGGGAACGGGAAAAACCTATACCATCGCCGCGCTCTATCTGCGTCTGCTGTTAGGGCTCGGCGGCAGCGCCGCTTTTTCACGCCCGTTAAGCGTGGAGGAGCTACTGGTGGTCACCTTCACCGAAGCGGCCACTGCCGAGCTGCGTGGCCGTATTCGCAGTAACATTCATGAACTGCGCATCGCCTGTCTGCGCCAGACCACGGATAACCCCCTCTACGCGAGCCTGCTGGACGAGATCGCCGATAAGCAACAGGCTGCGCAATGGCTGCTACTGGCCGAACGGCAAATGGACGAGGCATCCGTCTTCACTATTCACGGTTTTTGTCAGCGTATGCTGAGCCTGAATGCGTTTGAATCCGGCATGCTCTTTGAGCAGCAGCTTATTGAAGATGAATCCGAGCTTCGCTATCAGGCCTGCGCGGATTTCTGGCGTCGTCACTGCTATCCGTTGCAGCGCGACATTGCCGAAGCGGTTCACGCCCTCTGGAAAGGTCCGGAAGATCTTCTTCGCGCCATTGACCGTTACCTGCAAGGCGAAGCGCCGGTCATCAAATCCCCGCCGCCTGCCGATGAAACGCTCGCCTCGCGCCATGAAAAGATTGTCGCCAAAATTGCCGCGCTTAAGCAGAAGTGGAATGAGTCGGTCGGTGAAATTGATGCGATCATCGAAAACTCAGGCATCGACAGACGCAAGTTCAACCGTGGGAATCAGGGGAAGTGGATCGAAAAGATCAGCGCCTGGGCCCAGGAGGAGACGCGGGGCTACCAGCTTCCGGACGCACTGGAAAAATTTTCGCAGCGCTTTTTGACCGAGCGGACTAAAGCCGACGGCATTGTGCCCGAGCATCCCCTGTTTGTGGCGATTGAAGCGCTGCTTGCTGAGCCATTAACGCTCAACGATCTGATGATCACCCGCGCCATGACGGAGATCCGCCAGGCCGTCGCGCGGGAAAAACGTCGCCGGGGCGAGCTGGGATTCGATGATATGCTGAGCCGCCTGGACGAGGCGCTGTCCAGCGAGAATGGTGAAGCGCTCGCCAGCGCGATCCGTACCCGATTCCCGGTGGCGATGATTGACGAATTTCAGGACACCGACCCCCAGCAGTACCGCATTTTTCGCCGCATCTGGCGACAGCAGCCCGACACTGCCCTGCTGTTGATAGGCGATCCTAAACAAGCAATTTATGCCTTCCGCGGGGCCGATATCTTCACCTATATGAAAGCCCGCAGCGAGGTCGTCGCACACTACACGTTAGACACGAACTGGCGCTCCGCGCCGGGGATGGTTGAGAGCGTCAATGCGCTATTCAGCCGCATGGAGTCGGCGTTCATGTTCAATGAAATCCCTTTCATGCCGGTGAAATCTGCCCCTAATAACGCGACCTTACGCTTTGAAGTCAGCGGTGCGGTGCAACCCGCCATGACCTTCTGGCTGCTTGAGGGGGAAGGCTATGGTGTTGCCGACTATCAGGCAGCGATGGCCCAGCACTGCGCCGCGCAAATCCGTGACTGGCTGAGCGCAGGCGCGCGCGGCGAGGCGTTGCTGTGGAAGGGGGAACAGGCAAATCCTGTTAAAGCCTCTGATATCACCGTGCTGGTGCGCAGCCGTCAGGAATCGGCGTTGATCCGCGATGCGCTTACGCTGCTTGATATTCCTTCCGTGTATCTTTCTAACCGCGACAGCGTGTTCGACACGCTGGAAGCCCAGGAAATGCTCTGGCTGCTTCAGGCGGTGCTGGCGCCGGAGCGCGAAAATACGCTTCGAAGCGCGCTGGCCAGTTCAATGCTGGGGTTGAACGCACGGGATATCGACGTGCTTAACCATGACGAAAACGCATGGGATACGGTAGTGGAAGAGTTTGTCCATTACCGTGAGCGCTGGCAAAAACGCGGCGTCATGGCGATGCTGCGCGAGCTGATGACGCGGCGTCAGATTGCCGAAAATATGCTGGCGACATCCGGCGGTGAAAGGCGTCTGACCGATATTTTACATATTAGTGAACTGTTGCAGGAAGCGGGTACCCAGCTTGAAAGTGAACATGCCCTCGTGCGCTGGCTGGCGCAGCAAATTGCCGATCCCAACAGCAACGCCTCAAGCCAACAGATGCGTCTTGAGAGCGATAAGCATCTGGTGCAAATCGTCACCATTCACAAATCGAAAGGTCTCGAATATCCGCTGGTCTGGCTGCCCTTCATCGCGAACTACCGCGTTCAGGATCAGGCCTTTTACCATGACCGCGAGACTTTCGATGCGGTGCTCGATCTCAGCAAAGCGGAAACCAGCGTTGAGCTGGCTGAAGCGGAGCGTCTGGCGGAGGATTTGCGCCTGCTATACGTTGCGCTGACCCGTTCTGTCTGGCATTGCAGCCTGGGCGTCGCGCCCGTATTTCGCCGTCGCGGAGAAAAAACGGGGGAGAGCGATTTCCATTTAAGCGCGTTAGGGCGGCTTATTCAGCGTGGCGAGCCGAAAGATGCGGCGGGGCTACGCCACTGCATTGAGTCGCTTTGCGGTGACGATATCGCGCTACATATCCCGACTCTGCCAGACAATAGCCGCTGGCAAATGGCGCAAGAGACCGCCACCGATCTTAACGCGCGCCAGATCACGCGGGTGCTTGCTGATGACTGGCGAGTCACCAGCTATTCTGGCCTGCAACAGCACGGGCAAAGTATTGCGCAGGATCTCATGCCGAAGCTGGACGTGGATGCCGCAGGAGTGGGAGAGGTGCCGGTTGAGCCGACGTTAACCCCGCATCAGTTCCCGCGCGGCGCGTCGCCGGGCACCTTTTTACATAGCCTCTTTGAGGAGCTGGATTTCACCCAGCCTGTCAGTGAGGAGTGGGTGCTGAGGATGCTACAGAGCGGAGGCTATGACGCGCACTGGCAGCCCGTTCTCACTGACTGGATCAACGCCATTTTGCAGGCGCCGCTGACGGAGCAGGGCTTCTCGCTTCGCCAGTTAACGGCCAAAAATAAGCAGGTTGAGATGGAGTTTTATCTGCCTGTCGAAGGTCCGCTTAAGGCCGACGCGCTCGATGCGCTCATCCGTCAGTACGATCCGTTGTCGGCCGGCTGCCCGCCGCTGAACTTCCGTCAGATACAGGGCATGCTGAAAGGGTTTATCGACCTGGTCTTCCGTCACGAAGGGCGTTACTACCTGCTGGACTACAAATCCAACTGGCTGGGCGAGAACAGCGAAGCCTATACCCAACAGGCGATGGCAGCAGCCATGCAAATGCATCGCTACGATCTGCAATATCAGCTCTATAGCCTGGCGCTGCACCGCTATTTGCGCCACCGTATTGCGGATTATCGCTACGACGATCATTTTGGTGGCGTCATTTATCTGTTCTTACGCGGGGTCGACGCTGCCGATCCGCACTCCGGGATCTTCAGAACCCGTCCGGACGCCGAACTGATTGATAAAATGGATAACCTGTTTGCAGCAAACGCGGAGGAGATGGCATGACGATGCAGGACTTATTGCTGGATGCGGTAGAGCAACGCGTGCTGCGTCAGCTGGACGTGCAGTTTGCCATGATGATTGCCGCTGACCAGCCCGCCGTGATGCTTGCCGCTGCCCTTTTGAGTAAAGACGCCGGAGAGGGACATGTGTGTCTGCCGCTCTCGCGTCTGGTGATTGACGAAAAAATGCCCCCTGTCCTCCAGTCTTGCTTTGCGCTGCTGGGGGAGACGGTAGACTGGCCGAAAATTTTGTGCGAATCATCGGCCGTCGGGCCGGGAGAAAACCAGGCACCGCTGATCCTCTCGGGTGAGCGCTTGTACCTGAATCGCCTGTGGCGAAACGAGCTGACGGTTGCGCGTTTCTTTAGTGAGACCAACGCGCCGCTTCCCTGCGATGAAGCGCAGCTTCGCCAGACGCTGGACAGTCTGTTTGACTCTGGTGAAGCCACTGACTGGCAGAAAGTGGCGGCGGCTGTCGCCCTGACGCGACGGATTTCGGTGATTTCCGGCGGCCCGGGGACCGGGAAAACCACAACCGTAGCAAAACTGCTGGCCGCCCTGATCCAGCTTTCAGGCGAGCAGCGATGCCGTATTCGTCTGGCGGCGCCCACCGGGAAAGCCGCGGCGCGTCTGACCGAATCTCTGGGCGGCGCGATGCAACGGCTGCCGCTGACGCAGGAGCAGCTTGCGCTTTTCCCGGGTGAAGCAAGTACGCTGCACCGTCTGCTCGGCGCTCAGCCGGGTAGCCAGCGTCTGCGCTACCATGCGGGCAATCCGCTGCATCTTGACGTGCTGGTGGTGGATGAAGCCTCTATGATCGACCTGACCATGATGTCGCGCCTGATCGATGCTCTGCCGCCGCATGCGCGCGTGGTTTTCCTGGGCGATCGCGACCAGCTCGCCTCCGTTGAAGCCGGGGCGGTACTGGGAGATATCTGTACCTACGCCAGCTATGGTTATACCGCCGCGCGGGCGCAGGAGCTTGCCCGCCTGACCGGCTGCTCGCTTGAGCCCGATCGCTCACCCGTCGCGGGCGCGCTGCGCGACAGCCTGTGCCTGCTGCAAAAAAGCTACCGCTTTGGCAGCGACTCCGGCATCGGCCAGCTGGCGGCGGCGGTAAACCGTGGGGATCGGCATGCCACGCGCACGGTGTTTGACGGTTCCTTCACTGACATAGAAAAGAAATCGCTGCAAAGCGGGGAAGAGTATCAGGCAATGCTTGAGGAGGCTCTCCAGGGTTACCAGCGTTTTCTGAGCTGTGTGCAGCAGCGCAGTCAGCCCGAGCAGGCCATCGCCGCATTTGGCGAATACCAGCTTCTGTGCGCACTACGTGAAGGGCCGTTTGGTGTCGCGGGTCTGAACGACAGGCTGGAACAGCTGCTTGTGCAGAAACGCAAAATTAACCGCCAGCTGCATTCGCGATGGTATGAGGGCCGGCCAGTGATGATCTCCCGCAACGACAGTGCGCTGGGGCTGTTCAACGGGGATATCGGCATTGCGCTCGATCGTGGCAACGGTCTGCGCGTGTGGTTCCAGCTGCCGGACGGCAGCGTGAAGTCAGTTCAGCCCAGCCGCCTGCCGGAGCATGAAACGGCATGGGCGATGACGGTACACAAATCTCAGGGCTCCGAGTTCAACCATGCGGCGCTGATCCTGCCGACACAGCTTTCACCGGTCGTAACCCGTGAGCTGGTCTACACCGCCATTACCCGTGCGCGCCAGCGTCTGTCGCTGTATGCGGATGAACGCGTGCTGGGACAGGCGATTGCCACCCGCACCGAGCGCAGAAGCGGATTAAGCGCGATATTTGAATCTGCCTGAATGAACGCCCTTTCCAGCAGGAGAGGGCTACCAGTCACCCCAGGTCCGCCATTAATACCTTCGAGCGGCGCTGATAGTTGTACATCTCTTTCTTACTTTCCGGCAGTGAATCAATATCCACCGGCGTGAAGCCGCGTTCCTGGAACCAGTGAATGCTGCGGGTGGTGAGCACGAACAGCTTGCTCAGACCCATCTGGCGCGCCTGTGCCGCCACGCGTTCAAGCAGCAGTTCGCCCCGGGAGGAGCTACGGTAATCCGGGTGCACGGCGACGCACGCCATTTCTCCAATCTGCTCTTCCGGGAACGGATAAAGCGCCGCACAGGCAATGGTCAGGTTATCGCGCTGGATGATGGTGAACTTGTCGATCTCCATCTCCAGCTGCTCGCGGGAGCGGCGAACCAGAATGCCCTGCTGCTCCAGCGGCCGGATCAGCTCCAGAATGCCGCCGATGTCGTTGATGGTGGCACGGCGGATCTGCTCGGCGCTCTCCATCACGATCTGCGTACCAATACCGTCCCGGGAGAACAGCTCCTGCAACAGCGCGCCGTCTTCCTGATAGCTGATCAGGTGGCTACGGCGCACGCCGCTGCGGCACGCTTTGACGGCACCGCGCAGAAAACGCACCGTACCGGAATAGTAATCGCCTTGTGCTTCCAGCGCTTCGACGCGTGCCTGAGCTTCATTCGGAAAAAGTTCTGGCACAATTACGCCCTCATCATTCACGACGCCCTGTGAAGAGCAAAACCCAATCATTTTCTCGGCTTTCAGCTTGATGGCCAGTTGGGTGGCAATCTCTTCCGAGGTCAGATTAAAACTTTCACCCGTTACGGAGACGGCAACAGGGCCCATCAGAACGATCGCGCCATTGTCTAACTGACGGTGAATGGCTTCTTCATCAATACGGCGGATGCGGCCGCTGTGGCAGTAGTCCACGCCATCGTCCACGCCGAGCGGCTGAGCAATGATAAAATTGCCGCTCACCACGTTGATATGCGCGCCCTGCAACGGCGTGTTATTCAGGCTCATCGACAGGCGGGCGGTAATATCGAGCTGCAACAGGCCCGCCGCCTGTTTGACCAGTTCGAGGGTTTTCGCATCCGTCACGCGGGTATGCTTGTGGTAAATCGGCTCATGGTGATGGGCGGCGAGGTTGGCTTCGATTTGCGGACGTGCGCCATACACCACCACCAGACGTATGCCGAGGCTGTGCAGCAGGCCAATATCATTGACGATGCTGGAAAAGTTTTCATGCTCAATGGCTTCGCCGCCAAGCATGATGACAAACGTTTTTCCCCGATGGGTGTTGATATAGGGAACAGAATGGCGGAATCCCTGGACCAGTTCGGTTCTGCGTTCCTTAACCATGACACAACCCTTAATGAATGTTTATTCGTAATTTCTGTATTTTTATTCGATTGTGGCCGTCCGTGCAAGCCTAAATTTTCTGCGACCCACAGAAAATGATAAGTAATCCGTGCGTTAGCGTATGATTGTTTACCCTTTTATAGATGACAGTTTATGCGTCATTCGTTAAAGTTTTCGGTCAATTCAGACGTTTTATTCATTAATCAGTTTTATTGCTCGGGAGAAGCATGTCGGGATCCAATTCAGCAATAAGCCGCCGCCGCCTGTTAAAAGGGGCCGGGGCGATGTGGTTGCTTAGCGTCAGCCAGGTGGGTCTTGCCGCCACAAGCCAGATAGTCGCGGTGCGCGTCTGGCCGTCGTCGACCTATACGCGCGTGACGGTTGAATCCAACCGCGTGCTGAAATATAAGCAATTCGCCCTCAGCAATCCTGAACGTGTGGTGGTTGATCTCGAAGGTGTGAACCTCAACTCCGTGCTGAAAGGCATGGCGGCTCAGATCCGCGGCGACGATCCGTTTATCAAATCGGCGCGCGTCGGGCAGTTCGATCCGCAAACCGTGCGCATGGTGTTTGAGCTGAAGCAGAACGTGAAGCCGCAGCTCTTTGCCCTTGCGCCTGTTGCCGCCTTTAAGGAGCGTCTGGTGATGGATCTCTATCCGGCGAATGCAACGGATATTCAGGATCCGCTCCTGGCACTCCTTGAGGATTACAACAAAGGCGATCTCGACAGGCAGGTTCCACCAGCGCAAAGCGGGCCGAAGCCGGGCAGGGCGGGGCGCGACCGACCGATTGTGATCATGCTCGATCCTGGCCACGGCGGGGAAGATTCCGGCGCTGTCGGGAAGTATCGCACCCGCGAAAAAGATGTGGTGCTGCAAATTGCCCGTCGTCTGAAGGCGTTAATCGACAAAGAGGGCAATATGCGCGCCTACATGACGCGCAACGAAGATGTCTTTATCCCGCTGAAGGTCCGCGTGGCGAAAGCACAGAAGCAGCGTGCGGATCTGTTTGTCTCTATTCACGCGGATGCCTTCACCAGCCGCCAGCCGAGCGGCTCGTCGGTATTTGCCCTGTCAACAAAAGGGGCGACCAGTACCGCCGCGAGATACCTGGCGGATACGCAGAACGCCTCGGATTTAATCGGTGGGGTGAGCAAAAGCGGCGATCGTTACGTCGACCATACGATGTTCGATATGGTGCAGTCGCTGACCATTACCGACAGCCTGAAGTTTGGTAAAGCGGTGCTGGGCAAGCTGGGCCGGGTCAATAAGCTGCACAAAAACAGCGTCGAGCAGGCCGGATTTGCGGTACTGAAAGCGCCGGATATTCCGTCCATACTGGTCGAAACCGCGTTTATCAGTAACGTGGAAGAGGAACGCAAGCTCAAGACGGCTAAATTCCAGCAGGAAGTGGCGGAGTCGATTCTGGCGGGTATCCGGGCCTATTTCTCAGATGGAGAAACGCTGGCGCGGCGAGGGTAGGGCATCATGCCGGGTATCTTGCCCGGCATTATCACAAACGGCAGATACAAAAAAACACCCTTAAGGGTGTTTATTGTTTTAGAAGTGTTGGTTGCGGGGGCCGGATTTGAACCGACGACCTTCGGGTTATGAGCCCGACGAGCTACCAGGCTGCTCCACCCCGCGTCCGTGGAAGCGCACTATACTCGGATAGGTTTGTGATGCAACCCCTTTTTCGCATAATTCATTATTTTGTATGCAAAATGAACGGGAATAGCCACTTTGGACTATTTTTTGTCCAGAATTTACCAAAGGGAAGGCGATTGCATTTCATTCATTCGGTGGGTTTGTTATCTTCATCACGCGGAAATGGGCAACTAAAAGACGAGATATAATGAAAGGACGTTGGGCGAAGTATCTGATGACAGGCGCAATGGTAGCGATTCTTGCGGCCTGCTCTTCCAAACCGACCGATCGCGGTCAACAGTATAAAGACGGGAAGTTATCCCAGCCTTTCTCTTTAGTTAACCAGCCCGATGCCGTGGGGGCTCCAATCAATGCCGGGGATTTCTCCGAGCAGGTGTACCAGATCCGCAAAGCGTCACCGCGCCTGTATGGCGCACAGAACAACGTTTATAGTGCCGTGCAGGACTGGCTGAAGGCGGGCGGTGATACGCGCAATATGCGCCAGTTTGGTATTGATGCCTGGCAGATGGAAGGGGCGGATAACTACGGTAACGTCCAGTTTACCGGCTACTACACGCCGGTTGTCCAGGCGCGACACACGCGTCAGGGCGAATTCCAGTATCCGATTTACCGTATGCCGCCAAAACGCGGTCGTCTGCCGTCTCGCGCCGAGATCTACGCCGGCGCGCTTAGCGAAAATTACGTGCTGGCCTACAGCAACTCGCTGATGGATAACTTCATCATGGACGTGCAGGGCAGCGGTTATATTGATTTTGGCGACGGTTCGCCGCTGAACTTCTTTAGCTACGCCGGGAAAAACGGCCATGCCTACCGCAGCATCGGTAAGGTGCTCATCGACCGTGGTGAAGTGAAACGAGAAGACATGTCGATGCAGGCGATCCGCGAGTGGGGCGAAAAGCACAGCGAAGCGGAAGTGCGTGAACTGCTCGAGCAGAACCCATCGTTTGTTTTCTTCAAGCCGCAAAACTTTGCGCCGGTGAAAGGGGCGAGCGCCGTACCGCTGATTGGCCGCGCCTCGGTGGCTTCGGATCGTTCGATTATCCCGGCGGGCACCACGCTGCTGGCGGAAGTGCCTCTTCTCGACAACAACGGCAAGTTCAACGGCAAGTATGAGCTGCGCCTGATGGTGGCGCTGGACGTGGGCGGAGCGATTAAAGGCCAGCACTTCGATATTTATCAGGGCATCGGCCCGGATGCCGGGCATCGTGCAGGCTGGTATAACCATTACGGACGCGTGTGGGTGCTGAAGACTGCGCCGGGTACCGGAAACGTATTCAGCGGCTGATTGTGGTATTCTGAGCACAAGACGGATTACGGTTCAGGGTGAGGAATACCTCACCCTTTTTACATCTGAGGTTTTATGTCTGTGGTAATCAGCGATGCCTGGCGCCAGCGTTTCGGCGGCACGGCACGGTTATATGGTGAAAAAGCCCTGCAACTGTTCGCGGATGCGCATGTCTGCGTGGTGGGCATTGGTGGTGTGGGTTCGTGGGCGGCAGAAGCGCTGGCGAGAACCGGCATTGGCGCAATTACGTTGATTGATATGGATGACGTCTGCGTCACTAACACTAACCGTCAGATCCACGCCCTGCGGGATAACGTCGGTCTGGCGAAGTCTGAGGTGATGGCGGAGCGTATTCGCCTCATCAACCCGGAGTGCCGCGTAACAGTGATTGACGACTTTGTGACGGCAGATAACGTCGCGGAATACATGAGCAAAGGCTACAGCTACGTCATTGACGCCATCGACAGCGTGCGCCCTAAAGCGGCGCTGATCGCTTACTGCCGTCGCTATAAGGTGCCGCTGGTGACCACCGGCGGGGCGGGCGGACAAATCGATCCGACTCAGATCCAGGTGGCGGATCTGGCGAAAACCATTCAGGATCCGCTGGCCGCTAAGCTGCGCGAGCGCCTAAAAAGCGACTTCAACGTGGTGAAGAACAGTAAAGGCAAGCTGGGCGTGGACTGCGTATTCTCCACCGAAGCGCTGGTTTATCCGCAGGCGGATGGTTCGGTCTGTGCCATGAAAAGCACGGCGGAAGGGCCAAAGCGGATGGACTGCGCCTCTGGGTTCGGTGCGGCCACCATGGTGACCGCCTCCTTCGGCTTTGTGGCGGTCTCTCACGCCCTGAAGAAGATGATGGCGAAGGCGGAACGTCAGGCCTGAGCCTGACGTGCGGCATCCAGCACCGCGTCGTTGAGCGCGATCAACCCCTGACCGCGCGAGGCGCTAAGCTGCGCGCGAAGGCCCAGCTCATCAAACAGCGCCAGCGGAGAATGCGCCAGCAGATCTGCGGCGCGTTTCCCTTCGACGGCGGTCAGCAGCACTGCCAGCAGGCCGCGAACAATGCGTCCCTCGCTGTCGCCGAAGAAATGCAGCTTCTCACCGGATACGCTAAACCCAAGCCAGACGCGGTTCTCGCAGCCAGCGATCTCCTTCGCCTGTGACTTCAGATCGTCTGACAGGGTGGGCAGCTGTTTACCCAGCAGGATCAGCTGACGGTATTTATCCTCCCACTGCGTGAGCGGGGCGAAGGTCTGTTTCAACGTCTCTTCAGTGATAACGGTGCCGAACGGGTGCCCGGCTAAGGCTGAATGTGTCATTAATCCACCAGTAATTCCAGGGCGCGGTCGACGGCGGAAACCAGCGCGTCGACGTCGCTTTTTGTGTTGTACGGTGCAAACGAGGCGCGCAGGGTGCCGCTCACGCCCATGGCTGCCAGCAGCGGCTGGGCGCAGTGCTGTCCGGCACGCAGGGCAATGCCGTACCCGGCAAGCAGCGTCACCATGTCGCTATGGTGTACGCCCGCGAAGTCAAAGGCGAGCAGGCTGGAGTCCTGTACGCGGAACGAGCGAAACCCCGGGCGTTTTTTAAGCTCTTCTTCCGCCAGCGTCGCCAGGCCCCGGCTCCAGCTTTCAGCCTGAACCACGTCCGTTTCTGTGAGCCATTCGAGCGCCGCGCTCAGGCCGATAACCCCGGCCACGTTCGGCGTACCGGCTTCCAGGCGATAAGGTATATCCTGAGTTTTAAAGCCGTCGAAGGTCACTTCGGTAATCATCTTGCCGCCGCCGAGCCACGGCGTCATCCGGGCCAGCAGTTCAGGTTTACCGTACAGCGCGCCGATACCGGTTGGCCCGTACAGCTTGTGCCCGGAGAACGCATAGAAATCGATATCCAGCGCCTGAACGTCAGCCGGGAAATGCACCACTCCCTGCGCGCCGTCGACCATCACCATCACGCCGCTGGCATGGGCAATTTTAATGGCGCGCGCCAGATCCGGGCAGCCGCCGGTGACGTTGGACATCTGCCCCAGCGCCAGAATACGGCTGCGCGGCGTCATCAGCTCGGACAGACGCGCCACGTCCGGCAGAAGGTCTGCACCCAGCGGGAGCTTTACAACGCGTGCACCGGTTTGTTCAGCTACCATCAGCCACGGCACCAGATTGGCGTGGTGTTCTGCCTCGCTGACAATGATTTCATCTCCGGCCTGCAACAACGGACGCGCGTAGCATTGCGCCACCATGTTAATGGCCTCGGTGGTGCCGCGCGTCCAGACGATGTTCTTACCGCTGTCGGCATTGATCAGGCGCGCGACCTGATCCCGTGCGGCTTCGTATTGCGCCGTCAGGCGCTGCGCTTCGGCATACTGGCTGCGGTGCACGTTCCCGGCGCTCAGGCTGTAAAACTGGCGGGTTGCCTCAATCACCGCCTGCGGCTTAAGGGCCGTGGCGGCGCTATCAAGATAAATACCGGCATCGGCCAGCGCGGGAAACTGTGCGCGAAACTGCGCAGGACTGAAAGCGTTCATGGAATTCCTCATATCGATTCTTCGATCGTCGCGCAAATTTATCGACAGGGCAAGGAAGTTGATATCTATCAGATTTGTCTGCTTATCCTGGCGAGTCTGAAAAAGCAGGTTATGCTAAATAGTGTTAGGCGGATGTTTTAGCCTGTTATAAATCGAGGTTTGAATAGCATTAATTGCTAAAGGAGATAATCATGAAAAAGACAGCTGCAATCATTTCTGCCTGTGCGTTGACCTTTGCCCTGAGCGCCTGTTCTGGTAATAACTATGTAATGCATACCAACGATGGTCGATCTATCGTCTCTGAAGGGAAACCGACAACCGATAATGATACCGGGATGATTTCATACAAAGATGCTAACGGGAACAAACAGCAGATCAACCGCAGTGACGTGAAAGAGATGAAAGAAATCGAGCATTAATAGCGAGATAAGCGAAAAAAAAGCACCGCAAGTTGGCGGTGCTACATTAATCACTATGGACAGACAGGGTAAATGTACAGGAAGTGAAAAATTGGTAGCGTTGCTACCGTGGTCTGAATCGCAGACCAATTGCAAACACAACAACACAACATCACAACCGTAAGCCAAAAGCCCTTCAGAACACGCATTCCAAAAAAACTTTTCGTTCCGGCTCAGGAAGTGCCGCCACTATAGGTATTTGCTGGTAGTTCCTCAACGGACAAATTATAATGGCTCAGATAAAAAAAACTAATAGGTTAAACGTTGTTTCCTATATGTTAAATCTCGTTAACATCTAAGCCAGATCACCATGTCCAAGCGATTGCCACCCCTTAATGCATTACGTGTTTTTGATGCCGCAGCACGCCACCTCAGCTTCACCCGCGCAGCCGATGAGCTTTTTGTGACGCAGGCCGCAGTAAGTCATCAAATCAAGTCTCTGGAGGATTTTCTGGGGCTTAAGCTGTTCCGTCGCCGCAACCGTTCGTTGCTGTTGACCGAAGAGGGGCAAAGCTATTTTCAGGATATTAAAGAGATTTTTTCCCAACTGACGGAAGCCACCCGCAAGCTTCAGGCCCGGAGCGCAAAAGGTGCCCTCACAGTCAGTTTATTGCCCAGTTTTGCCATTCAATGGCTGGTGCCGCGACTCTCAAGCTTTAACTCAACTTATCCGGGAATCGATGTCCGAATCCAGGCCGTCGACCGTCAGGAAGACAAGCTGGCAGATGATGTGGACGTGGCGATTTTTTACGGTCGCGGCAACTGGCCGGGCTTGCGTGTAGAGAAATTATACGCAGAATATTTGCTGCCGGTCTGTTCGCCGCTGCTGCTGACGGGGGACAAGGCGCTCAAAACGCCCGCCGATCTGGCGAAACATACGCTTTTGCACGATGCCTCGCGTCGCGACTGGCAAACTTATACCCGTCAGTTAGGTCTTAGTCATATAAACGTGCAGCAGGGGCCCATTTTTAGCCACAGCGCAATGGTGCTACAGGCTGCCATTCACGGGCAGGGCGTGGCGTTGGCAAACAACGTCATGGCCCAGTCCGAAATTGAGGCAGGCCGTCTGGTTTGCCCGTTTAACGATGTTCTGGTCAGCAAGAATGCATTTTATCTGGTTTGTCATGACAGTCAGGCAGAACTGGGTAAAATAGCCGCTTTCCGGCAGTGGATACTGGCGAAAGCGGCAAGCGAGCAAGAAAAATTCCGCTTCAGGTATGAACAATAACGTTTGTGTGCCGGGCACGCATTAATTCAGGACTTAAACATGACCAGCCGATTCATGCTGATTTTCGCCGCAGTAAGTGGCTTTATTTTTGTAGCTCTGGGCGCGTTTGGCGCGCATGTGTTAAGCAAATCTCTGGGCGTTGTGGAGATGGGCTGGATCCAGACCGGCCTTGAATATCAGGCGTTCCACACGCTGGCAATATTTGGGCTGGCGGTGGCGATGCAACGCCGCATCAGCATCTGGTTCTACTGGAGCAGCGTCTTTCTGGCGCTGGGTACCGTACTGTTCAGCGGCAGCCTCTACTGCCTGGCGCTGTCGCATTTACGCCTGTGGGCGTTTGTTACACCTGTCGGCGGCGTCAGCTTCCTGGCGGGGTGGGTATTAATGTTTATCGGAGCTATCCGTCTGAAACGCAAGGGCGTTGTTCATGAATAAGGTTGTTTTATATTGTCGCCCGGGGTTTGAGAAAGAGTGCGCCGCGGAAATCACCGATAAAGCGGGTAAGCGTGAAGTCTTCGGATTTGCTCGCGTCAAAGAGAACGCGGGCTATGTGGTATTTGAATGCTATCAGCCTGATGATGCCGACAAGCTGGCGCGCGAGCTGCCGTTCAGCTCGCTGATTTTCGCCCGCCAGATGTTTGTCGCGGGCGAACTGCTGAAAGATCTCCCGCCGGACGATCGCATCACGCCGATTGTGGGCATGTTACAAGGCGTGGTGGAGAAGGGCGGCGATTTACGCGTGGAAGTGGCCGACACCAACGAAAGCAAAGAGCTGATGAAGTTCTGCCGTAAGTTCACCGTGCCGCTGCGCGCGGCGCTGCGCGATGCGGGCGTGCTGACAAACTACGAAACGCCAAAGCGTCCGGTCGTGCATATCTTTTTTATTGCGCCAGGGTGTTGCTACGCTGGCTACTCGTATACCACCAACAACTCGCCGTTCTTTATGGGGATCCCGCGTCTGCGCTTCCCGGCGGACGCACCGAGCCGTTCAACCCTGAAGCTGGAAGAGGCGTTCCACGTCTTTATCCCGGCCGACGAGTGGGACGAACGCCTGGCAAACGGCATGTATGCGGTCGATCTCGGGGCGTGCCCTGGCGGCTGGACCTATCAGCTGGTGAAACGCAACATGTGGGTTTCATCTGTGGATAACGGCCCAATGGCGCAAAGCCTGATGGATACCGGGCAGGTCACCTGGCTGCGCGAGGACGGTTTCCGCTATCGCCCGAACCGCAACAACATCTCCTGGATGGTGTGCGACATGGTAGAAAAACCGGCGAAAGTCGCGGCGCTGATGGCCTCCTGGCTGGTAAACGGCTGGTGTCGTGAGACGATTTTCAACCTCAAGCTGCCAATGAAAAAGCGCTACGAAGAGGTATCGCAGAACCTCGCCTATATTCAGCAGCAGCTGGACGAACATGGCATTAACGCGGAAATCCAGGCCCGACAGCTGTATCACGATCGTGAAGAAGTGACGGTGCACATTCGTCGCTGGTGGGCGGCCGTGGGCGGGCGTCGCGACGAGCGATAACGTCTGTAATGCCCGGTGGCGCTACGTTTACCGGGCATACAAAACCGTGAATCGTTTTAATGCTCTAACCTCAACTGCTGCAAATTCCCGTCCAGCCGTAAATCCGTCTGTAGCGTCGCCACCTCGCGGCAGATAAACGCCATCTCTTTGTGTGCCTCCAGCTTCTTGCACCACTTTTCCGGTACCTCATCCAGCCGGGCGTAAATGCCCTCCAGGTTTTGAAACTCCGTCAGCAGCTGTGCGGCACTTTTTGGTCCAATGCCGACGACGCCCGGTACTTTGGAGCTGCTAATTCCCGCCAGCCCCCAGTAGTCAGGCAGCTGTTCCGGCGAGACGCCAAACTCCCCGGCAATAAATGGCGCGTCCAGCCAGCGTTTCTGGAAATAGTCGCGGATACGGATCGTGGGAGAGAGCAGCTGGCAGTAACCTTTGTCGGTTGAAACGATGGTCGCCTGATGCCCGGCGCTCGCGACTTTCACCGCCAGCGTTGCGGCCAGATCGTCAGCCTCGTTGCCGTGCGCGCCCCAGCAGGGAACCCCGCGTTGTTCGAAGGCGGCGCGAATAACGGGCATTTCGGCGTGCAGATCGTCCGGCATCGGCGCGCGTCCGGCCTTGTAGTCAGGGAGACGCTGATGTCGCCAGCCGCTGTTGCGTGCTTCGTCGTCAAACACGGCCACGACGTGCGTCGGCTCGCTGTGGCGAATAAGCTGCTCCAGCGCGTGCAGGCAGGTGTCCTTGCAGGGTGTGCCCTGGACCGCATGGATCCGGCGAATCAGGTTGAGCGCGTCGACGATAAGTAAATGAACAGCCACAGATATTCTCCCTTAAAGCTAATGGATAAAGGGTATCACTGTCGGCAGGGGGAAACGAATAGCTTGAGGGAAAACAGGAAGAAGCCTCGCAAAACGAGGCTTCCTGACCGGCTTAATCGCAGGTGACGATCTTCATCGCCAGGCCACCGCGGGAGGTTTCGCGGTATTTGGCGTTCATGTCTTTACCGGTTTCGTACATGGTTTCGATAACTTTATCGAGACAGACGCGCGGTTCGCTGGTGCGGCGCAGCGCCATACGTGCCGCGTTCACCGCCTTCACGGAGGCAATCGCGTTACGCTCGATGCAGGGCACCTGTACCTGTCCACCGACCGGGTCGCAGGTCAGCCCCAGGTTATGCTCCATGCCGATTTCCGCAGCAATACAGACCTGCGCAGGGCTTGCGCCCAGCAGTTCAGCCAGACCCGCCGCAGCCATAGAACAGGCTACGCCTACTTCACCCTGACAGCCCACTTCCGCACCGGAAATGGAGGCGTTCATCTTGTACAGAGAGCCAATCGCACTGGCAACCAGCATATAGCGCGCCAGTGAGTTTGCGTTCACTTCGCGGATAAACTTGTCGTAATACGCCAGTACCGCCGGAACAATCCCGCACGCGCCGTTGGTTGGCGCAGTCACCACGCGACCACCCGCAGCGTTCTCTTCGTTCACTGCCAGCGCGAACATGTTGATCCAGTCGACGACGGCCATCGGGTCGGTGGTGGTTTTGTCGGTGCTGACCAGCATGCGGCGCAGCGCAGCCGCACGACGCGGAACGCGCAGTTTACCCGGCAGTACGCCTTCGGTGGTGATCCCGCGCTCAATACCGCTGCGCATCACTTCCCAGACGTTAGCGAAGTGCTGTTCCAGCTCCTCTTTGCTGTGCAGGGCCAGCTCGTTTTTCATCATCAGGCCGGAGAGAGAAAGCCCCGTCTCCTGGCAGTGACGCTGTAAATCGGCCGCGTTTTTGTACGGGTACGGCACCTCAACGGCGGAACCGTTGGTTTGACCAAAATGGTCTTCGTCGACTATAAACCCGCCGCCGATGGAGTAATACGTCTGGCTGTAAACCGCTTTATCGCCGACCAGCGCGGTAATGCGCATGCCGTTTTCGTGCAGCGACAGGTTATCCGCATGGAAATTCATGCAGTGGTCAACCGGGAATTCAACCTCATGCTCGCCGTTGGCCAGCAGCAAACGACCGTGGGTGTTCACGTCCTGGATAAAGCCAGGAATTGAATCAATATCAACGGTATCCGGCAGGTTACCCGCCAGGCCCATGATAATGGCAATATCGGTATGGTGGCCTTTACCGGTCAGGGAAAGGGAACCGTATACATCGACAACCACGCGGGTGATGTCGTGCAAAATGCCGCGTGCAATCAAGTCATCCGTGAATTGTTTACCGGCTTTCATTGGTCCGACGGTGTGAGAGCTGGAAGGACCAATACCGATTTTGAAGATATCGAATACGCTAATCATGATGCGTCCATTGCTTCAGTCAGAGGGGAGGAGTGCGCCGTCCGCAGACGGCGCAGGAGGTATTAGCTGAACAGCGAGTAGAAAATAGCGGAGATGGCAATCAGACCCATCACAACAACGAAGACGTTGCTGATATGGCCGCTGTATTTGCGCATCGCAGGCACTTTCTGAATCGCGTACATCGGCATCAGGAACAGGATCATCGCGATAATCGGGCCGCCCAGGGTTTCAATCATGCCCAGAATGCTTGGGTTCAGGGTGGCAACCGCCCAGGTGGTCACCAGCATGAACAGCGCGGTGATTTTGTTCAGACGGTTGATTTCAATGCTCTTGCCCTTACCGCGCAGAGATTTAATCACCATACCGTTGAAGCCTTCACGTGCGCCCAGGTAGTGGCCCAGGAAGGATTTGGTGATGGCGATAATCGCGATAATCGGTGCCATCCACGCAATCAGCGGTGCGTTAAAGTGGTTTGCCAGGTAAGACAGAATAGAGATGTTCTGCTCTTTCGCCGCCGCCAGATCCGCCGGGGAGAGGCTCAGCACGCAGCTGAACACGAAGAACATTACGGTCAGTACCATCATGATGTGTGCGCGAGCCAGGATGCTGGAGCACTTCTTCTCTGCGCCGTCGCCGTACTCTTCACGCTTCGCTACCGCGAAGGAGGAGATGATGGGTGAGTGGTTGAAGGAGAACACCATTACCGGGATTGCCAGCCACAGGGTCAGCAGCAGACCGTTACCGGTTGCGGATGCGCTGCTCAGAGACAGGGTTTCCAGGGCAGCACCGTTCCACTGTGGGATCAGGTACAGCGCCAGCAGCATCAGGGCCGCAACAAACGGGAATACCAGCACGCTCATCGCTTTCACAATCATCTGCTCGCCGAAGCGCACGATGGTCATCATACCAACGATCAGGATCAGGGAGAGGATCGCGCGCGGCGGCGGGGTCATCTGAAGCTGATGCATCATAAAGCTTTCAACGGTGTTGGTGATAGCGACGCTATAAACCAGCAGAATTGGGTAAATCGCGAAGAAGTAGAGCAGCGTAATCAGCTTACCTGCGCCGACGCCGAAGTGTTCTTCAACGACTTCAGTGATGTCTTCACCCGGGTTTTTACCGGACAGCACGAAGCGGGTCAGGCCGCGGTGTGCAAAGAAGGTCATCGGGAAAGCGATGATTGCCATGATGATCAGCGGGATCAGACCGCCGACGCCCGCGTTGATAGGAAGGAACAGTACACCAGCGCCGATTGCCGTGCCGTAAAGGCCAAGCATCCACATGGTATCCGTTTTGCGCCAACCGCTTCGGGAATCAATCGAAGCAACGGTGCTGGTTTGAGTGGTTTCCATCTGTATCTCCTGGAGGAAGCAAATTGTCAGGTTTTTAGTCAAATCCGATGAAAAAGTGCCTGACGGTAATATGAAATTCGTTCAGTGACGGTTTTTTAATAATTTTTGCCCGTAACTATTGGCGGGCGGAAAGATACATTCTAGTTATGAATCTATCAGTGATCGCGATCCCAAATGCAATAATCCACTTATGATGTGGGCATCTTTAGACCAATTATCTGTTAAAAAAACATCAAAGAGAATTTACGGGCGCGAAGGCTACCATTAACAACATGTTTTAGAGAAGGCTGGTCCGCGAGATAGGTGTCTTTCGCTGTAAAGAAATGGGATTTTAGTATTTTCTGGCGGGTAATTTTGATTAAGGCTGATTATTTACGGTTTCAGAAACCAGGTAATCGTTTGCGCGGGCGTCAGATTTGCTCATTACATTTAAAAGCGCTATGAATTGCATCACTAATAAAAAAGCCGGATGACGATCCGGCTTGAGTGGAAGGAAATGACGCTTTACTTGATGATTTCGTAACACGGAATATAGGCGGAGCCTGGAAGCTTCATGCGGTGCTGGGCGACAAAGCCCTGCAACATGTCATCCATACGGCGCATCATCTCCGGGTCACCGTGGATTTTATACGGCCCGAACTCTTCAATCGCGCGGATCCCCACCTCTTTCACGTTCCCCGCTACAATGCCGGAGAAGGCGCGACGCAGGTCGGCAGCCAGCACTTCCACCGGCTGATCCGGATAGAGTTTCAGGTTCGCCATGTTCTCATGCGACGGCTCGAAGGGGATCTGGAGATCCGGTGCGATACGAATGGACCAGTTAAAGCTGTAGGCATCCCCGGTATCACGACGGTTCTCTTTCACCAGCGGCATCGCTTTTTTCATCTGACGGGCCACTTCTGCGGCATCGTCAATGATAATGCGGTAGTGACGGCGCGCGTCTTCACCCAGCGTATGCACGATAAACTCGTCCAGCACGCGGAAGTAGTCGGCGCTCTCTTTCGGACCGGTCAGGATCAGCGGCAGAACCTGGTCTTTGTTGGCCGGGTTCATCAGGATCCCCAGCAGATAAAGCAGCTCTTCCGCCGTGCCTACGCCGCCCGGGAAGATGATGATGCCGTGCGCGATACGGACAAACGCCTCAAGACGCTTTTCGATATCCGGCATGATAATCAGTTCGTTAACCAGCGGGTTAGGCGGCTCAGCGGCGATGATCGACGGCTCGGTCATGCCGATAAAGCGACCATCTTTATAGCGTTGCTGCGCGTGTCCTACTGCCGCGCCTTTCATCGGCGCTTCCATCGCGCCAGGACCGCAACCAGTACAGATGTTCAGCTCGCGCAGGCCGAGCTGAGTCCCCACGCGGCGGGCGTACAGGTATTCGGTTTCGTTAATGGAGTGACCGCCCCAGCAAACGACCATATTCGGCGCCTCGCCCACGTGCAGGGCACGGGCGTTACGCAGAATGGAAAAGACCAGGTTGGTGATATGAACGGAGCTTTCCAGGTCAAGATGCTGGAAACGACCGGCGTTGCTGATCTGTCCGTTAACAAACAGAATATCGCGCAGCACGGCAAACAGGTTGGCCTGAAGTGAGCGAATAATACGCCCGTCGACAAAAGCGTCCTCCGGCGGGTTGATCACTTCCAGCTTCACACCGCGCTCGCGGCGCAGCACGTTGATATCGAAACTTTCGAAGCGAGACAGCAGTTCTTTACTGTTGTCGGTCAGGCTTCCGGAGTTCAGTACGGCAAGTGAACAGTTACGAAACAGTTGATAAAGGTCGCTACTGGCGGTGCGTTTAAGCATGTCCACTTCCAGCTGCGACAACATATCCATAGAGCCAAGCGGGCTAATATGTGTAATCAAGTGAGCTCCTTATGGGACGATTATCGTCTTTCCCTGTTGATTACAATAGCCCTGGCTTATGACGTTTCACAACACCTCGGGCGGAATACCGCCCGCATATTGTGAAAATATTTATCTTACTGGCGCACCAGCCGTCCGGTGGCAGGCACAAAATCGGTATTGGTACGCCACGGATTGATATCCAGACCCCCACGACGGGTATAGCGGGCATAAACGCTCAGCTTTTCAGGCTGGCAGAAACGCTGGATGTCATTGAAGATGCGTTCCACGCACTGCTCGTGGAATTCGTTGTGGTGGCGGAACGACACCAGGTAACGCAGCAGCTTTTCCCGGTCAATTTTCGGGCCGCGATACTGAATCTGAACGGAGCCCCAGTCCGGCTGGTGGGTAATGAGGCAGTTGGATTTGAGAAGGTGGCTGACCAGCGTCTCGTCCACACGCTTTCCGCTCGCCGCGTTTTCGAGGTAGTCGGCACTAAATTCATAGCTCTCTATCTCAATATCCTGGTCGTCGATGCAGTCGCCGTGGAAATGGGCGATGGGCTGTCCTTCCAGCTCGTGCAGACGGTATAACGAGACGGACACGTTCCCCTGCGCGCAGGCGGCTAAATCCCGCTCCAGCGTTTGCTGAACCTCGTCCCAGCTGTTGAATCGGGTCTGGTTGAAGCTGTTGAGATAGAGTTTGAAGCTTTTGGACTCGACCAGGTTCACGCTGGCGTAGTCCAGCTCAACGTGGCCCACGGCCACCTGCGGCAGCCCGCGCGCGTTCAGCCAGGAGAGTTCATACAGCGTCCAGATGTCGCCGCCAACAAACGGCAGCGCATCGGCGTGAAGGCCAAGCGGATCGCGGTTCAGGCTGCGCGGCACGCCCTGAAGCAGGCTTGCGTCGTAGGTGTCGCGGTAATCGGTCGATTTACCCAGCGTTAAGCCCGTTAACGCCTGATGATTTTCGTAAGACATGTTTCATAGCCACTTTACAGGTAAACTTAGGGGCTGAGTTTATCCTGTCTTACAAGAAGAGAGAAATCGGTGGATATCGAAACTGCAAATGCCCTGACTGCCTTCACGACCCGCTATTGCGATGCCTGGCATGAAAAGCGGGGGACGTGGCCGCAAAGCACTGAATTATATGGCGTGCCGTCACCATGCATTATCGCTTCACAGGATGATTACGTACTCTGGCAACCGAAACCGTTCGCGGGCGAGCACAACGTAAATGCGGTTGAACGCGCCATGGACATTGTGGTACAACCTGCGCTTCATGCGTTTTATACCACGCAGTTTGCCGGGGATATGACGGCATGCTTTGCACGACAGCCGCTGACGCTGCTGCAAACCTGGAGCGAAGACGATCTTCAGCGCGTTCAGGAAAACCTCATTGGTCACCTGGTCACGCAAAAACGCCTTAAGCTCTCTCCGACTCTCTTTATTGCGACGCTCGACAGTGAACTGGACGTCATTTCTGTCTGCAACCTCTCTGGCGAGGTGATTAAAGAGACGCTCGGCACCCGCAATCGCGACGTTCTCGCACCTTCACTTGCGGATTTCCTCACCCGCCTTGAGCCGCTTCTGTAATCCATGATGCTACTGGGCGTGTGAGAGATCTCTTACACGCTCTGTGAGACATCGCCGAAACAATTAGCATTGTCTTATGGATTTAAGATTAATATTAACTTTTCTTTCAACAGGTTAGCGATTTCCTTAATCGATAACGCCCGTTTCGCCTGGCTTACACTGCGCACAAGGTGGGTTGTAAGACGACGCAGAATAGCGGATTCTATCTCTGTCGACAGGATGCCGACGCAAGAAACGAACATCAGGATGATGGCGTTTCTTATCAGGGACACGTCAGGACGACGCCGCAGGAAGGCTTCAGGATGAAGCAAAGTGGATCACGCAGGATGCGTAAGGGACACCTCCAGGAAGGAGAACGAGAGCCGGTCAGGATGGTCGGTGGGTCAGGATGGCCAGGACGTTTCAGGATGAAACCTACACATCAGGACGATGTGAGCAGGAAGCAAAAGGTAAAGGGATGACCAGGCCTTCGGGCATCAGGAAAAGTTGTCACGGATGAGCAGGGAGCACGTATTGTAGCTGGAATGCTGCGAAACGAACCGGGAGCACTGTTTTTACAGTGCTCCCTTTTTTTATTTCTGTCTTCCGCAATGCTATGCTTCGCGCCATTCCGTTTTTCAGTTGAGGTTACTATGACGCATCACGATAGCGTTCGTGCGCAATTGCACGCCATCGAAGCCCTTATGCGCCAGCATCAGCTGTGGCAGGAAAATGCGCCGCAGCCAGAAGCGTTCGCCAGCACCCAACCGTTTTGTCTGGATACGCTGTCCCCGTTCGAATGGCTCCAGTGGGTGTTAATTCCGCGCATGCACGCGCTGCTGGAAGGGGGACACGCGTTGCCCCAGGCGTTTGCCGTCTCTCCCTATTACGAAATGGCGCTGGAGGCGACCCACCCGGCGCGCGACGTTATGCTGGTTGAGCTGGAAAAGTTGGATACCCTTTTCGCCGGTGACGATGCATGACGCTTGAGATCCTGTATCAGGATGAGTGGCTGGTGGCGGTGAATAAACCGTCCGGCTGGCTGGTGCACAGAAGCTGGCTCGATCGCGATGAGAAAGTGGTGGTGATGCAAACCGTGCGTGATCAAATTGGTCAGCACGTCTTTACTGCCCATCGTCTTGATCGGCCAACCTCTGGCGTTCTACTGATGGGACTTTCCAGCGAGGCCGGGCGCCGGCTGTCGCAGCAGTTTGAACAGCACCAGATCCAGAAGCGCTACCACGCCATTGTGCGCGGCTGGCTGATGGATTCCGCTACGCTGGATTATCCGCTGGTGGAGGAACTGGATAAAATCGCCGATAAATTTGCCCGCGAGGATAAAGGCCCGCAGCCTGCGGTGACGGAGTATCGCGGTATGGCGACCACAGAACTGCCGGTGGCGACCAGCAAATTTCCTACCACGCGCTACGGTCTGGTTGAGCTTTTGCCTAAAACCGGGCGCAAGCACCAGCTTCGCCGCCACCTTGCACACCTGCGCCACCCGATTATCGGCGACAGTAAGCACGGCGATCTGCGCCAGAACCGTAGTGCGGCAGAGCATTTTGGCTGTAAGCGGCTGATGCTGCACGCCAGCGAGCTGCGCCTGATGCATCCGTTTACCGGCGAACCGCTGATTATTCGTGCGGGGCTGGATGAGGTCTGGATGCAGGCGCTGTCACAGTTTGGCTGGCTGGGACAACTCCCCGAAAATGAAAGGGTTGAGTTTGCCGCAGGCAACGTTCAGGATGAACAGCAAGCGCAATAATGACGGGAGCAAAGCATGGCTGAAGTAGGTATTTTTGTCGGCACGATGTACGGCAACTCGCTGCTGGTGGCGGAGGAAGCGGAAGCAATCCTCGTCAATCAGGGTCATAAAGCCACGGTCTATGAAGATCCGGAGCTGGCAGACTGGGAAAAGTACGCCGATAAATACATTCTTATCGTGACCTCGACCACGGGGCAGGGCGATTTGCCGGACAGCATCATGCCGCTTTTCCTGGGGATTAAAGATCGGCTTGGCTACCAGCCGGACGTGCATTACGGCATCATCGCGCTGGGTGACAGCTCGTATGCAAACTTCTGCGGCGGCGGTAAGCAGTTCGATGCGCTGTTGCAGGAACAGAGCGCGCAGCGCGTCGGCGAGATGCTGCTGATCGACGCCGGCGAGCACCCTGAACCGGAAAGCGAGTCAAATCCCTGGGTTGAACACTGGGCCACGCTGCTGAACTGACCCTGTGTAATACGAACCCTAGGCCGGGTAAGGCGTAATCGCCACCCGGCAACGAAGCCGCACCAAATCCTCAATTCCGTGAAGTATCTTCCATCACTTTGGGCTTATGCCCCAAACCACGTTCCCTGCATCCTTCAATGTTGTGTTCCTGCACGGTGAGAGAACGCATCACTCCTTCATATACTTTTCTCGTCACTATAAAACGGCTTGATGCCGTACCAAAACCAAATACAAATCTCTCATTCTGATTACCCTACAGGTGCTGTACAGAATGAACCAGGCGAAAGCTATGTTTCAGGAGTGCAACAATGAGTACATTAAGCCACGCGGCGAGCAGCGCTGAGAAGCGCACCAACGCTCGCTACTGGATAGTGGTGATGCTGTTTATCGTCACGTCTTTCAACTACGGCGACCGCGCAACGTTATCCATTGCCGGCTCTGAGATGGCAAAAGACATCGGGCTCGATCCGGTGGGTATGGGTTATGTTTTCTCCGCGTTTTCATGGGCCTACGTTATCGGCCAAATCCCTGGCGGCTGGCTGCTTGACCGCTTCGGCTCAAAACGAGTCTACTTCTGGTCCATCTTTATCTGGTCGATGTTCACCCTGTTGCAGGGCTTCGTGGATATCTTCAGCGGCTTCGGCATCATCATTGCGCTCTTTACCCTCCGCTTCCTGGTGGGCTTAGCGGAAGCGCCGTCTTTCCCCGGTAACAGCCGCATCGTGGCCGCCTGGTTCCCGGCGCAGGAGAGGGGAACGGCGGTAGCCATCTTTAACTCGGCGCAATACTTTGCAACGGTCATTTTCGCGCCCATTATGGGCTGGCTGACGCATGAAGTGGGCTGGTCACACGTCTTCTTCTTCATGGGCGGGCTGGGGATCGTCATCAGCTTCATCTGGCTGAAGGTGATCCACGAACCAAACCAGCACCCGGGCGTGAACAAGAAAGAGCTGGACTATATTGCGGAAGGCGGGGCACTGATCAACATGGATCAGAAAACCCAAAAGGCTAAGGTCCCGTTCAGCCAGAAATGGGCGCAGATCAAGCAGCTCGTCGGCTCACGTATGATGATCGGCATCTATCTCGGCCAGTACTGCATTAACGCCTTAACCTACTTCTTCATCACCTGGTTCCCGGTTTACCTGGTGCAGGCGCGCGGCATGTCGATTCTGAAGGCGGGGTTTGTCGCCTCCGTACCGGCCATCTGTGGCTTTGTAGGCGGGGTCCTTGGCGGAGTTATTTCCGACTGGCTGATGCGTCGTACCGGCTCGCTGAACATTGCGCGTAAAACGCCCATCGTGCTCGGGATGCTGCTCTCCATGACCATGGTGTTCTGTAACTACGTCAGCGCGGAGTGGATGATCATCGGCTTTATGGCGATGGCCTTCTTCGGTAAGGGTATTGGCGCGCTGGGCTGGGCTGTGATGGCAGACACCGCGCCGAAAGAGATCAGCGGCCTGAGCGGCGGTCTGTTCAACATGTTTGGCAACATTTCCGGCATTGTCACCCCAATCGCTATCGGGTACATCGTCGGCACCACTGGCTCGTTCAACGGCGCGCTGATTTATGTTGGCGTCCATGCCCTGGTGGCGGTACTCAGTTACCTGGTGCTGGTGGGCGATATCAAACGTATCGAACTGAAACCTGTTGGGGAGCGCGGATGATGACAACGCAATCAAGCCCTATCGTAACGGAGATGAAGGTCATCCCGGTGGCGGGGCAGGACAGTATGCTGCTCAACATTGGCGGCGCGCATAACGCCTGGTTTACCCGCAACATCGTGGTGCTGACCGACAGTGCAGGAAATACCGGCGTCGGGGAAGCGCCCGGCGGAGAGGTGATTTACCAGACGCTGGTCGACGCCATCCCACAGGTGGTTGGGCAGGAGGTCGCCCGCCTGAACAAGGTGGTTCAGCGCGTGCATAAGGGCAACCAGTCGGCGGATTTTGATACCTTCGGAAAAGGCGCCTGGACCTTTGAACTGCGGGTTAACGCAGTGGCGGCGCTGGAGGCGGCTCTCCTTGATTTACTGGGCAAGGCGCTGAACGTGCCCGTCTGCGAGCTGCTGGGGCCTGGCAAACAGCGTGATGCGGTAACGGTGCTGGGCTATCTGTTCTACATTGGCGACCGGACTAAAACCGATCTGCCGTATCTGGAACGCTCGCCGGGCAGCCACGAGTGGTATCACCTGCGTCATCAGGAAGCGCTCACCGCTGAGGCGGTGGTACGCCTGGCAGAGGCGGCGCAGGATCGCTACGGCTTTAAGGACTTCAAGCTGAAAGGCGGCGTCCTGCCGGGTGAGCAGGAGATTGACAGCGTACGGGCGCTGAAAAAACGCTTCCCGGAGGCGCGCATCACCGTCGATCCGAACGGCGCATGGCTGCTCGATGAAGCTATCGCGCTGTGCAAAGGGCTGGGCGACGTGCTGACCTACGCGGAAGATCCGTGCGGCGCGGAGCAGGGCTTCTCTGGCCGCGAGGTGATGGCGGAATTCCGCCGCGCCACCGGACTCCCGGTCGCAACCAACATGATCGCCACCAACTGGCGCGAAATGGGGCACGCGGTGATGCTGAATGCGGTGGACATTCCGTTGGCAGACCCGCACTTCTGGACCCTTTCCGGCGCGGTGCGCGTGGCGCAGCTGTGCGATGAATGGGGACTCACCTGGGGCTGCCACTCCAATAACCATTTCGACATTTCGCTGGCGATGTTTACCCACGTTGGCGCGGCGGCGCCGGGCAACCCGACCGCCATCGACACCCACTGGATCTGGCAGGAGGGCGAAGCGCGCCTGACCAAAAATCCACTTGAAATCAAAAACGGCACCATTGCCGTACCGGATGCGCCGGGGCTGGGCGTGGAGCTTGACTGGGATCAGATCCACAAGGCGCATGAAGCGTATAAAAAATTGCCGGGCGGCGCGCGCAACGACGCGGGCCCGATGCAGTACCTTATCCCCGGCTGGACATTTGACCGTAAGCGCCCTGTTTTTGGACGTCACTGAAAAAAGGATCGAACGATGAGCACATTTTCTACTCCTGTCGTTACCTCCATGCAGATTATTCCCGTCGCGGGACATGACAGCATGTTGATGAACCTGAGCGGCGCACACGCGCCGTTCTTCACCCGTAATATCGTGGTGATCAAGGACAACTCAGGACACACCGGTGTGGGTGAAATCCCGGGCGGGGAGAAGATCCGCAAAACGCTGGAGGACGCCATTCCGCTGGTGGTGGGTAAAGCGCTGGGCGAGTACAAAAATGTGCTGACCAGCGTGCGTAACACCTTTGCCGATCGCGATGCGGGTGGCCGTGGTCTGCAAACGTTTGATCTTCGCACCACTATCCACGTGGTCACAGGCATTGAAGCCGCGATGCTGGATTTGTTAGGCCAGCATCTGGGCGTCAACGTTGCCTCCCTGCTGGGGGACGGGCAGCAGCGCAGCGAAGTGGAAATGCTCGGTTACCTGTTCTTTATCGGCAACCGCAACCTCACCCCGCTGCCGTACCAGAGCCAGCCGGACGAAAAATGCGACTGGTATCGCGTGCGCCACGATGAAGCGATGACGCCGGACGCGGTGGTGCGTCTGGCGGAAGCGGCGTATGAAAAATATGGCTTCAACGACTTCAAACTGAAGGGCGGCGTGCTGGCCGGTGAACAAGAGGCGGAGGCGATTACCGCGCTGGCGAAGCGTTTCCCGCAGGCGCGCGTCACGCTGGATCCGAACGGCGCCTGGTCTCTTGATGAAGCGATCGGCATTGGCAAGCAGCTCAAGGGCGTGCTGGCCTACGCGGAAGATCCGTGCGGTGCAGAGCAGGGTTTCTCCGGACGTGAAGTGATGGCGGAGTTCCGTCGCGCCACCGGACTGCCAACCGCCACGAACATGATCGCAACCGACTGGCGTCAGATGGGGCACACGCTCTCGCTGCAATCGGTGGATATTCCGCTGGCAGATCCGCACTTCTGGACGATGCAGGGCTCGGTTCGCGTGGCGCAGATGTGCCACGAGTTTGGCCTGACCTGGGGCTCGCACTCCAACAACCATTTCGACATTTCGCTGGCGATGTTCACCCACGTGGCGGCCGCTGCGCCGGGCAGCATTACCGCCATCGACACCCACTGGATCTGGCAGGAGGGCAACCAGCGTCTGACCAAACGACCATTTGAGATCAAGGGGGGCATGGTGCAGGTTCCCGCCACGCCGGGTCTGGGCGTTGAGCTGGATATGGATCAGGTCATGAAAGCGCACGAGCTGTATCAGAAACACGGCCTGGGCGCACGTGATGATGCGCTGGCGATGCAGTACCTGATCCCTGAGTGGTCATTCGACAATAAACGTCCGTGCATGGTACGATAAGCGCATTGGGACCGCTCCCATGAGCGGTCCCTTACGTGGTGTATGCTTAACGTAACTAACATGCGTAAGGATGGCTTATGAAAATTGTTATCGCTCCGGACTCGTATAAGGAAAGCTTGAGCGCGCTTGAGGTGGCGACAGCGATAGAGGTCGGTTTTCGCGAAATCTTCCCCTCAGCGGAATACGTCAAATTACCGGTTGCCGATGGTGGCGAAGGGACGGTGGAGGCCATGGTGGCCGCCACGCAGGGGCGCCTTGTCCATATTCCTGTTACCGGGCCTTTGGGTGAACGCGTGGAAGGGTTTTTCGGGTTATCCGGAGACGGGAAAAGCGCGTTTATCGAAATGGCGGCCGCGAGCGGCCTGGAGCTTGTTGCTCCGGCAAAGCGTAACCCGTTAATCACCACCTCGTGGGGTACCGGGGAACTCATCCGTCATGCCCTGGACGCGGGCGTTAAGCATATCATTATCGGCATTGGGGGCAGCGCGACCAATGACGGTGGCGCGGGCATGGTGCAGGCGCTGGGGGGAAAACTGCTGGATGCTAAAGCGCAGCATGTTGGGCCGGGCGGCGGTGAACTGGCTAGCCTTGCTCATATCGATCTCAGCGGGCTGGACAAGCGGCTGGCATCCTGCCGAATCGAAGTGGCCTGCGATGTGACCAACCCTCTGATCGGCGAGGCTGGCGCGTCTGCGGTATTCGGGCCTCAGAAAGGGGCGACGTCGGAAATGGTCAGGACGCTGGACGACGCGCTTGCGCATTTCGCAAAAATCATCGCCCGGGATCTGGATATTGACGTTTTAAACCTGGCGGGCGGCGGTGCGGCTGGCGGGATGGGGGCGGCGCTGTACGCTTTTTGCGGTGCGCAGCTTCGTCAGGGCATTGAGATTGTCACCGATGCGCTGCATCTTGATGAACAGGTCGCGAACGCCGATCTGGTGATCACGGGCGAAGGGCGTATCGACAGCCAGACGATCCACGGCAAAGTGCCCGTTGGCGTAGCGAGAGTCGCGAAACGCTACAACAAACCGGTTATCGGCATTGCTGGCAGCCTGACGGCGGACGTTGGCGTGGTGCATGAGCACGGGCTGGATGCCGTATTCAGCGTGATTTACACCATCTGTTCCCTGGAGGACGCGCTGGAAAATGCGCAACAGAACGTGCAGATGGCCGCAAGGAATATTGCGGCGGTCATGAAGGTGGGGCAGGGTATTTCGCGTTAACGATCGTGCTCCTGTAGGCCCGGTAAGCGAAGCGCCACCGGGCTATTGTCTTAGTTCCCCAACACCTTCATCGCTTCCCGCGTCACGTTGTCCATCTCGTCCAGCAGCTCCAGAAATTCCGGTTCAAGATCTGATTCCGGCGTACCCGCGCGGAGCTGCTGTTCAAGCAGCTGGCAGAGATTTTTCAGCCGCGGCACACCGCTGTAGCCGCAGCTGCCGTGCAGTTTATGGATAGCCTCCAGCAGCCCTTCAGGGTTTTCACCCACCAGCTGTTCTTCTACCTTATTTCGAATCTCAGGCAGGAAGTCCACCAGCATTTGCAGCATCTCGCGCGCCAGATCGGCTTTGCCCGCCGCCTGCCGCAGCGCCAGTTGCCAGTCAAACGTGGCATTCTGGTTGACGCTGATTTCCGGTGATTCAGCTGAAATGGTGTATGTCCCGCCAATGTGACCCGGCTTGTAGCGCAGCAGCAGGCTATGCAGCTTCTCTTCGTCGATCGGTTTCGCCAGATAATCGTTCATGCCCGCACCCAGCAGCTTCTCTTTTTGTCCCGCCATCGCGTGCGCCGTCACGGCAATCACCGGCGTCTGCTGCTGGTGCGGAAGCTGGCGAATCAGCTCGCAGGCGCGGATGCCATCCATGCCCGGCATCTGAATGTCCATCAGGATCAGGTCAAACTGCATCTGTTTGGCCTGCTCTACGGCTTCGGCGCCGCTGGTACACAGCTCAACATGCTGAACCTGATCCTCAAGCAGCACGCCAATTAGCTTCAGGTTGGCCGGGTTATCGTCCACAGCCATCACCGTCATCGGGAGCTTACGTTCGTCGTTCGCCAGCGGCAGGGGCTGATTCGTCAGACGACAATATTCGGTCAACGCGGGTAACAGCCGTGTGGCGGTGAGGGGTTTCAGCAGACACGCCGCCGCCCCGTCGTTTTTCAGCTCTTCGGCATTAAGCTGGGCGTGGCACGGCAGAGCCAGCAGCAGGTAGTCCGTCATTGAGGCCGCCTTCGCCAGGCGTTCCTGCTGCATGGTGAGCTCTCCGGTAAACGTCACCGGAATACCCATCAAAAGGATATCGTAATGATCGTTCGCCAGCGCGGAGAAGGTCGGGCTGTAAACCACCTCCAGCGGCGTAGTGCTTAACACATCCAGCGTACACTGCGCTGCGGCGGCATTCGGTTCCACATAGGCAAGACGCATCCCTTTCAGGCAGTCGGTGACCGGACCGTCGGTCTGGACGTTCGGATTAAGGTCGAGATTGATATGGAACCAGAAGGTCGAGCCCCGGTTAGGCTGGCTGTGGAAGGAGATATCGCCTCCCATCTCTTTCACCAGCTTTTGGGTGATCACTAGCCCCAGGCCCGTTCCGCCGTGACGACGGGAAATGCTCGCATCGGCCTGGCGGAACGCCTGGAACAGACGCGACTGATCGCGCTCCGGAATGCCGATGCCGGTATCCCGGATCTGCACCTCAATCTGGACCTTGTTATTACTGAGCGCCCGTTTTTCGACCAGAATGTCAATGTTGCCGCTCTCGGTGAATTTGATCGCATTGCCCACCAGATTGGTGATGACCTGTTGCAGGCGGAGTGGGTCGCCAATAACGTTATCCGGCACGTCGTTTTTGATATTGAGCGTCAGCTCCAGCCCCTTATCATGCGAGGAGTGGGCAAGCAGCGTGACCACGTCATCCAGGGTGCTGCGCAGCGGGAACGGAATACTCTCCAGAATCAGCTTGCCCGCTTCCAGCTTCGAGAAGTCCAGCACGTCGTTAATGATGGTCAGCAGGTTGTTGGCCGATCGTTCAATGGTATGCAGGTGGTCACGCTGGGTTGGATTCAGCTCGCTTTTAAGCGTCAGGCGGGTGAAGCCGATCACCCCGTTCAGCGGCGTTCGCAGCTCGTGCGACATGTTCGCCAGGAACTCAGACTTAATACGAGCCGCCTCCTGAGCGCGTTTTTTCGCCAGATCCAGCTCCACGTTCTGGATCTCCATCTGCTCCAGCGTTTCGCGCAGGTCGGAGGTTGCCTGATCAACGTTGTGCTGCATCTCTTCATGATAGGCCGCCAGCGACATCGCCATCGAGTTGATGCCATTTTTTAGCATATCGAGCTCGCCGAGCATAAAGCCTTCCACGCGGCTGTCGAGCTGACCCCGGCGGATCCGGTCAACGGTATTCACCATGTTGCGGATAGGCCCCGTGACGTCGCGCATCAATCGCCAGCCGAAGATCAGCGCAATGCCGATACAGAACAGCATCATCACGCCGGAAATGAATATTTCTTTGTACTGCTGGAGCCGCACCGACTTGAGATCCAGCTCCAGCGCTACGTATCCCAGCATATTATTGCTGGACTTCGCATCTGACTGGGCTGATTCATCGGGTGAATAGCTTTCCGAGATAATCGGCGTGCGCAGGATCATGATATCGCCGCGCCTCAGGACCGTGAGATGACGCGGGAAGGGAGTACCTTCCGGGATTTTCAGCGACGTGGGATCCAGATGAAAATTCGAGGTAACGAACAGGCGGTTATGTTCGTCGTAAACGGAAATGGCGCGCACGATCTCTGAATGTCGGCGGTGCAGCACGCTGATTAACTGACCAATGGATTCGCGGTTTTGCAGGTTCATGCCGTACTCGCTGGAGACGGCCAGGGGTTCGATAATGCTGGCCCCGGCATCTTCAAGCTGCCTCTGCAAATCGTTATAGCGATGCACCACAAAGAAAATGCTCAGCAGCAAACCGATGAGAACGGTAGGAGCGAGGATCAAAATCATCATGCGTGCGCGCAGGCTGTAGTTGGTCATGGAGTTCCGTTATGGGACAATCAGGCTAATTATGTTTATTTGAGAACAATCTCGGCGATGGCGCAATTCTACTCTGCAAAACGACGCGTGACGACGCGTCAGATCATAACTGTTGAAGCCACGGACCTCGATCCTTTCGGTCAGGGGGTGGCGCGCCATAACGGCAAGACGCTATTCATCACCGGTTTGCTGCCCGGAGAACGCGCAGACATTACGCTGACGGAAGACAAACGCCAGTATGCGCGCGGCCAGGTTAAGCGCCGTCTTAACGTTAGCCCGGAACGCGTGACGCCTCGCTGCCCCCATTTTGGCGTCTGCGGTGGCTGTCAGCAACAGCATGCCAGCACAGAATTACAGCAAAAAAGTAAAAGCAGCGCGCTGGCCCGCCTGCTAAAACATGACGTCAGTGACATCGTGTCTGACCAGCCGTGGGGCTACCGTCGCCGTGCTCGCCTGAGCCTCAGCTATCAGCCAAAAACCGAACGGCTGGAGATGGGGTTTCGCAAGGCTGGCTCCAGCGATATCGTCTCCATCACGCAGTGCCCTGTTTTGGTGCCCCAACTTGAGGCGCTGCTGCCGGATGTGCACCACTGTCTTGCATCGCTGGACGGGGTGCGTTCGCTGGGGCATGTCGAACTGGTGCTGGCCAACAGCGGCCCGCTGATGGTGCTGCGCCACACCGCGCCGCTCTCACCGGACGATCGCGAAAAACTGGAACGCTTTTCGCATTCTCATGAGCTTGCGCTTTTCCTTGCGCCGCAAAGCGAGATACTTGAGCAGGTCAGCGGAGAAGCGCCCTGGTATGCGTCAGACGGACTACGCTTAACGTTCAGCCCGCGGGATTTTATCCAGGTCAACGACGGCGTAAACCAGCAGATGGTGGCGAATGCGCTGGCATGGCTTGACGTACAGCCCACCGATCGGGTGCTCGATCTGTTCTGCGGTATGGGGAACTTTACCCTGCCGCTGGCCCGCAAAGCAGCAAGCGTGGTCGGCGTGGAGGGGGTTGAGGCGCTGGTGGCGAAAGGCCAGGAGAACGCCCGGCAGAACGGCTTGCAAAATGTGACATTCTTTCATCAAAATCTTGAGGATGATGTCACGCGGCAACCGTGGGCTAAGCAGGGCTTTGATAAGATCCTGCTTGATCCGGCGCGCGCGGGTGCGCCGGGTGTGATGCAGCATATAATTAAACTCGCGCCTGAGCGCGTGGTCTATGTTTCCTGTAATCCGGCGACGCTCGCCCGTGACAGTGAAGCATTATTGAGCGGGGGTTACCAGATTCGGCGTCTGGCAATGCTGGACATGTTCCCGCACACTGGACATCTGGAATCGATGGTGTTGTTCGAGCACATCTAATGAGTTTGGCTTGTCGACTTCGACAGGCCCTTGTCCCTAAAGGAGAGGACGATGGTTGCGGTAAGAAGTGCACATTTAAATAAAGCTGGTGAGTTTGACCCTCAAAAATGGATCGCAAGTCTGGGGATTTCCAGCCAGCAGTCGTGTGAACGCTTAACCGAAACCTGGGCCTATTGTTTACGCACAACGCAGGGGCATCCGGACGCTGAACTGCTGTTGTGGCGCGGCGTGGAGATGGTCGAAATTCTGTCCATGCTGAACATGGATATCGAAACGCTACAGGCCGCACTGCTGTTCCCCCTGGCGGATGCGAACGTGGTGACGGAAGACGTGCTGCGTGAAAGCGTCGGCCAGTCCGTCGTGGCGCTGATCCACGGCGTGCGCGATATGGCCGCCATCCGTCAACTGAAGGCCGCGCAAACGGATTCTGTCTCTTCCGAGCAGGTGGATAACGTCCGCCGGATGCTGCTGGCGATGGTGGATGATTTCCGCTGCGTGGTGATCAAGCTGGCGGAACGGGTAGCCCATCTGCGCGAAGTGAAGGATGCGCCGGAAGACGAGCGCGTCCTGGCCGCCAAAGAGTGTACGAATATCTATGCGCCGCTGGCGAACCGCCTGGGTATCGGGCAACTGAAGTGGGAGCTGGAAGATTACTGCTTCCGCTACCTGCATCCGGCGGAATACAAACGCATTGCAAAACTGCTGCACGAACGCCGCATCGACCGCGAGCACTATATCGATGAATTTGTCAGCGGGCTGCGCCAGTCAATGAAAGAGGAGAATGTGCGCGCCGAGGTCTACGGGCGTCCGAAGCACATCTACAGCATCTGGCGCAAAATGCAGAAGAAACACCTCGCCTTTGACGAGCTGTTCGACGTGCGCGCCGTACGTATCGTGGCGGAACGTTTGCAGGACTGCTACGCCGCGCTGGGGATCGTGCACACCCATTTTCGCCATCTGCCGGACGAGTTCGACGACTATGTCGCGAACCCGAAACCGAATGGCTATCAGTCCATCCACACCGTGGTGCTCGGCCCTGGCGGCAAAACGGTGGAAATTCAGATCCGTACCAAACAGATGCACGAAGACGCCGAGCTGGGCGTGGCGGCGCACTGGAAATACAAAGAGGGCACCTCCGGCGGCGGTCGCTCCGGTCACGAGGATCGTATCGCCTGGCTGCGTAAGCTGATTGCGTGGCAGGAAGAGATGGCCGACTCTGGCGAAATGCTCGATGAAGTGCGCAGCCAGGTCTTCGACGATCGCGTCTACGTCTTTACCCCGAAAGGGGATGTGGTGGATTTACCGGCAGGCTCCACGCCGCTCGATTTCGCCTACCACATTCACAGCGACGTGGGGCACCGTTGCATCGGGGCGAAGATCGGAGGGCGCATCGTACCGTTTACCTACCAGCTACAGATGGGTGACCAGATTGAAATCATCACCCAGAAGCAGCCAAACCCAAGCCGCGACTGGCTTAATCCGAACCTCGGTTACGTTACCACCAGCCGCGGGCGCTCTAAAATTCACGCCTGGTTCCGCAAGCAGGATCGGGACAAGAATATCCTTGCCGGTCGCCAGATCCTTGACGACGAGCTGGAGCATATCGGGATAAGCCTGAAAGAGGCGGAGAAATTCCTGCTGCCGCGCTACAACTTCAACGAGCTGGACGAGCTGCTGGCGGCCATTGGCGGGGGTGATATTCGCCTGAACCAGATGGTCAACTTCCTGCAAGCGCAGTTCAACAAGCCAAGCGCGGCAGAGCAGGATGCCGCAGCGCTGAAGCAGCTCCAGCAGAAAACCTACGCTCCGCAGCAGCGCAGCAAGGATAATGGCCGCGTGGTGGTCGAAGGGGTGGGTAACCTGATGCACCATATTGCCCGCTGCTGCCAGCCTATCCCGGGGGACGATATTGTCGGCTTCATCACGCAGGGGCGCGGGATCTCGATTCACCGCTCCGACTGTGACCAGCTTGCAGAGCTGCAATCGCATGCGCCGGAACGTATCGTGGAAGCCGTCTGGGGGGAAAGCTACTCGGCCGGCTACTCGCTGGTGGTGCGCGTTACCGCCAACGACCGCAGCGGCCTGCTGCGCGACATCACCACTATTCTCGCTAACGAGAAGGTTAACGTGCTGGGCGTTGCCAGCCGCAGCGATACCCGCGAGCAGCTTGCCACTATCGATATGACCATCGAAATCTACAACCTCCAGGTGCTGGGCCGCGTGCTCGGCAAACTGAACCAGGTGCCGGATGTGATTGACGCGCGTCGTCTGCACGGTGGCTAACCATCCTTTTCTGTAGGCCGGGTAAGGCAACGCCGCCACCCGGCATTTTGACATCAGGACAGAACTATGACTCAAATCGACCGCCTGCTAGGCATCATGAAACGTCTTCGCGACCCGGAAAACGGCTGCCCGTGGGACAAAGAGCAGACTTTCGCCACCATCGCGCCTTACACGCTGGAAGAGACTTACGAAGTGCTGGACGCGATTTCGCGCGAAGATTTCGACGACCTGCGCGGCGAGCTGGGCGATCTGCTTTTCCAGGTGGTGTTCTACGCCCAGATGGCGCAGGAAGAAGGGCGCTTTAACTTTGACGATATCTGCGCCGCTATCAGCGACAAGCTGGAGCGTCGTCATCCGCATATCTTTGGCGACGCCACCGCAGGCAACAGTGCGGAAGTGCTGGCGCGCTGGGAGCAGATTAAAAGCGCCGAACGCGCTGAAAAATCCCAGCACTCGGCGCTGGACGACATTCCCCTGAGCCTGCCCGCGCTGATGCGCGCCCACAAAATTCAAAAGCGCTGCTCGGCGGTTGGATTTGACTGGCACTCTCTTGGCCCGGTGCTGGAAAAAGTGCACGAAGAGATCGACGAAGTGATGCACGAAGCGCAGCAGGCCGTTGTGGATGAAGCAAAGCTGGAAGAGGAGATGGGCGATCTGCTGTTTGCAACCGTCAACCTTTCTCGCCATTTAGGGGTAAAAGCGGAAACCGCGCTGCAAAAAGCCAACCTGAAATTCGAACGACGCTTTCGTGAAGTAGAGCGGATTGTGGCCTCGCGTGGCCTGGAAATGAGCGGCATTGACCTCGAGGCGATGGAAGAAGTCTGGCAGGAAGTAAAACGCCAGGAACATGATCTCTAACGAAATTTTGCGATCAAGCGCAATTTGTGTGATTTTTTAAATGACAAGCGCTTGATTTGCGTCAAAAACATTTACCCAAAAGGGGCTATTTTCTCACTCCTTATGTTTGTCATGGCCTGGGAAGGAGACGGAGAATGAAAGTTTGTGGCGCTCGTCGTGTTCGGGTATACTACTTTCCCGTCCTGGTTATTCCATCGTTTCACCCTAACTTCTCAGGTTCAGCATGACAACGAACTATATTTTTGTGACCGGCGGGGTCGTATCCTCTCTGGGTAAAGGCATTGCCGCAGCCTCCCTCGCAGCCATTCTTGAAGCCCGTGGCCTCAATGTGACCATGATGAAACTGGATCCGTACATCAACGTCGATCCTGGCACCATGAGCCCAACCCAACACGGGGAAGTGTTCGTTACTGAAGACGGCGCTGAAACCGATCTGGATCTTGGCCACTACGAGCGTTTCATCCGTACCAAAATGACCCGTCGTAACAACTTTACGACTGGCCGCATCTACTCCGACGTGCTGCGTAAAGAGCGCCGCGGTGACTATCTGGGCGCAACCGTGCAGGTTATCCCACACATCACTAACGCTATCAAAGAACGCGTCCTCGCCGGTGGCGAAGGGCACGACGTTGTGCTGGTTGAAATCGGCGGTACTGTAGGGGATATCGAATCCCTGCCGTTCCTCGAAGCGATTCGTCAGCTGGCGGTAGATATTGGACGCGAACACGCGCTGTTCATGCACCTGACGCTGGTGCCATACATGGCAGCCGCGGGTGAAGTGAAAACCAAACCGACTCAGCACTCCGTTAAAGAGCTGCTCTCTATCGGTATTCAGCCAGACATCCTGGTTTGCCGCTCCGATCGCGCTATTCCGGCGAACGAACGTGCGAAAATTGCATTGTTCTGTAACGTGCCTGAAAAAGCCGTTATTTCAATGAAAGACGTCGATTCCATTTATAAAATCCCGGGCCTGTTGAAATCTCAGGGTCTGGACGATTATATTTGTAAACGATTCAGCTTGAACTGTCCGGAAGCTAACCTGTCTGAATGGGAGCAGGTGATTTACGAAGAAGCCAATCCGGGCGGCGAAGTGACTATCGGTATGGTCGGTAAGTACATTGAACTGCCGGACGCCTATAAGTCAGTTATCGAAGCGCTGAAGCACGGTGGTCTGAAGAATCGCGTCTCCGTGAACATCAAGCTGATTGATTCGCAGGATGTTGAAACGCGCGGCGTCGAAATTCTGAAAGATCTGGACGCTATCCTCATCCCTGGCGGCTTTGGCTACCGCGGTGTTGAAGGCAAGATCGCCACTGCACGCTATGCGCGTGAAAACAATATTCCATACCTCGGCATCTGCCTGGGTATGCAGGTTGCGCTGATCGAATTTGCGCGCAACGTAGCGGGAATGGAAAACGCGAACTCTACGGAATTTGTGCCAGACTGTAAGTACCCTGTCGTGGCGCTGATTACGGAATGGCGCGACGAAGACGGTAACGTCGAAGTCCGTACCGAGAAGAGCGATCTGGGTGGCACCATGCGTCTTGGCGCACAGGCCTGCCAGCTGTCCGACGATAGCGTAGTTCGCCAGCTCTACGGCGAGCCGGTCATCACCGAGCGCCATCGTCACCGCTATGAAGTCAACAACATGTTGTTGAAACAAATTGAAGCTGCGGGCCTGCGTGTTGCGGGCCGCTCCGGGGACGATCAGTTAGTCGAGATCATCGAAGTGCCTAACCATCCGTGGTTCGTTGCTTGCCAGTTCCACCCGGAATTTACTTCAACGCCGCGTGACGGACATCCGCTGTTTGCCGGCTTTGTGAAAGCCGCCAGCGAGTACCAGAAGCGTCAGGCGAAGTAAAAAAAGTTAGAACGGCAACGCGTACCCCTGGTACGCGTTGTTTGTCTGGAGTTTTAGTTTAACTTGTACTGAGGAAAATCTAATGTCCAAAATCGTTAAAGTCATCGGTCGTGAAATCATCGACTCCCGTGGTAACCCGACCGTTGAAGCCGAAGTTCATCTGGAAGGTGGTTTCGTCGGTATGGCAGCAGCTCCATCAGGTGCTTCTACAGGTTCCCGCGAAGCGCTGGAACTGCGTGATGGCGACAAATCCCGTTTCATGGGCAAAGGCGTACTGAAAGCGGTTGGCGCTGTTAACGGTCCTATTGCTCAGGCTATCATTGGCAAAGATGCCAAAGATCAGGCTGGCATCGACAAGATCATGATCGATCTGGACGGTACTGAAAACAAATCTAACTTCGGTGCGAACGCAATCCTGGCGGTTTCCCTGGCGAACGCCAAAGCAGCCGCGGCTGCTAAAGGTATGCCACTGTTCGAGCACATCGCTGAACTGAACGGCACCCCAGGCAAATACTCCATGCCTGTACCAATGATGAACATCATCAACGGTGGTGAGCACGCAGACAACAACGTTGATATTCAGGAATTCATGATTCAGCCAGTTGGCGCGAAAACCCTGAAAGAAGCGGTTCGTATGGGTTCTGAAGTGTTCCACAACCTGGCTAAAGTTCTGAAAGCTAAAGGTATGAACACTGCTGTTGGTGACGAAGGTGGCTACGCGCCAAACCTGGGTTCTAACGCAGAAGCACTGGCTGTTATCGCTGAAGCGGTTAAAGCAGCAGGCTACGAGCTGGGCAAAGACATCACCCTGGCGATGGACTGCGCGGCATCTGAATTCTACAAAGACGGTAAATACGTTCTGGCTGGCGAAGGCAACAAAGCGTTCACCTCCGAAGAGTTCACTCACTTCCTGGAAGACCTGACCAAACAGTACCCAATCGTGTCTATCGAAGACGGTCTGGACGAGTCTGACTGGGATGGTTTTGCTTACCAGACCAAAGTACTGGGCGACAAAATCCAGCTGGTTGGTGACGATCTGTTCGTAACCAACACCAAGATCCTGAAAGAAGGCATCGAGAAAGGCATCGTTAACTCCATCCTGATCAAATTCAACCAGATCGGTTCTCTGACCGAAACGCTGGCTGCGATCAAAATGGCGAAAGACGCTGGCTACACCGCTGTTATCTCTCACCGTTCTGGCGAAACTGAAGACGCGACCATTGCCGACCTGGCTGTTGGTACCGCTGCTGGCCAGATCAAAACCGGTTCTATGAGCCGTTCTGACCGTGTTGCTAAATACAACCAGCTGATTCGTATCGAAGAAGCGCTGGGCGAAAAAGCACCATACAACGGCCGTAAAGAGATCAAAGGTCAGGCATAAGCCTGAGCTTTCATTTCAATAAAAAAACCCGCTTCGGCGGGTTTTTTGTTTTCTATAACAGAAGCGGTAGCGTTGCGCTGGCCGTTTGCTGACTCACGTCGCCGTAACGGCCATCGATGGCGATAAGGGAAGTGGTAAGCAGCTCGATAAGCAGCATGACGCCAACTTTGGCATTCAGCGCACCCGCGCTCAGCGGCCCCTCGGGCTTTGCCGCAACCAGCAGCATATCGCTGAGGGACGCCAGCGGACTGCGTGGCGTATTGCTGAGCGCCAGCACCTGCACGCCGCGTTTGCGGGCTAGCTTCACGACGTGGAGTAAATCGCGGGTCGATCCCGAACTTGAGATAGCGACCACCAGCGTCTCGTCAGACAGCGTTGCCGCATTCATGGCGGCGCGATGCATATCGCTAAACAGCTGCGCGGGTTTGCCCAGCCGCAGGAGCTTGTAATGCAGATATTCCCCGAGGATCGCGCTGGCGGCCACCCCGTAAATCTGCACCGACCGCGCCTGATGCAGCGCCTGCGCGGCCTTTTCCAGCAGCGCTCTGTCGAGGAGCCTGGCGGTATCCTGTAGGGCCTGCACGGATTCATCCACGACGTTATCGATTTCATCCCCGGCCTGACGTGCGGGCTGGCCCTGCTGAATATCCAGCGCCAGCGCCATTTTAAATTCGTTATATCCCTTACAGCCCAGCGTCCGGCACAGGCGCGTCACGCTGGCTTCGCTGGTGTGACTTTCGCGCGCCAGTTCGGTGATCGTCAGGTACAGCACCCGCGCAGGATCGTTGAGAACAAACTCCCCCAGCTTTTGTTGCGTCGGGCTGTATCCGGAAGCCTCCTGGCGTAACTTCAGCAGCAGGTTTTCATGGTCTGACATGCTAGATCCTTAATGCGTTTCTCTGTCGACTAGTGTGGCGGAAATCGGGGGAGAGATGCCAGCAATTTCGAAAAAGTATGATCCACCTCCTGGATTTTTGATGATAATTTTCACTTTTAATTTTTATTGTGATAAAAATTTTCATCATTGCACCAGAGGATAAAAAAAATGATGCACATGTTCAGCGGCGCTTCTTCCGGCGGATGGTTTGAAAAAGCGCAGCGCTTCGGTAAATCGTTTATGCTGCCCATCGCCGTTTTGCCGGCGGCGGGGCTATTACTGGGGATCGGCGGGGCGCTGTCGAACCCCAATACCCTCACGGCCTACCCATTTTTAAACGTGGGCTGGCTACAGGCCATCTTCACCATCATGAGCAGTGCGGGTTCGATTGTGTTTGCGAACCTGTCCGTGCTGTTCGCCGTTGGGGTTGCCGTTGGGTTAGCGAAAAACGATAAAGGCACGGCGGGGCTGGCGGCCCTGCTCGCGTTTCTGGTGATGAACGCCACCATCAACGCCCTGCTGATCCTGACCGGAAAGCTGGCTCTTGAAAATCCGGGTGCCGCAGGGCAGGGCATGACGCTGGGCATTCAGACGCTGGAAACCGGCGTGTTTGGCGGCGTGGTTATTGGTCTGGTGACCTGCGCGCTACACCATCGGTTTAACAAAATCGCGCTTCCGCAGTTCCTGGGCTTCTTTGGCGGCTCGCGCTTTGTTCCGATTATCAGCTCGCTGGCGGCGATACTCGTCGGGGCGCTCATGACCGTTGTCTGGCCGCACTTCCAGAAGCTGATCTTTGGCCTCGGCGGTCTGGTGGATGCCACCGGCTATCTGGGCACCCTGCTGTACGGTTTTATCCTGCGGATGCTTGGCCCGTTTGGTCTGCACCACATCTTTTATCTGCCGTTCTGGACCACCGCGCTCGGCGGCAGTGAAATCGTTAACGGACACCTGGTTGAGGGGACGCAGCGTATCTTCTTCGCTCAGCTCGCCGACCCGAACACCCAACACTTCTATGAAGGCACGTCGCGCTTCATGTCCGGGCGCTTTATCACGATGATGTTTGGCCTGCTCGGTGCCTGCCTGGCGATGTACCACACGGCTAAACCTGAGAACAAAAAGCGCGTAGCCGGGCTGCTGCTGTCAGCGGCGTTAACCTCTTTCCTGACGGGCATTACCGAGCCCATCGAGTTCTCATTCCTGTTTATTGCGCCGGTGCTGTACGTCATTCATGCGCTGTTTGACGGGCTGGCGTTTATGCTCGCGCACATGCTGCATATCACCATCGGGCAAACCTTCTCCGGCGGCTTTATTGACTTTGTGCTGTTCGGCATTTTGCAGGGGGAGGCGAAAACCAACTGGATGTTCGTCCCGCTGGTGGGCGTGCCGTGGTTCTTCCTCTACTACGTTACCTTCCGCTATCTGATTAACCGCTTTGATTTCGCCACGCCGGGCCGTGAAAGGGAGGCGGTGGCCGACGCCGAAGCCTTACCGCAAAGCGAGCGCGCCGCAGCGGTGATCGCCGGGCTGGGCGGCAAAGACAATCTTGAAGACGTTGACTGCTGCGCCACGCGCCTTCGGGTCACGGTAAAAGAGGGCAGCAGGGTGAATGAAGCGGCCCTGAAAGCGACCGGCGCGCGCGGCGTCATCGTACGAGGTAACGGCGTTCAGGTCATCTATGGCCCGCACGTCACCATCATCAGGAACGAAGTGGAAGAGATGTTATCGTAATGAAAACTATACTGAATACCCTGAAGGGGACGCTGGTTGTCTCCTGTCAGGCGCTGGAAAACGAACCCTTACACAGCCCGTTTATTATGTCGCGAATGGCGCTGGCGGCGGCGCAGGGCGGGGCCGCTGCGATCCGCGCCAACAGCGTGGTGGACATTGAGGCGATCAAAGGGCTGGTTTCGCTGCCGGTTATCGGCATCATCAAGCGGGACTATCCCGATAGCGAGGTGTTTATCACCGCGACGATGAAAGAGGTGGATGAGCTGATGGCGGTCGCGCCGGACATCATCGCGCTGGACGCGACCGCCCGTAAGCGCCCCGGCGGGGAGACTCTGGAGACGCTGATCGGGCAGATCCGCGCCCGTTACCCCTCGCTGCTGCTGATGGCTGATATTTCCACCGTGCAGGAGGCCGTGACCGCGCAGGCGCTTGGTTTTGACTGCATCGGCACCACGCTCTACGGCTACACGGCGGAAACGGCGGGCCATTCGCTTCCGGAGAATGACTGCGCATTTCTGAAAGCGGTGCTGGCTGCCGTTACGATTCCGGTGATTGCAGAAGGCAACGTGGACACCCCCGAGCGTGCGGCAAAATGCCTAGCGCTGGGGGCGCATACGGTGGTTGTCGGGGGCGCAATCACCCGGCCACAGCAAATCACCGGACGTTTTATGGCAGCGATAGGCGCGCAAAGCACCGATGGAGCATGATCATCCGGCGGGGATCTGCGATACTTATCGTTTATCCCCTTAACTGAGAAGATTATGCAGTACCCGATTAACGAGATGTTCCAGACCCTGCAAGGCGAGGGTTACTTTACCGGCGTTCCCGCTATTTTTATACGTTTACAGGGATGCCCGGTTGGCTGCGCCTGGTGTGATACCAAACATACGTGGGATAAGCTCGCAGATCGGGAAGTGTCGCTGTTCAGCATTCTGGCGAAAACCAAAGAGAGCGATAAATGGGGGGCGGGCAGTGCCGAAGATCTGCTGGCCATTATTGGTCGTCAGGGCTGGACGGCGCGCCACGTGGTGATCACCGGCGGGGAACCCTGCATTCACGATCTGATGCCGCTCACCGAGCTGCTCGAAAAGAACGGCTATAGCTGCCAGATCGAAACCAGCGGCACCCATGAAGTGCGCTGCTCCCACTCAACGTGGGTAACGGTTTCACCGAAGGTGAATATGCGCGGCGGTTACGACGTGCTATCGCAGGCGCTTGAGCGCGCGGATGAAATTAAGCACCCGGTAGGGCGCGTGCGCGACATCGAGGCGCTGGATGAACTGCTGGCAACGCTGACGGACGAAAAGCAGCGCGTGATTGCGCTTCAGCCCATCAGCCAGAAAGACGATGCGACCCGTCTGTGCATTGAAACCTGTATCGCCCGCAACTGGCGGCTGTCGATGCAGACGCACAAATATCTGAACATTGCCTGATACTTCCGTGGCCCCGCTTAACGCGGGGCTTTTGACGTTGGCAGTAATGCCCAGGTCACGACGGCCGACCCAAGGCAAATCGCACTGTTGAAAAGTAAGGCATACTGCGCGGCGCTGGCCGCTCCCATCGGCAGCCATAGGGCGTACAGCGATGCGGTGACCGCAATCCCCATAGCCCCGCCCAGAGAACTGCCCATCTTATAGATCCCTGAAGCCACGCCCACTTTATTTTCAGGCGCATTCATCACCGCCGTGTCCGTTGAGGGTGTGGCGTAACATCCTAGCCCCAGCCCGAATAAAATGTTGCTCAGAAAAACGGTGACAATGTAGACCTCTTTGCTTAAAAAGGTGCATGAAATTAACGTGATACCCGTTGCGGTCAGCAGCGGGCCGGTCATCATCGGTAGCCTCGCGCCGTAGCGCTGAAGCAGTTTTTCACCCACCCGGATCATCGCCAGTACGGTGACCAGATACCCCAGCGTCATCATGCCGGTCTGTAGCGGTGACAGATGATGCCCTTGCTGTAACCAGATGCTGGCGATCATCATGGTGCCAATGCAGCCGTTGAGCAGGAAATTTGAGCATACCGAGGCGCTGTAGGCCCGGTTTTTAAACAGGGCAAAGTCAATCAGCGCCGCATCGCCTTTCCGTCGCCCGGTAATGACAAAGCACATCAGTGCAATCACTGCGCCAGACAGCACCAGAAGCGATACACCGCTGCTCCAGCCCCAGCCGTGTCCTTTGCTGATAAACAGATTAAAGAGCACCAGCATAAGAACAAAACTCACCAGGCCGCTGATATCCAGCTTGTGTCGACACGCATCAGGGCTGCGGCTTTCCGGGGTGGCGCGGATAAGCAATAGCGCGGCCAGAGCCACCACCATGGAGAAAATAAAAATCCAGCGCCAGCCCAGCGTGGTGGCGATGGCACCCCCCACAAACGAGCTCAGGCCACTGCCGCCCCAGGAGCCGATAACCCAAAAGCTGATAGCGCGCTGGCGTGCTTTACCGTCATACCAGGTCTTAATCAGCGCCAGCGTGGCGGGCATGATGCAGGCCGCTGACAGCCCCTGTATCGCTCTTCCCAACAGAAACAGGACGGGCTCCCATGAAATGAACAGCAGACCGCTCCCGATAATGCTCAGGAACAGGCCCGTCATGGTCAGGCGCACGCGCCCAAACTTATCGGCAAACCCACCGCAGGCAACGACGAAGCAGCCACTGAACAACGCGCTCAGGCTGACGGCGAGCGTGAGGGTTTCGAGGGCAATATCGAGGCTATTCTGCATGGCCGGAACAACGTTGATAACCGACTGGGCAAAGAGCCAGAATGTCAGAACGCTCATGACGATACCGGCCAGCAGCCGATCGTTACCGGCGTAGGCGGAGGTGCCTGTCAGGGAAACGGTACTCATAATGTGCCCTCCCGGGAAGGTGCGAATCAGCGCAGATAGTATTCGGTCAGTGCGGCCCACAGCGCCGCGCCGGTGAGGAGAATGTTGTCGTTAAAGTCGTAGCCCGGGTTATGCACCATGCAGCGGTCAGGCTCATCCCCGGCGCCAAGCGTGAAATAGCACCCATTGGGATTTTTCTCGAGCATGAATGCAAAGTCCTCGCTGCCCATAAACGCATTCACCTCCGCGACGGAATCCTGACCGAACAGATCGGTGGCGACGCTGCGCACCATCTCGTTGGCTTGCGGATTGTTTTTCAGCACCGGGCTGCCGTTAATGTGACGGATGGTGGCCGTAGCATTGAAGCTTTCCGCCTGCGCAACGGCAATATCATGGATGCGCTGTAGCACGGTTTGCCGCACGCGTTCATCCAGCGTGCGCACGGTCAGTTTCATCAATACCTTGTCGTTGATAATGTTGGGTGCATGCCCGGCCTGAATGCTGCCTACGGTAACGACGGCAGGCTGGAAGGGGGTGATGTTGCGCGAAACAATCGACTGCAAAGCGACAGTGATATGGCAGGCAACCAGAGTGGCATCAACGGTATGTTCTGGCACCGCGCCGTGACCACCCACGCCGTTAACCTCAATATGTAGGGTGTCGGAAGAGGCCATCATGGCGCCATCGCGCAGACCAATTTTTCCGACGGGCTGTGACGGCATATTGTGCAGGCCAAAAATATGGTCGCAGGGGAACAGATCAAACAAGCCGTCCTCCAGCATGACGCGTCCGCCATACAGAAGCTCTTCCGCCGGCTGAAAAATAAGGTGCAGCGTGCCGTTAAAATTGCGGGTGCGTGCCAGGTACTCCGCTGCATACAGGAGCGTAGTGGTATGACCGTCATGACCGCAGCCGTGGAATTTACCTTCAACGGTGCTGCTCCACGCCTTGCCGCTGTTTTCCTGCATTGGCAGTGCGTCCATATCGGCGCGCAGGCCCAGGCGTTTATGCCCGTTACCCACCTTCAGCGTGCCGACCACGCCGGTTTTGGCCAGGCCTCGATGGACCTCATAACCCCATTCCTGGAGCAGCGCCGCCACGCGATCGCTGGTGTTGTGCTCTTCAAAACCAATTTCAGGATGCTGATGAAAATAGCGGCGTAGTTCAGTGAACTGAGCTTCGTTGCCGCGCAGGGCTTCGATGATTGGATGTGTCATTTTTGTTATCCCTTTTCTGCCAAACGGTGATAATTTCGAGTCTATGACGATCGTACCGCCTGAAAATGCCCTTTTTTGTTGTAAATCGACGGTTTTATTTTGATTCTTTTTCATACAATTCAGTTATGACAAAAAAGAGCAGGTCATTATTTGTCTTTGGTGAGGAATGAGGATGGAGCAGCGGGGAGATGAATTCCGGGTTGAGATTCAGGACATTCGCCAGTGCGTGGAGGATGAAGGCGATACGCTGACGTTGCTCTGGGTGCTGGAAGGGCGGGCAGAGCTGAGCACCGATGTGGGGCGTGAGATCCTGGAGGCCAATACCCTTGCCATCATCAACCGTCATCGGCGCTGGCAGCTCACGAGTGAAATGGCCAACGTCACCCTGCGCGTGACCCTTTCCGGGCGCTGGGTCGTCCAGCTCTGCAAGGATTTTTTTGCCCATGATTATGCCGTACCGGCAGAAGCCGGAGGCGTCTGGCCGCAGTGCGATGCGCTTCGCGATCTGTTGCGCCAGCTTCTGGTGGTCACGCTCATCAACGATCCGCACCGCTACCGGCTGGAGGCGTACCGCTGGCTGAGCGAGGTATTGCTGTTGCTGACCAGCCGGTTTCAGCAGCCCGCCCGTATGCTGCCCCGTGAACTTTCCTCTGCGCACAGTAAACGCATCGCCCGGGTGATAGAGCGAATCAATGCCAGTTATACCCGCCGCATTACGCTCGCGGAAATCGCCGCGAGTGAATATGTCTCTGAAGCCTGGCTTTCTCGTCTCTTTCGAAAGGAGGTGGGGAGCAGTTTCATGCAGTACATCACCGCCCTGCGGCTGGAAAAGGCGGCTGATGCTCTGCGCCTGACCAATCGGCCGCTGCACCAGATTGCGCTTGAGCAGGGGTTCGCCAGCACGCGCATGATGAGCGATCGGTTTCGGCATGCTTACAATATGTCCCCGGGTGAGTTTCGAAAGGCCCGACGCCAGCACCCTGAGGCCACACGCATTCGTACGGACAGGCGTGAGCAGCACTATCCGGTCCCCGTGGACAAACTGTTCAGCCTGCTCAATGAACCGGTGGCGCGCGGCTGGGGATCCTCGACGCTCATCGTTCACCCGCAGCAGGAGCAGAGTCTGGATCTGGAGCTGCTTAATCCTCTCTCCGCGTCGCTGCGTCGTATGCGGGTGGTTATTACCCTGCGCGAGCTCGACGATTTGCTGCGTGAGGACGTTCGTCATAATCTGGAGGCCATCGGTGAGACCCTGACCATTGAGGGAATTGATATCGCCGAGCCTTTTCTGAGCAGCCGTCTGTTTGCCGCCGGATGGGATGACGCGCAGAGGGCGGGCTACGCCTGCTGGTACAATCTGCATCAGATCTTCACCTGGCTGGCAAAAAAGCAGTGGACGGTGCTGCTCCACACCGGCGTAACGACCCGTCGCGATCTTCTTACCCGCTTTTTACAGCGGTCAGTTAATCATTTTTCGCCTGAGGTCACCGCGGGCTGGCACTTTGTGATGCACTGGTCAGCACAGGCGAGTGAGGAGGCCCGGGAACAGGTCTGGCTGGCGCAGCAAAAGGTATTACGAACCTGGCTGCCACAGGCAAAGTTTGGTTTATGGCACCGTTTTTCACCCGTCAACGCGGGCGTGGGCGACGATACCCTGTTCAGCTCAGCCATTCTGATGCAGGCCGATTTTCTTGCCTGTTCGGCCGATGCCAATGAACTTCTCGATCCGGCGCAGCGGGAGCCAACCGATCTCTCCTCCACGGAAAATTATCCGATACTGAAGATCCGCCAGATCCTCGCCGCCCTTCGCCTGCGCAAATGTTCGCTTCCGGTCTGGCTTCTCTCCTGGAATACCCTCACCGGCAGTACGCGGGCGACAAACGGCTGGTTTTTTCGGGGGGCGCTGCTGATGCAGAACCTGATCGGACTTTCGGAGCAGGTCTGGCTGGCGGGATTCTGGCTTGATTCGGGTCTTCAGGGCGAAGCCCGCGCGAACGACACCATTGATACATCAAGCCTTGCGCTACAGTATAACCATGGTCTGCCGCGTCCTGTTTATTGGGTACTCTGGCTCTGGCAACGTCTGCGGGGCGAGGTGCTGGTAAACGACGGGCGTGTTCTGCTCACGCGCCATCACAATGGTTACCAGCTGCTGCTGCGCAATGTGGTAGTTTTTAATCCGCTCCTTTCCAGTGAAGAAGCCTTCATCCAGCGCTTTCGCCAGCAGTATCATTTACACCTGAAGGGAATGCGCGGGAAATGGCGAATCAAGTGCCATCTTTTTGATCGGCACAACGGCGCGCTCTATCCATTGCTTGAAGGGGTCGGCAGCGAAAGCGGCCCTGACGAAGAGATGTGGCGCTGGATAGCCCATAAAGCGCGTCCAACGCTTTCCGTACGCGATGAACGGCTCTTTGACGGCTGGCAAATGACGGAATCACTGGAGAGTAATGCGCTGGTGCTCTACGAGTTTACCCCGCTCGTGCCTCTTGAGGGCGACACGGAGGAGATTCACTCCCCGCGATAGACGCAGCCTGCGGTACAGGTCTCTTTGATCATGACCGCGCTCAGCAGCGGCACCAGCGGCTTCATCTGATCCCAAATCCATTTCGCCAGCACTTCGCTGGTTGGGTTTTCAAGGCCCGGAATATCATTCAGGTAGTAGTGATCAAGACGATCGTAGGTCGGCTTAAACGCGGCTTTCAGTTCGGCGAAGTCCATGATCCAGCCCGTATGGGGATCGACTTCACCGGTGATTTCAAGACGCACCATAAACGAATGTCCGTGCAGGCGGCCACATTTGTGCCCGGCAGGAACGTGTGGAAGGTGGTGTGCGGCTTCGAAGGTGAAATCTTTAAACAGTGTGGTGGACATCATAGCTCTCAGGAATGCGGAAAAAACCGCCGCATAGTACCGGAAAGCACAATTTTTATCATTAACTAAAACGGCTCTGAACGGTCACCGCCTTGTATTCCCGGTGTTTATCGGCTTTTGTTGTTTTATTTCAGTTATTTATTTAATCGCTTTTATCGTTAAGAACGATAACTAAAACAGGTTAGTCCATTTCGTTATTTATTATTTCCATCCCTTCTTTAATTGTTATTATCCCCGCCGTTAACCTTATCTTCAGTTTGGATTTATTCGCTTAAAGTCCGCTTTGCTACTGGAACATAACGACGCATGACAACACAGGCCACACCTTCAAATTTGCTTCCCCTAAACCCGGAGCAGCTGGCGCGCCTACAGGCCGCGACTTCCGATTTTTCACCCACCCAGCTCGCCTGGGTTTCCGGCTATTTCTGGGGAATGTTGAACCAGCAGCCGGCTGCCGTGGCTGGCGTACCGCCAACTGCCGTTGAAATTCCTGCCATTACGCTGATCTCTGCCTCGCAAACGGGCAATGCCCGTCGCGTGGCCGAAGCGCTGCGTGATGACCTGCTCGCCGCGAAGCTGAACGTAAACCTGGTGAACGCCGGGGATTATAAATTCAAACAAATCGCGTCAGAAAAGCTGCTGGTGGTCGTCGCCTCAACGCAGGGGGAAGGTGAGCCTGCGGAAGAAGCCGTCGCGCTGCACAAGTTCCTGTTCTCGAAAAAAGCGCCAAAGCTGGAGGGCACGGCCTTTGCCGTGTTCGGCCTCGGCGATACGTCCTATGAATTCTTCTGCCAGTCCGGTAAAGACTTTGACAGCAAGCTGGCGGAGCTGGGCGCCGAGCGCCTGCTTGATCGCGTAGACGCTGATGTGGAATACCAGGCCGCCGCCGCCGAATGGCGCGCGCGCATCGTTGAGGTGCTGAAAGCCCGCGTCCCGAAAGAGACGCCAGCGCAGGCTGCCGTTACCGCAGCGGGCACCGTCAACGAGATCCACACCAGCCCTTACACCAAAGAGAGTCCGCTGACGGCGAGCCTGTCGGTGAACCAGAAAATCACCGGCCGCGATTCGGAAAAAGATGTGCGCCATATTGAGATCGATCTTGGCGACGCCGGCGTGCGCTATCAGCCTGGCGACGCGCTGGGCGTTTGGTATCAGAACGATCCGGCGCTGGTGCAAGAGCTCGTCGAACTGCTGTGGCTGAAAGGCACCGAGCCGGTCTCCGTAGAAGGCAAAACGCTGCCGCTTTCCGAGGCGCTCCAGTGGCATTTCGAACTGACGGTCAATACCGCCAACATCGTGGAAAACTACGCCACCTTAACGCGCAGCGAGTCCCTCCTGCCGCTGGTGGGGGATAAGGCGAAGTTACAGCATTACGCCGCGACAACCCCGATTGTCGATATGGTGCGTTTCTCCCCGGCACAGCTGGATGCCGACGCGCTGATTGGCCTGCTGCGTCCGCTGACGCCGCGCCTTTACTCCATCGCCTCCTCTCAGGCTGAAGTGGAAAGCGAAGTCCACATCACCGTCGGCGTGGTGCGTTACGATATCGAAGGCCGCGCGCGGGCGGGCGGGGCGTCGAGCTTCCTTGCCGACCGTGTGGAAGAAGAGGGCGAGGTGCGCGTCTTTATCGAGCACAACGACAACTTCCGCCTGCCGGCGAACCCGGAAACGCCGGTGATCATGATTGGTCCGGGCACCGGCATTGCGCCGTTCCGCGCCTTCATGCAGCAGCGAGCCGCAGACGGCGCACCGGGTAAAAACTGGCTGTTCTTCGGCAACCCGCACTTTACCGAAGATTTCCTCTACCAGGTGGAGTGGCAGCGCTACGTCAAAGAGGGCGTACTGACCCGCATCGATCTGGCCTGGTCCCGCGATCAGAAAGAAAAAGTTTACGTACAAGACAAACTGCGCGAACAGGGCGCAGAGCTGTGGCGCTGGATCAATGACGGTGCCCACATTTATGTCTGCGGCGACGCCAATCGCATGGCGAAGGACGTTGAGCAGGCACTGCTGGAAGTGATTGCCGAATTCGGCGGTATGGATGCCGAAACGGCGGATGAATTTTTAAGTGAGCTGCGCGTAGAGCGCCGTTATCAGCGAGATGTCTACTAATGAGCGAAAAACATCCTGGCCCACTGGTGGTCGAAGGCAAACTGACTGATGCCGAGCGCATGAAGGTAGAGAGCAACTACCTGCGCGGTACCATTGCCGAAGATTTGAATGACGGCCTGACCGGCGGTTTTAAAGGTGACAACTTCCTGCTGATCCGTTTCCACGGGATGTACCAGCAGGACGACCGCGATATTCGCGCCGAGCGTGCGGAACAGAAGCTGGAGCCGCGTCACGCAATGCTGCTGCGCTGCCGTCTGCCGGGGGGAGTGATCACCACCAAACAGTGGCAGGCGATCGACAAATTTGCGGGTGAAAACACGATTTATGGCAGCATTCGCCTGACCAACCGTCAGACCTTCCAGTTCCACGGCATTCTGAAGAAGAACGTGAAGCCGGTTCACCAGATGCTGCACTCCGTGGGCCTGGACGCGCTGGCGACCGCCAACGACATGAACCGTAACGTGCTCTGCACCTCGAACCCATACGAGTCCGAGCTGCACGCCGAAGCGTATGAGTGGGCGAAGAAAATTTCCGAGCATCTGCTGCCGCGCACCCGCGCCTACGCGGAGATCTGGCTCGATCAGGAGAAAGTCGCCACCACCGACGAAGAACCGATCCTCGGCCAGACCTATCTGCCGCGTAAGTTCAAAACCACGGTGGTGATCCCGCCGCAGAACGACATCGATCTGCACGCCAACGACATGAACTTCGTGGCGATCGCCGAAAACGGCAAGTTGATCGGCTTTAACCTGCTGGTGGGCGGCGGTTTGTCCATCGAGCACGGTAACAAGAAAACCTACGCCCGCACCGCGACCGAGTTCGGCTTCCTGCCGCTGGAACACACGCTGGCCGTGGCGGAAGCGGTGGTCACTACCCAGCGCGACTGGGGTAACCGTACCGACCGTAAAAACGCGAAAACCAAGTACACTCTGGAGCGCGTGGGCGTTGAAACGTTCAAAGAGGAAGTGGAGCGTCGCGCGGGCATCACGTTTGAGCCGATCCGCCCTTATGAATTTACCGGCCGCGGCGATCGCATCGGCTGGGTGAAAGGCATCGACAATAACTGGCACCTGACGCTGTTCATCGAAAACGGACGTATTCTGGATTATCCGGGCCGTCCGCTGAAAACCGGCCTGCTGGAAATCGCGAAGATCCACAAAGGCGAGTTCCGTATCACCGCTAACCAGAACCTGATCGTCGCCAGCGTGCCGGAAAGCGAAAAGGCGAGAATTGAAGAGCTGGCGCGCGAGCACGGGTTGATGAACGCGGTGAAGCCGCAGCGTGAAAACTCAATGGCCTGCGTATCGTTCCCGACCTGTCCGCTGGCGATGGCCGAAGCCGAGCGCTTCCTGCCGTCATTCACCGACAAAGTGGAAGCGATTCTGGAAAAACACGGTATTCCGGACGAGCATATTGTTATGCGCGTGACGGGTTGCCCGAACGGCTGTGGTCGCGCGATGCTGGCCGAGCTGGGGCTGGTGGGTAAAGCGCCGGGTCGCTATAACCTGCACCTGGGCGGTAACCGTATCGGCACGCGTATCCCGCGTATGTTCCGCGAGAACATCACCGAGCCGGAAATTCTCGATTCCCTCGACGTGCTTGTCGGGCGCTGGGCAAAAGAGCGCGAAGCGGGTGAAGGCTTCGGGGACTTTACGGTGCGTGCGGGCATCATTCGCCCGGTGCTCGATCCCGCAAGGGATTTCTGGGAATAACCACGAGAGGTTCTTATGTCCGTACTCGATCTAAACGCCCTTAATGACCTGCCAAAAGTCGAACGCATTCTGGCGCTGGCAGAAACTAACGCTCACCTTGAAAAGCTGGACGCCGAAGGGCGCGTGGCGTGGGCGCTGGAAAACCTGCCGGGAGACTATGTGCTCTCGTCGAGCTTTGGCATTCAGGCGGCGGTCAGCCTGCATCTGGTGAATCAGATCCGTCCGGACATACCGGTGATCCTCACCGATACCGGCTACCTGTTCCCGGAAACCTACCAGTTTATCGACGAGCTGACGGACAAGCTCAGGCTGAACCTCAAAGTCTACCGCGCAACGGAAAGCGCGGCCTGGCAGGAGGCGCGCTACGGCAAGCTGTGGGAGCAAGGCGTTGAGGGCATTGAGAAATACAATGAGATCAACAAAGTTGAGCCGATGAACCGGGCGCTGAAAGAGCTGAACGCCCAAACGTGGTTTGCCGGCCTGCGCCGGGAGCAGTCCGGGAGCCGGGCAACGTTGCCGGTGCTGGCGGTGCAGCGCGGCGTGTTCAAAGTGCTGCCGATCATCGACTGGGATAACCGGACGGTGTATCAGTACCTGCAAAAACACGGACTCAAGTACCATCCGCTATGGGATGAGGGCTACCTGTCCGTGGGCGATACCCACACCACGCGCAAATGGGAGCCGGGAATGGCGGAAGAAGAGACGCGATTCTTCGGGCTGAAGCGCGAGTGCGGGCTGCACGAAGGGTAATGTTTTTTCGCCCGGTGGCGCTGCGCTTACCGGGCCTATAACGGCACGAAACGTAGGCCCGGTAAGGCGTAGCCGCCACCGGGCTTAACGACATCAGGCTTTGCCCGCTTTCGCCAGCTCCTTCACCAGCGGCAGCATCACTTTCACGACATCCCGGCTGCGGTGCTCAATCCGCTGCGGCAGCGTTTTATCAATGTGCTGTTGATTATCCAGCCGCACGTCATGCCAGCTGGTCCCGTCCGGGAACGCTTTCGATTTAGCGCGCTGCTGATAGCCATCCTTTTTACCCAGCGCCCAGTTCGTCGCCTCGACGTACAGCACCGGGATGCCGGCCTTATCAAACACTTCACCGTCATTACAGCAGCCCGTGCCTTTTGGATAATCCGGGTTACCGCCCGGGTTTGTTGCGGCATAGACGCCATGCGAACGGGCAAGCGCCAGCGCGCGGTCGCGGGTGAGTTTACGCACGCTGCTTGGCGTGCTCTGTCCGCTATTAAAATAAAGCTTATCTCCCACGATCAGATTATCGAGGTTAATCACGAGCAGCGTATTTTTCTTCTCCGCAGGGCTCATGCGTTTGAGGAGATTCTCAGCGCCGAGTTTTCCTTCTTCTTCGCCGCTGGTCGCCACAAAGCGAATGCTGTATTCCGTAGGAATATTCTTCAGGCGTTCGGCCAGCTCAAGCATGACGCCCAGCCCTGCCGCATTGTCATCCAGTCCCTGAAGCGTCAACCCGCCGAGGTTATTGTCAATATCGGCGTCGCTCATCGGGGCGTAGGTATCAAGATGCGCCATGATGATAATCTGCTCAGCCGCTTTCCCCTCATGCGCCGCAATCACCGTGCTGCCGGTCACGTTATGCCAGTTTTGCGTTTTATTCCGTGAGGTAAAGATATAGCGGCTGTGAAAAGCGCGAATGTTGCTTTCGTAGCCCATATCCGCAAACTGCTGACGAATATAGTCTGCCGAGAGCATCTCGGCTGGGGTGCCGGTCATGCGGCCCGGAAAGACAGTCGCAATATGCCGCGCCTGCATACTGGCTATTTCACCGTAAGATTGATTTTTTGCCTGAGCCGGAAGGATAAAGCAAACGCCGAGCGCCAGGGCAACGAATCGGTGGCGCATTGCGGAAAACATAGTGAGTCCTTAAAAACAGAGCAAAATTTTAACCCGCATAGTATGAAACTGTGATCGGGTAGACACAATTTGAATTGCTCTTAAATGCCCGAAATTTCGCGTGTTAAGCACTTTTTGATATTTGCTTTTCCATGGCGTTATTCCATTGAGTAACTACTCATTCCAATTCGTAATTTCATTCGATCTAAGCCGCCCCCTATAGTCCCCTTATTCCTTGTTGTTAGCGAGTTGTTGCCTGTGGACTATCTCCCCCTTTTTGCCGCCCTGAAAGACCGACCGGTACTGGTTGTCGGGACGGGTGAAATTGCCGATCGCAAAATCGCGTTTTTGCAGCGCGCAGGGGCGCAGGTGCAGGTCGTAGAAGAGGCGGATTTTGAAGCGTCACAGATAGACAGCGTAGTGCTGGTCATTGCGGCAACCGAAGATCGGGCGCTCAATCGCCGCATCTCCGACGCCGCCCAGGCCCGTCACCGTCTGGTTAACGTGGTAGACGACCAGCCGCTGTGTTCATTTATCTTCCCGTCGATTGTTGACCGCTCGCCGCTGCTGGTGGCGATCTCCTCCGGCGGTACCGCACCGGTGCTGGCGCGCGTGCTGCGGGAAAAAATCGAAGCGCTGCTGCCGACCAGCCTCGGACGCATGGCGGAGAAAGCCAGCTACTGGCGCAGCCACCTGAAAACCCGTCTCACCAGCGTGGCGGAACGCCGTCGCTTCTGGGAGCGCGTTTTTCGCGGACGCTTTGCCAGCCTGATGCATGCCGGCAACGAGACGGCGGCGCAGCAAGTCCTCGAGGATGAGCTGGATAACCCCGGCAGTACGGGCGGGGAGATCATTCTGGTGGGCGCCGGGCCGGGCGATGCCGGGCTGCTGACGCTGCGTGGCCTCCAGGTGCTTCAGGATGCGGACGTGGTGTTCTACGACCACCTGGTCACCGACGGCATCCGCGAGCTGATCCGCCGGGACGCGGAGCAAATTTGCGTCGGCAAACGCGCCGGCGAGCACTCGGTGCCGCAGCACGACACTAACCAGATGCTGATTGCCGCCGCGAAAGCGGGCAAGACCGTGGTGCGCCTGAAAGGGGGCGACCCGTTTATCTTCGGTCGTGGTGGCGAAGAATTGCAGGCGGCAGCCGAAGCGGGCGTTCCGTTTCAGGTGGTCCCCGGCATTACGGCGGCATCTGCCGTCACGGCCTATGCCGGTATTCCGCTGACCCATCGCGATTACGCCCAGAGCGTAACCTTCGTGACCGGGCACTATAAAGCTGACAGCACGCCGTTTGACTGGTCGCATCTGGCCCAGAGTCGACAAACGCTGGCGATTTATATGGGCACGATGAAGGCGGCAGACATCAGCGAACAGCTTATTCAGCACGGTCGCGATGCGACGACGCCGGTAGCCGTGATCTCCCGCGGAACACGCGTCGATCAGCACGTCGCTATCGGCACATTACAAGACCTTGCAACCCTGGCGAAAGATGCCCCAATGCCCGCCCTGATCGTGGTGGGAGAGGTGGTGCAGCTGCACAGCACCCTCGCCTGGTTCCAGCACACAACCGACACAGAAGGCTTCGGGTCTTCTGTTATCAATTTGGCTTAAGGAACGGTTATGGACCAAAAACGACTGACTCACCTGCGGCAGCTTGAAGCGGAAAGCATCCATATTATCCGCGAAGTGGCTGCCGAGTTTTCTAACCCGGTGATGATGTATTCCATCGGTAAAGATTCCAGCGTCATGCTGCACCTGGCGCGTAAAGCGTTTTATCCGGGCACGCTGCCGTTTCCGCTGCTGCACGTGGATACCGGCTGGAAATTCCGCGAGATGTACGAGTTTCGCGACCGTACCGCGAAGGCCTACGGCTGCGAGCTGCTGGTGCACAAAAACCCGGAAGGGGTGGCGATGGGTATCAACCCGTTCGTGCACGGCAGCGCCAAGCATACCGACATCATGAAAACCGAAGGGCTGAAGCAGGCGCTGAATAAATACGGTTTCGATGCGGCCTTCGGCGGCGCGCGCCGCGACGAGGAGAAATCCCGCGCCAAAGAGCGAATCTACTCCTTCCGCGACCGCTTCCACCGCTGGGACCCGAAAAACCAGCGCCCGGAGCTGTGGCACAACTACAACGGCCAGATCAACAAGGGCGAAAGCATTCGCGTCTTCCCGCTCTCCAACTGGACCGAGCTGGATATCTGGCAATACATCTATCTGGAAAATATTGAAATCGTTCCGCTGTATCTGGCCGCCGAGCGTCCGGTGCTGGAGCGCGACGGCATGCTGATGATGATCGACGACGATCGTATTGATTTACAGCCGGGCGAAGTGATCAAAAAACAGATGGTCCGTTTCCGTACTCTCGGCTGCTGGCCGTTGACCGGCGCGGTGGAATCCAACGCGCAGACGCTGCCGGAGATCATCGAGGAGATGCTGGTGTCGACCACCAGTGAGCGACAGGGCCGCGTGATTGACCGCGACCAGGCAGGCTCCATGGAGCTGAAGAAACGTCAGGGTTATTTCTAAGGAGCCGCCATGAACATGACTATTGCCCAACAAATTGCCGATGAAGGCGGCGTGGAAGCTTATCTGCACGCCCAACAGTACAAAAGCCTGTTGCGTTTCCTGACCTGCGGCAGCGTTGATGACGGGAAAAGTACCCTGATTGGCCGTCTGCTGCACGACACGCGCCAGATTTACGAAGATCAGCTCTCTTCCCTGCACAACGACAGTAAACGTCACGGTACCCAGGGCGAAAAACTCGATCTGGCGCTGCTGGTGGACGGCTTGCAGGCGGAGCGCGAGCAGGGCATCACCATTGATGTGGCCTATCGCTACTTCTCCACCGAGAAGCGCAAGTTTATTATCGCCGACACCCCGGGACATGAGCAGTACACCCGCAACATGGCAACCGGCGCCTCCACCTGCGACCTGGCGATCCTGCTGATTGACGCCCGCAAAGGCGTGCTGGATCAGACCCGTCGTCACAGCTTTATCTCTACGCTGCTGGGGATCAAACACCTGGTGGTGGCGGTCAATAAAATGGACCTGGTGGACTACAGCGAAGCGCGATTCGACGAGATCCGCCAGAGCTACCTGACCTTTGCTGAACAGCTGCCGGGCAACCTGGATATTCGCTTCGTGCCGCTCTCAGCGCTGGAAGGGGATAACGTCGCCTCTCAGAGCGCGAAGATGCCGTGGTACAGCGGCCCAACGCTGCTGGAAGTGCTGGAAACCGTTGAAATTCAGCGCGTGGTTGAGACCCAGCCGATGCGCTTCCCGGTGCAGTACGTTAACCGCCCGAACCTCGATTTCCGCGGCTTCTCGGGCACCATTGCGTCCGGCTCCGTCAACGTGGGCCAGCGCGTGAAGGTGCTGCCGTCCGGCGTGGAATCGGCCATTGCCCGTATCGTTACCTTTGATGGCGATCTGGACGAAGCCGGGGCAGGTGAAGCGGTGACGCTGGTACTGAAAGACGAGATTGATATCAGCCGTGGCGATCTGCTGGTTGATGCGCAGGAAACGCTGGCGGCGGTGCAGGGCGCGTCCGTGGACGTGGTGTGGATGGCGGAACAGCCGCTGACCGCAGGCCAGAGCTACGATATGAAAATTGCCGGGAAGAAAACCCGTGCACGCGTGGACGGCATTCAGTTCCAGGTTGACATCAACAACCTGACCCAGCGCGACGTAAGTGAGCTGCCGCTGAACGGCATCGGCCTGGTGGACCTGACCTTCGACGAGCCGCTGGTGCTGGATCCGTATCAGCAGAACCCGGTGACGGGCGGGCTGATCTTTATCGACCGCCTGACGAACGTCACCGTCGGTGCCGGGATGGTGCGCGAGCCAAACGCGCAGGCTGCCATGGCCACTGAGTTCAGCGCGTTTGAGCTGGAGCTTAACGCGCTGGTGCGTAAGCACTTCCCGCACTGGGGCGCACGCGATCTGCTGGGAGGCAAGTAATGGCTGCCCATGATGAGAACGTCGTCTGGCATCCTCATCCGGTCACCGTCGCCCAGCGCGAACAGCTCCACGGTCACCGTGGGGTTGTGCTGTGGTTTACCGGGCTGTCTGGCTCCGGTAAATCCACGGTGGCAGGCGCACTGGAAGAGGCGCTGCATCAGCAGGGAGTAAGCACCTATCTGCTGGACGGCGACAACGTGCGTCACGGCCTGTGCAGTGATTTGGGGTTCAGCGATGATGACCGCAAAGAGAACATTCGTCGGGTGGGAGAGGTCGCCAGCCTGATGGCGGATGCCGGGCTGGTGGTGCTGACGGCGTTTATCTCGCCGCACCGCGCTGAACGTCAGATGGTGCGTGAGCGCGTGGGGCAGAATCGCTTCATCGAGGTGTTTGTGGATACGCCGCTTGAGATCTGCGAAGCGCGCGATCCAAAAGGACTGTATAAAAAAGCCCGTGCGGGAGAGCTGCGAAACTTCACCGGTATTGACGCGGTTTACGAAGCGCCTGAATCCCCTGAGATTCATCTGGAAGGCCAACAATTGGTAACAAATTTAGTAAGCCAATTGTTAGACCTGCTCAGACGGGACGATATTATCAGATCCTGAGACGGTATCGTTCGGGAGCTGTCTTCCCGAGCGATGAGTCACGGTCACAGGATTAGCTATGCGCAACAGTGAAAACTACATTATTACCACCGGGTCGGAACCGTTAACGACCGACGACGAGACGACCTGGTCCTTTCCTGGGGCGATTGTCGGCTTCTTGTCGTGGTTACTGGCGCTGGGTATCCCGTTTTTGATCTACGGTGGAAATACACTCTTCTTCTTCCTCTATACCTGGCCTTTCTTCCTCGCGCTGATGCCCGTTGCGGTGGTTGTCGGCGTTGCGCTGCACTCCCTTTTTAACGGCAAGCTCCTGTATAGTACCCTCATCACTATTGCCACCGTTGTGGTCATCTTTGGTCTGCTGTTTTTATGGCTGATGGGCTAACTTACGGCATAATTAAAACCCCGCAGTAGAGTCCAGCGGAAAGTTATGGGATGATGATGCCGTTTTTTCAGGGGGCAGGATGGGTAAACTAACGCTGCTGTTGCTGGCTTTGCTGGTCTGGCTGCAATATTCGCTGTGGTTCGGCAAAAACGGACTGCACGACTACAGCCGGGTGAGCGATGACGTCGCGGCACAGCAGGCGACAAACGCCAAACTTAAAGCGCGTAACGATCAACTTTTTGCTGAAATTGATGACCTCAATGGCGGCCAGGAGGCGATTGAGGAGCGCGCACGCAATGAACTCAGTATGACTAAGCCGGGCGAAACGTTTTATCGTCTGGTTCCGGATGCGTCTAAACGCAATCAGGGCTCCGCACAAAACAATCGATAATCAGGCCCAGGATTACGACATGGCAGCAACTTTTTCGGACGTCTGTGCCGTGGTGCCGGCCGCAGGTTTTGGCCGGCGCATGCAGACAGAGTGTCCCAAGCAGTACCTCTCAATTGGTGATAAAACGATCCTCGAGCACGCCGTGGCGGCGCTGCTGGCGCATCCTCGGGTGACGCGCGTTGTGATTGCCATCAGCCCCGGCGATGCGCGTTTTGCGCAGCTTCCGCTGGCAAATCATCCTCAGATTACCGTTGTTGACGGCGGCGCCGAGCGGGCCGACTCCGTTCTGGCGGGCATTCAGGCTGCCGGACACGCGCAGTGGGTGCTGGTCCATGACGCGGCACGTCCGTGCCTGCATCAGGACGACCTGGCACGCCTGCTTGCGCTGAGCGAAACCAGTAAAGTGGGCGGTATTCTGGCCGCGCCGGTGCGTGACACCATGAAGCGTGCCGAACCGGGTAAACCGGCGATTGCGCACACCGTTGAGCGCGTTGATTTATGGCACGCGCTGACGCCACAATTTTTCCCCCGCGAATTACTCCACGACTGCTTAACGCGTGCGCTTAAAGAAGGTGCGACCATTACGGACGAAGCCTCGGCGCTGGAGTATTGCGGTTTCCACCCCACGCTTGTTGAAGGGCGCGCTGATAATATAAAAGTGACGCGCCCGGAAGACTTACAGCTCGCGGAATTTTATCTTACCCGTACGACCTCTCAGGAGAAGGCATAATGCGTATTGGACACGGTTTTGATGTACACGCCTTTGGCGGCGTTGGCCCAATTATCATTGGCGGCGTGCGTATTCCTTACGAAAAAGGCCTGCTGGCGCACTCTGACGGCGACGTGGCGCTGCACGCGCTGACCGACGCGCTGCTGGGTGCCGCCGCGCTGGGCGACATCGGCAAACTGTTCCCGGACACCGATCCTGCTTTTAAGGGCGCGGACAGCCGCGAGCTGCTGCGCGAAGCGTGGCGCCGCATTCAGGCCAGGGGCTACACCCTCGGCAACGTTGACGTGACGATCATTGCTCAGGCGCCGAAGATGCTGCCGCATATCCCGCAGATGCGCGTGTTTATTGCCGAAGATCTGGGCTGCCATATGGACGACGTCAACGTCAAAGCCACCACCACGGAGAAGCTGGGCTTTACAGGCCGTGGCGAAGGCATTGCCTGTGAGGCCGTAGCGCTGCTGGTGAAGGCGGCCAAATGACCGATTTCGATAATCTGACGTATCTGCACGGTAAACCGCAGGGCAATGGGCTGCTGAAGGCCAACCCTGAAGATTTCGTGGTGGTGGAAGATCTCGGCTTTGAGCCGGACGGCGAAGGCGAGCACATTCTGGTGCGCATTCTGAAAAACGGCTGCAACACCCGCTTCGTGGCGGACGCGCTGGCAAAATTCCTCAACATTCACGCCCGCGAGGTGAGCTTCGCCGGGCAGAAAGATAAGCACGCCGTGACCGAGCAGTGGCTTTGCGCCCGCGTGCCCGGCAATGCGATGCCTGATTTAAGCAAATTTGAGCTTGAAGGCTGTAAGGTGCTGGAGTACGCCCGCCACAAGCGCAAGCTGCGTCTGGGCGCACTGAAAGGCAATGCCTTTACCCTGGTACTGCGCGAAGTGACCGACCGCGAAGACGTTGAAAAACGCCTGAAGGCCATTAACGAACGCGGCGTGCCGAACTATTTCGGCGCGCAGCGCTTTGGGATCGGCGGCAGCAACCTGCTGGGCGCGCTGCGCTGGGCCCAAAGCGATGCACCGGTGCGCGATCGTAATAAACGCAGTTTTTGGTTGTCGGCGGCCCGCAGCGCGTTGTTTAATCAGATTGTGAGCGAACGGCTGAAAAAACCGGACGCGAATCAAGTTGTTGTCGGCGATGCGCTACAATTAGCGGGACGCGGAAGCTGGTTTATGGCAACGGCCGAAGAGATGGCCGATGTCCAGTCGCGCGTGGACGCTAAAGCGCTGATGATCACCGCCGCCTTGCCGGGCTCAGGCGACTGGGGAACCCAGGGCGAGGCGCGGGTTTTTGAGGAGTCAGCGGTGGCGGATGCGCCGGAATTACAATCATTGCTGGTGCGGGAAAAGGTCGAGGCGGCACGCCGTGCGATGCTCCTTTACCCGCAACAGCTGAGCTGGAACTGGTGGGATGACGTAACCGTCGAGTTACGCTTCTGGCTGCCGGCAGGTAGCTTTGCCACCAGTGTTGTCAGGGAACTTATCAACACGTCGGGTGATTATGCGAATATTGCTGAGTAACGATGACGGGATCCATGCGCCAGGTATACAGACGCTGGCGAAACACCTCCGTGAATTTGCGGATGTGCAGGTCGTGGCTCCCGATCGTAACCGCAGCGGCGCGTCTAACTCATTGACGCTGGAGTCTTCACTTCGCACCTTTACCTTTGAAAATGGCGATATTGCCGTTCAGATGGGGACGCCGACCGACTGCGTGTTTCTGGGCGTGAACGCGCTAATGCGCCCGCGACCGGACGTTGTGGTCTCCGGCATCAATGCGGGGCCAAATCTTGGCGATGATGTGATTTACTCCGGTACCGTGGCCGCGGCGATGGAAGGGCGACACCTGGGGTTCCCGGCGCTGGCGGTCTCGTTAAACGGTCACATCCACTACGACACTGCCGCCGCAGTGACCTGCTCCCTTCTCCGTGCGCTTGGTCGTAAGCCGCTGCGTACCGGACGAATCCTCAATATTAACGTGCCGGATCTCCCGCTGGACGAGATTAAAGGGATTCGCGTGACGCGCTGCGGCAGTCGCCATCCTGCCGATCAGGTTATTCCCCAGCAGGATCCGCGCGGCAATACCTTGTACTGGATCGGCCCACCGGGAGATAAATGTGATGCGGGGCCAGACACCGACTTCGCTGCGGTGGACGAGGGATACGTTTCCGTTACACCGTTGCACGTGGATTTAACCGCTTATAGCGCGCATGATGTGGTGTCGGACTGGTTAGATCGGGTCGGAGTGAACGCGCAATGGTAAGTAAACGTGTACAAACTCTTCTGGAACAATTACGCGCTCAGGGGATCGCCAGCGAGCAGGTGCTGGATGCGCTCGCTCAGGTTCCCCGCGAGAAGTTTGTAGATGAGGCGTTTGAACACAAAGCGTGGGAAAACGTGGCGCTGCCCATTGGGCAAGGCCAGACGATTTCGCAGCCCTACATGGTGGCGCGGATGACGGAGCTTCTGGAGTTAACGCCAGAATCCCGGGTGCTGGAAATTGGCACCGGTTCAGGGTATCAAACCGCGATCCTGGCCCACCTTGTTCACCATGTGTGTTCGGTGGAACGGATTAAAGGGTTGCAGTGGCAGGCGCGCCGTCGCCTGAAACAGCTTGATTTACATAATGTATCGACACGTCACGGTGATGGATGGCAGGGTTGGCAGGCTCGCGCCCCGTTTGACGCCATCATTGTCACGGCAGCGCCACCTGAAATCCCCGCTGCACTTCTTTCGCAGCTGGACGAGGGCGGCATTCTGGTTTTGCCCGTCGGAGATGAGCAGCAGCTTTTGAAGCGCGTTCGTCGACGCGGCGGTGAGTATATTATCGATACCGTTGAAGCCGTGCGCTTTGTGCCCCTGGTTAAGGGCGAGCTGGCCTGAGACTCGGATTTTTCCAGGGTTATTAAGGCAAATTCAGCGTATGGTGTGGCGCGATAGGTTCGTGCCATCACGGTTATTTTTAAGTCACTGGTAGTTAACACATTCCTGGGGGATAAATGAGCGCGGGAAGCCCTAAATTCACCATCAGCCGTGTTGCGGCATTATCACTGGTTTCGCTCTGGCTGGCAGGCTGTTCAAATTCGAATAACGCGCCTGCGCCCGTCAGTTCCGTTAATGGAACCAGCGGCTCGGGTAACACGTCCAGCGGAATGTTGATCACTCCTCCGCCTAAAATGGGCACCACAACGGCGCAGCAAACTCCGCAGATCCAGCCGGTTCAGCGTCCAGTTACGCAGCCTACGCAGATTCAGCCAGTCGATCAGCCTGTTCAGACCGAAAATGGCCGCATAGTGTATAACCGTAAGTATGGGAACATTCCGAAAGGTAGCTATACCGGCGGCAGCACCTATACCGTGAAGCGCGGCGACACGCTGTTCTATATTGCCTGGATCACCGGGAACGATTTCCGCGATTTGGCACAGCGAAACAACGTCCAGGCCCCGTATGCTCTGGAAGTTGGGCAAACGCTTCAGGTTGGCAACGCGACTGGGACACCGCTTACGCCAGGCAACACCGTTTCGGCGGCCGACGTCACCGCGCAAAATAACAGCGTTATCCCTGCACAAAAAACCACCACGACGGTTGCTTCCCAACCTGTAATTACGTATTCTGAGGATTCAGGTGATCAGAGTGCTAACAAAATGTTGCCGAATAATAAAGGTACTGCGACTGTTGTCACAGCACCGACTACGGCACCTGTGGTTAGCTCTACTGTACCGACTGCAAGCAGTCAGAATGCCAGCTCGTCAATCAATACCTGGCGCTGGCCAACTGACGGCAAGATTATCGAGAACTTTGCAACCTCTGAGGGGGGGAACAAAGGGATCGATATCGCAGGCAGTAAAGGACAGGCAATCATCGCGACCGCAGACGGACGCGTTGTCTATGCCGGTAACGCACTGCGCGGTTACGGTAATCTTATTATCATCAAACATAATGATGATTACCTGAGTGCCTACGCCCATAACGACACAATGCTGGTCCGGGAACAACAAGAAGTTAAGGCGGGGCAAAAAATCGCTACCATGGGTAGCACCGGAACCAGTTCTACACGCTTGCATTTTGAAATTCGTTACAAGGGGAAATCCGTAAACCCGCTGCAATATTTACCGCAGCGATAAATTGACGGGGCATGCCAGCCAGGGTGTCTCGTCCAGGGATCACGGGTAGGAGCCACCTTTATGAGTCAGAATACGCTGAAAGTTCATGATTTAAATGAAGACGCGGAATTTGATGAGAACGGATCGGAGGCTTTTGACGAAAAAGCCTTAGTAGAAGAGGAACCCAGTGATAACGATTTGGCTGAAGAAGAGCTGTTATCGCAGGGCGCCACACAGCGTGTACTGGACGCGACTCAGCTTTACCTTGGGGAAATTGGTTACTCCCCACTGCTAACGGCCGAAGAAGAAGTCTATTTCGCACGTCGTGCTTTGCGTGGTGATGTTGCCTCGCGTCGTCGCATGATCGAAAGTAACCTGCGACTGGTCGTGAAAATTGCCCGCCGTTACGGCAATCGTGGTCTGGCTCTGCTGGATCTGATTGAAGAGGGCAACTTAGGTCTCATCCGCGCAGTTGAGAAGTTTGACCCGGAACGCGGGTTCCGTTTCTCAACCTACGCGACCTGGTGGATTCGTCAGACCATCGAACGGGCTATTATGAACCAGACCCGTACGATTCGACTGCCGATTCACATCGTCAAAGAGTTGAATGTTTATCTGCGTACCGCGCGCGAGTTGTCCCATAAGCTGGACCACGAGCCAAGTGCGGAAGAGATTGCAGAGCAACTCGACAAACCGGTTGATGACGTAAGCCGTATGCTGCGTCTCAACGAGCGCATTACCTCGGTTGACACCCCGCTGGGTGGCGACTCCGAAAAAGCGCTGCTGGACATCCTGGCCGATGAAAAAGACAACGGCCCGGAAGACACCACGCAGGACGATGACATGAAACAGAGCATCGTTAAATGGCTGTTCGAACTGAACGCCAAACAGCGTGAAGTGCTGGCACGTCGTTTCGGTTTACTGGGGTATGAAGCTGCGACACTGGAAGACGTCGGCCGTGAGATTGGCCTGACCCGTGAACGTGTTCGTCAGATTCAGGTTGAAGGTCTGCGCCGCTTGCGTGAAATCCTGCAAGGGCAAGGTCTGAATATCGAAGCGCTGTTCCGCGAGTAAGCAACCATTCGTCAGAAAAAGGCCCGTCGTGAGACGGGCCTTTTTTATGCCTTACGATTGCGCCGTTTCGTGCAGCAAACGCCAGGTGATGGTATCGCCTTCCTGATTGAGCACCGCGGTTGACCAGCGCACGTTAACGGGCTGGCCTGGCCGGGTTTGCGTCTCCCGGTAATGAAGCACCGCGCCGTTGTCCCACGTCTGTAGCGTCCTTAACGCATCAATGCCGATCCTGAGCCCAGGCCGGGCTCCACGCTGCGCGTTTAAAAATTGAGCAAGGGCGTGATGATCTAAAGGTGTGCCACCTGGCGTGACCATCAGAAAGTCCGGGTGGAAACGGGCGAGCAGGGCATCGGGATCGCCTTTGCTTTCACCTAACCAGTTTTCAAGTGCGACGTGGATGTCGAGGATCTCTTGTTCGAAATGCGTCATGGTTGCTCCTGTTGCAGATGCGCAAGCAGCTGCGCGTTGTTAAGACGACAGACGTACAGTATGGGCAGCAGGGTGATGGCTGCGGCAAAAATAAACATTCCGTGCCAGGCGTCCAGCGGTGCGATATTCGCCTGCATGGTGCTCAGCACCTGGGCCAGCAGCAGGGCACCCATAAAAAAGCTCAGCTGACGATTCAGATTCCACAGCGCGCTGGCATCTGGCATATCTTCCCGCCGCACCGTCAAAAACGCGCTGCTCTGAGCCGTGCTGCTACACAGGCTTCCCCCGGCTCCCATCAGCGCAAACGCAACGGCAGGTAATAGCATTGCCGAAGTGACGTTAATTAAAAGCAGAATGCCCGCCGCCTGCAAAAGGCAACCGATGACCACCAGCGGCCGGGGGCCGATACGGTTGAAATAGCGTCCTGTCGCGTTGATAGCCAAAAATGAGGCCACAGACCACGGCAGCATAAGCATCCCCGTTGCGGCGGGTGTCATATTGGCCTCGTTCTGGAGGTAATACATGCCCGTTACGTTTACGCCAATAAAGATGCCGGGTACGCACACATAGATGAGCATGGATAGGCGCAATAGCGGGTCCGCCAGCAAAGACAGATTTACTCTCCTGGTGGTTTTTATCGGTGACACTTCTGTTTTAAGCCACGCGCAGGCCAAAGCAAAGGTAACGATGGCGACGGGCAGGGTGGCAAAAAATATCCAGCGCCAGCTTAACGTCTGAACCAGCATGCCGCCCACCGCCGGTGAGCAGGCGGGGGCAAGCAGTGCGACCAGCATCACCGCCGAGGAGAGTCTGGCCCGCTCGTGAGGCTTAAACTGTTGCCAGGTCAGCGCCTGGCCAACCGGGATCAGTAAACCGCCTCCGGCCCCCTGCGCTACTCGCCATGCAATCAGACTTTCCAGCGAAGAGGAGAGGCCCGCCGCAACGGAAGCCGCGCTAAAGAGAGCCAGCGAGAGCAGGATAACGCGCTTCGGCCCGACGCGGCGCGTCAGGATGCTGCTGAAAGGGATGACTAACGTCAGCCCGGCAATGTATCCGTTACTGACCCAGGCAAGTCCAGATGGCGTGGTATTAAACGCGTGAGCCATCGCCGGAAAGGCGACGCTGGCAATAAACATGTTTATCAAATCAAGGAAAAAGCCGAGCAGAAAGACGACGGCGATTTTGCTACGATACGTCATGGAAGTTCCTCCGGTGAGGTGGCGTATCGTATCGGCCCCGGCGTTACGGATAAACGCGACAAAGCACGATATACTGTCAACATTATTTTGACAGTAAGCCAGGCAAGTGATGCTTAATCTACAGCGAACGGCGATGTTTATCGCCGTAGCGGACACCGGCAGTTTCACCGCCGCGGCGGAGGCGATGGGGCTGACAAAAGCGGTGGTCAGTTTCCATATTCGTCAGCTTGAAGAGGAGCTGGGTGTGACTCTGCTGCTGCGATCCACCCGTCGCCTGACGCTGACCGAGGCAGGAAGGCTCTTTCATCAGCGAAGCGTGATGCTGTTAAAGGATGCCGAGCGATTGCAGGATGACGTTCGCGCCAACCATGCCGGGCTGACGGGAGAACTGCGGATCACCACCACGCCCGAGTATGGCTCGCAGGTGGTGGTGCCGTTGCTGGCTGAATTTAGCCAGCAGCATCCGGACCTTCGCGTGCGGCATGTCTCGTCCTCGGTGCATGCCGATCTTATCGCGGAGCGCTTCGATGTCGCTATACGGCTGGGTACGCTTGCCGATTCGCGCTATCACGCCGCATTGATTACCACCTTCACCATCCTGCCTGTGGCAACGCCAGGCTGGCTGGCAAATCATCCGGTTGAATCGCTGGAGCAGCTGGCAGACGCTGACTGGATTATTCACGAGCGTTTAACTTCGCCGCTGCGCTGGCAGGTGACTGGCGTTGAGCGACATCCGGTGACCTTTGAGATCAAAAAAGCACCGCGCCTGTATGCAGACAGTGCCCAGGCGCTGATGGCTTTTGCCCTCGCCGGATGTGGGGTGGCGCTATTGCCGGCGTGGCTGGTGCGAAACGCACTGGAGGCAGGTGATCTGGTCTCGCTGTTACCGGCGTATACGTTTGCTCAGCAGGGCATTTATGCCGTCTATCCCGATGCCCAGCATGTGCCGGCAAAAGTGCGCACGTTTATTGATTTCATGCGCGTCAGGGCGGGTTAATCGTGCATCATCTTAATGATGAGCGCTACAAATTGCTCTCGTTCCGCGTCGTTAAGGCGCCCCAAAAACGCCTCATCCACCTTATTTCCAATCGGTTTACTGCTTCCCAGCAGGGCCTCACCTTCAGCCGTCAGGAAGACAAAGCGCCGGCGCTTGTCCGCAGGATCGTGCTCGCGCCTGACCAGACCGCGTGATTCCATACGGCTCAGCATTTCAGCCAGCGTCGCTTTGGTGCTCACCGCGACGTCAGTCAGTGCAACCTGCTCAATGCCAGGATTTTCAGCTATCGATCGCATCACCGCATATTGTGGCTTGGTCAGCTCGGGCAAAGCGTGCTGCCACTGGGCGGTATGCTGTTGAAAAAGCTGGCGTAGCAGGTGAAAAGCTTCTTGTCTTAACTCCATGAACACTCCGACGGAAAAATACTCCTTCTATGATAGCCGCTCTCGGCCTGAATTTTAACGCGAGAGTTTTTAGCGATAAGTGTGATCGTGTACGAACGATCTTGTCAGGCGCAGGATCCAGGAGTAGTTTAATTAATATGTTCGTATACGAACGAATTGACTGAGGTGCTGAATGAGACTGATTGTAGGAATGACGGGCGCGACGGGTGCGCCATTAGGCGTGGCGCTGTTGCAGGCGCTGCGGGAAATGCCGGAGGTGGAAACGCATCTGGTGATGTCGAAGTGGGCAAAAACCACGATTGAGCTGGAAACCCCCTTCACCGCGCATGACGTTGCCGCACTGGCGGATGTCGTCCATAGCCCTGCCGATCAGGCTGCCACCATCTCCTCCGGCTCGTTTCGCACCGACGGCATGATCGTCATCCCGTGCAGCATGAAAACGCTGGCGGGTATCCGCGCGGGCTACGCCGAAGGGCTGGTGGGGCGTGCGGCAGACGTGGTGCTGAAAGAGGGGCGCAAGCTGGTGCTCGTTCCTCGTGAAACGCCGCTCAGCACCATTCATCTCGAGAACATGCTTGCCCTTTCACGCATGGGCGTGGCGATGGTGCCGCCTATGCCTGCGTACTACAACCACCCGCAAACCGCCGATGACATCACCCAGCATATCGTGACCCGGGTGCTCGACCAGTTTGGTCTGGAGCATAAAAAAGCCCGACGCTGGAAGGGGTTGCAGGCAGCAAAACATTTTTCACAGGAGAATAACGATGGCATTTGATGATTTGAGAAGCTTCTTGCAGGCGCTCGATGAGCAAGGGCAGCTGCTGAAAATTGAGGAAGAGGTTAACGCGGAGCCGGATCTGGCGGCGGCCGCCAACGCTACCGGGCGCATTGGCGATGGCGCGCCTGCGCTGTGGTTCGATAATATCCGCGGCTTCACCGATGCCCGCGTGGTAATGAACACCATCGGCTCGTGGCAAAACCACGCCATTTCGATGGGGCTGCCGGCGAATACCCCGGTGAAAAAACAGATCGACGAGTTTATTCGTCGCTGGGACAAATTCCCCGTCGCGCCAGAGCGTCGTGCAAACCCGGCCTGGGCGGAGAATACGGTTGACGGAGAAGACATCAACCTGTTCGACATTCTGCCGCTGTTCCGCCTGAACGACGGCGACGGGGGTTTTTATCTTGATAAAGCGTGCGTTGTATCGCGCGATCCGCTCGACCCCGATCACTTCGGCAAGCAGAACGTCGGTATTTATCGTATGGAAGTGAAGGGCAAGCGTAAGCTCGGCCTGCAACCGGTGCCGATGCATGATATCGCGCTGCATCTGCATAAGGCCGAAGAGCGCGGCGAAGATCTGCCCATTGCGATTACGTTGGGTAACGATCCGATCATCACCCTGATGGGCGCTACGCCGCTGAAATACGATCAGTCCGAATATGAGATGGCCGGCGCGCTACGCGAAAGCCCGTATCCGATTGCGACGGCCCCGCTGACCGGTTTCGATGTGCCGTGGGGGTCGGAAGTGATCCTGGAAGGGGTGATTGAAGGCAGGAAACGCGAGATAGAAGGGCCATTCGGCGAGTTTACCGGGCACTACTCCGGTGGACGCAACATGACGGTCGTGCGTATCGATAAAGTGTCTTACCGTACTAAACCCATTTTCGAATCTCTCTACCTGGGGATGCCGTGGACCGAAATTGATTATCTGATGGGGCCCGCCACCTGCGTGCCGCTTTATCAGCAGCTGAAGGCAGAATTCCCGGAAGTGCAGGCGGTTAACGCCATGTACACCCATGGTCTGCTGGCGATTATCTCCACTAAAAAACGGTACGGCGGTTTTGCTCGTGCGGTCGGGCTCCGTGCCATGACCACGCCGCACGGTCTGGGCTACGTGAAGATGGTGATTATGGTGGATGAGGACGTCGATCCGTTTAACCTGCCACAGGTGATGTGGGCCCTGTCATCAAAAGTCAATCCGGCGGGCGATCTGGTACAGCTGCCGAATATGTCTGTGCTGGAGCTTGACCCCGGCTCCAGCCCGGCGGGGATCACTGACAAGCTGATCATTGATGCCACCACGCCTGTCGCCCCGGACAACCGTGGCCACTACAGCCAGCCGGTACAGGATCTCCCCGAAACCAAAGCCTGGGCCGAAAAACTGACCGCGATGCTGGCGGCACGTCAATAAGGAGGAAAAAATGATTTGTCCACGTTGTGCCGATGAACATATTGAGGTGATGGCAACATCACCGGTGAAAGGTGTCTGGACGGTATATCAGTGTCAGCACTGTCTGTATACCTGGCGCAATACTGAACCGCTGCGCCGGACCAGCCGTGAACACTATCCTGAAGCATTCCGTATGACGCAGAAGGATATTGACGAGGCACCGCAGGTGCCGACGATCCCGCCTCTGCTGTAAAGGAAAAGCCCGGTGGCGCTGCGCATACCGGGCCTACGTTTTTTGTAGGCCGGGTAAGGCGATGCCGCCACCCGGCAAAACAGACCGCAGAGAACTAAACCAGACTCTTCAGCCGATAAATCCACTCCAGCGCCTGACGCGGCGTTAGCGAGTCCGGATCCAGATTTTCCAGCGCTTCCACGGCCGGTGACGTCTCTTCCGGGGCCGCCAGCAGCGACATCTGCGTGCCATCTATCTGCGTGGCTGCCGCATTCGGTGACAAACTTTCCAGCTCACGCAATTTCTGACGCGCGCGCTTAATCACCTCTTTCGGCACGCCTGCCAGCGCGGCGACGGCCAGGCCATAACTCTTGCTTGCCGCGCCGTCCTGCACCGTGTGCATAAAAGCGATGGTATCGCCGTGCTCAAGCGCATCAAGATGGACGTTAGCCACGCCTTCCATTTTTTCTGGCAACTGTGTCAGTTCGAAATAGTGAGTCGCGAACAGCGTCAGCGCCTTGATTTTATTTGCCAGACTTTCCGCACACGCCCAGGCCAGAGACAGGCCGTCATAGGTGGACGTACCGCGTCCGACTTCGTCCATCAATACAAGACTGTTCTCTGTTGCGTTATGCAGAATGTTGGCGGTTTCGGTCATCTCGACCATAAAGGTGGAGCGACCGCTCGCCAGATCGTCCGCCGCACCCACGCGTGTGAAGATTCGGTCGACAGGACCAATCTCAACCTTCTGCGCAGGAACGTAGCTGCCAATATAGGCGAGCAGCGCGATAAGGGCTGTCTGGCGCATATAGGTACTTTTACCGCCCATGTTAGGGCCGGTAATGATTAGCATTCTTCGCTGCGGTGACAGGTTCAACGGGTTGGCAATAAACGGCTCGTTCAGCACCTGCTCAACCACCGGGTGGCGGCCTTCGGTAATGCGAATACCGGGTTTGTCGGTGAAAGTTGGACAGGTGTAATTCAGCGTCTCGGCGCGCTCGGCCAGGTTTACCAGCACATCCAGCTCGGCCAGCGCGGCGGCGCTCTGTTGCAGGTCAGCCAGGTGCGGCATCAGGATATCGAACAGCTCGTCATAAAGCTGTTTTTCCAGCGCCAGCGCTTTACCTTTCGACGTGAGAACTTTGTCCTCGTACTCTTTCAGCTCGGGAATAATATAGCGCTCGGCGTTTTTCAGCGTCTGGCGGCGAACGTAGTGAATCGGTGCCAGGTGGCTCTGGCCACGACTGATCTGGATATAGTAACCGTGTACGGCGTTGTAGCCGACTTTAAGGGTATCGAGCCCCAGACGTTCACGCTCGCGGATTTCCAGCTTATCCAGATAATCCGTCGCGCCATCGGCCAGCGCGCGCCATTCGTCCAGCTCTTCGTTGTAACCCGGGGCAATGACGCCGCCATCGCGCACCAGAACAGGTGGCGCATCGATGATGGCGCGTTCCAGCAGCTCGCGAAGCTCGTTAAATTCGCCCATTGTTTCGCGAAGCTTTTGCACCGGCGCGCTGTCGACTTCTTCCAACTGAGCGCGCAGTTCCGGCAACTGCTGGAAAGCGTGACGCATACGGGCGAGATCGCGTGGACGCGCGGTGCGCAATGCCAGACGTGCAAGGATTCGCTCAAGGTCACCCACCTGACGCAGCACCGGCTGCAACTCGGTGTAACGATCCTGCAATGCGGCAATGGTTTGCTGGCGGCCGATGAGCGTTTCGGTATTGCGAATCGGCATATGCAGCCAGCGTTTGAGCATACGGCTGCCCATTGGGGTAACCGTGCTGTCGAGAACCGACGCCAGCGTGTTTTCAATGCCGCCAGCGAGGTTCTGTGTGATCTCCAGATTGCGGCGCGTGGCGGCATCCATGATGATGCTATCCTGCTGACGTTCCATGGTAATGGAACGGATATGGGGCAGGGCGGTACGCTGCGTATCCTTCACGTACTGCAACAGGCAACCTGCGGCACACAGCCCGCGCGGTGCATTTTCCACGCCAAAGCCAATCAAATCGCGCGTGCCAAATTGCAGGTTCAGCTGCTGGCGCGCGGTATCAATTTCGAACTCCCACAGTGGACGACGACGTAGGCCGCGGCGGCCTTCGATCAGCGCCATCTCGGCGAAATCCTCTGCGTAGAGCAGTTCTGCCGGATTGGTGCGCTGTAGTTCGGCTGCCATGGTTTCACGGTCGGCCGGTTCACTCAGGCGAAAACGGCCGGAGCTGATGTCCAGCGTGGCGTAGCCAAACCCTTTACCGTCCTGCCAGATAGCCGCCAGCAGGTTATCCTGGCGCTCCTGAAGCAGGGCTTCATCGCTGATGGTTCCCGGCGTGACGATGCGCACGACCTTGCGCTCAACGGGGCCTTTCGACGTTGCCGGGTCGCCAATTTGTTCGCAGATGGCGACAGACTCGCCCTGGTTCACCAGTTTCGCCAGATAGTTTTCAACCGCGTGATGCGGGATGCCCGCCATCGGGATTGGCTCACCTGCCGACGCGCCACGTTTCGTCAGGGAAATGTCGAGCAACTGAGACGCACGTTTCGCATCGTCATAAAAAAGCTCGTAAAAGTCGCCCATACGGTAAAACAGCAGAATTTCCGGATGCTGTGCTTTCAGCTTCAGATACTGCTGCATCATCGGCGTATGTGCGTCGAAATTGTCGATTGTGCTCATGGAGTTATGATATCCATTTCTTTGAAAATATTACGTTTTGAGCGGCTCATTGGCCGATTGTTCCTTCTATTGTCGCATGAAAAAAAGGTGCGGCGCAGAAAAAAGTCACGACTTTACGAGGCTTCTTCCGCCATCAATTCAATGACGATTTTCCCGTGCTCGACGCCCACCCGAACCTTTGAGTTGGTGGTAAACCCCGCTTTTTCAAGCCAGTCGCCCTTCAGGCTCAGCGCGGCGTGTACGCTGTAGCGTTTTGGGATTTTCGTTTTACGGTCTTCATGACGTTTTCTGAAGTATCCCACTTTTAAGTGACGATAGGGTTTGGCGATCGCGATCTGCTGCATAGGCTCTCCGGTAAACAGGGCAAAGGTAGTACTTTATGCCTGTATAAAATAACAGTAAAAAGCAGCGGGGGGACGGGTAATTCTGGAAGGACGCTTCAGAAATTGGAATGCAATGACTGAAAATGCGTAGATAAAAAGGTATTATAAATGCACTTTATTGGTGAGGACGACGTCATGTCCGGTAAACGAATTTCACGCGAAAAAAAGACGATCGCCAGAATGATCGCGCTGTATGAACGCCAGTGTCCTGAGGCTTCAAGGGAGGAAGGGCATTATCAGGCGCTGAAGGCGTATGCCGATAAGCGGCTGGATAAATGCGTGTTCGGTGAGGAAAAGCCCGCCTGCAAACAGTGTCCGGTACACTGCTATCAGCCCGCCAGACGGGAAGAGATGAAGCAGGTGATGCGCTGGGCAGGGCCACGGATGTTATGGCGTCATCCGATTCTGACTATCCGTCATCTGATCGACGATCGTCGTCCGGTGCCGGAATTACCGGAAAAGTATCGGCCCAAAAAATAATTGACTCAGCGCTGCAATGGGCGACAAATCACGCTCAGGGCGACGGCGCTGCACAGCGGAAATATCGCCAGCAGCAGCCAGGGGTAAATGGCTTGCGTTGAGGGCACCAGCGCCTTGTCCAGCAGACTGCCTAACCCTAAATTCCCCGCCAGCACCGCAACGCCGCCGGCGGTGGAGAGCGCGCCATAGTGCGCCCCAAGCGTCGACTCCTCAGCGAAATATGGGATCAAATCTTTTGCCGACGGCACCAGCAACATCTGTCCGAGCGTTAACAGCGTGACGAGGCTTGCGGAGGGCAGCAGGCGCAGCCAGCCTTCCGGTGGCTCAGTCGCCGCAAAGAGCGCCACACTGGCAAACGAGGCGGAGAGCAGCAAAAAGCCCACCGGTAAAATCCTCACCGCGCCCACTTTTCGGGCGAAGCGGGCGAGGGGCAATTGCAGAACAATAATCAGCACTGAGGCCAGCATAAACAGCGGTCCCAGATCTTTCTCGCTGCCACCGGCGCGCTGGATCTCCACCGGCAGCGCCAGATAAAGCTGGTTATAGCTTAACAGCCATGAGCTGTAGGCAATGATAAAGGCGACGAAACGCGGCTGACGGAACGTCGTCCACCAGGGCAGAATTTTCAGCGGCTTCGAGCTGTGGGGCGCCGCAGGCAAGCAGAAAAAGAGCACCACCAGCGCAACGATAAATATCCCTGCGCCAGCGAGCGCAACCTGGCGAAAACCCAGCCCCGTCAGCAGGGCACCCATCACCGGGCCGAGTACGGCGCCGAGTTCACCGCACACCGCAAACAGCGCAAACCACTCCGCACGGCTGCGTTTACCCGTTGCCTCACTTTGCGTTCCCGCTTTTGCCAGCAGGGCTTCTATCGACGGTGAGAACAGCGCGCCGCCAATGCCCGTCAGACAGGCCCCCAGAATGATGGGCCACAGCGATTGCCCAAAGGCCAGCAGCAGATAACCCGCCACGCGGACAATGCAGCCGCTGAGGATCACGCTCTTCGCGCCAAACCGGTCTGAAAGCGCGCCGCCGATAATAAACATTCCTTGCTGGGAGAAGGTGCGCAGCCCCAGCACCAGACCGATCAGCCCGCCGGAGAGCAGCATATCGTCACGTAAGAAGATCGCCAGGAAGGGCACGACCGCGTAAAAGCCGATATTAAACACAAACTGGCTGCCCAGCAGAACGGGCGGCCAGAGGGTGGTGGCAGGACGAAGAGGCATTATTTTCACTTACCCCTACACGATAAAATGAATGTGCTTTTTGCCGTGGTACGGCGAGATCTCGATTCGGGTTTTCACTCTGAATACGTCCCAGAGAAGTTCCTCGGATAAAATGGCCTGCGGGGTTCCGGTCGCTACAATTTGCCCTTGCTGCATTACGATCAGCGAATCACAGAACATGGACGCGTGATTAAGATCGTGAATGGCGACGATGCTGGTCACCGGCAGCTCGCTGATGAGCTGCATGAGTTGCATCTGGTGATGAATGTCCAGGTGATTGGTCGGTTCATCCAGCAGGATCTCGGTAGGCGTTTGCGCCAGGGCGCGGGCGATATGTACCCGCTGACGCTCGCCGCCGGATAAGCTCAGCCATCCCTGTTCGCTACGATCCAGCATATCCACGCGTTGCAGGGCGGCGGTGACGGTTTCGTCATCCTGCGCGCTCCAGTTCGAGAAGGGGGAGTGGTGCGGAATACGCCCCAGTTTGACCACGTCACGCACGCGCATATTGGCGTCGGTCATTCCGTGCTGTTCAACAAACGCCACGCGGCGCGCCAGCTGCTTTTTGGCAATGTGGGCAATGTCCTGTCCGTCAAGTGTTACGCATCCGGCATCCGGGCGACGCAGGCCCGCCAGAATGCGCAACAGCGAGGATTTACCGCAGCCGTTAGGGCCAAGCAGACCCACCGTTTCGCCCTGGGAAACCTTCAGCGAAACATTATTCACGATAACCTTTTTACCTACCTTCCAGGTGATATTGTCGGCGCAGATGCTCATCATTTATTCCTTGAGCGGTAGATAATCACGGCGAAGAACGGTACGCCCACCAGCGCGGTAACGACGCCAACCGGCAGGCTTTGCGGGGCAATCAGCATCCGCGAGGCGATGTCGGCCAGCACCATCAGGATCGCCCCCGCCAGCGCGCTGGCTATCAGCAGCGTGCGGTGCAGCGGCCCGAACAGGAAACGCATAACGTGCGGCACGACCAGCCCCACAAAACCAATCGAGCCCGCCATACTGACAATGGTCGCGGTGATCAGGGCCGTGGTGGTGAACAAGGCCAGGCGCACCCAGGGCACGGCAATGCCCAGCGAGGCGGCGGCATCATCACCAAAGGTAAAGGCGTCCAGCGCGCGGGAGTAGTAAAGACAGACGGCAAGCCCCGCCAGCACGACCACCAGCGCCAGCTGAAACTCAGGCCAGCGTACGCCGCTAAAGCTGCCCAGCAGCCAGAACATCACGTCGCGCGCCTGCTGTGCGCTGGCAGAGGTGCTGATGGTATAGGCGGTGATGGCGTTAAACAGCTGAGAGGCCGCCACGCCCGCCAGAATGGTACGTTCATTGCCGCCGCGCGCGCCGTTCGTCAGAAAGGCGACAAACGCAAAGGCGGCGAACGCCCCGGCAAAGGCACCCGCAGAAAGGGACACCGCGCCGGTGCCGAGACCCAACACGACGACCGAGACTGCGCCCGTTGACGCCCCCGCCGAGACGCCGAGCACGTAAGGTTCCGCCAGCGCATTCTTCAACAGGCTTTGCAGCACGGCGCCGCAAATGGCTAACCCGGCGCCGCAGCACGCCGCCACCAGCGCCCGGCTGAGGCGAAAGTCCCAGATCACGCTTTCATAGATGCGGTTGAGCGGAACGTCGGTCAGCCCCAGCTTATTGCTGATGGCGTAGAACACGTTGTTCAGCGGGATAGACAGCTCGCCGAGGCTCACGCCAAAGGCGATCGCCAGAAACAGCAGCACCAACGCGAGCAGGCACGACGCGGTCAGGAAGACGCCCTGACGCATCTGAAGTATGGCGGTGGTCATCAGTTCAGTCCCAGTTTTCTGAGCTGTTCGCCGACCTGTTCAGCACCGTAAAGCGTGCGGATCGTCGGGTTCATGGCCTGACCATCCATTATCACGATATGACCTTTCTTCACCGCGTCGAGCTGGCTGACGGCAGGATCGCTTTTCAGGAATTTGATTTTTTCTTCGGCGTTATCCAGTGCCCAACGGTTGCGATCCAGGCTTGAAACCACAATCACGTCCGGATTGGCGGCAATAATGCTTTCCCAGCCCACGGTCGGCCATTCGGTCTCAGAGGTAATGGCGTTATGGCCGCCCAGCACGTTGGCAATAAAGCCGGAGGCACTGTTTTTACCGCCTACATAGGCGTCAGCCGAAGGCGAGGAGCTTGAGAACCAGAAAACAAAGGAGAGGTCTTTTTTGTTTTTGCCAAATTCCTGGCGCAGGTCTGCTTCACGTTTTTTGAAATCGGCGATAACGGCCTGGCCGCGCGCTTCGACGTTGAAAATTTTAGCGAAATCTTCGATCTCTTTATAAAGGTAGGTCATGTCCCACAGCTTCTGACGGCTGCCGTACATGTCGCCCGCTGCTTTTTTGGTGGCGCACATGCCCGGCGACAGGTAGCTGTTTACCCCCACGGTCGCCAGATCTTCTCGTTTGGCAACCTTGCTTTCCGGTCCGAGCAGCAGCGGCAGCTGAGCAGGTACGAAGTCGGGGTTTTGCGCAAGGATGGATTCAAGAGTCGGAATTTCGACGGTCAGGGTTTTGATTTTTGCATTCTGCTCCGCCAGCTGCGGCAAGACTTTGGTCGGCCAGAACGCGCTGGCTTTCACCTTATCTTCCAGACCCAGCAGCAACAAAATCTCAACGGTATTCTGACCCAGGGCAACGACGCGCTCGGGCGCTTTGGTGAATGTCTCTTTATACCCGCAGTTTTCTATCGTGAGCGGATACGTGGTAGCCAGAGCTGTATTCATTGATGCAACCGCCAGGCCTAACGCACAGAGAACCTTTTTCATTAAACGCTACCCTTCATTAAAATTATGTTGATGCAAATGAAACGCATTATTAAGGCGGAATTTTATACAGAGGAAAATATATTGTGTCAATGTGGAACAATTACGCAGAGTAATGAAAAGCGGCGCCATGAAAGGCGCCGGAATGACGGGTTAAATCAGGCTTTCTTTATCGATTCCCAGACGCTTCATGCGCGAGAGCAGGGTGGTGCGCTTCAGCCCCAGCCGTTGCGCCGCGCCTTTCGGTCCGGCCACCACGCCGTTGGTCTCTTTCAGCACGCGCAAAATCAGCTGATATTCATCTTCGCCTTCCTGCGCGACTTCTGCCGAAAGCGTGGGGGCTTCCTGATGGGTGACCTCAGGCAAAGAGAGCTGAAGGACGTTCCCGCGCGTCAGCAGTACCGCGCGCTCAATGACGTTTTCCAGCTCGCGCACGTTCCCCGGCCACTCCATTGCCGAAAGGGTACGTAGCGTTTCAGCAGGAATACTGTCGATATTCCGCCCCATCCGGCGGGCAATCTTCGCGGTAAAGGCCTTCACCAGCAGGGGGATATCTTCCGGTCGCTCGCGCAGCGGCGGCAGGCAAATCGGGAAGACGTTCAGGCGATAGTAAAGATCGCTGCGAAACTCGCGGTCGGCGACCATCTTTTTCAGATCGCGGTTGGTGGCTGCAATCAGACGCACGTCGGTCTGGATCAGCTTATTGCTGCCGAGACGCTCAAACTCCTGCTCCTGCAAAACGCGCAGCAGCTTAGGCTGAAGCTCCAGCGGCATATCGCCCACTTCGTCCAGGAACAAGGAGCTTTTGTCCGCCAGTTCAAAACGGCCCAGCCGCTGGCTGCTGGCGCCGGTAAAGGCGCCGCGCTCGTGGCCGAACAGGTCGCTTTCCAGCAAGCCAGCTGGCATCGCCGCGCAGTTCATCTTCACCATCCGGCGGCTGTTGCGGTTACTCAGGTTGTGGATCGCCCGGGCAATCAGCTCTTTCCCGGTGCCGGTTTCACCGAGGATCAGCACCGTGCTGTCACTCTGCGCCACCATTTCAACCTGCTTAAGCACGCTGTACATGGCATCGCTACGCCCGATGATTTCGCCAAACTCGCTGTCCACGTTGTTGAGCTGCTCGGTCAGCGCCAGGTTTTCGTCCACCAGCCGCTCTTTCAGGCGGTGGATCTCCTGATAGGCGAGGGCGTTATCCAGCGCGATGGAGATACGCTCGGCGATCTGGCGCAGCAGCTTCAGGTTGGCGGTGGTAAATACGGCTTCATCGCACTGCGCCAGTTTGAGCACGCCGAGCATGGTGTTGCCTGACATCAGCGGCAGCAGGCACAGGGTCTGGATCTTGTTGCCCCAGGTGTTAAACAGCATCCGCTCGTAGGGCGCTACCGGATCCTGCTCGCTCAGGTTGAGTAGCAGGATCTCTTTGCTTTTAAATACCCGTTCAGACAAGGTTCCCGCTTCGTCCACCTCGCTCTGCTCGTGCGCCGGGTTAGCTTCATCAAGATAGTGGGTGGAGTAGATGTTCAGCTTGCCTTTACGGTTCCCGCGCAGCGCGATGCTGATGGCGTCGATCCTGAAATAGTGGTGGATCTCTTTAGCGACTTCGCTGACCAGCTCGTCCATGTCGAGCCTTGAGAGTACGGCGTTGGTGATGGCGACCAGAATGCGGAAGTTATCGCGCTCGCGGCTCAGCAGGTCGTAATCCACGTTATTGGTGACGCGGCTTTGGATCTGCTCTGCCACGACGGACACAATCTGCGTGAAGGTATGCAACCGCTCGTACTCCGCCTCGGTCCAGGGCTGGTCGGTAGTGCGGATAAACTCGCAGCCGCCAAAAATTTGCCCCTCCACCGCCAGCGGCAGCATGCTGTAGTGGCCGAACGGATGATAAAGGTTGCTCTCTGCCAGCTTCGGCCAGGCCTGGCGAAACTGGTCAAAATTGCAGTGCAGGGCTTCCGGGCGGGAGAGAATACGCCGCACCGGGCCGTGGGCCAGAAACGTTTCATCTTCATATTCGAAGATTTTGCCGTTATCACGCGTTGAGAAATAGCTTGCGCGGTGGGTTGCGCTATGCCAGAGCACAATGGCGGCGCTGTCCGCCAGCGCTGACTGCCTGACCAGCCGGGTCAGGGCATCGCTCAATGCGCCAAGGTCGGGCTGTTGTAAAAGTATGCGCGTGATGTCAAACAGGCCCTGCTGTCCAAGATCGCTCATCGGTGTATACGGCATTATTGCTTTCCAATAGAAACTGGCAAAAAAAACGTCAGCGCTGACCGCTTTTGGCGCGGTCTAGCAAATTCGGGGTAACGGTTCAGCGTGCGGCAGATCCAGCGTGCGCTTTACGCCGTATAGCCCGGTCAGGCGCACCCCTTTGCGCTCAACCATTTCACCTATAATGGCGGCCTCTTTCCCTGAAGGATGGGCACGTAGCTGCTCCAGTACCGCCCCGGCAGACTGGCGTTCTACGCCAATCACCAGCTTGCCCTCGTTGGCAAAGTTAAGCGGGTCAAGTCCCAGCAGTTCGCACAGGCCGCGAACGGCAGGCCTGACGGGCAGGCTGCGCTCGTTAAGCTCAATACCACAGCCACTGCTGGCGGCAAACTCATGCACCACGGCATTGACACCGCCTCGGGTGGCGTCGCGCAGCGCTTTTACGCCGGGCACCGTTCGCAGCGTCTGGATTAGCGGCGTGAGGACCGCGCAGTCACTGCGCAGATCGCCGTCCAGCCCCAGGCCTTCGCGCAGGTTCAGGATGGTTGCCCCGTGGCAGCCCAGCGTTCCGCTGACAATCAGCACGTCGCCCACCGAAAGCCGCTGCGCGCCCCAGTGAATCTCGGCAGGGATAGCCCCCATGCCGGCGGTGTTGATGAAGAGCTTATCCGCCGCGCCGCGCTGTACCACCTTGGTATCCCCGGTCACGATGGCGATCCCCGCCTCGCGGGCGGTGTGCGCCATGCTGTTGACCACTGCCGCGAGCGTCTCCATCGGTAATCCTTCTTCGAGGATGAATCCGCACGAGAGGTAGCGCGGAATGGCGCCGCTGACGGCCACGTCGTTTGCCGTGCCGCAGACGGCGAGCTTGCCGATATCGCCGCCCGGGAAGAACAGCGGGTCAATCACGTAGCTGTCGGTGGAGAATGCCAGCCGGTCGCCGTGTGCGGTGAGGGTTGAGAGCGCAATGCGCGCCTGATCCTCCTGCTCGGCGAGCCAGGGGTTATTAAAGGCTTCCATGAACAGCCGGTTAATCAGCTGCTGCATCGCCTGTCCACCGCTTCCGTGCGCCATTTCCACCGTGTTCATGCTTCACACTCCTGGTTGCGATAGTGATACCACGCGGCGCATGCTCCTTCGGAGGAGACCATGAGCGCGCCAAACGCGGTTTGCGGGTTACAGGCGTTGCCAAATAACGGGCAGTGATGAGGTTTACATTTGCCGGTGAGCACGTCGCCACAGCGGGCGCGGGGATCGTCGCACGCCTGCTGCGGCTGCGGGCGGAAATGCGCTTCGGCGTCGAAGGCGCGATACGCAGGCGTCAGGTGCACGCCGGATTCCGCAATCAGCCCCAGTCCGCGCCATTCGCCGTCGCCTTCTACGCTAAACACGTCGGCTATCGCCTGCTGTGCCCGTCTATTTCCGGCATCGGGCACCACGCGGCGATACTGATTTTCCACCGCACTCAGGGCCGCTATTTTCTGCTCAACCAGCATGGTCACGCCTTGCAGTAGATCAAGTGGCTCGAATCCAGCCACCACTAACGGACGATTGTACTGTTCAGCAATAAAACCGTAGGCGTCTGTGCCGATGACCATGCTGACGTGGCCCGGCGCCAGAAACGCGTCGATGCCGTTATCCGGCGCATCAAGCAGGCTGCGTAGCGTGGGGATCAGCGTGATGTGCTGGCAGAAAAAGAAAAAGTTAGTGACGTTGCGGGCATTCGCCTGCTGGAGGGTGATGGCGGTGGCGGGCATGGTGGTTTCAAAACCCAGCCCGAAAAAGACGACCTTGCGGTCAGGATGAGCCTCTGCCAGCGTCAGGGCATCCATCGGGGAGTAGACAATCCGCACGTCCGCGCCCCGCGCCTTCGCCTGGAGCAGCGAGCCATTTTTCCCCGGCACGCGCATCGCGTCGCCAAAGGTGCAGAAAATCACGCCGGGCCGGCTGGCGATGTCGAGACAGCTGTCGATGCGCCCCATCGGCAGCACGCACACCGGGCAGCCGGGACCGTGGATAAACTCGATGTTCTCCGGCAGCAGCTGGTCGAGGCCAAATTTGAAGATGCCGTGGGTGTGTCCGCCGCACACTTCCATGATCCGCAGCGGCCGGTCTGCCGTGTAGTCCAGCAGCGACGCGCGGGATTTCAGGCGATCGATAAGCTGCAACACCTGCTCAGGCGCGCGATATTCATCAACGTAACGCATGTGTTATCGTTCCTCCCCATACAGCAGGGCGCCCACGTCCGGCTCAACGTCGAACATATTCTGTAGCGCGTCCAGCGTGTCGCGGGCTTCCTCTTCATTAATCACGCTCATGGCAAACCCCACGTGGACCAGCACCCACTGGCCGAGACGCGATGCGCCGGTTTCGTCGTGGCTGCCCACCAGCGTCAGGTCGACATCACGCAGGATGCCGCAGACCTCCACCCTGGCCAGATTGCCGTCAATGGAATGAATTTGTCCGGGAACGCCTATGCACATCGTTCGCTCTCCAGCCAGTTCAGCCAGGCGTCCATCCCGTCACCGCGCGTGGCGGAAACCAGCAGGATCTCAATGTCCGGGTTCACTTCCCGGGCGAAAGACACGCACTTATCCACGTCGAAGTTGAGGTACGGCAGCAGGTCGACTTTGTTCAGCAGCATGAGGGAGGCGGCGGCAAACATATGCGGATACTTCAGCGGCTTGTCCTCTCCTTCGGTAACGGAGAGCACCGCCACTTTATGCCGTTCGCCAAGGTCGAAGCTTGCCGGGCACACCAGGTTGCCGACGTTTTCGATAAACAGAATGCCGTGCGCTTCCAGCGGCAGGCGCGGGGCGGCGTCGGCAATCATCTGCGCATCCAGGTGACAGCCCTTGCCGGTGTTAACCTGAATGGCGGGCGTGCCGGTTTCGCGGATGCGCGCCGCGTCGTTAACGGTTTGCTGATCGCCTTCGATCACCGCGCAGGAGATGCGTTGGTTCAGCCGTTTGAGGGTTTCGGTCAGCAGGGTGGTTTTACCGGAGCCGGGGCTGGAGACCAGGTTCAGCACCAGCTGTTGACGGGCCGCAAAGCGGGCGCGGTTGCGGGCGGCAAGCTGGTTATTTTTGTCCAGCACGTCGATCTCCACCTCCAGCATCTGGCGCTGGCTCATGCCCGGCGCGTGGGTGCCCGCTTCGCCGTGGCCATAATGCAGGTCGCCCGCGTCGGAACGCTGCGGCGCAAAGGTGATGCCGGTCAGTGCCACCGCGGGACGCGGGGCAGGGGAAAAGGGCGCGGAGCGAAACGCGGAGTGAGGACGGTGTTCATCCCCTTCTATATACAGGTTGCCTTCGGCGCAACCGCAGGTACTACACATAACTTACTCCTTCTCGATTTCGAGGCGCTGGATCTGCATGCCGTCATCCGCCACGATGCGCAGCCCGCTGCTCTGACACTGCGGACAACGCTGCACTTTCGATGAAAGCAGCGTGACGTACTGCTGACACTGCTCGCACCAGCACTCTGCCTGCTGATCCTCGATATGCAGCGCGCAGCCTTCCGCCAGCGTGCCGCGGCACACCAGTTCAAAACAGAAGGTGAGGGCGCTGGTCTCGACGCAGGAAAAGGCGCCGACCTTCAGCCAGACGCCGGTCACGCGTTTTGCGTGGTTCTGCACAGCCTGCTGTTCGATAAGTTCCAGGGCCCGCTGGCAGAGGGTGATTTCGTGCATGACGCCTCCTTAATGAATTGCCCTTCAATGCAATAACGGTGCCAGCTTGGTTTTGGCTACGGCGTGACGATGTCAACGCTGTCGAAATGACACGTCGACACCGCGGCGGTGACAGTATGCTTTCCTGTAAAATTCATTTAAATCAATCAATTAAAAAATGGCACGAAATCTGCTTAACAGCCGCTAACTCCATTAACCGGATACCTTTTATGACTATTTGGGAAATTAGCGAAAAAGCGGATTACATCGCGCAACGTCATCAGCAGCTCCAGGAGCAATGGCACCTGTACTGCAATTCACTGATCCAGGGGATTACGCTGTCGAAGGCCCACCTGCATCACGCCATGAGCTGTGCAGCGCAGGGGGACATGCGCTTTGTGCTGTTCGGTCACTTTACGATTTACGTCACCCTGGCGGAGACCTTCAACAGCCACACGATTGAGTACTACGTCGAAACGAAAGAGGGCGACAGGCACTGCATCGCCCGGGCGCAGCTGATGGCCGACGGCATGGTGGACGGTCACGTCAGTAACCGCGATCGCCAGCAGGTGCTGGAGCACTATCTGGAGAAAATCGCGCCGGTTTACAACGGCCTCTACGCCGCCGTTGAGCATGATCGGCCGATCAACCTGAAACAGCTGATCGACGGAAAATCCTCAGCGAACGTGGCCTGAAAAACGCGTGTCGAGAAGTGTCGATAAGACAGTTTTTTTCGTCAAAAATGACCATCACCAGAGGATTGCCCGGTGAACCGTTTTGTAATTGCTGACTCGACGGTCTGTATTGGCTGTCGGACCTGTGAGGCGGCGTGCTCGGAAACGCACCGCCTGCACGGGCTCCAGTCCATGCCGCGCCTGCGCGTCATGCGTAATGAGAAAGAGTCTGCCCCGCAGCTCTGTCACCACTGTGAAGATGCCCCGTGCGCGGGCGTCTGTCCCGTCAATGCCATCACCCGCGTCGATGGCGCAGTGCAGCTGAACGAAAGTCTGTGCGTGAGCTGCAAGCTGTGCGCCATCGCCTGTCCGTTCGGTGCCATTGAATTTTCCGGCAGCCGTCCGCTGCATATTCCGGCGAATGCCAACACCCCGAAAGCGCCGCCTGCGCCACCGGCTCCGGCACGCGTGAGCACGCTGCTGGACTGGGTGCCGGGCGTGCGCGCCGTCGCGGTGAAGTGCGACCTGTGTAGCTTTGATGAGCAGGGCCCGGCCTGCGTGCGGACCTGCCCGACCCGGGCGCTGGTCCTGGTTAACATTCGCGATATTGCCCGCACCAGCAAGCGTAAGCGCGAGCTGACCATTAATACCGACGTCGGCGATCTTTCGCTGCTGCGGGCGCTAAACGAGGGGGCGAAATGAACGCGATAGTAATGATGACCAGCGGCGTGGCCTGGTTTGCCGCCGCCGCGGTCCTGGCGCCGATCGTCTCCTTCCATAAAACGTTGAGCGGCTGGATCGCCGGCATCGGCGGGGCGGTCGGCAGCCTGATGACGCTGGCGGCGGGCGGCGTTGTCCTGTTCGACGGCCAACCCGTCGACACAACCCTTCCGCTGATTCACCACGCCGTTGAACTCACGCCGCTGAACGCCATCTGGCTGGTGACCTTTGGCCTGTGCGGGCTGTTTATCAGCCTGTTTAATATCGACTGGCACCGCCATCAGCAGACCAAAGCGAACGGCCTGCTGGTTAACCTGCTGATGGCCGCCGCGGTCTGCACGGTTATCGCCAGCAACCTTGGCGCGCTGGTGGTGATGGCCGAAATCATGGCGCTGTGTGGCGTGTTCCTGACCGGATGCAGCGCCTCCGGCAAGCTATGGTTTGCACTCGGACGCCTCGGCACGCTGCTGCTGGCGCTGGCCTGCTGGCTGGTGTGGCAGCGTTTCGGCACCCTGGACTTTGCCGCGCTTAACGGCCAGACGCTGGGCAACGACGTCTGGCTATTGGGCGTCGTAGGTTTTGGCCTGCTGGCCGGGATTATCCCGCTGCACGGCTGGGTTCCGCAGGCGCACGCGAATGCCTCTGCGCCCGCCGCCGCGCTGTTTTCGACGGTGGTAATGAAGGTCGGTCTGTTCGGTGTCCTTATGATAACCCTGACGGGCGGTCAGCCGCCGCTGTGGTGGGGCGTGGCACTGCTAATTGCGGGGATGATCACCGCCTTTGTCGGCGGGCTGTACGCCCTGATGGAGCACAACATCCAGCGTCTGCTGGCGTACCACACCCTGGAAAATATCGGGATTATCCTGCTCGGCATGGGCGCGGGCGTCACCGGGCTGGCGCTTAACCAGCCGGCGCTGATTGCCGCCGGGTTTATCGGCGGTCTGTATCACCTCGTCAACCATAGCCTGTTTAAAAGCACCCTGTTCCTCGGCGCGGGCAGCGTCTGGTTCCGCACCGGGCACCGCGATATCGAAAAGCTCGGCGGCATCGGCAAAAAGATGCCGGTGATTTCGCTGGCGATGCTGGTGGGGCTGATGGCGATGGCCGCGCTGCCGCCGCTGAACGGCTTTGCCGGAGAGTGGGTGATTTACCAGTCCTTCTTCGCGCTCGGTCAGAGCGACGCGTTTATCGGGCGTTTACTCGGCCCGCTGCTGGCGGTGGGCCTGGCGATCACCGGCGCGCTGGCGGTGATGTGCATGGCGAAGGTTTACGGCGTCACCTTCCTCGGCGCGCCGCGTACACGCGAAGCGGAAAACGCCTGCTGCGCCCCGGTACTGATGGCCACCAGCGTGGTCGCGCTGGCGCTGTGCTGCATTGCGGGCGGGGTTGCCGCGCCGTGGCTGCTGCCGCTGCTGGGCCACGCCGTTCCGCTGCAGCTGGCGACGGCGCATACCGTTGTCTCCCAGCCGATGATGGCGCTGCTGCTGATTGCCGCACCGCTGCTGCCGTTCGTGCTGATGCTGTTCTTCAGACGCGACCGTCTCGCCTCCCGCACGCGCGGCGCGGCGTGGGCCTGCGGTTACGTACACGAGCCGTCGATGGTTATCACCGCCCACGGTTTTGCCATGCCGGTCAAGGAGAACTTCGCCGCCGTGCTGAAGCTGCGCCAGTGGCTTAACCCGCAGGGCTGGGTGCCGGGCTGGCAGAGCGCTGCCGTGCCCGTGCTGTTCCGCCGGCTGGCGCTGATCGAGCTGGCGGTGCTGGTGGTGATTGTGATTTCACGAGGAGCCTGACATGAGTCTGTTACTGGCAATTCTTCAGGCGCTGGCGCTGTTCGCCGTCGCGCCGCTGCTGTCGGGCATCACGCGCGTGGCGCGCGCCCGAATGCACAACCGTCGCGGGCCTGGCGTGCTCCAGGAGTACCGCGATCTCTTCAAACTGCTCTCCCGCCAGAGCGTCGCACCGGATGCCGCAGGCTGGGTGTTCCGCCTGACGCCGTTTGTGATGGTCGGCGTGATGCTGACCATCGCCACCGCGCTGCCGGTGGTCACGGTAGGCTCGCCGCTGCCGATGCTCGGCGATCTGATTACGCTCATCTACCTCTTCGCCATCGTGCGCTTCTTCTTTGCGATTGCGGGCCTGGACACCGGCAGCCCGTTTACCGGCATCGGCGCCAGCCGCGAGGCGATGCTCGGCGTGCTGGTTGAGCCGATCCTGCTGCTGGGGCTGTGGGTGGCCGCGCAGGTTGCAGGTTCGACCCACATCAGCTTTATCACCGACACCGTTTACCACTGGCCGGTGGCCCGCTCCATCCCGCTCGTACTGGCACTCTGCGCATGCGCGTTCGCCACGTTTATTGAGATGGGCAAGCTGCCGTTCGATCTCGCGGAAGCGGAGCAGGAGCTACAGGAAGGGCCGCTTACCGAGTACAGCGGCTACGGCTTTGCGGTACTGAAGTGGGGCATCAGCCTTAAGCAGCTCGTCGTGTTGCAGATGTTCGTGGGCGTTTTCTTCCCGTGGGGGCAGATGACGCACTTCTCTGTGGGCGGCCTGCTGCTGGCCGTGGTGGTGGCCGCGCTCAAGCTGCTTATCGGCGTGCTGGTCATCGCCCTGTTTGAGAACAGCATGGCGCGCCTGCGTTTTGCAGCAACCTCGCGCATCACCTGGGCCGGTTTTGGTTTTGCATTTTTAGCGTTCGTCTCCTTGCTGGTGGCGTGATTAAAGAGAGTATTTATGTCTGAAGAAAAGAAAGGTCAGCAGTATCTCGCCGCGTTGCATCAGGCCTTCCCCGGCGTGGTGCTGGAGGAGTCCTGGCAAACCAAAGACCAGATCACCATTACCGTAAAGGTCAACTATCTGCCGGAAGTGGTGGAGTTTCTTTACTACCGGCAGGGCGGGTGGTTATCGGTGCTGTTCGGCAACGACGAGCGACAGCTGTGCGGCAACTATGCGGTGTACTACGTGATGTCGATGGAGCAGGGCGAGAAGTGCTGGCTCACCGTGCGCGTCGAGGTCGACCCGAACAAGCCGGAATACCCGTCCGTAACGCCGCGCGTTCCTGCCGCCGTCTGGGGTGAGCGCGAGGTGCGCGACATGTACGGCCTGGTGCCGGTCGGCCTGCCGGACGAGCGTCGTCTGGTGCTGCCGGACGACTGGCCGGATGAACTCTATCCTCTGCGCAAGGACAGCATGGACTACCGCCAGCGCCCGGCGCCGACCACCGACAGCGAAACCTACGAGTTTATCAACGAGCTGGGCAGCAAGAAGAACAACGTGGTGCCGATCGGCCCGTTGCACGTCACCTCCGACGAACCGGGCCACTTCCGCCTGTTCGTTGACGGCGAAAACATCATCGACGCCGACTACCGCCTGTTCTACGTCCACCGCGGCATGGAGAAGCTGGCGGAAACCCGCATGGGCTATAACGAGGTCACGTTCCTCTCAGACCGCGTGTGCGGCATCTGCGGCTTCGCCCACAGCACCGCCTACACCACCTCGGTGGAGAACGGCATGGGGATCGTGGTGCCGGAGCGCGCGCAGATGATCCGCGCCATTCTGCTGGAGGTGGAGCGCCTGCACTCGCACCTGCTAAACCTCGGTCTGGCCTGCCACTTCGTCGGCTTTGACTCCGGGTTTATGCAGTTCTTCCGCGTGCGCGAAGCGTCGATGAAAATGGCGGAAATTCTCACCGGGGCGCGTAAAACCTACGGCCTGAACCTGATCGGCGGGATCCGCCGCGACCTGCTGAAAGACGACATGATCAAGACCCGCCAGCTGGCGCAGCAGATGCGTCGCGACGTGCAGGAACTGGTGGACATGCTGCTCAGCACGCCAAACATCGAGCAGCGCACCGTCGGGATTGGTCGTCTTGATCCTGAAATTGCCCGCGATTTCAGCAACGTCGGCCCGATGGTGCGCGCCAGCGGCCACGCCCGCGACACCCGCGCCGATCACCCGTTCGTCGGCTACGGCCTGCTGCCGATGACCGTGCACAGCGAACAGGGCTGCGACGTGATTTCTCGCCTCAAGGTGCGGATCAACGAGGTCTACACCGCCCTGAACATGATCGACTTCGGCCTGGACAACCTGCCGGGCGGTCCGCTGATGGTGGAAGGTTTCACCTATATTCCAAACCGCTTTGCCCTCGGCTTTGCCGAAGCGCCGCGCGGGGATGATATCCACTGGAGCATGACCGGCGACAACCAGAAGCTCTACCGCTGGCGCTGTCGTGCGGCGACCTACGCCAACTGGCCTACCCTGCGCTATATGCTGCGCGGTAACACGGTCTCTGACGCGCCGCTGATCATCGGCAGCCTCGATCCGTGCTACTCCTGCACCGACCGCATGACGGTGGTGGACGTGCGTAAGAAGAAAAGCCAGGTGGTGCCGTACAAAGAGCTTGAGCGTTACAGCATTGAGCGCAAGAACTCGCCGCTGAAATAAGGACTCGCCATGTTTACCTTTATCAAAAAAGCGATCAAAACCGGCGCGCAGACCAGCAGCTATCCGCTGGAGCCGATCCCGGTGGATAAAAACTTTCGCGGCAAGCCGGAGCATAACCCGCAGCAGTGCATCGGCTGCGCGGCCTGCGTCAACGCCTGCCCGTCGAACGCCTTAACGGTGGAAACGGACCTCAAAACCGGCGAGCTGGCCTGGCAGTTTAACCTCGGGCGCTGCATCTTCTGCGGCCGCTGCGAGGAGGTCTGCCCGACCGTCGCCATTCGACTTTCCCAGGAGTACGAGCTGGCGGTGTGGAAAAAAGAGGATTTTCTCCAGCAGTCGCGCTTCGCGCTGTGCACCTGCCGCGTCTGCAAGCGTCCGTTCGCCGTGCAAAAAGAGATCGACTACGCTATCGCGCTGCTGAAGCACAACGGCGACGCCCGCGCGGAGCAGCACCGTGAAAGTTTCGAAACCTGCCCGGAGTGTAAGCGTCAGAAGTGCCTGCTGCCGTCTGACCGCATCGATTTAACCCGCCATATGAGAGAGGCCAGCTGATGGAAAACTTACTCGGCCCGCGCGACGATAACGGCATTCCGGTGCCGCTGACGGTGGAGGAGTCCATCGCCAGCATGAAGGCGTCGCTGCTGAAAAAAATCAAACGCTCGGCCTACGTTTACCGCGTGGACTGCGGCGGCTGCAACGGCTGTGAGATCGAGATCTTCGCCACCCTGTCGCCGCTGTTTGACGCCGAGCGCTTCGGCATCAAAGTGGTGCCGTCTCCGCGCCATGCGGACATTCTGCTGTTTACCGGGGCGGTGACCCGCGCCATGCGATCGCCCGCGCTGCGCGCCTGGCAGTCTGCGCCGGATCCAAAAATATGCATCTCCTACGGCGCCTGCGGCAACAGCGGCGGCATCTTCCACGATCTTTACTGCGTCTGGGGCGGCACCGACAAAATCGTGCCGGTGGATGTCTATATTCCGGGCTGCCCGCCGACGCCCGCCGCCACGCTGTACGGCTTTGCGATGGCGCTCGGCCTGCTGGAGCAGAAGATCCACGCCCGCGCCCCTGGCGAGAACGACAACCAGCCTGCGGCCATTCTGCATCCGGACATGGTCCAGCCGCTGCGCGTGAAGGTGGACCGCATGGCGCGCAGGCTGGCGGGCTACCGTTACGGGCGTCAGATTGCCGACGATTACCTGCGCCTGCTGAGCCAGGGCGACCATCAGGTGGCGCGCTGGCTGGAGGCGGAAAACGATCCGCGTCTCAATGAGATCGTGGCGAACCTGAACAGCATTGTGGATGAGGCGCGTATCCGATGAGTGAAACGGTGGTGTTCAGCCAGCTGAGCCGTAAGTTTATTGATGAGAACGATGCCACGCCGGATGCGGCGCAGCAGGTGGTCTATTACAGCCTGGCGATTGGGCACCACCTCGGGGTGATCGACTGTCTGGAGGCGGCACTAACCTGCCCGTGGACGGAATACCTGGCGTGGATCGCCACGCTGGAGGAGGGCAGCCCGGCGCGGCGCAAGATGGAGGGCGTACCGAAGTACGGCGAGATCGTCATCGACGCCAACCATATCACAATGCTCGCCAACGCCTTTGACGCGGCGCTCGGCAGGCAAACCCCGGCGCAGCAGGCGTGGAGCAAAACGCTGCTCGGCATGCTGCACGATATTCATCAGGAGAGCGCCATCTACCTGATGGTGAGGAGATTACGTGACTGACGTTTTACTGTGTGTCGGCAACAGCATGATGGGCGACGACGGCGCGGGCCCGCTGCTGGCGGAGATGTGTGGCGCAAAACCGCAGGGCGACTGGGTGGTAATCGACGGCGGCAGCGCGCCGGAAAACGACGTGGTGGCCATTCGCGAGCTGCGCCCGGAAAGGCTGTTGATTGTGGATGCCACCGATATGGGGCTGAACCCGGGCGAAATCCGCCTGATTGACCCGGACGACATCGCCGAGATGTTTATGATGACTACCCACAATATGCCGCTGAACTACCTTATCGATCAGATCAGGGACGACGTGGGCGAGGTGCTGTTTTTGGGTATCCAGCCGGACATTGTCGGATTTTATTACCCGATGACGCCGCCGGTGAAAGAGGCGGTGGAGGAGGTGTATTCGCGGCTGGCGGGGTGGGTTGGGGACGGCGGGTTTTCTCCGCTCTGAGCAGTGCCGGGTGGCGGCTACGCCTCACCCGGCCTACAAAACCGTAGGCCCGGTAAGCGTAGCGCCACCGGGCAACAGGCTACGCCAGATCCGCCCCGTTACTCGCAATCACCTTCTTATACCACCAGAACGATTTTTTGCGCTTTCTCTCCAGCGTCCCGTTGCCGGCGTCGTCGCGGTCAACGTACACAAACCCGTAGCGCTTGCTCATCTCCCCCGTTGAGGCAGACACCAGGTCGATGCAGCCCCAGGTGGTGTAGCCTATCAGCGGCACGCCGTCCGCAATTGCATCGCCCATCGCGCGGATATGCTCGCGCAGGTAGCTGATGCGGTAGTCGTCGTGGATCTCGCCATTTTCATCGATGACGTCCTTCGCGCCGAGGCCGTTTTCCACCAGGAACAGCGGCTTCTGGTAGCGGTCGTACATCATGTTCATGGTGATGCGCAGGCCGAGCGGATCAATACCCCAGCCCCACTCGCTTACCTGAACGTGCGGGTTACGCAGAGACTTCACGATGTTCGCCGCGCTGGTGTTGCCCGCGTTCATATCCGCCGACGCGCAGCGCGAGGCGTAATAGCTGAACGAGACAAAATCGACGGTGTTTTTCAGCAGTTCGTCGTCACCGGGATCTTTCACAATCACGACGCCTTTTTCGCGGAACACGCGGGCAGAGTAGGCCGGATAGCTGCCGCGCGCCTGCACGTCGATGAAGAACAGGTTCTCACGATCTTTCTCCATCGCCGTCCACACGTCTTCCGGCTTGCAGGAGTACGGGTAAAAATTACCGCCCGCCAGCATGCAGCCGACCTGGTTTTCCGGGTTGACCTCGTGGGCGATTTTGGTCGCCAGCGCGCTCGCCACCAGCTCGTGGTGCGCGGCCTGGTATTTCACCTGATCCTCGTTTTCACCTTCTTCAAACACCAGCCCTGCGCCGGAGAACGGGCTGTGCAGCATGATGTTGATTTCGTTGAAGGTCAGCCAGTATTTCACCAGCCCGTTAAACGCCTCGAAGCAGGTGCGGGCGTAGCGGGCGAAGAAATCCACCATTTTGCGGTTGCGCCAGGAGCCGTACTCCGTCACCAGGTGCATCGGCACGTCGAAATGGCACAGGGTCACCAGCGGCTCGATGTTGTACTTTTTGCACTCCTCAAACACCGCTCGGTAGAAGGCGATGCCCTCTTTATTTGGCAGCGGCTCGTCGCCGTTCGGATAGAGGCGGCTCCAGGCAATCGAGGTGCGGAACACCGTAAAGCCCATCTCCGCCATCAGGGCGATGTCTTCTTTGTAGCGATGGTAAAAATCAATCGCCTCGTGGCTCGGGTAAAATTCGTCGTCACGCAACGAAAACCGTTTTTCCTTACCGACCTTTACCGCCAGACGGTGTGCGCCATGGGGGATCATATCGACCGTCGTCAGTCCTTTGCCGCCTTCACGGTAAGCACCTTCACTCTGGTTGGCGGCAAGCGCGCCGCCCCATAAAAATCCTTGTGGAAAAACAGACATTCTTACCTCGCTTTCAGTTTATGCTTCTGCTGCTTTGTTCTGTACCGGTGCGGTTTGCAGGGCGCGTGCTTTTTCGGCTTCGTCTTCAACCGGAATATCCTCGAACCCTAACAGCAGGGTCAGGACAAACGACAGCACGACCGCCAGCCCCATCACGCCAAACACCCAGACGATGGTCATCGGGTTGGCCGGATCGAAGAACTGCACGCTGGTGAACAGCCCCGGCGCCGCCATCGAGTGGCTGGCAAGGCCAGCCATGCCCGCGACCGCGCCGCAGATAAAGCCGCTGATCAGGCTCGCAATCAGCGGGCGCTTCAGACGTACCGCCACGCCGTACAGGGCCGGTTCAGATATCCCCGCCATGATGGCGGAGGCCGCCGCCGCCAGCGCCGTCTGGCGCAGCTCCGGGTTTTTCGTTTTCCACGCCACCGCCAGCGACGAGCCGCCGAGCGACAGGTTAGCGCCGATTTCCGACGGCATCACCATCCCTTCTTTGCCCGTTTCGGCAATGGTCTGGATGATGGTTGGCGTAAAGACGCGGTGCATCCCGGTCATCACCAGCAGCGGCCACAGCGCGCCCATAATGGCAACGGACAGCCAGCCCAGATAGCCGTGGATGGTGTAGACCAGCGCGGAAATGGCGCTTCCGATCCAGATCCCCAGCGGGCCAATCAGCACGATGGCGAGCGGGGCGGCAATCAGCACGATCAGCATCGGCTTCAGGAAGTTTTTCGTCACCGCCGGGGTAATTCTGTCCACCCAGCGTTCGATATACGACAGGCACCAGGTCATGACCAGGGCCGGGATCACCGTGTAGGTGTATTTCACCGCCGTCACCGGGATCAGGGCGAACTCAACGTGCTCGCCCTGCGCGGCTTTCGCCATCAGCTCGATAAAGCTCGGGTGAACCAGCACGCCCGCAATGGCAATCGCCAGCGACATGTTGGTTTTGAACTTCACCGCTGCGGAAGCCGCCACCATCAGCGGCAGGAAGAAGAAGGCTCCGTCGCCGATGACCGTCAGAATGGTGAGCGTCGGCGCGCCTTTTTCCAGCACGCCGGTCATTTCGAGGATCATCGCCAGCAGCTTGACCATCGAGCCACCGATGATCGCCGGGATCAGCGGCGACATGGTGCCGATCAGCGCGTCGAGGATCCCCGCGCCAATCCGGCGCAGCGTGAGTTTCTGTGGACCTTCCGGTACGGCAGGTTGCAGGTTGGCTGGCAGCAGGTTCACCACTTCACGGTACGCCTGGGACACGGTATTGCCAATAATCACCTGGCACTGGTTGTCGTTGCGCACCACGCCGAGCACGCCGCTGATGCTTTTCAGGCGCGCGGCGTCGGTAAGGCTTTCGTCTTTCAGAACGAAGCGCAGGCGCGTCATGCAGTGGGTGACGGCGACGATGTTGTCTTTGCCGCCTAGCGCGCTGACAACGTCGTTTGCCAGCGCGGCGTAGTTTTTGGCCATCGGAAATGTTCCTGTTATCGTTGTGAGAAATGTAGGAAACCGGTTTCACATAATCATCATGAGTTTCTTTTGAACGCACAAGATCGCTTTTTATGCATTTTTTCGTTTCGTGATGACGATCACTCGTGACCGTAAAAAGCGTGACAACGCTGCTGCGACAATTTTTCTGCGGTGAAGTACACTGCGGCTCATCGGTTTTGAAGGGAATAACACTATGACCACGATGCTGGAAGTGGCGAAGCGGGCGGGCGTGTCGAAAGCGACGGTCTCCCGGGTGCTGTCGGGAAACGGCTACGTTAGCCAGGAGACCAAAGATCGGGTATTTCAGGCCATCGAAGAGAGCGGGTATCGCCCCAATTTGCTGGCGCGTAACCTGGCGACCAAACGCACCCAGACCCTGGGGCTGGTGGTGACCAACACTCTGTATCACGGCGTCTACTTTAGCGAGCTGCTCTTTAACGCTGCGCGGATGACGGAAGAAAAAGGGCGTCAGCTGATCCTGGCGGATGGTAAACACAGCGCCGAAGAAGAGCGCGAGGCGATCCAGTACCTGCTGGATATGCGCTGTGATGCGGTGATCATCTACCCGCGTTTTCTGAGCGTGGAAGAGCTGGACGAGATTATCGACAAATGCGAGCAGCCGATCGTGGTGCTCAACCGCCGTTTGCGGAAAAACAGCAGCCACAGCGTCTGGTCCGATCATAAAGCGTCGTGTCAGGACGCGGTTTCGCAGCTGATCGCGAAAGGCCACCGGGACATTGCGTTTATCACCGGCTCGCTGGATTCACCGACCGGCGTGGAGCGACTCTCCGGCTACCGGGACGCCCTGGCGCAGCACGGCATTGCCCTGCGCGACGCGCTGATCGCTGAAGGGAAGTGGAGCCCGGCCAGCGGCGCGGCGGCGGTCACACAGCTGCTCAGCCGTGGCGAAGCGTTTACCGCGCTGGTGGCGAGCAATGACGATATGGCGATCGGTGCCATCAAGCAGCTGCACGAGAGCGGCGTCGCCATGCCGGCCGCGGTGTCCGTCATCGGCTTTGACGACGTGGCGATTGCGCCCTACATCGTGCCGTCTCTCTCCAGCGTGCGCATTCCGGTGACGGCAATGATCCAGGAGACCATCAGCCGCCTGATTTTCATGCTCGACGGCGGTGAGTTTAAATACCAGCAAACCTTCTCCGGTGAGCTTGTCCTGCGCGACTCCGTTACTGACGGCCCGCATCGCTGACGTCGACATCTGTCATCGTCACTAATGACGATGACAGCGATCAACGTTATTTATCTTCTTTTAAATCAATAAATTAAAAACTGGCACGGTTTATGAATATCTTCGCGCATAACAGTTATGCCGGAGAAGCAGATGAACCGTTTTATTATGGCCGATGCCAGTAAATGCATTGGTTGCCGTACCTGTGAGGTCGCGTGCGTGGTGTCCCATCAGGCAGAGCAGGATTGCGCCGCTCTGACTCCCGACACTTTCCTGCCGCGCATTCACGTCATTAAAGGCGTGAATATTTCCACCGCCGCTATCTGTCGCCAGTGTGAAGATGCGCCGTGCGCCAACGTCTGTTCGAACGGCGCGATCAAGCGCGAGAAAGGTTTTGTGCACGTGATGCAGGAGCGCTGCATCGGGTGCAAAACCTGCGTGGTGGCGTGTCCGTATGGCGCGATGGAGGTGGTGGTTCGCCCGGTGGTGCGCAACAGCGGTATCGGGCTGAGCGTGCGCGCGGAGAAAGCCGAAGCCAATAAATGTGACCTCTGCTACCACCGCGACGCCGGTCCGGCGTGTATGGAAGCCTGTCCGACGCATGCGCTGGTCTGCGTCGATCGCGACAAGCTCGAACAGATGAGTGCCGAAAAACGCCGCCGCGCGGCGTTCGACACCTCGTCATCGCTGCTGTTTTAAGCTGCAATGCGCGTGAACGGCGTACAGCTTCGGGTGCGCGGCAAAGTGCAGGGCGTAGGGTTTCGGCCCTTCGTCTGGCAGCTGGCGCATCGGCTGAAGCTGACAGGCGACGTGTGCAACGACGGAGAGGGGGTCCTGGTGCGTCTCGCGGGCAGTGGGGGGGACTTTACCGCGAGACTGCGCCAGGATTGCCCACCGCTGGCGCGTATCGATCACGTTGAAACGCAGCCGTTCAACTGGACGACGCTGCCGGACGCGTTTGTCATCCGCCACAGCGAGAGCGGGGCGATGGACACGCAAATCGTCCCGGATGCCGCCACCTGCCCCGCGTGCCTGGCGGAGATGCGCGATCCCCGCGAACGTCGCTATCGCTACCCGTTTATTAACTGCACCCACTGCGGCCCGCGTTTCACCATCATCCGCGCCATGCCGTATGACCGACCGGCCACGTCGATGGCCCCATTTCCCCTCTGTCTGCCGTGCGAAACGGAATACCGCAATCCGGCCGATCGCCGTTTTCACGCCCAGCCGGTGGCCTGCCCGGACTGTGGACCGCAGCTGGAGTGGCGAGCCGGAGACACTATTGCCACCCGCGAATCGGCCTTAAACGCGGCGGTGGAGAGGCTGAAAAACGGCGGGATCGTGGCGGTTAAAGGGCTGGGGGGATTTCATCTGGTCTGCGACGCGCTTAACCCCCGGGCGGTACAGACGTTGCGGGCGCGCAAGCAGCGCCCGACGAAGCCGCTGGCGGTGATGATCCCCCGTGCGGATGATCTGCCGCAGGCCATTCAGACGCGGTTACGCTCTTCCGCTGCGCCGATTGTGCTGACGCCAAAAGCCTCTCTTCCCGCGTTTCCTGAGGAGATTGCGCCGGGGCTGAATACGGTCGGCGTGATGCTGCCCGCGAACCCGATCCAGCATTTGTTAGTGATGGCGTGCCGGCGTCCGCTGGTGATGACCTCCGGTAACCTCAGCGGTCGCCCGCCCGCCATCACCAACCCGCAGGCGCTGGAAGCGCTCCGCGACGTGGCTGACGGTTTCCTGCTACACAACCGCGACATTCTGCAACGGATGGATGATTCGGTGATGGATCAGGAGGGCGCAATGCTGCGTCGCGCGCGGGGTTTTGTACCGGATGCCATCACATTACCCGCCGGATTTCGCGATATCCCTCCCATGCTGTGCACCGGCGCGGACATGAAAAATACCTTCTGTATGGTGCGGGGCAGCCAGGCGGTGCTGAGCCAGCATTTTGGCAACCTTCGCGACGAGGGCGTTGATGCCCAGTGGCGCGCGGCGCTGGCGCTGATGCAGCAGATTTACGCTTTTCAGCCGGAACGCGTGGTGTGCGACGCCCATCCGGGATATCACGCCCAACGGTGGGCGCAGGCGCAGGGGCTGCCCGTTGCAACCGTGCTACATCATCACGCGCATGCGGCAGCGTGTCTGGCGGAGAACGGCTGGCCGCTGGACGGCGAGGATGCGATTGCCCTGACGCTGGACGGGATCGGCATGGGCGAGAATGGCGCGCTGTGGGGCGGCGAGTGCCTGCGGGTGAACTATCTCGACTGCGAACGGCTGGGCGGTCTGCCAGCCGTTGCGCTGCCCGGGGGCGATCTGGCAGCGAAACAGCCGTGGCGCAATTTGCTCGCCCACTGCCTGACGTTCGTACCCGACTGGCAGCAGTACCCGGAAACAGAGGCGGTACAGCGTCAAAACTGGCCGCTGCTGGCAACGGCGGTGTCACGCGGTATCAATGCGCCGCTGGCCTCTTCCTGTGGTCGGCTGTTCGACGCCGTGGCCTGTGCGCTGGGCATTGAAACGCAGCGCTATGAGGGCGAAGCCGCGTGCCGGCTGGAGGCGCTGGCCGAACGGTGCGCGGGAGTCGAGCATCCGGTGACGCTACAGGCGGATAACCTCACGCTGTTCTGGCAGCAGTGGCTGGCCTGGCGGGCGGAACCCGGCGAGCGCGCCTGGGCATTTCACGATGCGCTGGCGAAGGGGCTGAGTGAACTGGCGGCAACGCATGCGCGCCGACTGTCGCTCTCTACGGTGTGCTTCAGCGGAGGTGTCCTTCACAACCGCCTGCTGCGCGCGCGCCTTCGTCATTACCTTTCCGATTTCACGCTTCTGTTTCCTTCGCGCCTGCCCGCAGGTGACGGAGCGATCTCCTTCGGGCAGGCGGTGATTGCTGCCGCCCGGTCATGTTCACAAAGGATTTAAAATGTTACGACTTTTACGCAATGAACCTCGTGCAGCGTGCCTGCTGCTGGCTCTGGTGATGGCTAATCTGCTGGCCTGGGGGCTGGCGTGGCAAACCTTTAGCGGCAGTACGGCGCTGATGGCGGCCAGCCTGCTGGCCTGGTGTTACGGGCTGCGCCACGCGGTGGATGCCGACCATATCGCGGCGATTGATACCGTCACGCGTAAGATGATGCAGCAGGGCAAACGTCCGTCCGGCGTGGGCGCATGGTTTTCCCTCGGACACTCCACCATCGTGGTGCTGGCGTCCATCGCCATTGCGGCGACCGCCACGGCGTTTCAAAAAAATATGGCGTGGTTCCACGAAACCGGCAGCCTGATTGGCACCGCCGTTTCCGCCACCTTCCTGCTGGCGATGGCGCTGGTGAATATGGTGATCCTGCGCGGCGTCTGGCGCAGTTTCCAGTCGCTGAAAAACGGCAGGCCCGTGCAGGGTGACATTACGCTGCCTGCGCAGGGTGGCGTCATGAACTGGCTGTTCGGCAAAACCTTCCGCCTCGTCAATAAAAGCTGGCAGATGTATCTGGTGGGTTTCCTGTTTGGCCTCGGCTTCGACACGGCCACCGAAATTGGCGTGCTGGGGATCTCCGCCGCCAGCGCCTCCAGCGGGATGTCGGTGTGGTCGATCATGATCTTCCCGGCGCTCTTCGCCAGCGGCATGGCGCTGGTGGATACGCTCGATAACCTGCTGATGGTGGGTGCCTACGGCTGGGCGTTCAACAAGCCGCAGCGCAAGCTGTACTACAACATGACCATCACCGGCACCTCGATGGTGGTGGCGCTGTTCATCGGCGGGCTGGAAGCGCTGGGTCTGCTGATGGACAAGTTCGCCCTCAGCGGCGGCGTGTGGGATCTGATTGGCGTGGTGAACGACAACCTGGGCGACGCCGGGTTTGTGGTGGTCGGGCTGTTTGTCGCCTGCTGGCTGATCTCAATGGTGAACTACCGCTGGCGCGGCTATGACGCGCTGGTGGTGCGGTCCTGAACCACGCAGCCCTGTTTTTGCCCGGCGGCGCTGCGCTTGCGCGGGCCTACAAGGTTTGCCGTTATGGTGTTGAGTAGGCCGGGTAAGCGGAGCGCCACCCGGCATTACGAGGGTTAAGCAGGGAGCGATTTCAGCAGCGCGAAGGCCTCCTTCATTCTGTCTTCGCTGACGACAAAGGCGCGCGTCTGACCCTCAGCATCCGTGCCGCGCGCCACCATGCCCTGAGGCTCTATGGCTATCTGCCAGTTCAGATCCTGACGCTGCGTTTCACCGGCGAGATGCAGCGGTAATTCCGGCGTTTTTACTTTCACCAGCATGGCGGGTAGCTTCACCGGTGCGCTGCCGCCGAGCAGGTTTTTCGCCAGGAACATGGCGCTTAACTGAATCGGTTGCAGGAACGGCAGCACCTTTCCGTTAATTTCCGCGCAGTCGCCCAGGGCATAAATGTCCGGCTGGGTGGTTTGCAGGTAGCTGTCTACCTTCACGCCGCGGTTTATTTCGGCGCCTGCGCGGTGCGCCAGCGCGGTTTCCGGGCGCAAACCCGTCGCCGCGATAACCACATCCACTTCCACGCTGCGGTGGCGATCGAGCGTTGCAAGAACGCCGGTTTCGGTTTTGCTCAGGCTCTGCAACTGCGATTTCAGCAGCAGATGCACGCCCATGTCGGTCAGACGATGCTGTAAGCGACTGCTTACTTCTGCCGGCATCAGCGCCGACAGAATGCTGGCCGCGTGGTCAACCAGGGTGACGGATTTACCCGCCCGACAGAAGTCCATCGCCAGCTCGGTGCCAATCAGCCCGCCGCCGACAATCATCACCCTGGCGGCATCGCGTAGCCGGGTTTCGCTGGCCTGATACTCCTGCTGGCTGTTGAGGGTGACCATCAGCTCGCGGCCCTCAACCGGCGGCACAAACGCAGAGGCGCCCGTCGCCAGCACCAGCTTGTCGTATTGCCAGGTATGATCTTTCGCTTTCACCACATGGGCGTCGGCGTCAATATCTGTAACCCAGGTGTACGGAAACAGACGCAGGTTAAACTGCTCTGCGAACTCCCCCGCCGTCTGGCGGGTGAGATCGTCGGCGCGCTGATTCTGGCTGATGACGTGGCTTAAATCAGGCTTGTTGTACTCGTCCATGCTGTCGGCGGCGATCACCGTCAACGGCACGTTTGCATCCTGTTTGCGGATATTTTTCACCAGCTGGCGGGCGGCAAAGCCCGAGCCGATAATGACGATGCCGTGGCTCATTTTGCCTCCGTTGCCAGTTCATCAAAGACGTCTTTCCCGAGGGAACATTCAGGGCAGAGGAAGTTGTCCGGCACCTCGCTCCATGGCGTACCCGGCGCGACATCCTGCAACGGCTCGCCCAGTTCAGGATCGTAAATCCACTGGCAGACGCTGCACTGCATGCAAGGGCCGAGGTCGGCAGCGGCAGGGGCGGCTTCTGCTACGGCTTCCGGCGCATCCGCCGCGGCGGGGGCGGTTTCCGGCAGCGGCGCAAGCGCCCACTGGCGGGCAATGTCGCGGCCGTGCTGGCGACAGACTTCCAGCGCGTCGAGGTCCGGACGCCATTTCGCTTTCAGGCTCATGGACATCTCAAAGCCGGCATCCTGTAAACGCGTGGAGAGACGGTCTACCGCGCCGCCGCTCCAGCCGTGAGAGCCAAAGGCGCTGGCGCGCTTGTTACGAAAGCGCAGGCCGGTCATCTCTTCCACCAGTCCGGCAATCTTCGGCATCATCACGTTGTTCATGGTGGAGGTACCCACCAGCACGCCCTTGGAGCGGAAGACGTTGGTCAGGATTTCGTTTTTATCGCTACGCGCCACGTTGAAGATTTTCACCGCCACGTTCGGGTCAACTTCGTTGATACCCTGGGCTATCGCGTCCGCCATCATGCGGGTGTTGTTGGACATGGTGTCGTAGAAGATGGTGATGCGGTCTTCCTGGTAATCCGCCGCCCATTTCAGGTACAGCTCGACGATCTGGGTGGGGTTTTCACGCCATACCACGCCGTGGGAGGTCGCAATCATATCCACCGGCAGGTTGAAGCCGAGGATCTCGGTGATTTTTGGCGTGACCAGACGGCTGAACGGGGTCAGGATATTGGCGTAGTAGCGCTGGCACTGTTCGAACAGCTCGGTCTGATCCACTTCATCATTGAACAGACGTTCGTCGCAGTAATGCTGGCCGAAGGCGTCGTTACTGAACAGCACCGCGTCACCGGTCATGTAGGTCATCATGCTGTCCGGCCAGTGCAGCATCGGAGTTTCCACGAAGATCAGCTGCTTGCCGTTGCCGATATCCAGCGAATCGCCGGTTTTTACGGTGTGGAAGTTCCACTCCGGATGGTGGTGGTGACCGTTGATGGAGTCAATGGCGTTGGTGGTGCAGTAGATCGGAGTATCCGGAATATAAGACATCAGCTCGGTCAGGGCCCCGGCGTGATCCTCTTCCGCATGGTTGATGATGATGTAGTCGATGTCGTTCAGGTCGATTTCACCGCGCAGGTTCTGCACGAACTCACGGCTGAATTTGTGATCGACGGTATCGATCAGGACGTTTTTACCTTCACGGATGAGATAGCTGTTGTAGCTGCTGCCGCGCAGCGTTTTGTATTCCGTGCCGTGAAAATCACGTACTTCCCAGTCACGTTGACCCACCCAATGAATGTTATTTTTAACCAGAATAGACATAGCAACCTCAACTTAATACAGCGTTTTCAAATAAGATGGTTTGCTTATATCAAGTTGCGTGCCAACTTTTTATATTATTGAATTTTAAAAGTTTATTATTTTATGGCCCATAATGGATAGTCATTATGACTATCTTAAAAATTGTCAATATGACATTATGTATTGTCAAAATGACAGTGAGGCTGACATGAGCTTTTCCGTAGACGTCCTGGCGAAAATCGCCATAGAACTGCAAACCGGTATTGGTCATCAGGACCGCTTTCAACGGCTGATCTCCACGTTGCGCCACGTGCTGGATTGCGATGCGTCGGCGCTGCTGCGTTACGAAGGGCGGCAGTTTATTCCGCTGGCTATCGACGGCCTGGCGAAGGACGTACTCGGGCGGCGCTTTACGCTGGAGGGGCACCCGCGTCTGGAAACCATCGCCCGCGCGGGCGATGTGGTGCGTTTCCCGGCAGACAGCGATCTGCCCGATCCGTACGACGGCCTGATTCCGGGGCAGGAGAGCCTGAAGGTGCACGCCTGTATTGGCCTGCCGCTGTTCGCCGGGCAGAATCTGATTGGCGCATTAACCCTCGACGGCATGTCGCCGGATCAGTTCGACACCTTCAGCGACGAAGAGCTACGGCTGATTGCCGCGCTGGCCGCCGGGGCGCTGAACAATGCCCTGCTGATAGAACAGCTGGAGAGCCAGAATATTCTTCCCGGTAGCCCGACGGCGTTTGAGCAGGTGGCGCACACCGAGATGATCGGCCTTTCACCGGGCATGGAGCAGCTCAAAAAAGAGATTGAGATTGTCGCCGCGTCTGATTTGAACGTGCTGATCTTCGGGGAAACCGGCACCGGTAAAGAGCTGGTGGCGAAAGCGATCCACGAAGCTTCGCCGCGCGCGGTGAACCCGCTGGTGTACCTCAACTGCGCGGCGCTGCCGGAGAGCGTCGCGGAAAGCGAGCTGTTTGGTCACGTCAAAGGGGCGTTTACCGGGGCGATCAGCAACCGCAGCGGCAAGTTCGAAATGGCCGATAACGGCACGCTGTTCCTCGATGAAATTGGCGAGCTCTCCCTTTCGCTCCAGGCCAAGCTGCTGCGCGTGTTGCAGTATGGCGATATTCAACGCGTGGGTGACGATCGCAGCTTACGCGTGGATGTGCGCGTGCTGGCGGCGACGAACCGCGATCTGCGCGAAGAGGTGCTGGCGGGTAATTTCCGCGCCGATCTGTTCCACCGCCTGAGCGTATTCCCGCTCACGGTGCCGCCGCTGCGCGAGCGGGGCGATGACGTGGTACTGCTGGCGGGCTTTTTCTGTGAACAGTGTCGGCTCAAAATGGGGCTCTCCCGCGTGGTGCTAAGCCCCGGTGCGAGGACACACCTTCTGAGCTACGGCTGGCCGGGAAACGTGCGTGAGCTGGAACATGCGATCCACCGTGCGGTGGTGCTGGCGCGGGCAACGCGTTCGGGGGATGAAGTGGTTATTCATGCGCGCCATTTTGCGCTGCATGAGGAAACGACGCCGTCCGTTAAGCCAGTTTTACCGGAGAGCGTGAACGAAAACCTGCGCGAGGCGACGGACGCGTTCCAGCGCCAGATGATTACCCGCGCGCTGGAGCAGAATAACCGCAGCTGGGCGGCGTGCGCGCGGGCGCTGGAGATGGACGTCGCCAACCTCCACAGGCTGGCGAAACGTCTGGGGCTTAAGGGTTAAAGTATTCCCGCCTGGTAGAAGTCTTGCAGGTTGATTGCGCCGCACAGCCTGCCGTGCTCGTCCACCACCGGTGCGGCGGTGATTTTACGCTTCATCAGCACCTCTTTGGCTTCAATGGCGCGGCTCTCGGCATTCAGCGTCAGCCCGCCCCGTGTCATTGCTTCGGATACCCGCGCCTCCAGTTTGCCGCCGCCCACCAGCCAGCGGCGCAGGTCGCCGTCGGTGAAGACGCCCTTCACCTGGCGGTCGTTGTCGCACACTGCAACCAGCCCCAGCCCGGTGCGGCTCAGCTCCAGCATGGCGTCCATCACGCTGGTGTCGAGCTTGACCTGCGGAATGGCATCGTCCGTGCGCATCAGGTGGTGTACCTTGTTGAGCAGACGTGCGCCGAGCGCGCCCGCAGGGTGAGAGCGGGCAAAATCTTCTTCACTAAAGCCGCGCGCCTGCATCACCGCCATGGCCAGCGCGTCGCCCATCATCAGCGTGTTGACGGTGCTGGAGGTGGGGGCCAGGTGCATCGGGCAGGCTTCGCGCTCAACGGAAATATCCAGCGTTGCTTTCGCGGCCAACGCCAGCGGCGAGCGGGGTTTTCCGGTCATCGCTAACAGGGCTACCGATTTTTCTTGCAGGCGAGGGATGATGAGATCCAGCTCTTTGGCTGAACCGGAGTAGGAGATAAACAGCATCACGTCGCGGCTTTCGATCATCCCCAAATCGCCGTGCAGCGCTTCGGCAGGGTGAACGAAAAACGCCGGAGTGCCGGTGCTGGCAAGCGTCGCGGCAATCTTCTTGCCGATATGGCCGGATTTACCGATACCCGCCACGATCACTTTGCCTTCGCAGTGGATAATAGCGTTGGCTGCACGAACAAAATCCTCACCCAGACGCTCCGGCAGGCGGCTGGCTTCCTGGAGTTCCAGCAGCAGGGTCTGACGGCCTGCGTTTAACAGAAAATCACTCATTTTTCTCTCCGGTTACGATCGTTCTCATCCTCCCTCTGACAGACGGGGCGCTTATCATAATGCATTCTCCCTGCGCAGACCGTGGTCAATGATAAAGATTTTGCTTACGGTCATATAACCGCTTCCTTGAGGAGTCGGGGATGCTTTACCATACTGGGTTCTTACCGAACTCGTTAAATGGATGCCACATGTTCAAGCGTCGTTATGCAGCGCTGTTACCTGCGCTTATTCTTCTGTCCGCCTGTAGTAGCAAACCCAAAACTGAAGCCGTTCAGCCAACGGCTGGCGCGCCTTCCGGCGGGTTCCTGCTGGAACCACAGCATAATATGATGCAGATGGGCGGCGACTTCGCGAATAACCTTGCGGCCGAACAGTTCATCGATAAAATGGTGAGCAAGCACGGTTTTGACCGCCAGCAGCTGCATGCCATTTTGTCTCAGGCGAAGCGTCTGGACTACGTGCTGCGCCTGATGGACAGGCAGGCACCGTCGGCCCAGGTGCCGACCGGGCCAAACGGCGCGTGGCTGCGCTACCGCAAACAGTTTATTACCCCGGACAACGTGCAGAACGGCGTGGCGTTCTGGAATCAGTATGAAGACGCCCTGAACCGCGCCTGTCAGGTCTACGGCGTGCCGCCGGAAATTATCGTCGGGATTATTGGTGTGGAGACCCGCTGGGGCCGCATTATGGGCAAAACCCGCATCCTCGACGCGCTGGCGACGCTCTCCTTCAACTACCCGCGCCGCGCAGAGTATTTCTCTTCCGAGCTGGAAACTTTCCTGCTGATGGCGCGAGACGAACAGGACGATCCGTTGGATCTGAAAGGGTCGTTTGCCGGAGCCATGGGCTACGGCCAGTTTATGCCGTCTTCCTATAAGCAGTACGCGGTAGATTTCAACGGGGACGGTCATATCAACCTGTGGGATCCCGAAGACGCCATCGGCAGCGTGGCCAACTACTTTAAAGCGCACGGCTGGACGCCGGGCGGCCAGGTGGCGGTGCAGGCGAACGGCGAGGCGTTCGGCCTGGAAAACGGATTTAAGACCAAATACAGCGTTGCACAGCTGGCAGCGGCAGGCTTAACGCCGTCGCAGCCGCTGGGTAACGTTGACCAGGTGAGTCTGCTGCGCCTGGATGTCGGAACGGGTTATCAGTACTGGTTCGGGCTGCCGAACTTCTACACCATTACCCGCTACAACCACAGCACGCATTATGCGATGGCGGTGTGGCAGCTGGGCCTGGCGGTGTCTCAGGCGCGCGTGCCGGCGGCGTCACCGTTCAGTCAGTAATTGCCTTCTCCGCAGCCGGTGCGCCCGCACCGGCTATTTTCTGAAGCCCCCTCGTAAAACCCGACGCGCATCCCCATATCTTTCGAGAAAGTGCTATCTTGTGCTGCATGTTTTTCTAAGGCCTGGAGCGAGAATGACTGACCATGAATTGATGCAGCTTAGCGAAGTAGTAGGGCTGGCGCTGAAGCAGCGCGGCGCGACTATCACGACCGCAGAATCCTGCACCGGCGGCTGGGTGGCGAAAGTGATTACCGATATTGCCGGCAGTTCCGCCTGGTTTGAACGCGGCTTTGTGACCTACAGTAACGAGGCTAAAGCGCAGATGATTGGCGTGCGTGAAGCCACGCTCGAACAGCATGGCGCGGTCAGCGAGCCGGTGGTAATCGAGATGGCGATTGGCGTGCTAAAAGAGGCGCGCGCAGATTACGCTATCTCAATCAGCGGCATCGCGGGGCCGGACGGCGGCAGCGACGTGAAGCCTGTCGGCACCGTCTGGTTTGGCTTTGCCACCTCAAACGGTGAAGGGATCACCCGCCGGGAATGCTTCAGTGGCGATCGCGAAAGCGTGCGTCGTCAGGCAACGGAATACGCGTTAAAAACGCTCTGGCAACAATTTCTACAAAATACTTGATACTGTATGACTATACAGTATAATTGCCTCAACAGAACAGAAGTCCATGGTGAAGCGCAGTTGCTTCTCCCGGCATGACAGGAGTAATAATGGCTATCGACGAAAACAAACAGAAAGCGTTGGCGGCAGCACTGGGCCAGATCGAAAAGCAATTCGGTAAAGGCTCCATCATGCGCCTGGGTGAAGACCGTTCCATGGACGTGGAAACTATCTCCACCGGTTCGCTTTCTCTTGATATCGCACTGGGCGCTGGCGGTTTGCCAATGGGCCGTATCGTAGAAATCTACGGTCCGGAATCCTCGGGTAAAACCACCCTGACGTTGCAGGTTGTTGCGGCGGCACAGCGCGAAGGTAAAACCTGTGCGTTTATCGATGCCGAGCACGCGCTGGACCCAGTCTATGCCCGTAAGCTGGGCGTTGATATCGACAACCTGCTGTGCTCCCAGCCGGATACCGGCGAGCAGGCGCTGGAAATTTGTGATGCGCTGGCGCGCTCAGGTGCGGTTGACGTGATCATCGTCGACTCCGTTGCGGCGCTGACGCCAAAAGCGGAAATTGAAGGTGAAATCGGTGACTCTCACATGGGCCTCGCGGCACGTATGATGAGCCAGGCGATGCGTAAGCTGGCGGGTAACCTGAAGCAGTCCAATACGCTACTGATCTTCATCAACCAGATCCGTATGAAAATTGGTGTGATGTTCGGTAACCCGGAAACCACCACCGGTGGTAACGCACTGAAATTCTACGCTTCTGTCCGTCTGGATATCCGCCGTATCGGCGCGGTGAAAGAGGGTGATAACGTAGTCGGTAGCGAAACCCGCGTGAAGGTTGTGAAGAACAAAATCGCAGCACCGTTCAAACAGGCTGAGTTCCAGATCCTCTACGGCGAAGGTATCAACTTCCTCGGCGAGCTGGTTGACCTGGGCGTGAAAGAGAAGCTGATTGAAAAAGCGGGTGCATGGTACAGCTACAACGGTGACAAGATTGGTCAGGGTAAAGCGAATGCGATCTCCTGGCTGAAGGAGAACCCGGCGGCGGCGAAAGAGATTGAGAAGAAGGTGCGTGAACTCCTGCTGAGCAACCAGGACTCCAAACCTGATTTCGTGGTCGATGGCGCGGATGCTGAAGAAACCAACGAAGACTTTTAATCCTCTCGGATAAAAATGAAGGGCTGCTGATGCGGCCCTTTTTGCATTTCTGAATCGACAGGTTTTTTATGAGTGAACCGACATCACGCCGACCAGCCTACGCGCGCTTGCTGGATCGGGCCGTGCGAATTCTTGCCGTGCGTGACCATAGCGAACAGGAGCTACGGCGGAAACTGTCAGCGCCCATCATGAGCAAAAATGGGCCAGAAGACATTGATGCCACAGTGGAGGATTATGACCGCGTGGTTGCCTGGTGCTATGAGCATCACTATCTGGATGACGGCCGTTTTGCCGCTCGCTTTCTCGCCAGCCGCGGCCGCAAAGGTTACGGCCCCGCGCGTATCCGCCAGGAGCTGAACCAGAAAGGCGTAGCCCGTGAATCGATTGAAAAAGCCATGCGTGAAAGCGAAATCGACTGGTGCGAACTGGCGCGTGAACAGGCGGTACGTAAGTACGGAGAGCCGCTGCCGCGTGAATTTTCAGAAAAAGTTAAAATCCAGCGCTTTTTGCTCTACCGCGGCTTCCTGATGGAAGATATTCAGGATATCTGGCGTAATTTTACCGATTGAACGCATGCGGGATTTTACTTCCCACTAAAGAAAACTTATCTTATTCCCACTTTTTCCAGTAGCTGGTCCGTCCAACTGTTTACAGATACAGATCTGCTGCGACATTTCGTTAGCTTGATTTCAGGATAATTATGAGCAAGAGCACCGCTGAGATCCGTCAGGCGTTTCTCGATTTTTTCCATAGTAAGGGACACCAGGTTGTTGCCAGCAGCTCCCTGGTACCGAACAATGACCCGACTCTGCTGTTTACCAACGCCGGGATGAACCAGTTCAAGGATGTATTCCTTGGTCTCGACAAGCGTAATTATTCCCGCGCCACAACCTCACAGCGTTGCGTGCGTGCGGGCGGTAAACACAACGATCTGGAAAACGTCGGTTACACCGCGCGCCACCATACCTTCTTCGAAATGCTGGGTAACTTCAGCTTCGGTGACTACTTCAAACACGACGCCATTCAATACGCGTGGGAACTGCTGACCGGTGAAAACTGGTTCAATCTGCCGAAAGAACGTCTGTGGGTGACTGTGTACGAGACCGATGACGAAGCGTTCGACATCTGGGAAAAAGAAGTGGGTATCCCTCGCGAACGTATCATTCGTATTGGTGACAACAAAGGCGCGCCTTACGCGTCCGACAACTTCTGGCAGATGGGCGACACCGGCCCTTGCGGTCCGTGTACCGAGATCTTCTACGATCACGGCGACCATATCTGGGGCGGCCCTCCGGGCAGCGCGGAAGAAGATGGCGATCGCTACATTGAGATCTGGAACATCGTCTTCATGCAGTTTAACCGTCAGGCCGACGGCACCATGGAGCCGCTGCCAAAACCGTCCGTCGATACCGGTATGGGTCTGGAGCGTATCGCGGCCGTTCTGCAACACGTCAACTCTAACTATGAGATTGACCTGTTCAGCACCCTGATCAAAGCCGTTGCCGACGTGACGGGCGCAACCGATCTGAACAACAAGTCTCTGCGCGTTATCGCAGACCATATTCGTTCCTGTGCGTTCCTGATTGCCGACGGCGTTATCCCGTCGAATGAAAACCGTGGCTATGTGCTGCGTCGTATCATTCGTCGTGCGATCCGTCATGGCAACATGCTGGGCGCGAAGGACACCTTCTTCTATAAGCTCGTTGGGCCACTGATTGGCGTGATGGGCTCTGCCGGCGAAGAGCTGAAACGCCAGCAGGCGCAGGTCGAGCAGGTTCTGAAAACCGAAGAAGAGCAGTTTGCCCGTACGCTGGAGCGCGGACTTGCGCTGCTGGACGACGAGCTGGCGAAACTCCAGGGCGACACGCTGGATGGCGAAACGGCTTTCCGCCTGTACGACACCTACGGCTTCCCGGTTGACCTGACGGCTGACGTTTGCCGCGAGCGCAACATCAAAGTTGACGAAGCCGGCTTCGAAGCCGCAATGGAAGAGCAGCGTCGCCGTGCGCGTGAATCCAGCGGTTTTGGCGCAGACTACAATGCGATGATCCGCGTTGATAGCGCGTCTGAATTTAAAGGCTACGAAGAGCTGGCCCTGACCAGCAACGTGACTGCGCTGTTTGTTGATGGGAAAGCCGTAGACAGCATTAGCGCGGGCCAGGAAGCGGTTGTCATCCTGGATAAAACGCCATTCTATGCGGAATCCGGCGGCCAGGTTGGCGATAAAGGCGAACTGAAGGGCAATGGCTTTAGCTTCAGCGTAAGCGACACTCAGAAATACGGTCAGGCAATTGGTCACCAGGGCAAACTGGTTTCCGGCTCTCTGAAAGTGGGCGAGGGCGTTCAGGCCAACGTTGATGAAGCTCGTCGCGCGCACATTCGTCTGAACCACTCGGCAACCCACCTGATGCACGCTGCCCTGCGCGACGTGCTGGGTACTCACGTTGCACAGAAAGGTTCACTGGTTAACGACAAAATGCTGCGTTTCGACTTCTCGCATTTTGAAGCGATGAAGCCGTCTGAAATCCGTGCGGTGGAAGATCTGGTGAATGCCCAGATCCGTCGTAACCTGCCAATCGAAACCCATGTTATGGATCTCGAGGACGCGAAGAAGAAAGGCGCGATGGCGCTGTTTGGCGAGAAATATGACGACCGCGTTCGCGTGCTGAGCATGGGCGACTTCTCTACCGAACTGTGCGGCGGTACTCACGCATCGCGCACCGGCGATATCGGTCTGTTCCGTATCGTTTCTGAATCAGGCACCGCGGCGGGCGTTCGTCGTATCGAAGCGGTGACCGGGGAAGGCGCCATCGCCAGCCTGCACGCGCAGAGCGACCAGCTGCATGAGATCGCGCAGCTGCTGAAAGGCGATAGCCAGAACCTGGGCGAGAAAGTGCGTGTCGCGCTGGATCGTACCCGTCAGCTGGAAAAAGAGCTCCAGCAGCTGAAAGAACAGGCTGCGGCGCAGGAGAGCGCAAACCTCTCCAGCAAAGCGGTAGACATTAAGGGCGTCAAACTGCTGGTCAGCGATCTGGCGGGCGTTGAGCCTAAGATGCTGCGTACGATGGTCGACGATCTGAAGAACCAGCTTGGTTCAACGGTTATCGTGCTGGCAACGGTCGCAGAGGGTAAGGTTTCTCTGATTGCGGGCGTCTCTAAGGATGTGACGGACCGTGTTAAAGCAGGGGAATTGATTGGCATGGTCGCCCAGCAGGTGGGTGGCAAAGGTGGCGGTCGTCCGGACATGGCGCAAGCCGGTGGTACGGATGCGGCGGCACTTCCCGCGGCATTGGCCAGCGTTGAAAGCTGGGTAAGCGCGAAACTGTAATAACTAAAAAGCACAAGCAGACGCCATAACGGTAACGTTATGGCGTCTTGCTCACTGCGCTATCGATAACGATAAAGTCAGGTTGAGTTTGTGTATATCGGCTAAACTTACGTTTAACAGAATGTGATGCCGTGACTGCTTACACTTTACGTGTTTGTCATCGCTTACTTTTTGGCGTTATATGATGGATAATGCCGGGATACAAGAGACCCGACTCTTTTAATCTTTCAAGGAGCAAAGAATGCTGATTCTGACTCGTCGAGTTGGTGAGACCCTCATGATTGGGGATGAGGTCACCGTGACAGTTTTAGGGGTAAAGGGTAACCAGGTACGTATTGGTGTTAACGCTCCTAAAGAAGTATCTGTCCACCGTGAAGAGATCTACCAGCGTATCCAGGCTGAAAAATCCCAGCAGTCCAGTTACTGATATTGTCGCGTCTCGCTGTCGGGCGAGACGCAACCCTCCTGCTATTTTTCCTGCATAAAGTTACCGTTCTATTTCAAACGCTTCGTTTTTGACCACTCTCATAATCTTATCTCGTCGAAATGACCCGCTTCTCTCAACAGATTTCTGTGAAGATGCCTGCAAAATCCGCTTATAAAACACTCTCTTTGCGGCTTTTACATGCGAATTGCGTGCGAATTGTGCAAACGAAAAAAGCATGTGGAAAATTGTTTGACTTATAAGTCCCAGAAAGTAATATATGCGCCACGCAGCGACGAGAAGCTCTTAACGAGTTACTCGAAGCACTCGAAAGAGGCGTTGTGTGGTGAGGTGGCCGAGAGGCTGAAGGCGCTCCCCTGCTAAGGGAGTATGCGGTCAAAAGCTGCATCCGGGGTTCGAATCCCCGCCTCACCGCCATTTTGCATCCGTAGCTCAGCTGGATAGAGTACTCGGCTACGAACCGAGCGGTCGGAGGTTCGAATCCTCCCGGATGCACCATATTCTCCGAGATAACAGCGATGCTGTTGTTTCAAGGTCTGCGAGTTAATCGCAAGCACCAGGGAGGATAACGTTGCTTTAGCAACGGCCCGAAGGGCGAGGCGCAGCCGAGTAATCCTCCCGGATGCACCATTTACTATTTCTGAAAGCAGTTCCCGATGCATCCGTAGCTCAGCTGGATAGAGTACTCGGCTACGAACCGAGCGGTCGGAGGTTCGAATCCTCCCGGATGCACCATATTCTCCGAGATAACAGCGATGCTGTTGTTTCAAGGTCTGCGAGTTAATCGCAAGCACCAGGGAGGATAACGTTGCTTTAGCAACGGCCCGAAGGGCGAGGCGCAGCCGAGTAATCCTCCCGGATGCACCATTTACTGTTTCTAAAAGCATTTCCCGATGCATCCGTAGCTCAGCTGGATAGAGTACTCGGCTACGAACCGAGCGGTCGGAGGTTCGAATCCTCCCGGATGCACCATATTCTCCGAGATAACAGCAATGCTGTTTTTTCAAGGTCTGCGAGTTAATCGCAAGCACCAGGGAGGATAACGTTGCTTTAGCAACGGCCCGCAGGGCGAGGCGCAGCCGAGTAATCCTCCCGGATGCACCATATTCTCCTTCTTTGTTTATTCCTTCGACGTTCCGTCAGCAATCACACTCTCAGTCAGCGACAAAAATCCCCTTTTACGATAAAGTAATGCTTTGTTAATCGGTTAGCGAGAGCACGATGTACGCACAGTATGACGGTTTGATCTTCGACATGGACGGCACCCTCCTGGATACCGAACCCACGCATCGCCAGGCCTGGACCGACGTTCTTGCCCGTTACGGTATGCGTTTCGATCTACAGGCGATGATTGCCCTCAACGGATCGCCCACCTGGCGTATCGCACAGGCCGTGATTGAGCTGAATCAGGCCGATCTCGACCCGCACCTGCTCGCGCGTGAAAAAACCGACGCGGTAAAAGCCATACTGCTGGACACCGTGCAGCCATTACCGCTCATTGACGTCGTCAAAGCGTGGCACGGGCGTCGTCCTATGTCTGTCGGCACGGGCAGCGAGAGCGCGATTGCTGAAGCGCTACTCAACCATCTTGGCCTGCGCCACTATTTTTCTGCCGTCGTGGCCGCCGATCACGTTAAAAATCACAAACCCGCACCGGACACCTTCCTGCTCTGCGCAGAATTAATGGGTGTCCCTGCTGCAAAATGCGTTGTGTTTGAAGATGCCGACTTTGGTCTCCAGGCCGCGCGTGATGCCGGAATGGCGGCGGTGGACGTTCGCTTACTGTGAGTGACGCGCTGTCACTTGCCTCATTATTCGCCAGCAGTTTTTTAAGCTCCACCCTCTTGCCGGGGAATTCGGAAGTGGTACTGGTGGCGATGCTATTGTCCGGCGTGAGTCAGCCCTGGTTGCTGGTCTTAATAGCAACAATGGGTAATAGCCTTGGAGGGCTGACTAACGTTATTCTTGGACGTTTCTTTCCGCTACGCGAAAAATCTCGCTGGCAGGAAAAGGCAGTGGGCTGGCTAAAACGCTATGGCGCTGCCACGCTGTTATTAAGCTGGATGCCTGTAATAGGCGATTTACTGTGTCTGCTGGCGGGATGGATGCGCATCTCCTGGGGACCGGTGCTCTTTTTTTTGTGCCTTGGCAAGGCGTTACGCTATGTTTTATTGGCATGGGTAACACTACAGGGTATGACGTGGTGGCACTAATTGGTGGAATGAATTCGCGACCTTCAATCGTCAACCATTACAATTATGCTGAGTGACAATTTTTTGACAGGCGGGAGGTCAAATTGATCCCGGACGTATCACAGGCGCTGGCCTGGCTGGAAAACCACCCTCAGGCACTGAAGGGGATTCAGCGTGGGCTTGAGCGCGAAACGCTGCGCGTAAATGCGGATGGTAGCTTAGCGACAACGGGACACCCGAAGGCGTTAGGCTCGGCGCTGACACATAAATGGATCACAACCGATTTCGCCGAAGCGCTGCTGGAGTTCATCACGCCGGTAGACGGTGATATTGATCATATGCTGACGATCATGCGCGATGTGCATCGCTTTACCGCCCGCAACCTCGGCGACGAGCGTATGTGGCCGCTCAGCATGCCGTGCTATATCGAGCAGGGGCAGGATATCGAGCTGGCGCAGTACGGCACCTCTAACGTGGGGCGGATGAAAACGCTGTACCGTGAAGGCCTGAAAAACCGCTACGGCGCACTGATGCAGACGATCTCTGGCGTGCACTACAATTTCTCTCTGCCGATGGCGTTCTGGCAGGCGAAATGCGGTGAAACGGATAAAGACGCGATCTCTGCGGGCTACTTCCGCCTGATCCGCAACTATTACCGTTTTGGCTGGGTTATTCCGTATCTGTTTGGCGCGTCGCCGGCCATCTGTTCATCGTTCCTGCAAGGGAAACCGACCACGCTGCCATTCGAGAAGACCGAATGTGGCATGTATTACCTGCCGTACGCGACCTCTCTTCGCCTGAGCGACCTTGGCTATACCAATAAATCGCAAAGCAATCTCGGAATTACGTTTAACGATCTGCACGACTATGTGGCAGGCTTGAAGCGGGCAATCAAAACTCCGTCGGAAGAGTACGAAAAAATCGGCCTCGAAAAAGACGGCAAGCGCCTGCAAATCAACAGTAACGTATTGCAGATTGAGAACGAACTGTATGCGCCGATTCGTCCGAAGCGCGTAACGCGCAGCGGTGAAACGCCGTCGGATGCGCTACAGCGCGGCGGGATTGAATACATTGAAGTGCGCTCGCTGGATATCAACCCGTTCTCGCCGATTGGCGTTGACGAGCAGCAGGTTCGCTTCCTCGATCTGTTTATGGTCTGGTGCGTCCTGGCGGATGCGCCGGAAATGAGTTCCGACGAGCTGCTGTGTACCCGTACCAACTGGAATCGCGTGATTCTGGAAGGGCGTAAGCCGGGCCTGACGTTAGGGATTGGCTGTGAAACGGCGCAGTTCCCGCTGTCTAAGGTGGGGAAAGATCTGTTCAGGGACCTGAAGCGCGTTGCCCAGACGCTGGATAGCGTGTACGGCGGCGAAGCATACCAGAAGGTCTGCGACGAACTGGTTGAAAGCTTTGATAACCCGGAACTGACGTTCTCGGCACGCATTCTGCGTTCTATGATTGAGCAGGGAATTGGCGGCACAGGACGTTCACTGGCAGCGGAGTACCGTGAGATGCTGATACAGGAGCCGTTAGAGGTTCTGAGCGAAGCGGATTTTGTGGCAGAGCGCGATGCATCCGTTGTGCGTCAGAAAGAGATCGAAGCGGCGGATACGGAGTCGTTTGAGGCGTTTCTGGCGAAGCAGGCTTGAACCAAAAGAAAAAGGCCACATCGCTGTGGCCAAAATATACATCTCTGAATTCAGGGATGATGATAACAAATGCGCGTCTTTCATATACTCAGACGCGCATTCTGTAGAAGAGTTCAGTTTATTTTAAAAAAATCACTATCGGAGGTGACGTATGCCGTTATTAGATAGCTTTACTGTCGACCATACCCGTATGGAAGCACCAGCAGTCCGCGTGGCGAAGACCATGAACACGCCGCACGGCGACACGATCACCGTTTTCGACCTGCGCTTCTGCGTGCCGAATAAAGAAGTGATGCCGGAGAAAGGCATTCACACGCTGGAACACCTGTTCGCCGGCTTCATGCGCGACCACCTGAACGGTAACGGCGTGGAGATCATCGATATCTCTCCGATGGGCTGCCGCACCGGTTTTTACATGAGCCTGATTGGTCAGCCGGAAGAGAAACGCGTCGCGGATGCGTGGAAAGCGGCGATGGAAGACGTGCTGAAGGTGAAAGAGCAGAACCAGATCCCTGAGCTGAACGTTTATCAGTGCGGCACTTACCAGATGCACTCGCTGGAAGAAGCCCAGGACATTGCCCGTCATATCATCGAACGTGATGTTCGTGTAAACAGCAACGACGAGCTGGCCCTGCCAAAAGAAAAACTTCAGGAACTGCACATTTAGTATTGTGCCCGTGGATGCCCGGTGGCGCTTCGCTGACCGGGCCTACAATCCTGATGACGACAACCACCACCTTCTCCTTTACCCATCGCCCGCTTGTGCCGTTTTCGCATGATTATGCTCATGGCGATAGCGAGCCGTGGCATCAGCATGACTGCGCGCAGCTGCTGCATAGCCTCACCGGCGTTGTGCGGGTCGACACCGCATCCGGCTGCTGGGTGGTGCCGCCCGGTCGCGGCGTCTGGCTACCTGCGGGTACGCAGCACGCCCTGCGCATCACCGGCAACGTTGCCGCCCGCACTCTGTTTATCGACCCGCTGGCGCGCGCCGGTCTCCCGGCGACCTGTCAGATCGTTCAGATCTCGCCCCTGCTGCGTGAGCTGATCCTGACCTCCCTTACGCTTCCTGAACCTTACGCGCCCGGAAGCCGCGATGAACGTGTCTATGAGCTCATCCTCGATGAGATTCGCCTCATGCCGGTGCTGCCGTTTCACCTGCCCGAGCCGGAAAGCGAACCGCTGCGCCACCTCTGCCAGCAGATTAAACAGGCTCCGGGGGAGAGCTGGAGCGGTATGCAGGCGGCGAACAGGATGAGCATGAGCGAGCGTACCCTGAACCGTCATTTTCAGCAGCAGACGGGCCTGAGTTACGGCGAGTGGGTGAGAAGGGCGCGACTGCTGGAAGCCTTAGTGCGGCTGGCGCAGGGTCAGCCGGTACTGCGCGTGGCGCTGGATCTGGGTTACGGCAGCCACAGCGCCTTTACGGCGATGTTTCGCCGGGTGATGGGCCTCTCACCCAGCGATTACTTTAAGAACGACTAATCGCGTTGAAGAGCGCCTGAAGCGACGCGCGCGCCACGTCGCTCTCAATGCCCACGCCCCAGCGGCTGGTGCCGTCCTGGAACAGGCAGCGGATATAGGCCACCGAACGGCTGTCGCTGCGTTCGCCTAACGTATGTTCGTGGTAATCCTTAATCACAAATGGGGCGTTGATCCAGCGGCTCAGACCCTGAGCGGCGGCGGAGAGCAGACCGTTTCCCTGACCTTCCAGCTGTCGCGTGCCCTCCTGCGTGGCGACGCTTGCCGTCAGCCGCAGCTGGCCGTCCTGCTGGCTGTCGCTGCGGTACGATTGCAGCGACAGCTGCGGGGTCGTCACCAGGCCGTAGCGGGCGCGGAACAGCTGCCAGAGCGCATTTTGCGTCATCTCTTTTCCATGGTTATCCGTTTCCTGCTGCACGTGCTGGCTAAAATCCTGTTGCAGGGCGCGAGGCAGCTTAAGGCCGTGATTTTGTTCAATCAGCCATGCGCTCCCGCTTTTTCCTGACTGGCTGTTCACGCGGATCACCGCTTCATAGGTACAGCCAATATCCTGCGGGTCGACGGGCAGATAAGGCATCTCCCAGCGCTCGCCAGGCTGGCGGGCATCGAAACCTTTCTTGATGGCGTCCTGGTGCGAGCCGGAGAAGGCGGTATAGGCCAGCCGACCCGCCCACGGATGGCGCGGATGGACGGGCAGCTGGTTGCAGGTCTCTACCGTTTCGACCACCCGGTTCATATCGCTAAAGTCCAGATTGGGGCTAATGCCCTGGCTGTAGAGATTCATTGCCAGCGTTACCAGGCAGACGTTGCCCGTGCGCTCACCGTTACCAAACAGGCAGCCTTCCACGCGGTCGGCCCCGGCCATCACCGCCAGCTCCGCGCTGGCGACGCCCGTTCCGCGATCGTTATGCGGATGCACGCTGATACAGACGTCACTGCGGCGGCTGAAGTGGCGGCAGAAATACTCAATCTGATCGGCATAGACGTTCGGCGTGCTCACTTCGACGGTCGCGGGCAGGTTGACGATCATCGGACGTGCCGCGCAAGGCTGCCAGATCTCCGCAACGGCTTCACAAATCTCCAGCGCAAACGCCGGCTCGGTAAAGCAGAAGGTTTCCGGGGAGTATTCGTACTGCCAGCGGGTGTCGGGATTTTCTTCACACAGTGAACGGATAAGCCGCGTGGCGCGCGTCGCCAGCTCGACGATTTGCGCTTTCTCCATGCCGAACACCAGACGGCGGAACAGCGGGGCGGTGGCGTTATACAGATGGACGGTGGCCCGCTTCGCGCCGCGCAGGGATTCAAAAGTACGATGGATGAGATCTTCTCGCGCCTGTGTTAACACCTGAATCGTGACGTCATCCGGAATGCGGTTCTCTTCGATAAGCTGGCGGACAAAGTTGAAGTCGGTCTGCGAGGCGGACGGGAAGGCGATCTCAATCTCTTTAAATCCGCAGCCCAGCAGCAAATCCCAGAATTGCAGCTTGCGCGCGCTGTCCATCGGCTCGGCCAGCGCCTGGTTACCGTCACGCAAATCGGTCGAGAGCCAGCGCGGAGCATGGGAGATGCGTTGCCCCGGCCAGCGGCGATCGGGCAACGAAACGGTTGGGTAAGGCTGGTATTTGTCGGCGGGGGTGTTCAGCATGATGCGCTCCTGTTGTCTTTTCACTATCGTGAATCGATTTCAGGCGCGCTGCTTTATCGGAACTGACAATCGCTGTCGCGTGCTGGACAACCGGGCCGGACAAGAGGCCCGGTTATCGTAGGCCGGGTAAGGCGTAGCCGCCACCCGACAACCCGTGCACAGGGTTAATGCGCACCGCCGCCGCCGCTACCGGCACCAAACGGTGGTTTGGCAAACCACACCAGCCCCAGCAGGACGATGAAGATCCCCGCCGATATCCAGAAAATCTCGTTTGCCGAGATAATCAGCCCCTGGTTGGTGATCTGCTGGGCAAGCCAGCCGGACGCCTGCTGCTCCGTCATACCCATCCCCTCAAGCTGGCTATACATCTGCTGAGCGTTAGGGTTGAACGGGTTCACCGCTTCGGTCAGCTGGGCGTGGTGCATCGATTCCCGGTTGGTCCACAGCGTGGTGGTAATCGACGTCCCGATGGAGCCCGCCAGCGTACGGGTAAAGTTCGACAGGCTTGATGCCGCCGCCATCCGCTCAGGAGGCAAGCCGGAAAGCGTAATGGTGGTCAGCGGCATAAAGAAGCACGCCACGGCAAAGCCCTGAATAAACTGCGGCCACGCGGAGGCGCCAAAGTCCATTCCCGGTTCGAACGTATACGCGCGCCAGTAGAAGCACACGGCGTACATGATGAAGCTGAACGTCACCAGCCTGCGCATGTCGAGCTTATGGGCGAAACGGCCAATAATCGGCGACAGCAGAACCGGAATTAACCCCACCGGCGCGGAGGCCAACCCCGCCCAGGTTGCGGTATAGCCGTACACCTCCTGCAACAGCTGCGGCAGCAGAACGATCGCGCCGAAGTAGAGCATATAGGCGAGGCTGATACAGAGGCACCCGATGGTGAAGTTTCGCGATTTAAACAGCGAGAGATCGACTATCGGGTTATCGTCCGTCAGCTCCCAGACAATCAGGAAGCTAATGGCGACCACGGCGACCACCGTCAGCACGATGATTTCCGTAGAGGCGAACCAGTCCAGCTCTTTACCCCGGTCGAGCATGATTTGCAGGCTGCCGATGCCGACCACCAGCAGCGCCAGACCGATACCATCGATCCGCCGCTGTTCGGTTCGCGTTTCGCGACCGCGCAGAGATTGTAGCGTCATCAGCACCACCAGCGCACCAATGGGCACGTTGATGAAGAAGATCCAGCCCCAGTGATAGTTATCGCTTATGTAACCGCCGAGGATAGGCCCGCAAATCGGGGCGACAATCACCGTCATCGACCACAGCGCGAGCGCGATGGAGCGTTTGGCGGGCGGATAGTTGTTCAGCAGCAAACTCTGCGACAGCGGGATCAACGGCCCGGCGACAATCCCCTGAATGACGCGGAAGAATATCAGCATCGTCAGGCTGCTGGACATCCCGCAGGCCCAGGAGGCCAGCACGAACAGGATCGTCGACCAGAGGAACAGCTTCACTTCACCGACGCGCTTCGCCAGCCAACCGGTGATGGGGATGGAGATAGCGTTCGCCACCCCGAACGAGGTAATGACCCAGGTCCCCTGGCTCAGCGATGAGCCAAGGTTCCCGGCGATGGTTGGGATCGCCACGTTTGCGATGGTGGAGTCCAGCACCTGCATGAATGTCGCCAGCGACAGCGCAATGGTCATAATGACCAGCTGCGCCCCCTCCAGCGGTTTTTGCGGCTTTTGCTGTTGCATAACGCTCACCTTCGGATTAACCGGCGTTTGCCTTCACGATGTCATCGATCAGCTTATTAACCGGATCGAGGCTAATTTCACGGGCGTTACTTTCATAAGCTGGCGTGCTTCGCACCTGATTTGCGAGGATCTGACCATCGCGGTTGGCGGTATCAACCGTCACCAGCGTGGAAAGGCCAATTCGCAGCGGATGGTCCGCCAGCTGTTTGGCATCCAGTTCAATACGCACGGGCAGACGCTGTACCACTTTGATCCAGTTGCCGGTGGCGTTCTGCGCAGGCAGCAGGCTGAACGCGCTGCCGGTCCCCATGTCCAGACCGACCACTTTACCGGTGTACTTCACATCATCGCCGTAGATATCGCTGACGACGGTTGCGGTCTGGCCGATACGCATATGCGCCAGCTGGGTCTCTTTGAAGTTCGCATCCACCCACAGATTGTTCGCCGGAACGACTGCCATCAGCGGCGTGGTGGTGCCAATCTGCGCGCCGGGCTGTACGGAACGACGGGAAACGTAGCCGGTCATCGGGCTGACGATTTTGGTACGTTGCAGGGCAAGCCATGCGTTGCGTACTTCGGTCGCCGCCTGTTTCACCGCCGGCTGGTTTTCCAGAGAGGTGCCCAGCACCATCGCCTGGTTAGCGTTGTACTGCTGAATAGCCACGTCCAGCTGCGCCTGTGCGCTGGCTACCGCATCGCGGGCGTGCTGCAACTCTTCACGGCCAATCAGGTTGGCGGTGCCGAGAGGAACACGACGCTTAAGGTCGCTCTGCGCCTGGGCCAAGGCCGTTTTCTGCACGTCGATATTGGCCTGAAGCTGTTTGCTGTTGATCATCAGCTGGCGGGTCTGGCGAACGCTGGAGGCCAGCGCCGTCTGTGCTTTTTCAAACGCCTGTTGGGCGTCGGTCGGGTCGAGCGTGACCAGCACATCCCCTTTTTTCACAAAATCGGTGTTGTCAGCCCAGACTTTCGTCACGCTGCCCGACACCTGTGCCATGATTTGAACCTGATTCCCTGCCACGTATGCATCGTCTGTCTCTTCAACATGACGCAATACTAAAAACCAATAAATCCCATATGCCACGGCAATAATAATAAAGAGCAAGGTCAGCAGAATAAGGGCGCTCTTACGTTTGCCCTTCTTGTTAACCGGTTGCTGCGGGGGAGTGTTCTCCGCATTTGCGCTCATTGTTGTTCTCCACGATCTTTTTATTTTCACATCGGCTGAGCCGACCTGTTGTCAGAAAGGCCAGCAGTTTCACGTGCTGGCCTGTCAGTTTTTCTTTTGAAATCTGGATGGTTGAGCGGATCGTCGCGTTAGCGCAGCGCCTCAAGAATGACGCCCTCTTCATCCATCTGGTCCAGACGGGTGAGCAGCTTGCGAGTAATGTGCTCAAGCTGGTCGCGCTCGGCGGTGCTGAGGGCGGACCAAAGCTGGTGCAGGCAGTTATGCTGCGGGGGCAGCACTTCGCGCAGGAATTCGTGACCTTTTTCGGTCAGTTGCAGATGCAGGCAGCGGCGATCGTTATCGCTTTCACGGCGTTCAATCCAGCCGCGCTTCTCCAGCTCATCAGCAATACGGGTGGCATTAGTACGGGATGAACCCAGCGCGCAGCTCAGTTCAGACGGCTGAATGCTGTGGTTTTCCTGAGACTCAAGCGTAATCAACGCCATAAACAACGTCTCATTAATGCCTTGCGCTTTCAGCATCTTATTACGATTTTCCAGCAGCTTACCCTGCATGTGCATGCACAGGCGGGTCAGCAGGATCTCCTGATACGGGAAGTCCTCATGACGACTGGCGCGGAACTTAAGCATTTGTTCAATGGGCGTAAACGAACTATCCATTTTGGGCATAACCTCATTAATTACAGCCGATATAGTAACGATAGTGACAAATAATGTAAATGAATTATTTGTGCGGTTATATCCGCCAAGCGAATGTCACCATCAGAAAGCGCCGGGTAAATCCGTGACCCGGTGAGCACAGAAAGCGTGGGGTGTATACCCGCGAAAGAGGGGATGTGAGGACAGGGGTCTGAACTATTCATGCCGGTAGTAAATATGTCACCCACAGTAAAATTTCTGGGATAAATGATTACCGTTACATTAACAGATGCAGGCCCCCTTTACACCCCAGGGGGCCCAAAGCAATGTAAAACTTAGTGAATTGCTTCCTGGCGGTGGTAGCCGCGCCACCACACCAGCAGATTTATTGCCGCGACGATGGCGCCGATGGCGCATACGCCCGTCCAGCCCGCATGCTGCCAGGCGGAGGCTGAGATCAACGAGCCCGCCGCGCCGCCGATAAAGTAGCTGGTCATATATCCGGCCGTCAGGCGGTTACGTGCGTCCGGCTTCACGCGGTAAATAACGGTCTGATTGGTGATGTGTACGCCCTGCACGGTGAGGTCGAGCACCAGAATACCGACGATCAGCGCCAGCACTGAGACGTGTCCGTACCAGATGGCCGCCCAGGAGAGCAGGAGCAACACCAGCCCGGCGGAGGTGGTCATATGAGATTTGCCTTTGTCGGCCAGCCCACCGGCTGGGCGTGCGCCCAGCGCGCCAGCCGCGCCAGCCAGCCCGAACAGGCCAATCACCCCTTCTGAGTAGTTAAACGGCGGTGCGGCGAGCAAAAATGCCATCGACGTCCATAAGATGCTGAAGTTGGCGAAGGTAAGACACCCCAGAATGGCGCGCGTGCGCAGGAGTTTATCCTGCGTAAAGAGGCTGAAAACGGAGGCGAGGAGTTGGAGATAGTTCAGGTGATTCTCCTGCTTCACTTTCGGCAGGCCGCGCCACAGCGCCAGCGCCATGATAACCATCAGCACGCTCGCTACCCAGTAGACGGTGCGCCAGCCGCCGAGGCTCGCCAGCAGCCCGGCAACGGTTCGCGCCAGCAGGATGCCCAGCAGCAGGCCGCTCATGATAGTGCCGACCACTTTGCCGCGTGTTTCCGGGGACGCCAGCGTAGCGGCGAGGGGAACCAGAATTTGCGCCACCACTGAGAACAGGCCGGTCAGCGCGGTGCCAATAATCATCATCGTTAACGACTGGCTGCTGGCAGTGATCAACATCCCGCCTGCCGCCAGAAGCGTCATAGAGACGATAAGCATCCGGCGCTCAAACATATCGCCCAATGGCACCAGGAATAGCAGCCCTGCCGCATAGCCGAGCTGTGCAGCGGTGACGATAAAGCCGGCGGAGCTGGCGGAAAGATCGAAGGCGCGCGCGATAGTATCAAGCAGAGGCTGCGCGTAATAGTTGCTGGCGACTGCCAGACCCGTTGCCACGGACATTAAAAGGATGAGCGCGGGGCTAAGCCCCTGAGATGTTTTTGTCATTAGTTTCAGGAATCGTGAGTTAAGTGATTATTTTTCCGAAAACATAATAACCAATGATTGAGAATGTTGGGGGATTGTTATGTGTGTGTTTGTGCGGTTAATGCCACTCACCCTAACCCTCTCCCCAAAGGGAAGAGGGCCGGGGTAAGGTTGTGTTTTTTACTTCTGCGCCGCAAGCGCCTCTTTCACCCAGCCGTCAAACTGCTGCTGGTGGGCTTTGATCCAGCCATCCACGTGGCCTTTAATATCGGCTTCGGACGATTTACCCGCGTGCATCATCGCGTTCTGGGCATTGATGTCCGCCAGCGGCAGCTTCATCACCGAGAACAATTTCGCCGCAGCCGGGTTTTTCTCTGCCCAGGCTTTGTTTGCCACGATATGCATGGTGTTCACCGGGAAGCCATAGTTCATGCCGTTCGGCAGTTTGGTGTCGATATTTTTCTGCTCGCCCGGCAGGGAGGAGAAGGGCACCTGCAACCACACCACGTCTTTGCCCGGCTTCAGCACGTCGCTCACCCAGTACGGCGTCCAGGTGTAGTAGATCACCGGCTTGCCTTCTTTAAAGCGGGCAATGGTGTCGGCCATCATCGCGGAGTAGTTGCCGTGGCTCACGTCGACGGTTTTCGCCAGATCGAACGCTTTGTTCTGGTGGTTAATCACCGCTTCGCAGCCCCAGCCCGGCGAGCAGCCCATCATGTCGGCCTTGCCGTCGCCGTTGGTGTCGAACAGTCTGGCGATCTTCGGATCTTTCAGCTGTTCAATATTGGTGATGTGGTACTGGTCGGCGGTTTTCTTGTCGATCAGATAACCCTGCGCCGCGCCGGTCACGAAGGTGCCTTCGCGATAGAATTTCTTATCGCCACCTGCGGCGGCATACATGTCGTCGTGCAGCGGCTGCCAGTTCACGGCGGTAAAGGTGGCATCACCGGAGGCAATCGAGGTGTAGCCCACGTTGTAATCCACTTCGCTGGCGGTATTCACGGTATAGCCCAGCTTCTCCAGCGCGCGGCTGACGAGCTGCGTCTGGAAGGACTCTTCCGAAATGGTGCTTTGCACCGGCTGCACGGTAATGCCTTTGCCCGGCAGGTCAGCGGCAAACGCGCTGGTGGAGACAAGGGTCGCAAACGCTGTGGCAAAAAGTACGTTATGTCGCATCGTTGTTCCTTATTTTGTAAAGGGGCGGGTGAGTAACCCGACAGGGCCGGTGGTGTACCAGCGACGGTTGCCGCGACTGCGTGAATCACGACCGACAGCCTGGGTCAGGCGGTCAAGGATAATGGCGAGGATCACAATCCCGACGCCACCGACGGTCGCCAGCCCCATGTCGAGACGGCCAATGCCGCGCAGCACCATCTGGCCGAGACCGCCAACGGCGATCATCGAGGCGATCACCACCATGGACAGTGCCAGCATCAGCGTCTGGTTAACACCCGCCATAATGGTCGGCATCGCCAGCGGAAGCTGAACCTTAAACAGCATCTGACGCGGGCTGGCGCCGAACGAGCGCGAGGCCTCAATCAGATCCGCCGGCACCTGGTTAATCCCCAGAATGGTCAGACGGATAATCGGCGGCAGGGCGAAGATAATGGTCACCACTACCCCCGGCACGTTACCGATGCCGAACAGCATCACGATAGGCACCAGATAGACGAACGCCGGGGTGGTCTGCATTGCATCTAGCAGGGGACGAATAATCTTCGCCGCCCGCGGGCTGCGCGCCAGCCAGATCCCCATCGGCAGGCCTATCACCACGCAGAAGAGCAGGGCGGTCAGCACCAGCGCCAGGGTAATCATCGCCTGAGACCACGCGCCAATCGCGCCAATGGCGATCAGGGAGATCAGCGTGGCGACGCCCATACCCGCGCTACCGAACTGCCACGCGATCAGCGAGAACAGGATAATCGCCACGGGCGCAGGCATGCCCAGCATCAGCTGCTGGAAGCCGTTCAGGATGTAATCCACCGGGATGCGGATCCCCTGGAACACCGGGCGGAAGTGGGTAACGACCCAGTCGATCCCCTCCGTCACCCAGCTGTCCAGCGGGATCAGCGTCTTGTGGAACGGATCCATAATATTGAAATGCTCTGGCGCAGGCGCGGGTGCGCTGTTGAGCCAGTCCGCCGCGCCGCCGCCGTCGGCAGGTGCGGGCGTGGAACCCCACGCATCGGCAGATTGCGCCGCGCTGTCCGCAGCTTCAGTGGTACCCCATGGGTTTGATTGATCAGCCATTGTTTGCCCCCTCGCGATCTAAAGCCTGTAGCAGCATCCGTTTTGAAATGATGCCAACGTACTGTTGTTCTTCACCGACAACCGGCACGGCGCAAGGCGCCTGACCCACGTGAGAGAGCAACTCGCTCAGCGGCGTTTCGGCGTCCACGGCAAGCGGAGCGTCAATCAACGCCGCATCGATTCCCTGGTTTTCGCTCAGGGCGGTTTTCAGAGAGTCGATGGAGACAACGCCGACAAATTTATTGCCGCGTTCAACCAGATAACCGTATTCACGATCTTCATCCTGCAACAGCTTCAGCGCGGAGCGCGGGCCGAAACCTGGCGTTTTTCGAATAATGCCGTTTGGCGTTCGGCGGGCAATATCTTTCGCGCTAAATACCTGGCTAATATCCACGCCGCGGAAGAAGGTGCGCACATAATCATTTGCCGGATTATTGAGAATTTCATCCGGCGTACCGACCTGCACCACCTCGCCATTTTGCATAATGGCAATTCGATCGCCAATACGCATGGCTTCATCCAGATCGTGAGAAATAAACACGATGGTGCGCTGATGTTTGGCCTGTAATTTTACCAGCTCATCCTGCATCTCGGTGCGAATTAAGGGATCGAGCGCCGAGAAAGCTTCGTCCATTAATAAAATATCTGGATTAATGGCTAATGCGCGGGCTAATCCCACGCGCTGACGCATGCCGCCCGACAGTTCATCCGGGTAGGCATGAGCGTAATTTTCCAGTCCAACCTGACGCAGCGCATCAAGGGCTTTTTCCTGACGTTCCTGAGCGGGCGTGCCGGCTAACTCCATGCCGAAGGCGGTATTATCGAGCACCGTCATGTGCGGCATCAGCGCAAATGACTGAAACACCATCGCAATTTTCTTTCTGCGCACCTCGCGGAGTTCTGCGTCTGAGATTCTGGCGATATCCACGCCGTCAATCAGCACCTGTCCACGGGTGGGTTCAATCAGGCGATTGAGAAGGCGAACCATAGTGGATTTACCCGAACCGGATAATCCCATGATGACAAAAATCTCGCCTTCTTCAATGGCCAGACTGGCGTCTTTAACGCCAAGCGATAGCCCGGTTTTTTCCAGAATTTGCTCTTTCGAAAGGCCTTTCTCAATATATTTGAAAGCACGCTGCGGGTGCTCGCCAAATACTTTATAAAGATTTTTCACTTCTAATTTAATTGCCATGCAATAGAGAGTGTCCTGTTATTTGTTTATGTCGATATGATTACCATGGTAAATAGTTAACTGGCATTACCCTAACATACTCAGAATCTGAGACAACCCTGAGTGGGCATGAGGTCGGAATTTTTCTACAAGCGAAACGGCTGAATTTCCCATGAATAAAGGGCTGAGGGCGGTTTGAATTTTTCTTAATTTTTTGCCGCTGCATGGGGAAATTCCGCCTGAATCGGTGTGATTCAGGCGAATATGACGTGGAAATTACAGTGTAGTACGTAGTGAAATATTCGGCCGGGAATAATGAAGTTTATATTTAATTAACGAACGTTAATTCACTCATTAAAAATCCCAGTCCTCATCTTCCGTTTCCACCGCTTTACCCATCACGTATGATGAGCCGGACCCGGAAAAGAAGTCGTGGTTTTCATCCGCGTTGGGCGACAGCGCCGCGAGGATCGCCGGGTTCACCTCCGCCATCTCCGGTGGGAAAAGCGCCTCGTAGCCCAGGTTCATCAGCGCCTTATTGGCGTTGTAGCAGAGGAACGCTTTTACGTCCTCTTCCCAGCCCGTTCCGGCGTAGAGTTCTTCGGTATAGCTCAGTTCGTTGTCGTACAGATCCATCAGCAAATCGAGCGCAAATCCCTTCAGCTCTTCCTGCTTCGCTTCGCTGACTTTTTCCAGCCCTTTCTGGTACTTATAGCCGATGTAATACCCGTGTACCGCTTCATCCCTGATGATGAGGCGAATCAAATCGGCGGTATTGGTGAGCTTGCCCCGGCTCGACCAGTACATGGGCAGCCAGAAGCCGGAATAGAAGAGAAAAGATTCCAGGAACACGCTGGCGATCTTCTTCTTCAGCGGCTCGTCGGCGCGATAATACTCCAGCACCAGATCGGCCTTGCGCTGCAATGACGCGCTCTCTTCGCTCCAGGCGTAGGCCGCGTCCACGTCTTTGGTCTGGCAGAGCGTCGAGAAAATCGAGCTGTAGGAGCGGGCATGGACCGCCTCCATAAAGCTGATATTCGACATTACCGCCTCTTCGTGCGGCGTCAGCGCATCGCTCATCAGCGCGGGGGCACCCACGGTGTTCTGAATCGTGTCCAGCAGCGTCAGGCCGGTGAAGACGCGGATTGTCAGCTGCTGCTCGGCGTGGCTGAGTGATTGCCAGGCCGGAATATCGTTGGAGAGCGGCACCTTTTCCGGCAGCCAGAAGTTGCTGGTCAGGCGGTTCCATACTTCCAGGTCTTTATCGTCCTGAATCTTGTTCCAGTTAACGGCACTCACGCGTGACAGTTTCATCCTTTCTCCTTACAGCGCGCAGGACACGCAGCCTTCAATTTCGGTGCCTTCCAGCGCAAGCTGGCGCAGGCGAATGTAGTACAGCGTTTTGATGCCTTTCTTCCAGGCGTAAATCTGCGCTTTATTGATATCCCGCGTGGTGGCGGAGTCCGGGAAGAAGAGCGTCAGCGACAGCCCCTGATCCACGTGTTTTGTCGCCTCGGCGTAGGTATCAATAATTTTCTCCGGCCCGATCTCATAGGCGTCCTGATAGAGCGCCAGATTGTCGTTAGTCATAAACGGGGCAGGGTAGTAGACGCGCCCGGTTTTGCCTTCCTTACGGATCTCAATCTTCGACACGATCGGGTGAATGCTCGACGTGGCGTGATTGATATAGGAAATGGAGCCGGTCGGCGGCACCGCCTGAAGGTTCTGGTTATAGATGCCGTAGCGCATCACATCGTCGCGCAGCTGCTGCCACATCTCGCGCGTCGGCAAGGTAATGCCGGCGCGGTCAAACAGCGCGCGCACTTTTTCGGTTTTCGGCTGCCAGTCGCCTTCCAGATACTGGATGAAATATTCCCCGCTGGCGTAGCGCGACTGCTCAAAGCCTGCGAACCGCTGGCTGCGCTCGCGCGCCAGCATCATTGAGGTGTGCAGCGCATGCCAGGTGATGGCGTAGAAATAGAGATTCGTGAAATCCAGCCCTTCCGGGCTGCCGTAGGCGATGCCTTCCCGGGCCAGGTAGCCGTGCAGGTTCATCTGTCCAAGGCCGATGGCGTGCGACGCGGCGTTGCCCGCCTCAATGGACGGCACGCTGCGAATGTGGCTCATGTCCGATACCGCCGTCAGCCCGCGAACGGCGGTCTCCACCGTGCGGCCAAAATCTGGCGAATCCATGGTGTGGGCAATATTCAGCGACCCGAGGTTGCAGGAGATATCTTTGCCGATGTCCGCGTAGTCGAGGTTTTCGTCGTAGGTGGAGGCGCTGTTGACCTGCAAAATCTCCGAGCACAGGTTGCTCATGTTGATGCGCCCGGCAATCGGGCTGGCGCGGTTAACCGTATCCTCGTACATGATGTACGGGTAGCCGGACTCAAACTGAATTTCCGCCAGCGTCTGGAAGAAATCGCGGGCGTTGATGTACTTCTTGCGGATGCGATCGTCTGCAACCAGCTCGTCATAAAGCTCGCTTATCGCCATGTCGCCAAACGCTTTGCCGTAGATCCGTTCAACGTCATACGGCGAGAAGAGCGCCATGTCGGCATTCTCTTTGGCCAGCTTAAAGGTGATATCCGGGATCGTCACGCCGAGCGACAGGGTTTTGATGCGGATTTTTTCGTCGGCGTTTTCACGTTTGGTATCCAGAAAACGCAGGATGTCCGGGTGGTGCGCGTGCAGATAAACCGCGCCCGCACCCTGGCGTGCGCCAAGCTGGTTGGCGTAGGAGAAGGCATCTTCCAGCATCTTCATCACCGGGATGACGCCGGAAGACTGGTTTTCGATGCGTTTGATCGGCGCGCCCGCTTCCCGCAGGTTTGAGAGCAGAAACGCCACGCCGCCGCCGCGTTTCGACAGCTGTAGCGCCGAATTCACCGCACGGCCAATCGACTCCATATTGTCTTCAATACGCAGCAGGAAGCAGGAGACCAGCTCGCCGCGCTGGGCCTTGCCGCAGTTAAGGAAGGTTGGCGTGGCAGGCTGGAAGCGGCCTGAGAGGATCTCCTCCGTCAGCCTTTCGGCCAGGCCTTCATCGCCCTGCGCCAGCGTCAGGGCCACCATGACCACCCGATCTTCAAAGCTTTCTAAATAGCGTTTGCCGTCGAAGGTTTTCAGGGTGTAGCTGGTGTAATACTTCCATGCGCCAAGAAACGTCTGGAAGCGAAAACCGCTGGCGTGCGCACGTGCAAACAATGCCTCCACGAAGGCGCGATTGTAGCGGGTCAGGACGCGCTCTTCGTAATATCCCTCTTTTACCAGATAGTCGAGACGTTCCCGCTGGCTGCCAAAGGCAACGCTGTTCGGGCGTACGTGGGCGGCAAAAAAGGCGTCCACCGCCTCACGATCTTTATCGAGCTGAATGCGTCCCTCGTGGTCGTAGAGGTTAAGCATTGCGTTTAATGCGTGGTAATCCGGCGTCGCCTGAATCACGCGTTCTGCGGTTGTCGTTGCCAAAATTCGTTCACTCCTTTACGCACGTTCTCTACGTCCTGCTGTGTCCCCATCAGTTCAAAACGATAGAGATACGGCACGCCGCATTTTTGAGAGATGACGTCCCCGGCGCGGGCAAAGGCCGCGCCGAAATTGCGATTGCCCGCCGCAATCACGCCGCGAATCAGCTGTCGGTTATGGGGATCGTTCAGAAAGCGGATCACCTGACGGGGAACAGCCCCCGCGGTACCGCCGCCGCCATAGCTCGGCACCACCAGTATGTAAGGTTCGTCTACCTGAATACGCTCACGCTCGTTCAGCGGGATGCGTATCGCAGGCAGCCCGAGGCGCTCCATAAACCGAAGCGTGTTTTCCGAGCTGCTGGAAAAGTAGACCAGTCTGCTCATGCACTGACGGCCTGAGCGGCAAGACGGTTGATCATGTCCGGGCGAAAGCCAGACCAGCTGGTATCACCGGCAACCACCACCGGAAGCTGACGAAAACCCTGCGCCCGCAGGATGTCAGCCGCGTCGGGCACCTGATCAAGATTGACCATCTCAAATGCCACGCCGCGGCTCTCCATCGCCCGTTTCGTGGCGTGGCACTGAACACAATCGTTACGAGTGTAAATAATAATGCTCATGATTCGTATTTCCATTTAGAATGAGAGAACGGTGCGAGTAAACGCGTCATGTTGTGTGTGTCTGTCTAAAGGGGGATACTAGATGTAGTTGCGATAAGTTTCAACCACACAAGATATGGGAAATTTAGATTGATAAGGCCCTAATGATGAGCCCGGCGGGGCAGGGCGGGCTGTGCATGTTTTTCAGGCTTTCCGGCAAAGAAAAGCCCCGGCGCCAGGGGCAACCGGGGCTAAGAACTCGCGCTTATTTACGCAGGCTAAGCAGGGCGCCGACAAAAATGCCGACTGCCGCGACCGTTCCCAGGGTACACAGCGGTTTTTCACGTACGAAGGTGGTGGCGCAGCTGGCCATGTCGCAGGCCGCCTGGGTGGTACGTGAGCGGCCATTCATCCTTGCGCGCGTTTCACGCAGCAGAGACTGAGCCTTACGTTTCGCGGCATCTGTTTCATCCTTCGCATCAGAGCCCCAGGATTTCAGCACCGCTTCCAGCGTATCCGCTAATTGGCTGACATCATTACGAATATCCTGGGTGTCGGCGTTAATATCGTTTCGGTTCGGTCTGTTAAACATACGATCCTCCATAATTTTGTGTTCCCGTTTAGTTTAGTTCAGAAATTTAATATCTGAAGCCAGTCACGGCTTATCGGGCAGTTTATGGAATATTCTGAAAGCCCTGCTAATGCTGAATACTGTAAGGTTGCCCGGCAGGTATGATAATGAGGAAGAGATATGTATTTACGACCCGATGAGGTGGCGCGCGTTCTTGAAAAAGAAGGGTTCACCATGGATGAGGTAACATCAAAAGCGTACGGATATCGCCGTGGCGAGAATTATGTTTACGTTAACCGTGAAGCAAGAATGGGGCGTACTGCTCTCATTATTCACCCGACACTGAAAGACAGAAGCCTGTCATTTGCTGAGCCCGCCTCGGATATTAAAACCTGCGATCATTATCAGCAATTTCCGCTCTATTTAGGCGGCGAGACGCATGAACATTATGGTATTCCGCACGGTTTCAGCTCGCGTATGGCGCTTGAGCGATTCCTGAAAGGGCTGTTTGGCGACGTACAATAACACTGCGACTGGCATGTGCCAGTCGCCTCACCTTACGCTTTGGCCTGGCTATAGGGGCTGACTTTAAACAGGCGACGGCAGTAGTCAAGAAAGTAACCGTACACCGCACCCATCAGCATTGATACCACGATATTCGAACTTACCGCAGCGGCGATTTGATGCCAGTCTGCGCCCACCGTCAGCAAAATAACCACATACACCGGGGACTGGAACGTTACATAAGCCAGCACGTCAGCCAGGTTTTTTACCCAACCTACCGGGCTAATACGCCGGGCATAACGCATCACCGCATCGCGATACAGTCCGTACGGCCAGGCGATCATAATATTCACCGGAATGGCCACCAGGCGCGACGAGAGGGACTGCTCAAAGGACATTCCCGACAGAAAAATTTCAATCAGCATGTTCACGACGGAACAGTAAACGACCATCGCGAAAGTATCCGCTACCGCATGGCGCAGGCGAGACTGCGGTGAGAACATGTCTGAACTCCTCGAACAGGACAAAAAAGTGGCGTTTTACCTGCGGCGTTTAGTGCTTTAGGTTGGTTTGTTTTGAGTGTATAGCGTATCTCTCTGGCTTTTAACTAACAAGTAGTGATTAATCTTTATTTAGTGGCACTTTGTCCATAAAATTCTCTAAAGTCGTTTGTTTTTTGCGCGCTTCGTTATTTTCTTTCCCATCAACGCTTTTGTTAAAAGAAATCAATCCATTAGCTAACCTGAGCACGCGTGAAACGTTTGTTGTACGAGCATTTAAGGGCGGTTTTTTGAACGGTTTTAAACAGGCGTTTTTGACCAGGTGCAGGACGGTATATTACCCATTAAAGCTGACGATTATTCCGGGTTATATTAACGGGATATTCTAAAACATTTACAATAATGTCAAAACGACAGGATGGGTAGATATCAGAACAAAAATCAATTATTCTGTTGCCTGATTTATGTTATACACAAGAAGAAAGGTTTCTCATTATTATGGCTTTAACGTTACAGAATCTTAATAATATCCGTACGCTCCGGGCGCTGGCGCGTGAATTATCCATGGATGTTCTGGAAGAAATGCTGGAAAAAGTCCGGATGATCACGGAAGAAAAACGCAACGAGCAGGCTGAATTAGAGCGTCAACGCGCTGAGCAGCAGGAAAAAATTAATGCTCTGCTGGAACTGATGAAGGCTGACGGTATTTCCCCGAGCGAACTGTTAGGCGGTGATCTGGCTCATGCGGGCCAGCCGGCTAAAAAACGTAAAGCGCGTGCGGCGAAATATCGTTTCATCGATGCGAACGGTGAAGAGAAAACGTGGACCGGTCAGGGACGTACGCCAAAGCCCATTGCGAATGCGCTGGCAAACGGTAAATCTCTGGACGATTTCCTGATCTGATGAAAATTCGGGCGGTGTATTCCGCCCGGTTATTGACTCAGCAGACGCCAAAGTCACCTTCTTCGGAGTACAGAACCACGTCCGCCGCTTTCAGGTTATATTTCTCGCCCTGCTCATTGCTGGCCTGTACGGCCACAATATTTTCACCATTCACTTCGAGTACTTTCAGTTTTGGACCGCCCTGACGCGGTTGAACATAATCGCCGACAGAAAACATAGCACCTCCTAACGTTGTTATGATCTTCACCATAGCCCACGTCCGGGGGCGGGGTACAGTCTAATCTTTCAGATATCCCTTATCAGGTACGCCGGTTCCACGGCAGCACTTTCAGCAGTCGCGCCATGCCGCAAAAACCCGTCACACCGGCAAACAGCAGCCCGGCGCCTACAAAACCGCAGAGCAGGAAAAAGGCGCTGGAGACGCTGTAGCCCAGCACCACGCCGCAGAGGATCAGCAGCCCGGCGGCGATCTGCACCTGACGCATCAGCGGAAGGGGTTGCGATCTGTCTTCAACGGTCAGCAGCCCGGCCTGCTTCCAGCCCTGAATACCCCCCTCAACCACAAAGGCGTTTGCAGGGGACGCTGCCCGGGCAAGACGAGCGGCATTGTTTGAGGTTCGTGCGCCGGACTGACAGTGAAAAATCACCGTTTCTCCCGGCGCTGGGTTTAGGCCGCCGGGTAACGAATCCAGCGGGATGGAGTGCGCCGCCGGAATATGCTCGCGGGCAAATTCGTCGGCGTCGCGAATATCGATGAGTTTAGCGCCCTCTGCAACCAGCGCGCTTGCCTGTCGGGGCGTAATAAGGGGAAGAGACATTGTGTTTCCTTACGGTCATTTTCAGAACAGTAGAGCATTTAAGGCAAGGTTTAAGCCAGTGTAAAGAGGGTAAAGGCAGGTAAAAGCGCGAGTGCCGAATGGCAGTTACCCGTAAACTGGCTACGCTTAGAGTTGTGTCTTTTATACTTTTCAATTGGTTAGCTTGCACGGAGTTTTTATGGGTTTTTGGCGTGTTGTTTTTACGATTATTCTCCCGCCGCTGGGCGTGCTGCTTGGCAAGGGACTGGGCTGGGCGTTTATCCTGAACATCCTTCTGACCATCCTGGGTTACTTCCCGGGCCTTATCCACGCGTTTTGGGTTCAGACGAAAAGCTAAATACGCCGCAGTAAGTCACTGTAGATCCGGGTCAGCGCGCCCTCGGGGCCAAACTGCTGTTTGATCCAGCGCGTGACCTGACCGGTCGCCGCATGCTGCGTGGCGAGCAGCATGCGCGAGTCCTGGCGCGGATTATTGATTCGCCGCGTCACCAGCAGCCCGTCCTCTACCGCCTCCCGCGTCATATACTCCGGTAAAAATCCAATACCTTCCCCCAGGATCTGACACTGACATTTGGTGTTGAAGTCCGGTACCAGAATCGCCTCCTGGCCGTGAAGCAGCCAGCCGACCTTCTTGTTGATGGTGTGCGCAGTGTCCTCGACCATGATATTGGGATACAGACGCAGCTGACTTTCGGAAATGGGCTCCGGGGCGAATGCCAGCGGATGCGTCGGGGCGATGGCAAATACCCAGCGGATCGCCCCTATTTCGGTGTAATCAATGCCGCCGCCGTCCAGCAGCGTATCCGGCGCGCCAATGGCAATGTTGGCCTGATTATTAATGATGGAATCCCAGACGCCGTTGTACACCTCGGTCGTCACCGTGATCTGGCAGGTGGGAAACTGTTTTTTCAGCACCTGGAGCAAACGCGCGGTATGGCGTGGCGTATACAAAAGCTGATTAATGCAGATGCGCACCCGCGTCTCAATGCCCTGCGAAATGGTATCAATCCCGCGCTTGATGGCGTGAAAGTCATTCAGCAGGTCGGTCGCTTTACGATAAAAGTAAAAGCCGGATTCGGTCAGCTCAATGCTGCGCGTGTTGCGTACAAACAGCACCACGTCCAGCCCGGTCTCCATGCGTTTAATGGTGTAGCTGATGGCGGAGGTGGTCACGCCCAGCTCGGCAGCAGCTTTGCTAAAACTGCCAAAACGCGCCGCGGTGGTGAAGGCCAGCAAATTCTCTTCGGTAAAGATGGAATTCATATTATGGCTCCGGGTGACCATCAGTTTTGAACATATTTTAACAACGACGTTACACCAAATTTGATGCCGGTCACAGTTCTGGTTTTTTACGTAGCCCCTCGTCGGGTAAGGCTTTTTCAGCCATAAGGATAATGCAGCCTGAGGTGCCTGAACGCGGTAAAACATAAGAAAAAGGTTGCACAGACGCACGTTTTTGCCTGACCGTTGAATTTAACTCAACAATGAATTGCGTGTCGATGAATCATTTTTAAGCGGATTCTTTTATGAACAGCCTGTTGCTATTCTCAGGTCATCAGAAGTGACACATAGGGAGTCTTAATATGTCTGCAACTGCACTGGTTACAGAATTTCTGCTGGCGGCAGAAGAGGGCAATATCGATGCGCTAAAAGCCTGCCTGAAGAAAGGCGTGGATATTAACGCGACCAACCGCCAGAAAAGAACCGCCATTATTATTGCCAGCCTCAAAAAGCATTACGCCTGCGTGGAATTTTTAATTGCCGCCGGGGCGGATATTGATAAACAGGACCAGACCTGCTTTAACCCCTTCCTGATTAGCTGCCTGACCAATGATGTAACCCTGCTGCGCATTGTTCTTCCGGCGGAGCCGGATCTCGACCGTCTGACGCGTTTTGGCGGCGTGGGTATAACCCCTGCCAGTGAAAAAGGGCACGTTGAAATCGTGCGCGAGCTGCTGGAAAAAACCGATATTAACGTCAACCACACCAACTTTGTCGGCTGGACGCCGCTGCTTGAAGCCATCGTGTTAAACGACGGCGGCGCAAAGCAGCAGGAAATTGTGAAGCTGCTGCTGGATCACGGCGCGAATCCGCACATGACCGATAAATACGGCAAAACCCCGCTCGAACTGGCGCGGGAAAAAGGCTTCAACGCGATAGCAGACCTGCTGCTGGCGGCAGGCGCATAGCGCAATTGGCCAGCCTTTTCCGGCTGGCCGTTAATTCAAAAAGTTTTTTACCGACGTGCATTCTGCGCGACGGCGGCCCCCTTTTATCTTAAACAGGTGAAAATAATGCCAACCAAAATCGTCATAAAAAAGAACACGTATTTTGATTCGGTTTCCTTAATGTCGGTTTCCACCAAAGCCAATAAACTGCCGGGCGTCGAACAGGCATTTGTGGCGATGGCGACGGAAATGAATAAAGGCGTTCTGAAAAATCTCGGGCTGCTCACGCCGGAATTAGCAGAAGCTAAAAATGGCGACCTGATGATCGTGATTAAAGGCGACGCGGCGAATGATGAAACGCTGGCGGAAATAGAAGCCTTATTTACCCGCAAAGCGAGCAGCGGCGACCACGAAGCACGCTACGCGACGATTGCCAGCGCCAAAACCCATCGCCCGGACAGCAACCTGGCGGTCATTTCCGTCAACGGCACCTTTGCCGCCCGCGAAGCGCGTCAGGCGCTGGAAAACGATCTTAACGTCATGCTCTTTTCCGATAACGTGTCGCTGGACGACGAACTGGCGCTGAAGCAGCTGGCGCATGAGAAAGGGCTGCTGATGATGGGGCCAGACTGCGGGACCGCCATCATCAACGGTGCGGGGCTGTGCTTCGCCAACGCGGTACGTCGCGGGCCGATTGGGATTGTTGGCGCCTCCGGCACCGGCAGCCAGGAGCTGAGCGTGCGCATTCACGAGTTCGGCGGCGGCGTGTCGCAGCTGATCGGCACCGGCGGACGCGATCTCAGCGAGAAAATCGGCGGTCTCATGATGCTCGACGCCATTGACATGCTTGAGGCGGATGAGGACACCCAGGTGATTGCGCTCATCTCCAAGCCGCCTGCACCCGCGGTGGCCGGGAAAGTGCTGGCCCGTGCGCGTGCCTGCCGCAAGCCCGTGATCGTCTGTTTCCTTGGCCGTAACGACCCGCCCACCGACGAAGACGGCTTGCAGTTTGCGCGCGGCACCAAAGAGGCGGCGCTGAAAGCGGTGCTGCTTACCGGCATTAAAAAAGAGGCCCTGGATTTACACCCACTCAACTGGCCGCTGATTGAAGAGGTGCGCGCCCGCCTGACGCCGCAGCAAAAGTACATTCGCGGCCTGTTCTGCGGCGGCACCCTGTGCGACGAAGCGATGTTCGCCGCGCTGGAGAAATTCGACGATGTCTGGAGCAACATCCAGCCGGATCCGGCTAAGCGCCTGAAGGACATTAGCGTCAGCCAGGCCCACACCTTCCTTGACTTCGGTGACGACGACTTCACCAACGGCAAGCCGCACCCGATGATCGACCCGACCAACCGCATCAGCCGCCTGCTACAGGAGGCGCGCGATCCGCAGGTGGGCGTCATTGTGATGGACTTCGTGCTCGGCTTCGGCGCGCACGAGGATCCGGTGGGGGTGATGATCGAGGCGATCAAAGAGGCACAGGCGATCGCGAAGGCCGATAACCGTCCGCTGGAAATTCTCGGCTACGTGCTTGGCACCGACCAGGATCCGCAGTCGCTGGCGCAGCAGTGCCAGCGGCTGACCGACGCAGGCGTCATCTGGGCCAGCAGCAGCACCAACACCGGATTACTGGCACGCGAATTTGTCTGCAAAGGGGAGAAAGCATAATGACCACTTTATTCAACCAGCCGCTTAACGTCATTAACGTCGGCATTGCGATGTTCAGCGAAGACCTCAAAAAGCAGCACGTTCCCGTGACCCAGCTCGACTGGACGCCGCCGGGGCAGGGCAACATGCAGGTGGTGGAGGCGCTCGACCAGCTGGCGGAAAAACCGCTGGCGGAAAAGATCGCCGCCGCGAACCACATTGCCCTTGAGCGCATCATCCAGTCCCATCCGGTGCTGGTGGGCTATGACCAGGCGATTAACGTGGTGCCGGGCATGACCCGCACCACCATTCTGCACGCCGGTCCGCCGGTTTCCTGGGAAAACATGTGCGGGGCGATGAAGGGCGCGGTTACCGGTGCGCTGGTGTTTGAAGGGCTGGCGACGGATCTGGAGGACGCGGCAAGGCTGGCGGCTTCAGGCGACATTACCTTCTCGCCGTGCCACGAGCACGACTGCGTGGGCTCCATGGCGGGCGTCACCTCCGCGTCGATGTTTATGCACATCGTTGAGAACAAAACCTACGGCAACCGGGCGTTCACCAACCTCAGCGAGCAGATGGCGAAGATCCTGCGCATGGGGGCTAACGACCAGAGCGTGATCGACCGCCTGAACTGGATGCGCGACGTGCTCGGCCCGATGCTGCGCGATGCGATGAACATTATCGGCGAAATCGACCTGCGCCTGATGCTGGCCCAGGCGCTGCACATGGGTGACGAGTGCCATAACCGCAACAACGCCGGCACCACGCTGCTGATCCAGGCCCTGACGCCGGGGCTGATTCAGGCGGGCTACCCGGTGGAGCAGCAGCGTGAGGTGTTCGAGTTTGTCGCCAGCAGCGACTACTTCTCCGGCCCGACGTGGATGGCGATGTGTAAAGCCGCGCTGGATGCCGCCCACGGCATTGAATACAGCACCGTCGTGACCACCATGGCGCGCAACGGCTACGAGTTCGGCCTGCGCGTTTCCGGCCTGCCGGGGCAGTGGTTTACCGGCCCGGCGCAGCAGGTGATTGGTCCGATGTTCGCAGGCTACAAGCCGGAAGACTCCGGGCTGGACATTGGCGACAGCGCCATCACCGAAACCTACGGCATCGGCGGCTTTGCGATGGCGACGGCACCGGCCATCGTTGCGCTGGTGGGCGGCACGGTGGAGGAAGCCATCGACTTCTCGCGCCAGATGCGCGAAATCACCCTCGGCGAGAACCCGAACGTCACCATTCCGCTGCTGTCGTTTATGGGCATTCCAACCGCCATCGACATCACCAGAGTGGCGGGCAGCGGCATTCTGCCGGTGATCAACACCGCCATAGCCCACAAGGACGCGGGCATCGGCATGATTGGGGCGGGCATCGTTCACCCGCCGTTTAGCTGTTTTGAAAAGGCGCTGTTGACCTTCCGCGATCGCTACGTTCTATAAGGTATGCATCCATGAAAAACATGAAACTGGAGTGGAAAAGAGGTGACTGGGCGGCCTATTTCGGGTTGATGACCAACAACCTGACCAATTTGCTGACCATGATGGGGTTGCTCATTTTTGTCGTCGGCATCCCGAAGGAGATTGTTTATGGACGCATCGCGCCGGCCTTCGGGCTGGCGGTGCTGGTAGCGAGCTTATGCTACACATGGTTTGGTCTGCAAATGGCGCGCGCCACCGGACGTACGGACGTCACCGCGCTGCCGTCCGGCCCGAGCGCACCCTCGATTTTTACCGTGACCTTCCTGGTCCTGATGCCCGTCTACCAGCAAACCGGGGATGCGGATTTCGCGATTCAGATTGGCCTGGTGTGGTGCTTCGTGGAAGCGATGATCCTCGCGGGCGGCTCGTTCCTGGGTGAGACCATCCGCAAGATGATCCCGCGTACCGTGCTGCTGTCGTGCCTGTCCGGTCTTGGCCTGCTGCTGCTGGCGATGAATCCGATGTTGCAGGCGTTCGAAGCGCCCACCGTGTCGTTCATCGTTCTGCTGCTGATCTTCATTAACTGGTTCGGTAAAAAGCCGATTTTCGCCAAAATCCCGACCGGCCTGCTGCTGCTGATTGCCGGAACGGCGCTGGCGTGGATTTCCGGACTGCAAAGCCCGGATGCCATTAAGGCGTCCATGTCATCCTTCGGCTTTAACCCGCCGGAAGTGCACGTGGACAGCTTTATGCAGGGCCTGCCGCACGCGCTGCCTTATCTGGCGTCCGCCGTACCGCTGGGGCTGGCGAACTACATCTTTGACCTGGAGAACATCGAAAGCGCCCACGCGGCGGGGGATGAGTACCCGACCCGCAAGGTAATGCTGGCAAACGGCCTGGCTTCCATGCTTGGCTGCCTGATGGGCAACCCGTTCCCGGTCACGGTCTACGTGGGCCATCCCGGCTGGAAGGCGATGGGGGCGAGCATCGGCTACACGCTGGCGTCCGGCGTGACCATGTTCATCGTGCCGCTGTTCGGGCTGGGGGCCTTTATGCTCGCCATCATACCGATGACCGCTATCGTGCCGATTCTGGTGTTTATCGGCGTTGTCACCGCCAACCAGGTGGTGCGGGAAACGCCCAAAGTGGAGGTGCCCGTCATCTTTATCTGCCTGTTCCCGTGGATCGCTAACTGGGCGCTGACCATGATGAACAGCGTGATGAGCGCGGCGGGAACCAGCGCGGCGAAAATTGGCACCGACGTGCTGCACAGCAAAGGGATCTACTACGAGGGGCTGATGCACCTCGGCAACGGTGCGCCGCTCGCCAGCATGCTCTGGGGCTGTATCGCTATCTTCGCCATCATCAACAAACCGCTGCGCGGGGCCGTCGCCGCCGCAGGAGGCGCGCTGCTGGCGCTGTTTGGCGTGATCCACGCGCCAGTGGTGGGATTTGCCGAGGGCAGTTCCCTGATGTTCGTCACGGCCTACCTGATGATGGGCGGCATGTTTGTGGTGAAGCATTTCCTCGACAGCCGAGAAGTTGCGAGCGCTGAAGTTACTGTTGCGAAGGAAAACGTATGAAAGAGCTAATGGTCGTCGCCATCGGCGGCAACAGCATTATCAAAGACAACGCCAGCCAGTCGGTTGAACATCAGGCGCAGGCGGTCAAAGCGGTGGCCGAGTCGGTGCTCGAAATGCTGGCCTCCGACTATGACATCGTCCTCACCCACGGCAACGGCCCGCAGGTGGGGCTGGATCTGCGCCGCGCCGAGATCGCTCACGAGCGGGAAGGGCTGCCGCTGACCCCGCTGGCAAACTGCGTGGCGGATACCCAGGGCGGCATCGGCTACCTGATCCAACAGGCGCTCAACAACCGCCTGGCGGCGCACGGGGAGCAAAAGGCGGTCACGGTCGTCACTCAGGTGGAGGTGGATAAAAACGATCCCGGCTTTACGTACCCGACAAAACCGATCGGCGCGTTCTTCAGCGAGGCGCAGCGCGACGAGCTACAGCTCGCGCACCCGGACTGGCATTTTGTCGAGGATTCAGGCCGGGGCTATCGCCGCGTGGTGGCCTCGCCCCAGCCGCTGCGCATCGTCGAGGCGGATGCGATTAAGGCGCTAACGCAGAAAGGTTTTGTGGTCATCGGCGCGGGCGGCGGAGGCATTCCCGTGGTGCGCAGCGAGCAGGGGGATTATCAGAGCGTGGATGCGGTTATCGATAAAGATCTCTCCACCGCGCTGCTGGCCCGTGAGATTTGCGCTGACGTGCTGGTGATAACCACCGGCGTGGAGAAAGTCTGCGTTAACTTCGGCAAGCCAGACCAGCAGGCGCTGGATACCGTCAATGTAGCGCAGATGACGCGCTACATGGACGAAGGCCACTTCCCGGCGGGCAGCATGCTGCCCAAAATCGTCGCCTCGCTGGCATTTTTACGCCACGGCGGCAGGCGCGTGATCATCACCTCGCCGGACCGCCTGCCCGCGGCGCTGCGCGGTGAAACGGGTACCCACATTGTTAATGAAGGAAGATAAGATGAGTGAAAACAAAAGCCGCCGCGAGTTTATCAGCCAGAGCGGCAAAATGGTCACCGCCTGCGCGCTGTTTGGCGCCACTGGCTCCGTCGCGTATGCTGCCGACTCTGCAAAGCCACTCTGCGAGACCGGTAAACCGATGAAGATCACCGCGAAACATTACTATCTGGACAACGTGCTGCTTGAAGCCGGGTTTAATTTCGATGGCAGCGTGGCGACAGGCACCCGCACCGAGCTGAAAACGCTGGAGATTAAAGACGGTAAAATCGTCGCCCTGCATGATAACAACAGCCACGCCGACGCCGCGCTGCCGCACTACGACGCGGGTAAAAAGCTGATGCTTCCGGCGATGCGCGACATGCACATTCACCTGGATAAAACCTTCTACGGCGGCCCGTGGCGCTCCCTGAACCGTCCGGCGGGCACCACCATTCAGGACATGATCCGCCTGGAGCAGACGCTGCTGCCGGAATTACAGCCTTACACCCAGGCGCGCGCGGAAAAGCTGATCGACCTGATCCAGTCGAAAGGATCCACGATTGCCCGCAGCCACTGCAATATTGAGCCGGTTTCCGGCCTGAAAAACCTGGAAAATTTGCAGGCGGTGCTGGCGCGCCGCAGCGCAGGTTTTGACTGCGAAATCGTTGCCTTCCCGCAGCACGGCCTGCTGCTCTCCAACGCTGAAAAGCTGATGCGCGAGGCAATGCAGGCCGGGGCGCACTACGTGGGCGGGCTGGACCCAACCAGCGTTGACGGCGCGATGGAGAAATCGCTCGATACCATGTTCCAGATTGCGCTGGATTACGACAAAGGGGTGGATATTCACCTCCATGAAACCAGCCCGGCGGGCGTGGCAGCGGTGAACTACATGGTGGAAACCGTGGAGAAAACACCGGAGCTGAAGGGGAAGCTGACCATCAGCCACGCCTTCGCGCTGGCGACGCTCAACGAGCAGCAGGTGGATGAGATTGCCACCCGCATGGCGGTGCAGCAGGTGACCATCGCCTCCACCGTGCCGATTGGCACCCTGCACATGCCGCTGAAGCAGCTGCGGGAAAAGGGCGTGTTTGTTATGACCGGCACCGACAGCGTGATCGACCACTGGTCGCCGTACGGTCTGGGTGACATGCTGGAGAAAGCCAATCTGTACGCCCAGCTCTATATTCGCCCGAACGAGCAGACGCTCTCCCGCGCGCTCGGCATCGCCACCGGCGACGTGCTGCCGCTTAACGATAAAGGTGAACGCGTATGGCCGAAAGCGCAGGACGACGCCAGCTTTGTGCTGGTGGACGCCTCCTGTTCCGCCGAGGCGGTGGCGCGCATTTCTCCGCGCACCGCGACGTTCCACAAGGGGAACCTCGTCTGGGGCACGGTCGCCTGACGCCACGATGGGGTATCGCTACAGGTGATACCCCGACAATCGCAACTCCCGATCAATCCACTCGACGAACTGCTGGATCTTCCACGCGCGTTCGTTCATGTGCGGCATCACCAGATGATGCGCGTTAATGGCGATTCCCATCTCATCCGGCAGCACCTGTACCAGCGAGCCATCCTTCAGGTGATCGGTAGCCATCATTTTGCTCTCCAGAATAAACCCCAGCCCCATGCGCGCCGCTTCAAAGCTCATGTAGGATCGGTCGAAGCTGAGGCTGAAATTGAGCCAGGGCCTGTCGATATTGTGCCAGGCGAACCATTTTTCCCAGTTCACCAGAGTGCTGGTGGAGGAGATAAGCGACTGTTGCAGCAGATCGGCGGGCGTGCTGATGGGATGCTCTTCTGCATAGCCCGGCGAGGCCAATACTACCAGCGTGTCGTTTTTAATTGTCATCACCCGGTAAGCATCCCAGTCCGGAATACCATGACGGATATCAATGTCAATATTATCTCTGGCGAACTGCTGGTTCTCATAGGAGCAGGTGAGATTGATGGTGATATCAGGATATTCGGCGCGGAATCTGCCCAGACGGCGCAACAGCCATGACAGTCCGAAGGTAGGGGAAGAGTGCACGCGAAGCACAGCATTGTCTTTTTCTTTCACGATCTGATCGGTGGCGCGCCCAATGGCGCTCATCGCCGCCGAGACCTCCCGCAAATATTTTTCTCCCGTCGGGGTGAGTTGAACCCCTTTGCCGCTGCGGATAAATAATTTCTTGCCCAGCCACGATTCCAGCGACGCGATCTGGTGGCTTACCGCCGAAGGCGTGACGTTGAGCTGTTCCGCCGCCTGATGGATGCTCAGGGCGTTAGCAACGGCGATAAACGCCTGTAAATTTCTGAGCGAGGGCAGCGATAACGTCTGGCGATCCTGCGCGGACATGGCCTACTCCTTACACGATAATTGATAAAAAACATAACATTGTGATTGCGAGCGGGCAATTTTATCCCGATGTTATTTTTTTTGAGCTGTATCGCGAATCAAATTTATCTCAGCAATAAATGAGCTTTATTGAATGGCGTTTCATGGGTGAGCCGATATATTGACGTTGAACGCAATAATAAAACGACTCACGGTGTTCGAATAATGAGGTAAGTTATGTCTCGTATAGAACAAGCTGTCCCCTACATAAAGACTAAAAAAACCAATTACCGTTTCGTTGTGCTGGCATTAATTTTTATTGTTTATGCCATTAACTATGCTGACCGAACAAATATTGGTGCGGTACTGCCGTTTATCATTGACGAATTTCATATCAATAATTTCGAAGCCGGTGCCATCGCCAGCATGTTTTTTTTGGGATATGCCCTGAGCCAAATTCCTGCGGGCTTTTTTATTGCCAAAAAGGGAATTCGCGGCATGGTGGCACTGTCGATATTCGGCTTCTCTGCCTTTACCTGGCTGATGGGCACCGCAACCTCGGTTCTGGGCCTGAAGTGTATCCGCCTGGGGCTGGGGTTAACAGAGGGGCCGTGCCCGGTCGGGCTGGCCTCCACCATCAATAACTGGTTTCCGCCAAAGGAGAAGGCCACGGCCACGGGCGTCTACATCGCCGCCACCATGTTCGCGCCCATCCTCGTGCCGCCGCTGGCCGTGTGGATCGCCATGACCTGGGGCTGGCGCTGGGTCTTCTTCTCCTTTGCGATCCCAGGATTGGTCATTGCCGTCCTGTGGTATCTGCTGGTACGCACGAAGCCGTCCGAGAGCGCATTCGTCTCTAAAGCGGAGCTGGAGACCATTACCGCCGGTCAGGAGACGCCGGACGCCAGACGTGAAAACATCGTGATTTCACCGGGCTTTGCACGCCTCGATCGGCTGATCCGCGTGCGGGAGTTAGCCCCGGTAAGCACGGTGAAAGGGCTGTTTACCTCGAAGAATATTCTCGGCGACTGCGTAGCCTATTTTATGATGGTCAGCGTGCTGTACGGACTGTTGACATGGATCCCGCTCTATCTGGTGAAAGAGAAAGGCTTTACGTTTATGAGCATGGGGCTGGTCGCCAGCATGCCGTGCATCGGTGGATTTATCGGTGCGATTTTTGGCGGCTACGTCTCCGACAAACTGCTCGGCCGCCGACGTAAACCGACCATGATGTTTACCGCCATCAGCACCGTTTTAATGATGGTCATTATGCTGAATATTCCGCAAAGCACCGTGGCGGTTTGCGTCGGACTATTTTTTGTCGGTCTCTGTCTGAATATTGGCTGGCCCGCTTTTACAGCTTATGGCATGGCTGTTGCGGACAGTAAAACCTATCCCATTGCCGCGTCCATCATCAACAGCGGCGGTAATCTCGGCGGATTTGTTTCCCCGATGCTGGCAGGTTATCTGCTGGATAAAACAGGTAGTTTTCATTCCGTGTTTATTTATTTCGGTATTTGCGCAGCCATTGGCTTAATTATGATTATGCTGCTGGAAGAACCGAAATAAATCATTAAATCTCTCTTGTCCGAATGGAGTAAATATATGCTACTGAAAAATAAAGTCGCCGTTATTACCGGCGCGGCTTCCGTACGCGGTTTGGGTTTCGCTACGGCGAAATTATATGCCGAACAGGGTGCGAAAGTGGTGATTATCGATTTAAACACTGAAGCCAGCCGGGCTGCCGCCGCGAGCCTGGGCGACGAACATCTGGGCCTTGCGGCGAACGTCAGCAATGAATTACAGGTTAATGCCGCCATTGAGCAGGTGCTGGGGAAATACGGGCGCATCGATATTCTGGTGAATAACGCCGGCATTACTCAGCCGATCAAGCTGATGGATATCAAACGCGAAAATTACGATGCGGTGCTTGACGTCAGCCTGCGCGGCACGCTGCTAATGTCCCAGGCGGTTATTCCCACTATGCGCGCGCAAAAGTCGGGCAGCATCGTCTGCATTTCATCGGTATCGGCCCAGCGCGGCGGCGGCATCTTCGGCGGCCCACACTACAGCGCTGCAAAAGCGGGTGTGCTGGGACTGGCAAAAGCCATGGCGCGTGAACTGGGGCCCGACAACGTGCGCGTAAACTGCATCACGCCGGGTCTTATCCAGACGGACATCACCGCAGGCAAGCTGAGCGATGAGATGAAAACGTCCATTCTGGCGGGCATTCCGCTTAACCGCCTCGGAGACGCGCAGGATATTGCCCGTGCCGCGCTGTTCCTCGGCAGCGACCTCTCTTCTTACTCCACCGGTATCACGCTCGACGTGAACGGCGGGATGCTGATCCATTAAGGAGATACGACGATGACGGATACCACAGTTCAACAGGTTGCCGCCGCGGCCTGGCGCATTCGCCGCTACGCGCTGCGCATGGGCGAAGTGCAGGGGCAGGGCTACATCGGGCAGGCGCTGGGCTATGCCGATGTGCTGGCCACCGCGTTTACCCACGGAATGAACCTTAAGCCGGGCGAGCCGGAGTGGGAAGGGCGTGACCGTTTTCTGCTCTCCCACGGCCATTACGCCATTGCCTGTTATGCGGCCCTGATTGAAGCCGGGATCGTTCCTGAAGAGGAGCTGGAGACCTACGGTGCGGACGACAGCCGCCTGCCGATGTCCGGTATGGCAACCTACACGCCAGGTATGGAGATCTCCGGCGGTTCGCTGGGGCAGGGCTTAAGCATTGGCGTTGGCATGGCGTTGGGGCTGAAGCACAAGCAGAGCGCGGCATGGGTCGTTAACTCCATGTCGGACGGCGAGCTGGACGAAGGGTCAACCTGGGAAGCGGCAATGTCGGCGGCACATCACGGCCTGTCGAACCTGATCGTGCTCGTGGACATTAACCGCCAGCAGGCGGATGGCAACTCGCACACGATCCTCGGTTTTGAGCCGCTGGAGGATAAATGGACCTCCTTCGGCTGGTACGTGCAGCGCGTGAACGGCAACGATGTATCTGCGCTGGTGACGGCGTTTGATAATGCCAAACGCTACCCGGAAAACCAGCCGCGCGTCATTTTGTGCGACACGCTGATGGGCAAGGGCGTGCCGTTCCTCGAAAAGCGTGACAAGAACCATTTTATTCGCGTGGATGCTGACGAGTGGCAAAAGGCACTCGCCGTGCTGGATGCCAACAAACCTGAAGGAGTGCTGTAATGAGCCAGACCACGGAGAAAAAACCGCGTTTAACCACGTCGGCGATGATTGCCTCTATCGCGGAAGAGGGCCAGGAGACGCGCGCCGCACCGTTCGGCCACGCGCTGGTAAAGCTGGCGGAACAGCGACCGGAGATCGTCGGTATGACGGCGGATCTGTCCAAATACACCGATCTGCATATCTTTGCCCAGGCCTACCCGGAACGCTTCTTCCAGATGGGCATGGCCGAACAGCTGCTGATGGGGGCCGCGGGCGGCATGGCGAAAGAGGGCTTTATTCCTTTCGCCACAACCTATGCCGTCTTCGCTACCCGCCGCGCCTACGACTTTATCCATCAGGTGATTGCTGAAGAGCACCTGAACGTGAAGATCTGCGCGGCGCTGCCGGGGCTAACCACCGGTTACGGGCCGAGCCACCAGGCGACGGAAGATATTGCGATTATGCGCGGTATTCCGGGCATGACGATTATCGATCCCTGTGACGCAATCGACACGGAACAGGCGGTGCCGGCGATGGCAGCGCACGATGGCCCTGTCTATATGCGCCTGTTGCGCGGCAAGGTGCCGGTGGTGCTCGACCAGTACAACTACCAGTTTAAGCTTGGCAAAGCTGCGCTGCTGGAAGAGGGGAGCGATGTCCTGATCGTCGCCTCAGGCCTGATGACCATGCGTGCGCTGGAAGCGGCGAAGCAACTGCGTAAGGATAACGTCAGCGTGGCGGTGCTGCACTCGCCCACCATTAAGCCGCTGGACGAAGAGACGATCCTGGCGCAGGCCGCGAAGCCGGGACGGCTGGTCATTGTGGCGGAAAACCACAGCAGCGTAGGCGGGTTGTGCGAAGCCGTCGCGTCGCTGTTGATGCGCAACCGCGTGAACGTGGATTTCGATACCGTCGCGCTGCCGGATGCGTTCCTTGATGCGGGCGCGTTGCCAACCCTTCATGACCGCTACGGGATCTCAACCACAGCCATGGTGGAGAAAATCCGGCGCAGGCTGTGATTTATCAGACGGATACGTTGCCAACGGGCGAGGGGGGCTTTACCCTTGCCTCTGTTGCGATAAAGGAGTCCGTCATGGCACAAAACATCTACGACAACCCGGCGTTTTTTGAAGGCTACGCTCAGCTTCCGCGCTCGGTGCAGGGGCTGGACGGTGCGCCTGAGTGGCCTGCGCTCAAGGCAATGCTGCCTGATTTAACCGGCAAAGCGGTTATCGATCTCGGCTGCGGTTACGGCTGGTTCAGCCGCGCGGCGCGCGAGCTGGGCGCTTGCGACGTTACGGGCGTCGATATCTCAGAAAAAATGCTTGCCCGCGCGGCTGAACTGACGGATGACGCGCAGATTCACTATCAGCGTAGCGATCTGGAATCTCTTCAGCTTCGCGAAAACAGTTTCGATCTGGTCTACAGCTCGCTGGCGCTGCACTACCTGCCGGAGCTGGACACGCTATTCGCCAACGTTCAGCGCGCGCTAAAACCCGGCGGCAGCCTGGTCTTCTCGATGGAGCACCCGATTTACACCTGCGCCACCCGGCAGGGCTGGCTGACCGACGACAGCGGCGAGCGGTTCTGGGGTGTGAACCATTATCAGGACGAAAGCCAGCGCGTCAGCAACTGGCTGGCGGATGGAGTGATTAAATACCACCGCACGCTGGGCACCACGCTTAACGCGCTGGTCAAGGCGGGATTAACGATAAGTGAAGTCAATGAGTGGGGACCAACGCAGGCGCAGATTGACGCCTGGCCTGCATTGTCCGAAGAGGCGGAGCGCCCGATGCTGGTGCTCATCGCCGCCCGTAAGGCTTAATAACCGACTTTATAGACCCGACCGCTCTGCACCCCTTCCACGCTGCGGCGGTAGGCCTGCGCCACGCTCGCGGCGGGAACGCTTTCAAAGCCGGGGAAGAAGCCATCATACGCTTCAGCGGATTCCGTCAGCACCGTCGGGCTAATCAGGTTAATGCGGATCCCGCGCGGCAGTTCGCAGGCCGCGGCGCGGACAAACCCTTCCAGCGCAGCGTTTACCGTGGTGGCGTTGACGCCCTGTGCAATCGGCTCGTGCGCCACAATCCCGCTTATCAGCGTAATCGAACCGCCTTCGTTCAGGTAGTGCTGGCCGGTCAGCGCCAGACGAACCTGCCCCAGCAGCTTATCCTGCAAGCCCAGGTTGAACTCGCTGTCGGTCAGGGTTGCGAGCGGGCCGAAGTGCACCCCTCCGGTTGCGGAAACGATCGCATCCACCGGGCCGATTTTTTCGAACAACGCCTGTACGCTCGCCTGAGAGGTGATATCCACCTGACGATCGCCCTGCGTGCGACCCACGCGGATCGTCTCGTGGCGTTGGCTTAACTCTTCTGCGACTGCACGACCGACCGTACCGCTGGCACCAATAATGACGATTTTCATATCCGACTCCTCATGTTGTGAGCCCTCATTCTTTAATAAATAAAAAGTCAGATAAACTGGGCTAAAGTTAGATGATTGCTAACCAGAGGTTTGGAATATGGATAAGCTTCGCGGGATGGAGACGTTTATCGCGGTGGTAGAGAGCGGCAGCTTTACCGGCGCGGCGTCGCGGCTGGAGATGTCGGCGGTGATGGTCGGGAAGTATATTGCACAGCTGGAATCGCAGCTCGGCACGCGGCTGCTGGAGCGCAACACCCGCCGCCAGAGCCTGACGGATGCCGGGCGCGTTTATTACGAAGAGACAAGGCGCGTGCTGGAGCAGGTCTCGATTGCCGAAAACGCGGTTGAACGTCTGCGTGCCGCACCTGCCGGCACCCTGCGCGTGACGGCCCCCACGTCGTTTGGCGGCTGCGTTATCGCGCCCCTGACCGCCTCGTTTTTACAGCGCTACCCGGAAGTGCGCATCGAACTGGATCTCACCAACCGAATGGTCGATCTGGTAGAAGAAGGGGTCGATCTGGCCATTCGCATCGGTGAGATTGGTCATGACGATCTGGTGGCGAAATACCTGTGTCCCTACAACATGACGATCTGCGCCGCGCCGGATTATCTGGCGCGTCACGGTACGCCGCAAACGCCAGCCGATCTGGTGGATCATCTGTGTTTGTCGCACACGATATGGACGGCGCGTAACGAGTGGCGGCTGCCGGGTGTTGCAGGCGAAGTGCGCTGGAAGCGCGATGTTGTTTTAAGGTGCAATGACGGCTACGGGTTACGCATGGCGGCGCGAGCCGGGGCTGGACTGTTGTTGCAACCGGAAGTGCTGGTGGCGGAAGATCTGGCGAGTGGCAGGCTGGTGAGGGTGCTGGAGGCATTCACACCCGCGCCGAGGCCGGTGCATTTACTGTGGCGTCAGGATTTGCGTCCGCTGCCTAAGCTAACGGAATTTATTGCGCATATTCTGCTAAGATTGGGCACACTATAAAAAAAGAAGGTAAGCAAAGAATGTCTGCAAACAAACTCGCCAGCAGCGCGCAGGGCCTGCAATCCTCTGCCATTCGTGAATTATTAAAACATAGCAAAATGGCAGGCGTGATTTCGCTGGGTGGCGGTATTCCCAACCCGGATCTGTTCGATCGCGAAGGTTTAAAAATTGCTGCTGATGCCGTGCTGTCTCAGCATTTTGGCGAAGCGTTCCAGTACGGCCTGACGGAAGGCGTCCCGGGGCTGCGCGAAGAGATCCAACGTATCTGCGAAGGTCGCGGCATCGCCTGTAAAGCCGATGACGTGGTCATCACTTCGGGCTCTCAACAGTCTCTGGACGTGCTGGCGCGTGCGTTAATTAACCCAGGCGATACGGTCGTCGTTGAGCGTCCTACCTACCTCGCCGCGTTGCAGGTCTTTGGTCTGGCACAGGCGAATTTTGAATCCGTCGGCACCGACGGCGACGGCATGAAAGTGGATGAGCTGGAAGCGCTGGTGGCGAAGAAAACCATCAAGGCGGTCTATATCGTGCCAACCTTCGGTAACCCCGGCGGCGTGACGCTCTCCGAAGCGCGTCGTAAACAGCTGGTGGAATTATCGAAGCGCTACGACTTCGTGATTATCGAAGACGACCCGTACAGCGAGATCAATTATACCGACGAATCGTTCCGCCCGCTGATTGCCCATGCGAAAGATATCGGCAATGAGGATAACGTGGTGTACACCTCTACCTTCTCCAAAATCCTCGCGCCGGGCACCCGCGTGGGCTGGGTGCTGGTGCCGGAATGGCTGAAGCGCGCGGTGGTGAACCTCAAGCAAACCACCGATCTGCACACCAGCACGCTGTCCCAGCTGATGACCTACGAGTACCTGAAAACCGGGCGTCTGGCGAACCAGATTAAAATGATCCGCGAGGCCTATCGCCAGAAATACCAGACGTTTGCAACGGAACTGGAAGCCGAGCTGGGCGACGTGATGTCGTTTCACAAGCCGAAGGGCGGCATGTTTCTGTGGGCAAAAATGAACAACGGCCTGAATACGACGAAATGGCTGGAAAAAACCTTAAGCAACGGCGTGGTGTTTGTACCGGGCGAGTTCTTCTACTGCAACGAACCGGACCAGACAACGCTGCGCATGTCGTTCGTTACCCCAACGGATGAACAGCTGAAAGAAGCGGTTCGACGCCTGAAAATCTCCCTGTAAATACGCGTGAAACCCGGTGCGGTCAAGATCGTACCGGGGTAAACGACCGCTCAGGCCACATCCGGCTGGCCTGATTTCCTTTTTGCCATGATTTCCGCGACCGTCTTTATACGGCTCAACTCCTCCTGAGTCCGGGAATTGGTTTGCGCTTCCCAGAAATCGACGTTTAGCTGTAGGTTCAACCAGAATTCAATGGTGGTATCAAACGCCTTGGCCAGTCTGAATGCCATATCGGCCGTCAGTTTACGATTATTATTAACGAGAGCACTGATGGTGTTACGGTGCACGTTAAGCATTTCCGCAAGATCGCTAATTTTCAGATTGAGCGGCTCAAGATATTCATACTGCAACACGTCGCCCGGCGTGGTGGGTTTGCGTAGAGCCTGTTGAAGAGTCATAGGTAATGCCTCATTTGTATGGCGTGTACTTGTGCGGAGAGAGGTAGAGATCGTCTGCTTTGCCCTCTGACCACCTGAATACCAACCTGTACTGCCTGTTCACGCGAATCGCCGAGTACCCTGCAAGCGGGGGATTCAGCGATTCATACATATTGCCTGGCGGGGATCTCAGATCCCGGGGCGAGGTGGCAGCGTTGATCATATCCAGCTTCCTCGCTAAGGCTGATTCAAGGCTTGAAGGGATCACATTGCTTGATTTCCCATACAGAAAAAAATCCTTAAGCCATTGATCACGAAAATGATTAATCATAGTGCTTATGAGCTCCAGTCCATGAAGCTATGTGGATAATAATGCACTCTTGCACAGTGCGCAAGTGCGTTTTGATTGGCAGCTATGTTACCCTGATGCAGGCTGAAGGAAAGCGGAAGGCGTCATTAAAAGCGGTTTCTTCGAGGCGGATTTCAGAAAAGACGTATTGCGATGTGGGTGCGGCATGATGCTCTCCCTCCGGCCCTCACCCACGGGGCCGAAAAATCTCCACAAAGTAATGCGAGCAGCGAATCATCCCCTCGCCCCTGTGGGGAGAGGGTTAGGGTGAGGGGTAAGATCGTAGCCGCCGCCCGGCGTTTAACTACCGCTCCCTCAGCGCCTCTTTCGCCCGGTTAAACGGCTTAATCATATAATCCAGCACCGTTTTCTCTCCGGTCTTGATGTCCACTGTGGCAATCATCCCAGGCACGATCGAGAAATGCCTGCCCGCCTTATTCACCAGGTAATCCTGGCTGGTGCGGATAAACACGCGGTAGTAGAACACCTCCGGCTTGGCCTCGTCCTGGATAGTGTCCGGAGATATGGTCTCCACCACCCCGTGCAGCCCGCCGTAGATGGCGTAATCGTAGGCGGTGATTTTCACCAGCGCCTCCTGATTAGGGTGGATAAAGGCGATGTCGCGCGGCGAGAGGCGGGTTTCAATCAGCAGGTGATCGTCCACCGGCACAATTTCCATCAGCTCACCGTTGGGCGGTATGACGCCGCCGATGGTGGTCACCTTGATGTTTTTCACGATCCCGCGCACCGGCGACTTCACCGTCAGGCGGGTAACAGAATCCTCCCGGCCTTTCAGGATCGCCGAGACCATATCCACCTCGGCGTTGGCCTTTGACAGCGCTTCACGGGCCTGCACGTAATACTGAGAACGCACGTCGGTGAGCTTCAGCTCCAGGTCGCTTTTCTGCCGTTGCAGGCGCAGCACCTCCACGTGGCTGGCGGCCCCGGTTTTTACCAGCCGCTGGGTGATCGCCAGCTCTTTATTGGCCAGCGCTAACGCGGAGCGGAGTTCACGCTGCGTATCCTCCAGCTGGGCGCGCCGCGAATTGTAGAGCCGCGTTTCGGCGGCGGTCAGGTCGGTCCATTTCGCCAGCGAAGGCGGGAATTTCAGCGGGAGGTCGTTGACCTCGGCGTACAGGCGCGCGCTGGAGGCCAGCGACGCGCGGTAGCGCGCCGCGCTTTCACCGACGTTAGATTCCGAGCGGGTAGGATCCAGCCGCGCCAGCACCTGTCCGGCCTGCACCTGATCGCCTTCGTGTACGTTCAGCTCGGTGAGGATCCCCCCATCCAGCGACTGCAACACCTGCTCGCGCGAGCTGGGGATCACTTTTCCGGTGCCGGTTGAGACTTCGTCCAGCACCCCGAACCACGCCCAGATGCCGAGCACCACAAACATCACGAGGGAGAAGAACACAATGCGCCGGGCGCCGGTATAACCGCTTTCGGAATCGAGCGCGTTATCCAGATCTTCTACTGCGGCGACGTCACGCTGACTGATTTTCATTTTTCCACTCCCGTCCGGTTGCCTGCTGCTGCTGCTGCATACGGCTGTTGTTCAGCGCCTGCGCTTTTGGCGCGTCCATCACCAGCATGCCGTCTTTAAGCACCACCACGCGCTCCACCAGCTCCAGTACCGGCACGCGGTGGGTAGCAACCACCAGCGTACGGTTGCCAAGCCACGCCCCGAGACGCTGAATAAATTCCCGCTCGGTGTGTTCATCCAGGGAGGCGGTCGGTTCGTCCATCAGCACGATATTCGGGTCGCGCAGCAGCATCCGCGCCAGCAGGATGGACTGCCGCTGCCCGCCGGACAGCCCGACGCCGTTCTCCATAATCGGGTAATCCAGCCCCTTCGGCAGCTTCTGCACAAAGCTGGCCGCGCCGCACATCTCCAGCACCTCGAAGATCTCTTCGTCGGTGGCGCGGGGCATGCCGAGCGTGATGTTTTCGCGCAGGGTGCCGTAAAACAGCCGCGCGTTCTGGGTCATAAAGCCAACATTGCGCCGCACGTCCGCCACGTCCAGATGCGGCAGGCTGAGGTTGTCGAGCCGCAGCTCGCCGCCCGCCAGATCCATTCCACCCGCCATCGCCTGTAGCAGGGTTGATTTCCCCGCACCGTTGCGCCCGAGGATCGCCACTTTTTCGCCCGCTTTGATCTCCAGGCGGTTAATGCGCAGCGCCATGCGCGGATCTTCCGGGTGATAGCGGAACTGCGCCTGCTCGAAAAGATAGTGACCGCGCAGCACGTCCTGGCGGATCGGCGTCTCTTCGCGCTGGTTCTCGGTCGGCAACTGCATAATGCTGTCCAGCCCCTCTTTGGCCGCCTTAACCTGCTGCCAGCGGGCCAGCACGCCGCACAGCGTCGCCATCGGGGCGATCATCCGCGAGGCCAGCATCGAGGCGGCCACCACCGAACCGGTGGTTAAGGTGCCGTCGATCACCATCGGCGCGCCCACCACGATCACCCCGGCATAGACCAGACTCTGGATGGTCATCCCCCAGCTGATCAGGTTCTGGGTCAGCTCGCGGGTGCGCAGACCGGATTCGGCGGTGATCTGGATATAGCTGTTCCACTGCTGCAAAAAGCGGTTCTCCGCCTGCATCAGCTTGATGTCCTCCAGCCCCTGCACGCTCTCCACCAGCACCGCGTTGCGCAGGGTGGATTCATGCGCTGACTGCTTCGCCAGCTCCGCCAGCTTCTTTTGCAGCAGCAGGCCGGGCAGGACCATGATCAGCGCCGCGACCGGGGCGATCCACGCCAGTTGCGGGGCGATGATCGCCAGCACGATCACGAACAGGATAAAGAACGGCAGATCAACGATGGTGGAAATGGTGGAGGAGGTGACCATCTCGCGGATCTGCTCCAGCTCGCGCAGTTGGGAGATAAAGCTTCCCGTCGATCGCGGAATGGCGCTGTGGCGCAGCCGCAGCGCGTGGCCAAACACGCGATCCGACACGCGCAGATCCGAGCGCTTGCCCAGCAGATCCATAATGTGCCCGCGCGCCACGCGCAGCACAAAGCCAAACAGCGTGGCGATCAGCACCCCAATGGTCAGCACGTAGAGCGTCGGGTAGGACTGGGCGGGGATCACCCGGTCATACACCTGCATGGAAAACACAATGCCGGAAAGGGAGAGCACGTTGATAAAGAGCGCCGCCAGCATTACCCAGCTGTAAGGGCGCAGGTCGCGCATTACCAGCCGGTAGAGCCAGTCCGGGCGGTATTTTGAGATATAGGCATCCACGCGGCTGTCCTTCAGCGCCGCCAGCGGACGCAGGGCAATGACGTGGCGAATGGCGGGCAGCATCGCGCTCATCGACAGGCGGTTGGTGTGCGTGCTGTCGTCGAAAAAGCTGACCTCCAGCGTATCCTCGCCGTCGAAATTGTCGATGACGCCGATTTTGCCGTCGTTCAGCTCCACCACCACCGGCAGACGCCAGCTGTTGATGGACTGCTGATCTGCCGTCAGCAGCTGGAAGGTCAGCCCGGCTTCACGGGCGAGCTGAGTCAGCGCGGGCACCATCGGTTTGCCTTTCAGCCACGGCGCGCCCGCGACGAGCGAGCCTGGCGAGCAGGCAACGCGATAGCGCGTCGCCACGTAGCCAAACGCCTGCGCCCACTGCTCCAGCGCCTCATCCGTCATGTTTTCACCCTGCGGGATATCGCGTTGCTTCATGGCTGGATCTCCACGGTCTGGATGGTGCGGTTTTCAAGATCGAACGCGTGACGCAGGCGCCCGGTTTGGTAGAGGCAATTCAGCTGAAGCTGATGCAGCTGTCCGGCGGTTTGCTGCTGGGTGAAGCGCGCCTGATAAACCTCCTGCTCGGCGTTGAGCACGTCTAGAAGCGGGCGGGAACCGAGATCGAGATACTGCTGCTGATACAGCTCGCGAGTGCGGGCGCTGAGCGCTTCCTGACGCCCCTGGATCTGAAGCGTGCTCATCAGACTCATCACCTGACTGCGCGCCTCCAGCAGCTTCTGCCGCACCTCAAGACGGGTGCGCTGAATGGTGGACTGGGCGGATTCCACCGCGTGTCCGGCGGCGTTACGCCGGGCGGTGAGGCCGCCGCCCTGATAAAGCGGCATCTGCACTTTTACCCACGCGGAGTACTGGGTGCGGTCGCGGGTTTCGTTGCCGGAGTAACGGTCGTTCAGATAGTGGCGAACCTCCGGCTCCAGCGAGACGGTAGGGGTCATCTGCGCGTTGGCGTAGTCAAGGTTAGCCTGCGCGACGTTGGCCTGCGCCCAGGCGGCTAACACCGAGGGCACCAGGCGATCGTCCGGCTCGGCGATGTCGCAGCTGCGGGCCAGGCTCTGCGGAAAATCATTGCTGACCGCGTTCAGGCTGTCCCAGCCCAGCATGCTCATCAGCGTGGCGCGCGAGCTGTCGAGGCTGGCCTGATACTGCATCAGCTGCGCGCGCGCGCCTTCGATACGGGCGTCGGTCTGCACCACGTCAGAGAGCGACGTGGCGCCTTCGTCATTACGCAGCTTCGTCAGCGAGCCGATGGAGGTCAGGGCATCCAGCTGTTCTTTGGCCGTCTCGACCATCTGCTGCCAGGTTTGCACCTGCACCATGGCGATGGCGGTATCGTGGGCGATGGTGTCGATGCTTACCAGCACGTTAGCCTGCTGCTGGGCGACGCCCGCGTTTTCAGCGCGCACCTGGCTGGCGACTTTGCCAAAGTCATAGAGCATCTGCGAAAGGGAAAGCACCAGCGAGGGGGTAAAGCCGTTATCGTCGCCGTCGTGGGTATAGCCGTTATCCATGCCAGCGTTGATTTGTGGGTAATATTTTGATTTGGCGACGTCCACATTTTCGCTCTGCTGATAGAGCTTGCCGACGGCTTCACTGATGGCCGGATGCCAGGTCACGGCGCGGTTAACGGCTTCGTCCAGCTGAAGCGTGCCGGGGGCGGCCTTGCCGGCAACGGGCGCCACACGACCGTTTAACGAGGGGAGTTCCTGCGTTTCGCGTAATTGTCCGGTATTAATCATCGCCGCAGGGTTTGCCGCGATAGCGGGCACAGATATCAGGCAGCACGAGAGCCACCAGTAAGGCATCTTCTTTCCCATGTCTTGTCCCTAATAAAAGAGTACTGCTTTATTGTTTATGCCCGGGCGCTGCGCGCCCGGGTCATTTATTGCACGTGCTATCAGGTAATGATGTGCTGCTGGTTTACAAGCTCGTCGTAGGTGGTCTGAACGTTATCAAGCGTAACGAGCGTAGATTTAGTGTAGGCGGCTCCCGTGCCGTCACGGTCGATGGAGATCACAGTATTGCCACCGCTTTGTGAAACAGAGACATAGTTCCCAAGCGTCGACGCGCTACCGTTCCAGCCCACCAGCAGATCGCCAATGTCGATCTTGTCTCCCTGCGCCAGGGAGAAGTTCGTCCAGTGGTCACCGCCAGCGCTGGTGATGTTGCCCCCCGTTGCGTTACCCGCCGTATTGTTCAACACCTGATAAATCAGCGTGTCGCCATAGGCCGTGCCGCTGATGAGATCGTTATGCTCCGAACTGACAAATTTCGGCGCCATGTTGATGGTGAGCGACGCAGTATCCTTACTACCGTTGGCATCGGTCAGGGTGTAGTTAAAGACCTCCTTGCTGGTAATGGTAGAGAACGATATCCCCGGGTTGAGCGTGTAGGTGTAGCTGCCGTCTGCGGCAATCGCCAGCGTGCCGTAGTGGCCCGTAATGTTCACCTGCGTGCTGCCGGTGTACGGATCCAGCGTGGTGGTCACGCCGTCGTAGCCGGTAATGCTGAGGCGGGTATCCACCGAGTGCAGCTGGTCCATTGCGCCCGCGGAGCCGGTGCCGTCGAAGATATTGCCGTCAACGGTGTGGGTGCCCGTGGCGTCGAACTGCGACAGCGAGTAGCTGGTGCCGGTAACGCTTGGGGTAACGGTGATATTCCCCACCCCCAGCGGCCCCATTTTGCCGGTATAGTTCAGCGTATAGGTTCCTGCCTCCAGATCGAGTCCCGTCAGGTTGATGGTCGCCCTGCCGCCCAGCAGCAGCCCGCCGTTGAACGAGCCGGATCGGATGGTGGTGGTGCCGTTGGTCAGCGTCCAGTCCACCGTTAACCCGGTAAGCGTCAGCAGCGAGGCGACGTTAAACGACAGCACCACGTTATGCAGCGCGGTATTAGGATCCACCACGAAGGTCCCGCTCCCGCTGCCCTGGGTTGAGGCAAGCAGCGCGGCGTTCCAGCTCGCCGAGCCGACGGTGGTATCCGAGTAGGCGGCGGTGCGGTGTACCGAGTTCACGTCCATCGCCGTGCTGACATCGTTCACCGCGTCCATTGGCCGCGCGGTTGGGGTGATGTTCAGCGATGCCGTGTCTTTCGAGCCGTTCGGCGCGGTGATGGTATAAACGAAGGTATCCGGCGTGCTGATGCTGTCAGCACCGACCCCGCTCTTCAGGGTGTAGGTGTACTCCCCGGCCGCGTTGATCCGCAGCGTACCGTACTCGCCGGTAATCTCCGTCAGACCATTGCCGTTCACCGTCACGCCGTTAACGTCGGAGACCACCGTACCCGCCGGTGCGATATCGTCGGACAGCACATCCCCGGTGGTGGACTCGCTCACGCTTGCCACGCTGTAGACATGATCCTGCAAGACGTTCAGCGTGTAGGCCGTCAGCGCGGTGATCCCTGCCGCCGTATTGAGCAGGAACAGGTACTCGCCGGCGGGCAGGTTCAGCGTCAGCTGCGGCGAGGTGCCGCCCAGCAGCGGTGCGCGCAGCCAGCCCGGTTCAACGCGCATCTGCTCGAAGGTCTGCGTCGCATTGTTGAACTTATAGATGTAGAGGTCGAACACCGAGGCCAGCGCCACGCCGCCCACGGAGGCCTGAACGGTCATGGTGCGGGTGGTGCCTTCTTCCACGTTATAGATGATCGGGTTGGCCAGATCGTCCAGCAGGTTCAGCCCCAGCGTATTGCCAAGGTTAATGCCCACCAGGGTAAAGCCGCCCTGCGACGACGGACCGTTATTAATGGCCTCAACGGTCGTATCGAAGGTCAGCGAGGCGGTATCGTCCACGGCCACGATCCCGCTGCTGGTGGCGCCTTCGCCCAGCGACAGAACCAGATTTGCCGAGGCGCTGGTGCCGTTGTGGGTGATGGTGTAGGTAAAGCTCTCCGTGCGGCCAATGACCGAGGCGCTGGTGTTGGTCAGGTTATAGGTATAGCTGCCGTCCAGGTTGATGGTCAGCGTGCCGTACTGCCCCTGAATCACCGTGCCGTCAGCCGTGACGCTGGTGGTGGTGCCCTGGGCGTTGGTGACCGCGGTGACGGTGGTGCCCGCCGGGGCGTTGTCGCTGCCTGCGGTCGGGTCAACGTCGGTGATCACGTTACCCGCAAGGCTGGTGTCGCCGGACACGGTACCTGCGCTGGTCTCTTTCACCGCCACGTCGAGGCTGGTGTAGGAGCCGGTTGCCAGCAGGTTGGTGTTGTAGCTCAGGACGCGATACTGGCCATTTGCCAGGCCGGTCAGGTTGAGCGACACCCCCGCCGCGCCGAGGGTCAACAGGTCAGCGAACTGCGGCTGTCCGGTATCCACCACGGTGGTCCAGGTATTGTTGACGGCGTCAAAGCGCTGCACCACCAGCTCAAGGGTGTTGAGCAGGGAGAGCACGGCACCCGTGGCGTTGGCGTTCACGGCAATATCCGCCGTGCCGCCGCTGCCGACGGTGAAACCTACCTGCGCGGTGTCGTTGCCGAGCAGCGTCAGCACGTTACCCACGGCGCCCACCAGCAGGAAACCGTAGTCGCTGTACTGCGAGTTGGTCACCGTGGCGGTGGTCGTCAGCGCCAGCTCCTCAGCGTTGGTGCTGGCCGACAGCGGCACCACCGGCGCAAGGGCTGAGCCAGGCAGCGAGACGTTGCCTGCCGCATCGGTAGCGGTGATTTGCAGCGTCTGGCCTTCCGTCTGTTTATTGAGGAAGGTGTAGCTCCAGCTGCCGTTGCTGTCCGCCGTGGCGGTGACCGTTGAATTATCCGCCAGGCGGATGGTGACGGTGCTGCCCGCTTCGGCGCTGCCGGTCAGTACACTGCCGTCTGCGTTGAAGGTCCCGGTCGGAGCCGTTGGCGCAGTGAGATCGACAATCACGGTCGTCGGCGTGGAAATCGGGCTGGTGCCCGAGCCGTTGCTCGCCGTGGCGGTGAAGGCATGCTGGCCTTCACTCAGTACCGGCGTGGTGAAGCTCCAGTTGCCGCTGGCATTCGCGGTGACCGTGCCCATCAGCACCCCGTTGTTGTACAGGGTGATGGTCGCGTTCGGCTGCGCCGTACCGCTCAGGGTTGGCGTGGTGTCATCGGTGGTTTTTCCGTTGGTCAGGTTGCCGGTCACCGTCCCGACGTTATCGTCGATGGTGGCGATAACCGGCGCGTTCGGGATCGCCGTGACTGGAGCAATCACGGAGGTTGTAATACCCGCGTTACCGGCCTTATCGGTAGCAAAGACGATGAGGGATTCCCCGCCGGTCTGCGCAGGGGTGATGGTGGCGCTAAAGTTCCCGCTACCGTCAGCGACGGCCGTACCAAGAACGGTTCCGGTGCTGCTGGTGATGGTGACAGTGCTTCCCGCTTCCGCCGTACCGGTCACCTGCGTACCGTTGGTGATCACCGCCAGGCCCGCCGGGGCAGGTGGCGGCGTCAGGTCAACGTTAATCGTGATAATCGGCGATGCCACGCTGGTATTGCCCGCGGCGTCGGTGGCGGTGGCGGTGAAGTTATGTGCGCCTTCCGTCAGCGTGGTGCTGGTTTGCGGCAGCGTCCAGCTGCCGTTGGCATCTGCGGTGACCGTACCCACCAGCGTCGTACCGTCGTAAATACGTACGGTGGAATTGGCTTCCGCCGTGCCGCTTAACGTTGGACGCGTATCGTTGGTTGGGTTGGTGCCGGTGACAGGGCCGGTGACGGTCCCGACATCATCCACAATCGAGGTGATGGCCGGCGCGACAGGGGCGGTGGCATCCACATTGATGGTGTAGCCGCCGGTCTGCGCGCTGGCGTTGCCCACGGCGTCAGTGGCGGAGAAGGTCAGATTGTGCGGCCCGTCAGCCAGCGGGGTAGACGGCGTAAAGCTCCACGCGCCGCCGGTGGCGACAGCGGTGCCAATCTGTACCCCATTATCAAAGATGGTGATCGTCGCGCCGGCTTCTGCCGTACCGGTGAGCGTTGGTCGGGCATCATTGGTTAACCCGCCGTTGGCGACAGGCGTCGCAGCGTTACCGACGTCGTCGGTGATGCTGGTCAGCACCGGCAGCGCTGGTGGCGTGGTATCAATGGTCAGGCTGAAGTCGCCGGATGGTGCGCTGGTGTTGCCCGCCTGATCCGTGGCTTCTGCCGTAAAGGTATGCGGCCCGTTGTCCAGCGGCACGGTGATATCGATGGTCCAGTTGCCGTTGACATCGGCAGTAACGGTGCCCACCAGCGTGTTGCCCTCATAGATATTCACGGTTGCCAGCGGCTCGCTGGTCCCCACCAGACGCGGGAGAGGATCGTTGGTGGTCTGGCCGGAACCGATCGCCCCGGTGATGGTGCCAACATCGTCAATCGCCTGCGTGATAACGGGCGCGACAGGTACGGTCGTATCCACAACCAGCGTGAAGCCCGGTGAGGCAGGGCTGACGTTGCCCGCGGCGTCGGTTGCCGTGGCGGTCCAGGTGTGGCTGCCGTTTGCCAGCGTGCCGGGGGTGAAGCTCCATACGCCGTTGGCATCCGCCACGGCGGTGCCCACCTGCTGACCATTCTCATAAATGGTGATGGTCGCGTTGGCCGCCGCGGTGCCGTTCAGCGTGGGCGTGGTATCGTCTGTGCTTTGCCCCGAAGCGATCGGGCCCAGTACGGTGCCAACGTTATCGGTGGCTGGCGTAAAGACCGGTGCAACGGGGACCGACGTATCCACCGTCAGGTTGAACGGCGGCGAGGTGTCGCCGGTATTGCCTGCGGCGTCGGTGGCGTTGAAGGTAATGGTGTGTGGCCCTTCACTCAGCGCGGTGGTCGGCGTGAAGCTCCAGGTACCCTGGGCGTTGACGACCGCCGTGCCAATTTCCACGTCATCCACAATAACGTGTACCGTTGCGCCCACTTCCCCCGTACCGTTGAAGGTTGGACGGGTGTCGTTGGTGGCCCCGTTGCTGGTGAGGGTTCCCGTTCCCGGGCCCACGTCGTCTATCACCGTCGTGACGACCGGTGCCGCAGGGCCAGCGGTATCCACCGTAAAGGCGAACACTGGGGAGTTGGCGGAGACGTTTCCGACGTCATCGCTGGCGTTAACGCGCAGGTTATACGTCCCGTCCGTCAGGACCGGATCTGGCGTAAAGGTCCAGTTGCCGCTGCTGTCGACCGTGGTGGTACCAATCTCCACGCCGTTATTCAGCACGTGAATGGTGGTGCCCGCCTGGCCGGTGCCGCTAAGGGTTGGCGTGGTGTCATTGGTGACCTGCCCGGCGGTAAGCGGGCCGGTTACGCCACCCGGGGCGTTATCGCTGACCGTATCGATCGTCGGCACCTGTGGCGCCGTCAGATCGATATTGACGCTCCAGACGCCGGACGGCTGGCTAACGTTGCCCTGCGGATCCGTCGCTCTGACGGTAAAGTCATGCGTCCCTTCGCCGAGGGCGGTTTCCGGGGTAAAGGTCCAGGCGCCGGTACTATCTGCTGCTACGGTACCAATCTGCGTGGTGCCATCAAATATGGCGACGACGCTGTTCGGCTCTGCGGTGCCGGTCAGGGTTGGCGTGGTGTCGTTGGTCGGATCGCCGCTTGGTACAGGCGTTGCGGCATTGCCCGCGTTATCCGTCACGCTGGTTATCACCGGCGTGGTGGAGACGGTATCGACAACGATGGTGATCCCTGCCGATGGGGTGCTTTCATTCCCTGCCGGGTCAGTGGCGGTGACGGTCAGGGTGTGACTGCCGTCATCCAGCGCAGGCGGCGTATAGCTCCAGGTGCCGGTTGGCCCGACGAGAACGGTGCCCAGCGGGTCGCCGTTATTGTAAATCGTAATGGTGTCTCCGGCCGTGCCTGTCCCGGTGAGAGTAGGACGGTTGTCGTTGGTGCTCTGCCCGTCGGCGATAGGGCCAGTAACCGGACCCACGTCATCGGTCACCGCACCGATGGCTGGCGCTGTCGGGGCGGTGAGGTCGACGGTGACGGTCGCGATCGGCGACTGCCCGCTGGTCTCGCCGGTGGTGGTATTCGTGGCGGTCACGGCAAAGGTATGTGGCCCTTCCGTCAGCGGCAGGAGCGGCGTGTAGCTCCAGTTGCCGTTGGTATCCGCAACGACAGTGGTCACCGGAAGCAGCGATCCATCCTGATAAATGGCGATCACGCTGCCCGGATCGGCGGTGCCGGTAAGGGTAGGCGTGGTGTCATTGGTGGTTTTATCTTTCACGTCGCCCGTGACGGGATCGACGTCATCGTTGATTGCCGTAATTACCGGTACCGCAGGCAGATCGAGCGTGGACTCCGGCACGTCAAAGGTGGTTGACGGGCTGGCGTTTCCTGCTGCGTCCGTGGCGATCAGCGTCAGCGTGGTGGCATCCAGCTGGGCCGGGGAGAGGGCGATGGAGAAGGAGCCTCCCGTCGCAACGCCGGTTCCGATGATATTGCCGTTAGCGTCACGTACCGTCACGGTGGTGCCATCTTCCGCCGTACCGGTCAGCGGCGTACCCTGCTCGGCGATATCGATATTCGTTGGCGTTGCAGGCGGCAGCGTATCCACCGTCACGCTGAGATCGCCGGAGCTGACGGAGGTATTCCCCGCGGCATCACTCGCCGCGACCGAGAAGGTGTGCGGCCCTTCCGCGAGCGCAGGGTCGGCGGTCCAGGACCACGTCCCGTTCGGCTGAACCACCACCACGACCGGAGAGGCGACGCCGTCAACGGTGACCGTTACGTTCGAACCCGGCTCGCCGATTCCGGTAAGGGTTGGGGTGCCGTCACGGGTGTAGAGCACGCTGTTCGCCAGCTGGCTGTCAGAGACGGCGTCAATTTGCGGCACGGTTGGCGTCTGGGTATCGACCGTCACGCTAAAGACCGGGCTGACCGGGCTAAGGTTACCCGCATCGTCCACCGCGGCAACGGTGATGTTCAGCGGGCCGTCGGTTTGCGTTGGCAGGGTATAGGACCATTGACCGTTGACGACATCAACGCGATCCACTTCCACGCCGTTGTTGTAGATGATCACCGTCTCGCCGGTGGTGCCGGTGCCGCTCAGGGTTGGCGTGGTATCGTTAGTAGACCCGCCGTTCTGCGCGCCAGCGATGTCGCTGATGACCGGGGTAGTCGGATCAAGGGTATCTACCGTTATCGTGATACCGGCTGATGGCACTGATTCATTGCCGGCTTCATCGGTGGCGGTCGCCGTGTATTCGTGCGTCCCCTCACCAATGTTGCTATCCGGACGCCAGGTCCAGTTGCCGTTACCGTCTACCGTGACGCTGCCTACGGCCTGCGGCGCGCCTGTTCCCACCTGGTCATAGATGGTAATGACGTCGTTTGGCGTACCGGTGCCGCTCAGTATTGGACGCGGATCGTTGGTGGATCCGCCATCGGCCACCGGACCGGTGATCTGGCTCACGCTGTCCGTCACCACCGGAACACCCGGCGCGGCAGGTGCGTCGCTGTCAATGGTAATGGTCACCGGCGTGGACGGCGCACTTTCATTTCCGGCGCTGTCCTGATTGGTCACCGTCAGGGAGAGATCGTAGGTGCCGTCAGGCAGCGGAGGGTTCGGCGTCCAGGTCCAGTTGCCGTCACCGTCGATCTCAGCTTCACCAATTTTGGTGGCGCCATCGTAAATGTTCACGGTATCCCCCGGCGTGCCCGAGCCACTCAGGGTTGGCGTGGTATCGCGGGTAGTTTCCCCCGGATTCAGGGCAGTACCTGGCGTGCCGCCGTCCGGGTTGACGGTGATGTCAGGAATATCCGGCGTTGCAGGCGCGCTCGTGTCGATAGCCAGCTCAAACGGCGGCGAAATGGTGGTGTTACCCGCCTCATCCGTGGCGTGGACCGTTAGCGAATGCGGACCCTCCGTCAGCGGCGTGGTTGGCGTAAAGCTCCAGCCGCCGCTGCCGTCGAGCACGGCCGTGCCGAGCAGGGTGGTACCGTCATAGATAGTGATGGTGGTGCCTGCCGGTGCGGTACCCTGCAACTGCGGCAGCGTATCGTCGGTAGTATCCCCGCTGTTAAGCGGAACCTGTACTGGACCAATATTATCGGAGACGGTGTCAATGGTGGCCGCCGGTGGCGGCGTTGTATCGACGGTAAAGGTAAAACCGCCAGAAGGTGCGCTGGTGTTGCCGGCCGCATCGCTCGCGACGACGGTGAAGGTATGCTGACCGTTCACTAATGGCGTGGTGGGCGTAAAGGTCCATGCGCCGGCGCTGTTAACGAGGGCAGTACCAATATCCTGCCCATCCAGACGGATCGTTACGGTGGTTCCCGGCTCGCCGGTACCGTTCACGGTAGGGAGCGTGTCGTTGGTGATGTCATTGCTTTCCAGTGCCCCCGTGCTGCCCGGCACGTCATCAATGACTTGCGTAATGGCGGGGGCGCCCGGAACGGCGGTATCCACCGTGATGCTCCAGGTGTTCGATGTCCCGCTGAGGTTGTTGTCGGCATCAACCGCGGTCGCCGTCAGCACGTGCCCGCCGTCCGGCAGCGCGGTAGTCAGCGTGATGGACCACTGGCCGTCAGGCCCAACCGTACCGGTGCCAATGACGGTAGTGCCGCTGTAAAGGGTGATGGTGGTACCTGGCTCGCCCGTTCCGTTGATGGTTGGCGTGCTGTCGTTGGTGAGACCGTTCTGGCTGACGGGGCCGGTATCGCCTGGCGCATCATCCACCACGCCGGTAATGACCGGGGTTTGCGCCGCGGTGATGTCCGGCGCGTCAAACGGCGCGGTCGGACCGGTGTTGCCGGCGGTATCGGTGGCATCGGCGGTCAGGGCTTCGCCGTTGGCTTTCGGCGGGATCAGATCAACGCTGAAATTACCCTGATCGTCGGCAACCGCTTCCCCGACCTTCACGCCATTTTCACGAATGGTCACGGTGCTGCCCGGCTCGGCTGTACCGGTCACCGTGGTGCCGTCGGCAGAGATAACCACATTTTCCGGCGCCTGCGGCGGCGTGCTGTCTGGCGCGTCGGCAAAGCCGGACGGACTGGTGTTGCCGCTGCCGTCCGTAGCCGTCACTTCAAGGGCCTCGCCGTTGGTCTGGGCTGGCGAAATCGGGATAGTGAAGGTGCCATCCGGGCCGGCGGTGGCCTGGCCGATGGTCGTACCGTCTGGCGCTTTAATGATAATCGTGCTGCTTGGTTCGGCGGTTCCGCTGACGCTTGCCCCGTCTTCTGCCACCACAAGGTTACCCGGTGCGGCAGGCGGGGTGATATCTGCGGCGTTAACCAGCGCCGGTGAACTCTGGTTGCCTGCGGCATCGGAGGCGACCACGGAGATGATCTCGCCGTTCACTTGCGCAGGGTTCAGGTTGGCGACGTAGTTGCCGTTGCTGTCGGCAGTGGCGGTCCCGATTTGCACCCCGGCGTTGTTGGTGATGACAATTTTACTCCCCGGCTCGGCGGTACCGGTGATTTGCGTGCCTGTGGCGTTGAGCGTCGCAACCGGCATGTCTGGCGGCGTAAGATCGACGGTAAAGTTGAGCGGTTGAGACAGCCCGCTCTGGTTTCCTGCCGCATCGGTTTCGCGCAGGGTAATCGAGTGTGCACCCTCTGTCAGCGGCGTTGTCGGCGTGATGCTCCAGGTACCGTTCGGCAGAACGGTGGTGCTGCCAATCGCTACGCCGTTATCGTAAACCGTAATCGTGCTGCCCGGCTCTCCTCGGCCCGTCAGCCGCGGCTGCGACTCGTCGGTAACCTGTCCGGCGGTAATCGCGCCTTTCAGTCCTCCGGTATCGTCATTAACGATAAATCCTGTTGGCGCCGGCGGGGTGGTGACATCCACCGTTACGGTAAAGGCCGGCGAAGCCGGACCGGTGTTACCGGCAACGTCGGTGGCGCGTACGGTAAGCTGGTGGCTGCCTTCGCTCAGGTTTACTGACGGCGTAAAGCTCCAGCTTCCGTTGCTGCCCACAACCGCGGTGCCAATGGCAATGCCGTTGTCATAGATGGTGACCGTCGAGCCCGCTTCTGCCGTACCGGTGAGCTGCGGGCGCGGATCGTTCGTGGTGCTTCCGCTTCCGAGCGTGCCGGTATTGGGCGCAACGTCATCGGTTATGCTGACGATCGCCGGTGCGCCAGGCGCGACAGTATCCACCACGAAAGTTACCGCCGTGGACGCCGGGCTGGTATTGCCTGCGGCATCGGTCGCGGTGGTGGTAATAGCGTGGTTTCCTTCAGACAGGTTGGTCGACGGGGTAAAGCTCCATTTACCGCTGGCATCGGCCGTGGCGGTACCGATCGGCTTGCCATTGTCATAGAAGGTAATGACGGTGCCGGCTTCGCTGATGCCGCTGAATGTCGGGCGTGCATCGTCCGTACGCTGTCCATTGCTCAGCGGGCCCACGTCGGTGCCCACGTTATCACTGACGGCAACAATCTGCGGCGCATCCGGCGCGGTGAGATCCGGTGCCGTGACCTGGCCGCCCTGGCTGGTGTTGCCGGACGGATCGGTGGCGGTGGCGGTGATCTGCTCCCCGTTGGTGAGCGGCGTACCGAGATCGATAGTAAATTTACCGTCGCTGCCCGCCTTGCCCGTTCCGATGGTGTTGCCGTCGGCATCTTTCAGGGTCACGGTGCTGCCCGGCTCAGCCGTACCGGTCACGGTTTTGCCGTCAGGTGAAACCTCCAGATTGGCGGGCGCATCCGGCGCGGTGAGATCCGGTGCCGTGACCTGGCCGCCCTGGCTGGTGTTGCCGGACGGATCGGTGGCAGTGGCGGTGATCTGCTCCCCGTTGGTGAGCGGCGTACCGAGATCGATAGTAAATTTACCGTCGCTGCCGGCCTTGCCCGTTCCGATGGTGTTGCCGTCAGCATCTTTCAGGGTCACGGTGCTGCCCGGCTCAGCCGTACCGGTCACGGTTTTGCCGTCAGGTGAAACCTCCAGATTGGCGGGCGCATCCGGCGCGGTGAGATCCGGTGCCGTGACCTGGCCGCCCTGGCTGGTGTTGCCGGACGGATCGGTGGCAGTGGCGGTGATCTGCTCCCCGTTGGTGAGCGGCGTACCGAGATCGATAGTGAATTTACCGTCGCTGCCGACCTTGCCCGTTCCGATGGTGTTGCCATTGGCATCTTTCAGGGTAATCGTGCTGCCCGGTTCAGCCGTACCGGTTACGGTTTTGCCGTCAGGTGAGACCTGAAGATTGGTGGGGGCATTCGGAGGCGTAGTATCAGGTTCGGAAGGATTTCCCGGATTGCCCGGATTCGGGTTGTTGTTATCGTCATCTCCGCCCCCTCCACCGCCGGTTCCCGCCGCGATGGCAATCCCACCTGCGACGGCCAGGCCACCCAGCACCCAGGGCCACGCTGCGGCGCCGCCGGCATCGCTCCCTGACGCCGCCAGTAATGCATCGGTGGAGGCGATGGATTCATAGGTCGCGGCACCGGTTGGATCTTCAATCCACCACAGCGCGCCGTCACTCTCCTCAAGTACCAGCTGGCTTACGCCCTGCGCATCAGTGACGTAGAAATTCTTGAGGGTAATCACTTCGCCCGAATTGAGGGTGATCACCAGATCGTTTCCGCTGCGGGAGTAACCTGCGATGTCGGCTCGATCCACATTAAGCTTAACGACAGATGAGTGATCGAGTGTTATCTGTGTCCCTTCCGTGGTCGTTTCCACGCCAGTTAATTTAGATATAACAGATATTTGGCTCATACAGTTATTACTCCAGCAGAGTTATTGGTTACGGCGTGTCAAACAAGGCCATCGTTTCTGAAGGGATGAGCGCGCTCCCGGCGAAAATACTGTTTAAAAAACAGAATTTACCGTCACTTTCTTTAGCGCGACCGATGCCCGCCAGGATTAAAAGTGGCAACCTCAGGGCAAAGCTAATTATTTAGTCAGGAAACTGTTGTTTATTTATATATTTGCGATTTGTAAGCCTTATTATTTGTGCAGGTATTGATTTATTTCGTTATGAAAATGATATAGCTATAAATGTCTGAATATGCAAATTAAGCGAACGTAAACCCAGCGCGGCTATTGCAGGGGAAGTTAATTGATAGCATGAATATATTTCGTTCGCTACAAGGGCGTGTGGCGCAAGGGTTTTGGCGTAAAAGGTGCAACCCTTAAAATGGGGCTGGCAGGGCGATAAAAATAATTAAAATGTGCACTATATATATAATTTGGGTTAGGTTTAATTGCTGCTTAATTGCGGTTTAAGTTAAGGTAAATTATCTGGTGTATGATATATTTAAAATTATCTCATTTATAAAATATATTTCTATGGGGCCTTTGATTTCTGCTACTCAAAAAATAAAGTGATTTCTTCTCAAGTTTAATAAATAAAAGACCACAAATGTGGCCTTTCAGAAGTAACCGGTTTTAGCCGAAAGAAATTAGACCAATTTCCACCAGGGCGGCTAATGTCAAAAGAATAAAGAGGATAACGACCATTGGTCTGTGCATTTTTACGGTTCCATCCTTGTTTGAAGTCCTGCCCATCGTGTCCTTTGTCATTTTCCATGGTAACGCTGTGCTGTCGTTGATGCTCATCAAAAGGACGCGGTAGAGTGAGGAAAATCTGCCGTTTATCGCTGAGCAGGATGCGTAGCGGGGAGCTGGCGCCACTGGCGGATGTGCTCGATCAGGGCTCTGAGCTTGGGGGCCATATTGTGGCGTTGGGGAAAATAGAGATAGAAGCCAGGAAAAGACGGAAGAAACGCATCCAGTAAGGAAACCAGCTGTCCTGATTCAATGTAAGGTGCGAAGGTATCCTCCGTGGCAAAGGTTATGCCACCGCCGGCCAGCGCGAGACTGAGCATAAGACGCAGATCGTTAGTCGTGATTTGTGGTTCAATTGCCACATCGAAAGGGACGCCTGCTTCCTCAAATTCCCAGCGATAGGGGGCAACGTCCGGGGAAGGGCGCCAGCCGATACACCGATGAGCGACCAGCTCTCGGGGATGCGCCGGTGCACTGTGCGTCGCCAGATAGGAAGGTGAAGCCACCACCCGTTCACGCTGCTGGCCCGTAAGGGGAACGGCGATCATGTCTTTTTCGATAACTTCGCCCAGCCTCACCCCTGCGTCATAGCCCGCCGCCACGATATCGAATTCCTCATCTGACACGAAGACATCAAGCGATACCGCAGGATGCGCTGCCGCAAACGAGGCGAGCAGGGGACCAGAAAGAAACGCTTCCGCAATTGAGGTGACCGCGATCCTGAGCTGTCCGCGCGGTGTGCTGTCTGACGTGACGTCGTCAAAGGCCGCTTCAATGTTGGCGATGGGTCCCTGCAACGATTTATGCAACCGTTCACCCGCTTCGGTAAGGCTTACCGAGCGCGTCGTGCGCATTACCAGCAGGCTCTGAAACCCATCTTCGAGACGTCTTATCCCCTGGCTGACAGCGGAACGGGTGATGCCCAGCCGCCCGGCGGCCGCGCTGAAGCTGCGCTCTTCGGCGACCGCCAGAAAAAGCGGTAACAAATTAAGATCAATTTTCATTGTTTAACATCGCTAACCAGTGAGTCCAGTAAAAGCAGGATACAAGAAATAATGGTGAGACTCTATGATTGCTTTGAACTCAACTGAAGGAGTAAAACATGAACAAAGTGATCTTAATTACCGGTGCCTCCAGCGGTATTGGAGAAGGTATTGCCAGAGAGCTGGGCAGGGCAGGCGCAAAAGTATTCCTCGGGGCACGCAGGCTGGATCGCATCCACGCCCTGGCTGAAGAAATCCGCAGCGCAGGAGGGGAGGCAGAGGCGCAGGAATTAGACGTAACCCGCCGCCAGTCGATGGCTGCCTTCGTTCAGGCAGCACGGGAAAAGTGGGGCCGCATTGACGTACTTATTAACAACGCGGGCATTATGCCCCTCTCTCCGCTTTCGGCAGGCAAGCAGGATGAGTGGGAACGCACCATTGACGTGAATATTAAAGGCGTACTGTGGGGAATTGGCGCGGTTCTGCCGATTATGGAAGCCCAGAACTCAGGGCAGATCATTAATATTGGCTCGATCGGTGCCTTATCCGTCGTGCCTACGGCCGCCGTTTATTGTGCGACCAAATTTGCGGTCCGGGCCATTTCCGATGGTTTGCGTCAGGAAAGTTCGAACATCCGCGTGACCTGCGTCAACCCTGGAGTGGTGGAAAGCGAACTGGCTTCGACCATTACGCACGAAGAAACCATGGCGGTGATGGATGCGTACCGGGCTATTGCCCTCAAACCGGCTGATATCGCCCGCGCCGTGCGCCACATCATCGAGGCGCCTGAGAGTGTCGATACCACCGAAATCACCATCAGACCTACAGCATCCGCAAACTAACGTAGCGGGTCAGGCATCAGCCTGACCCCCGTCACCCTCTTACCACGGCTGTTCGGTCGGCATAATAAACAGCTCTGCCACGTCCACATGTTCCGGTGCCTGCAAACCCGAAAAAAACGAGG
>NZ_LVVA01000021.1:0-313066 GCF_001631805.1 Enterobacter genomosp. S | reverse complement strand
AGCGGTAGTTCAGTCGGTTAGAATACCTGCCTGTCACGCAGGGGGTCGCGGGTTCGAGTCCCGTCCGTTCCGCCACTTATTAAAAGCCCTGAGCTAACGCTCAGGGCTTTTTTCTTATCTGTCGTTTAACTATTGCGAAATTAGCAAAAATCCTCTGCGTTTTACGATCTTTTTCGACATAACAACCACAGCGATAATCCTCCTCAGTTTACGAACATAACGATTGAGGAATGATATGACTATCCCTGCACTGGGTCTCGGCACTTTTCGCCTGAAGGACGACGTTGTTATCGCATCTGTAAAAACCGCTCTGGAGCTGGGCTATCGCGCCGTTGATACGGCGCAGATTTATGACAACGAAGCTGCCGTGGGCCTGGCCATCGAAGAGAGCGGCGTACCGCGCCACGAGCTTTTCATCACCACCAAAATCTGGATTGAAAACCTCAGCAAAGACAAGCTGATCCCAAGCCTGAAGGAAAGTCTGAAAAAGCTGCGTACTGATTATGTTGATCTGACGTTGATCCACTGGCCATCACCTGGCGATGCCGTCTCCGTAGAAGAGTTTATGCAGGCGCTGCTGGAAGCAAAAGAGCAGGGCTTAACGCGTGAAATTGGTATCTCGAATTTCACTATTCCATTGATGGAAAAAGCCATTGCCGCAGTGGGTAAAGAGAATATTGCTACTAACCAGATTGAACTCTCTCCCTACCTGCAAAACCGCAACGTAGTGGACTGGGCGAAACAGCATGGTATTCATATCACCTCGTACATGACGCTGGCATATGGTAAGGCCCTGAAAGATGAAGTCATTGCGCGCATCGCTGAAAAACACAATGCGACAGCTGCACAGGTGATCCTGGCATGGGCGATGGGTGAAGGTTATGCCGTGATCCCGTCTTCAACCAAACGTGAAAACCTGGCAAGTAATCTGTTAGCGCGGGATCTCCAGCTTGATGATGAAGATAAAAAAGCGATCGCAGCACTGGAATGTAACGATCGTCTGGTCAGCCCGGAAGGGTTAGCACCAGACTGGGATTAATAAAAACCCTCCCTCTGTGCCCTTAACCCTCACACAGCTCCTCCGGGAGCTGTTTTTATATGCTCACTCAGGAAGTCGATAAATGCGCGTATGCGCGTACTTACCGCTCGGTCACTGTAATACACCGCGCTAAAAGGCATCTCTACAGGCAAGCGTTTATCAGCCATTAGCTCAACTAGCTGGCCAGCTGCAATTTCCTTATCAATCATATAGTCGGATAAGCAGGCGATCCCATTCCCTTGCAGACATAGCTGCTTCAGCGTTTCCCCGCTGTTAGAAGAGATTCCGCAGGTGATTTCATGAAGCTGCCCGTCATGGCAGGCGACAGGCCAGGTATTCAGGCTTACAGGCTCCGTAAAACCCAGACACAGATGCTGCTTCAGCTCTTCAACCGTCTCCGGTCTGCCATGCTCGGCAATATATTGCGGTGACGCGATAATTTTGCGGTAGCTGGCGAACAGGGGGCGGGCGCGTAAGCTTGAGTCCGTCAGGGTTCCCGCGCGGATCGCCACGTCAACTTTACGCTCAATCAGGTTAATGAATGTCTCAGAAGAGACCAGCGACAGGGTCATCTCCGGGTAGCGCTCCCGGAAGGGCTTAATTAACGGCATCAGGAAATGCAGTACGACCGGCGTCGCCGCATCAATGCGCAGCAGCCCACGCGGCGTGCTGCGTGATTCCATGATTTCCGTTTCTGCCGCTGCCATCTCCTGCAAAACGGACTGCACGCGTCGAAAATAACGCTCACCTTCTTCCGTCAGGCTGAGCTGGCGCGTTGTCCTGTTAAGCAGGCTTACCCCGAGCTTCATCTCCAGCTTTTTCACCGAGCGGCTGATGGCTGAGTTCGCCTGCCCGAGCTGTTCGGCGGCGCGGCTAAAGCTCCCGCTTTCGACCACGGCGACAAAGATAGTCAGTTCTTCCGATGTAGCCTTCATTATTGCACCACCTGCAAAATTCTATTGAGATTCTAACCATTTTTGTTATTTAAACACTGGCGCATACTGCCTGTCATCTTAATCCTGAAGAGACGGAGTATTTTATGCCACTGGCGCTTCTTGCCCTGACGATCAGTGCCTTTGCAATTGGCACGACCGAATTTGTTATTGTAGGACTGGTCCCTACCATTGCTCATCAACTTGCCATTTCGCTGCCCTCTGCTGGGCTGCTGGTGTCTATTTATGCGTTAGGTGTCGCTGTTGGGGCGCCTGTGCTGACGGCGCTGACTGGCCGATTCCCGCGTAAACAATTGTTAGTCGCCCTGATGGTGCTCTTTACCGCTGGCAATATTCTGGCCTGGCAGGCACCGGATTACGCCACGCTGGTCATTGCTCGCCTGCTGACCGGCCTCGCGCACGGAGTCTTCTTCTCTATCGGTTCCACGATTGCAACCAGCCTGGTGCCAAAAGAGAAAGCGGCGTCAGCCATTGCGATTATGTTTGGTGGCTTAACCGTCGCGCTGGTCACCGGCGTACCGTTAGGCACGTTTATCGGACAACATTTTGGCTGGCGTGAAACCTTCCTCGCGGTATCGCTGTTGGGCGTCATTGCTCTGGTGGCCAGCCTGCTGTTGGTCCCGTCGAATATCCCGGGGCGCGCGAGTGCCAGCCTGAGCGATCAGGTTAAGGTTCTTACACACCCGCGCCTGCTGCTTATCTATGCCGTAACGGCGCTGGGCTATGGTGGCGTGTTCACTGCGTTCACCTTCCTTGCGCCGATGATGCAGGAGCTGGCTGGTTTCTCCCCGGGGGCAGTGAGCTGGATTTTACTGGGCTACGGTATCTCCGTCGCAATCGGCAATATCTGGGGCGGCAAGCTTGCGGATAAGCATGGTGCGGTACCGGCGCTGAAGTTCATCTTCGCCGCACTGGTTGTTCTGCTGATGATTTTCCAGTTCACCGCATCGATGCAATACGCCGCGCTGGTAACGGTATTGGTTATGGGGGTATTCGCGTTTGGTAACGTACCGGGATTGCAGGTCTATGTTGTGCAGAAAGCTGAACGCTATACCCCCAATGCGGTGGATGTCGCATCCGGCCTGAATATCGCCGCATTCAATGTCGGTATCGCACTCGGCTCGGTTATCGGTGGGCAGACGGTTGAACACGTTGGATTAACCCAGACGCCGTGGATTGGCGCAGTGATTGTGCTTGTCGCTTTCTTCCTGATTGCTCTGAGTGGACGTCTTGATAAACCTGCTCGCGTCGCGCTGGGATGAGTATCAGTAAGTGCTTGCTTACAAAACTGGAAAGCGGTTTCTCAGTAATTGCGTTGAAAGTGTGACCTAAAATCCCTATAACATTAGAACCAGTCCGTTTTCCGGGCTGGTTCATGTTACAGAGGCCGTTTCCAAAAGTGCGAAAAAATACCTATGCCATGCGTTATGTTGCCGGAATGCCTGCGGAGAGGATCTTGCCTCCGGGGTCGTTTGCGAGCCTCAGCCAGGCATTACCTGCGGGCACTCCCTTAAGCAGTGACGATAAAATTCGCGTGCTGGTGTGGAACATCTTCAAGCAACAGCGCGCGGAGTGGTTATCCGTACTTCAAAATTTCGGCAAAGATGCTCATCTGGTTCTGTTACAGGAGGCGCAAACCACGCCCGAACTGGTAAGGTTTGCAACAACAAACTATCTTGCAGCCGATCAGGTGCCTGCCTTTGTTCTGCCACAGCATCCATCTGGGGTGATGACCCTTTCAGCCGCACATCCGGTCTATTGCTGCCCGCTGCGTGAACGTGAACCGATCCTGCGTCTGGCAAAATCGGCGCTGGTCACGGTCTATCCGTTGCCTGATACCCGTCTGCTGATGGTGGTAAACATTCATGCGGTGAACTTCAGCCTGGGCGTTGATGTGTATAGTAAACAGTTACTTCCCATTGGCGATCAGATTGCTCATCACAGCGGGCCAATCATTATGGCCGGGGACTTCAATGCCTGGAGCCGTCCGCGCATGAACGCGTTGTACCGCTTTGCACGTGAAATGTCGCTGCGTGAAGTGCGTTTTGGCGATGACCAGCGCAAGAAAGCGTTTGGCCGTCCTCTCGATTTCGTCTTCTACCGTGGGTTAAGCGTGCACGACGCCTCCGTTCTGGTGACGCGCGCCTCCGATCATAATCCTCTACTCGTTGAATTCAGTCCCGGCAAACCTGATAAATAATGGTGCGTCAGGTCTGCCGTGGGGCAGGCCTGTGCGGGTGCTGCCCTTTATTATTTAACCCATAAAAGGACAGCAACATGACAACAACACACTCCCATCATGACAATGTCGAAAAACAGTTTGGTTCTCAGGCAAGTGCCTATCTGAGCAGCGCCGTGCACGCTTCTGGCCGCGATCTGGTGCGTCTTGGCGAACGGCTCGCCGCCTTTCCTGACGCGCACGTGCTGGACTTAGGATGCGGGGCGGGGCACGCCAGTTTTACCGCCGCACAGCATGTCGGCCAGGTAACGGCGTATGATTTATCGAGCCAGATGCTGGACGTGGTTGCTGAGGCGGCGAAAGCGAAAGGGCTGAATAACGTCACGACGCGCCAGGGCTACGCTGAATCTTTACCCTTTGAGGATGCGTCGTTTGAGGTTGTGATTAGCCGTTACTCTGCACACCACTGGCATGATGTGGGTCAGGCATTACGGGAAGTGAAACGGGTGCTCAAACCGGGCGGGATCTTCATCATCATGGACGTGATGTCTCCGGGACATCCGGTGCGGAATATCTGGCTTCAGACGGTTGAAGCGCTGCGTGATACCTCGCACGTGCAAAACTACTCCAGTGGAGAGTGGCTTACGTTTATCACCGAAGCCGGCCTGATTTCACGCTCGTTAATAACCGACCGTTTGCCGCTGGAGTTTAGGTCATGGATTGCGCGGATGCGCACACCGGAGGCATTAACGCAGGCGATCCGATTGTATCAGGAGAGCGCCTCTGCTGACGTGAAGGCGTACTTTGAACTGCATGAGGATGGTTCATTTACCAGCGACACCATCATGGCCGAAGCGCATAAAGCGGGATAAACAAAAAAGGCACCGAGGGGAATCGGTGCCTTTTAACAAGCAATCGTACTATCAGGAATCTGGCGTAGCGCTGTTTTTCACAAACAGCGTCAGCTGGTCGCCAGGTTGCAGGTTGGCAGTATCATTGTTCCAGCGCATCACATCTTTGATGTTTACGCCGTGACGCTTAGCAATACTGGACAGCGAGTCGCCTTTACGCACGCGATAGGTAATGCTATCGCTGTTTTTAGCAAGACGCTGTGCGCTGCTACCTGCACCTACGGTCAGCGTTTGACCCACTTTCAGACCCGACCCGCGCAGATTATTCCACTGCTGGAGATCTTTCGTATTCACGCCAAGACGTGATGCAATACCTGAAAGCGTATCACCTGAACGCACCTTATAGCTGCGGCTGCTTACTGGTGACGTATCAGCGATCAGCGTGGACTGAACGGCTGCAATTTCACCCGAAGCTAAAGACTCACGTAACTGTTCTGCGTGTTTCTGCGGAACCATCACATACCGCGGGCCACTTGCGCCCAGCGTAGAGCCTTTAACACCTGCATTAAAGGTTTTCAATTTACTTACCGACATACCCGTCATATCGGCAACCTGTTGAATATCAACCGGGCTGCTGAGGCGGACACGCGCCAGTGCACGACTTTCGTCTGGTGTTGGCAGTTGTACACCGTAACGTTTGCTGTTCTTGAGAATATCGCTCAGGGCCAGCATTTTCGGTACGTAAATCTTTGTTTCCTGTGGCAGTGAGAGCGACCAGAAGTCTGTGGATTTACCACGCGCTTTATTCGCTTTCATTGCCTTCAGTACACGACCTTCACCACTGTTATACGCTGCGACAGTCAATAACCAGTCGCCATCGAACATCTTATTCAGACGTTGCATCATGTCGAGAGCGGCTGTCGTTGAAGCGACAACATCACGACGCGCATCGTAGTTGCGGGTCTGCTTTAAACCATAATTTCGCCCTGTGCTCGGAATGATCTGCCAAATGCCTGCGGCATTGGCGCCAGACGTCGCGTGCGGGTCAAAAGCGCTCTCCACTATGGGTAGTAGTACCAGTTCCATAGGCATGTTACGTTTCTTAACTTGCCCGGCTATCCAGTACATATACGGCTCTGCCCGTAATGTTACATCGTGGAGATAGCTCTTATTTCTTAAATACTTCTGCTTCTGTTCGCGAATCCGGCTGTTCTCCGGAATTCCCATCTTTAGCTCGTCGCCAATAGAGGCCCACAAGTCTTGTTCCTGCGCGAAGGATGTTCCATCGTCCAACCATCGCGCCTGACTCGTAAACTTCCCTGCTTCCCCTTGACCAGCCGCAGAAAGGCTCTGTGCGTGCTGCTGTACGTTGCCGCCGTTCTGTGACTGGCAACCAACAAGCAGGACAGAGGCGAGTAATATCGCTTTTGCCTTCATGTGTGTGTCAATAGTTGCTTAAAAGACGAGCGATGATAACGGCGAAATTTTGAAAAGGCAACCCGCATTTATCTGAAGTTATCTTTCTTTGACCTTAACCATGCAAAACGCGCTTCTGGTTGTTGCAAATTTGTTTCTTGATTAATTTTATTAATTAAATCAACGTCATTCGTTCTTAAAAATAAATTTATTTGTCGCTCATTTTTCAGAATTACAGGGAGTGTTTTTTGGTTTTTTGCACGTAACTCCTTCACTTTCTGGTAATAATCCTGAATCGCCCGATCCTCGGGTAAGATGCTCGCAGCAAACTTCATATTTCCTAATGTATACTCGTGCGCACAGCAAATTACGGTGTCGGCAGGCAATGCATTAATTTTTTGTAAAGATTGATACATTTGTTCTGGCGTGCCTTCAAAAAGCCTTCCGCACCCCCCTGAAAACAGCGTGTCGCCGCAAAACAGATAAGGTTTACTGTAGAAACAGAGATGTCCAGAAGTGTGACCTGGTGTAGCAAATACGGAGAACTCCCACCCAAGAATCTGGACACTTTCGCCCTCGCTAACGACTTGTGTTGTGCCCTTGTTTTGTGTCTCAGCTGGCCCGTACACGGCAAGACCAGGGTATTGCGCAAGCAGATCGGGAACGCCGCCCACGTGGTCACTGTGGTGGTGGGTGAGGAGAATCGCCTCCGGCTGCCAGCCGTTTTCATTTATTGCGTCCAGGATCGGAGTGGATTCCCCAGGATCGACAATGATGCATCTGCGATCGTCGTCGACTAAAACCCAGATGTAATTGTCCTGAAAGGCGGAAATACTGATAAGATTCATGCATTACCTCTTATAGCGTGGCGGGTGTTTTGATGAAACCGGCAAGGATACCTCAGACTGTCGCACCACCGGATCGTTGGGCAGAGTTGCCCTGGGGTGAATATTATCGCGAAGCTTTAGAACTTCAGCTTAAACCCTGGCTCGCGAAAATGTATGGTTTTCACCTGCTTAAGATTGGCAATCTCAGCGCAGAAATCAATACCGAAAGCTGCGCTATCTCGCATCAGGTTAACGTATCGCTTAAGGGTTCCCCGGTTCAGGTGAAAGCAGATCCGCTGCATTTGCCGTTTGCGGAAAAATCCATTGATGCCTGTTTGCTCGCCCACGCGCTGCCCTGGTGTAGCGATCCCCATCGTCTGCTGCGGGAAGCCGACCGCGTGTTGATTGACGACGGCTGGCTGATCCTGAGCGGTTTTAATCCGCTGAGTCTGATGGGGCTGCGCAAGCTAACGCCCGTGCTGCGCCGCACGCCGCCGTATAACAGCCGGATGTTTACCATGATGCGCCAGCTGGACTGGCTTTCACTGCTGAATTTTGAAGTGCTGAGTTACGGCGGTTTTCAGGTCATCCCCTGGACGCGAAAAGGCGGTGTTTTGCTCAGCACCCATTTACCCGCGCTGGGCTGCATGCAGTATATTGTCGCGCGTAAGAGGACGATCCCCCTTACGCTCAACCCGATGAAGCAAAGCAAAGCAAAAACGCGGATCCGCCAGACCGTGGGTGCCACGCGACAGTACAAAAAACCGTGATCAGGATTCAGGCTGATAACCTGCGTCCTCATGGGTCGGGTTGGATGCCGCCGCGCGAGCCAGCTCGTCACAGCGTTCGTTCTCAGGGTGCCCGGCGTGCCCTTTTACCCATTCCCATTTGATTTCGTGCTGACCGAGGGCGGCATCAAGACGCTTCCAGAGGTCGACATTCTTGACCGGCTTTTTCTCTGCCGTTTTCCAGCCGCGTTTTTTCCAGTTGTGGATCCACTGGGTGATGCCCTGGCGGACATACTGGCTGTCGGTACTCAGCACCACGTCACAATGTTCTTTTAACGCTTCCAGCGCCACGATGGCCGCCATCAGCTCCATGCGGTTGTTGGTGGTGAGAAAATAGCCTTCACTAAAGGTTTTTTCATGCTCACGATAACGCATAATGGCGCCATAACCGCCGGGCCCTGGGTTACCGAGACAAGATCCATCGGTGAAAATTTCTACCTGTTTACGCATCTCTGGTAGACTTCCTGTATTTGAAACGTTCAGTAAAACGATAAGTCTGACATAAATGACCGCTATGAGCACTGCAATTACTCGCCAGATTGTTCTTGATACCGAAACCACCGGTATGAACCAGATTGGCGCCCACTACGAAGGGCACAAAATCATTGAGATTGGTGCCGTTGAAGTGGTGAACCGTCGTCTTACGGGCAACAACTTCCACGTTTACCTCAAACCCGATCGGCTGGTGGATCCGGAAGCGTTCGGCGTTCACGGGATTGCCGATGAGTTTTTGCTGGATAAGCCCACCTTCGCCGATGTCGCGGATGAATTTCTCGACTACATCAGAGGTGCGGAACTTGTCATTCATAACGCATCGTTCGATATCGGCTTTATGGACTATGAGTTCAGCAAGCTCAACCGCGATATTCCAAAAACCAATACGTTCTGTAAAGTCACGGATAGCCTGGCGCTGGCAAGGAAGATGTTTCCCGGCAAGCGTAACAGCCTTGATGCCCTGTGCTCTCGCTATGAGATAGACAACACCAAGCGAACCCTGCACGGCGCATTGCTCGATGCCCAGATCCTGGCCGATGTTTACCTGACCATGACCGGCGGGCAAACGTCGATTAAATTCAGTATGGAAAATGAATCCCAGCAGACGCGAGACGAAGGCGGTATTCAGCGGGTCGTGCGTCAGGCGAATCGCCTGCGGGTTGTTTTAGCCAGTGATGAAGAGCTGATGAACCACGAATCTCGCCTCGATTTAGTTCAGAAGAAGGGCGGAAGCTGTCTGTGGCGTGGGTGAAAAAAGGCGGAAACGTTTGTTAAATCACCGTTTGGGTGATTTTTGCAGCAAACGATTCAAAACCTGAGAAAAAGCGTTGACGAGTTACGAGGCAGACCGTAATATTCGCCTCGTTCCCCAAACGGGAACAGTGGAGCGGTAGTTCAGTCGGTTAGAATACCTGCCTGTCACGCAGGGGGTCGCGGGTTCGAGTCCCGTCCGTTCCGCCACTATTCAGAAAGCCTGAATCAGAAATGATTCAGGCTTTCGTCGTTTTATACTCCCTACACTCGCTTATCTCTCTTCTTATCTTTGTTAACAAAAAGTTAATATACTTAGTGCAATTTATTAACATTCGCACGGTATTAGTGCGTTATTTGCACTGTTTTTGTGCATTATTTGCCCGCCCCCTCTCCGAACCTCACTTGGTTATGTAATAATTATGTAAAAATAATTCATAAGAAATCATTCGGTTACCGATCATTTTTCAGAAAACATCTGAACCAATGCGTTATTGGTTCGCTTATTGCTTAATCATTAGCACGATAAGTAGTGCTTCATATCAATAACTTATCGTTGATAAAAATAAAGTGATGATGAAAGCGAGCGAACCAATATGGAAAAGCCTTCACGGTTTTTAGCAAATTCCAGCACCGCGCTTGAGCAGTTGCGCGGGCTTATCAACCAGCACGAGTCAACACCAGGCATTCCGCTGCCCACTGAACGTGAGCTGTCGGACACGCTCGGCGTAGGGCGACGTGAAGTGCGTCGCGCGCTGGACGTGCTGGAAGAGGAAGGGCGTATCTGGCGCAAGCAGGGCAAGGGCACCTTCATTGGTCCGGCTGCCCCTGTTGAGCCGTTGGCGCTTCAGGGATTGGTTCAGCAAACCAATCTGCTGGAAGTCATGGAAGCTCGACTACAGCTTGAACCCGGCTTAGCCCGACTTGCAGCACTGCGTGCCACCAGGGAAAACCTCGCGCTCATGCAGCGCATGCTGGAACGCATTGATAAGGTCAGCCCGGATGACCGCGATCTCAACGAACTGTGGGATAGCGCCTTTCACCGCGCCATTGCGGAAGCAGCAGGCAACCGCCTGATGCTAGGGCTTTTCGATGCGATAGATGCCGTCCGTCGGGAGCCCGGCTGGCAGCATTTACGCGAACTTGCCCGCACCCCTGAACGTGTCGATAGCTACAACGACCACCATCACAACATCATGTCAGCGATTATTCATCGCCAGCCTAATGAAGCAGCCGCCGCCATGCGCGAACACCTGCTCAGCCTGCAAACCGCCCTGATTCAGGCTATCCACCTTGAGGACGATTCCACGCTATGACGACGATACCCTTTAAGGACTCCATGCCCGTACTGCGGCTGCAAAACCTCAACGTTAAATTCGCGGGCTCGCCGGTGAGCGTGCTCGAAGACATCTCGCTGACGGTCAGGGCGGGAGAGACGCTGGCGCTGGTGGGCGAGTCCGGCTGCGGTAAAAGCATCACTTCCCTGACGCTGATGGGGTTATTGCCTGCCAGCGCCCGGATCGTTAGCGGGGAGATGCATTTTCGCCGCCACGATCTGCGCAAGCTCTCGCCGCGCGAGTATGCCGATCTGCGAGGCAGCGAGCTGGCGATGATATTCCAGGAGCCCATGACCTCGCTCAACCCGGCCTTCACGCTTGGCGATCAGCTCAGTGAAGCGGTGATGCGCCATCGAACGATCTCCCGGGCTGAGGCGATGACGGTTGCGCTACAGATCCTGGAGAAGGTGCAGATCCCGGCCGCAGAGATGCGCCTCAAGGCTTACCCGCATCAGCTTTCCGGCGGTATGCGCCAGCGCGTGATGATTGCGATGGCCCTGATAAACCACCCCAAATTACTGATTGCTGACGAACCCACCACTGCACTCGACGTGACCATTCAGGCGCAAATTCTCGCCCTGCTCAATATCCTAAAAGAAGAAACGGGCACGGCGGTGTTGATGATCACTCACGATTTAGGCGTGGTGGCCGAAGTCGCGCAGCAGGTGGCGGTAATGTACGCCGGGCAGGTAGTGGAGCAGGGGAGCGTCGAGGCGATATTTGCCGACCCGCAGCACCCGTACACAATTGGCTTGATGGGCTCGATCCCCTCCCTTGGCGCACGCAAGGGCCAGCTTTCCACCATTCCCGGATCGGTCCCGCTGCCGGAATCCATGCCTCAAGGCTGCCGCTTTGCCACCCGATGTCCCTTCGCGCAGACGCGCTGTCATGCTGAAAAACCACCGCTCACTACGCTCGGCGCGGGCCATCAGGTTGCCTGCTTCCGCGTGCCGCTGGAACAACACATTGCCCTGGGAGAAATTGCATGACCACGCCCATACTTGAAGCCCGCGATCTGAGCAAGCTTTTCCCCGGCCCGAAAAAACTGTTTACGCCAGCCTGCTTTGTTACGGCTGTCGACCGCGTTTCGCTGTCGGTGATGCCAGGCGAAACGCTGGCAATTGTCGGCGAATCCGGTTCCGGAAAATCCACCCTCGGTCGTCTGCTGCTGCGCCTGCTGAGTGCCAGCGAAGGGCGCGTATTTTATCAGGGTGAGGAGATCACCCACGCTTCAGGTGCTCGTCTGAACCAGCTTAGGCGTGAACTACAGATCATCTTTCAGGATCCCTTCGCCTCGCTGAACCCGCGCATGACGGTAGAGCAGATTGTTGGTGAGCCGCTGTGGCTGCATCAGAACATGAAAAAAGTGGATCGCCAGTACCGCGTTGCCGAGTTGCTCAGGACGGTCGGCTTGCCCGCGGCCTGGGCCGGGCGTTATCCGCACGAATTTTCCGGCGGGCAGCGCCAGCGTATCGGCATTGCGCGCGCGCTGGCGTCGGGCCCTACGCTGCTGCTGGGCGATGAACCGGTCTCTGCGCTGGACGTTTCCGTTCAGGCACAGGTGGTGAATTTACTGGAAAGCCTGAAGCACCAGCTGGGGCTAACGATGGTGATCGTCGCCCACGGGCTGGCGGTTATCCGGCATATGAGCGACCGCGTGGCGGTGATGTATCTTGGGCAAATCGTCGAGCTGGCCACCGTCGACGACATCTTCGACGCGCCGCTGCATCCTTATACTCAGGCGTTAATTGCCTCAGCACCGCAAATGCAGCCAGGCGTAGCGCGGGATACGCCGCTATTGCAGGGGGATTTACCGAACCCGGCTAACCCGCCCTCCGGCTGCCGTTTCCACACTCGTTGCCCCTACGTTACCGACGAATGCCGCCAGGTCGAGCCGATTAATCAGGTCATCGACGGCGGGCGTCAGGTCGCCTGCCACCGCTGGCAGGAGATTAACCGCGATCGCAGCGTTATCCAGATCGCACCGCCATCCGCCGCATTTTTGCGCCGCCGCGCGCTGTTTGAATACGCGGCCACTCACTCCTCCCTTCCTTCAAGGAACTCATGATAATGACAATGCGTAATTCTCTTTTGACCGTACTGGGAAGTGTTATGTTGCTTGGCGCGGCGCTGCCCGCCCATTCTGAAAGCGTGCTGCGAATCGGCCTGGGCGCAGACCCGGACATGCTGGACCCGCATCTGGCGCGTACCTATTATGGCCGCTTCGTGTTTGCCTCCCTGTGTGACCGGCTGGTGGACGTCGACGAACATCTCAAGGTGGTGCCGGGACTGGCAAAATCCTGGGCGTGGAGCAATGACGGTAAAACGCTAACCCTGGATCTCCGTGATGGCGTGACCTTCCACGACGGTGAAAAATTTGATGCCGCCGCCGCGAAATACAACCTCGACCGTGCCCTGACGCTAAAAGGTTCTCTGCGTAAAAGTGAACTCTCTTCCGTTGAATCAGTGGAGGTCACCGGCCCGATGCAGATAGCCCTGCACCTGAAAACGCCGGATGCCGCACTTCTGATGCAGCTCACCGATCGCGCAGGCGCAATGATGGCGCCGGAAGCCGCTAAAAAAGCCGATTTTGCCGCGCATCCGGTCTGTTCCGGCCCGTATAAGTTCGACAGCCGCGTGTCGCAGGATCGCATTGTGTTGACCCGCTTCGACAACTACTGGAACAAAGACGCCTACCACTTCGATAAAATTATCTATCTGCCGATCCCGGATGCCTCCGTGCGCCTGGCGAACCTGCGCGCGGGCGATCTCGATCTGACCGAAGGCATTGCCGCCAGCGACGTCAAAACCGTCGAGGCCGACAGCAAACTGGCGCTGGCGAAGGTAACGGGCCTCGGATACCAGGGCATCACCTTCAACATTAACAATGGCAAAGTCCCGGCGAACGATCCCTTCAAAGATGCCCGCGTGCGTGAAGCATTTTCCCAGGCCATCGATCGCGATGCTTTAAACCAGGTGGTGTTCGAGGGGCTCTACACTCCGGCAAACCAGGCGTTTTCGCCGGTAAGCCCGTATCACGTCAATCTTCCGGTTCCCCCGCGTGACGTCGACAGAGCCAAAGCGCTGCTGAAAGCCGCAGGCGTCACCGCGCCGCTGACCGTCAATCTGCTGGTGCCGAACAACCCAACCTCGCAGCAGGTGGGCCAGGTATTGCAGGCGATGGTGGCAGAGGCGGGCTTTAACCTGAACCTGCAAATGACCGAGTTCGCCACGCTGCTGGATCGCCAGCAGAGCGGTGACTACCAGTTGAGCTTCTCCGGCTGGTCGGGTCGCCCGGATCCAGATGGCAGCATCTATGGCTTTATCAACAGCAAAGGCACCCTTAACGATGGCCGCTACAGCAATGCTCAGGTGGATGAATGGTTAACGCAGGCGCGTCAGAGCACCGATCAGGCCGCCCGCCAGCCGCTGTATGACAAGGTGGTGAAGCAGCTGCAAACCGACATGCCGATTGCCTACCTCTACTTCGAACCGCGCATTTTTGGGCTGAACAAGCGCGTGCAGGGCTTTAAAGCGTACCCGGACGGCATTGTGCGTCTGGCTGGCTTAACGCTGGCGAAATAAACCTCCTGAGGAGAACCCATGCTGGAACTGATTTGCAAACGTCTGCTGCTGGCCATTCCCACTCTGCTGCTGGTGAGCATGATGGTGTTCGGCCTGCAAAAGCTGCTGCCCGGCGATCCGCTGATCGCTATGGCCGGGGAGGAGCGCGATCCGGCGGTGATTGCCCAGCTCCGTGCTGAGCTGAATCTGGACGCGCCGATCCCCGTGCAGTATTTCAACTGGCTGACGCGCGCGCTGCAAGGCGATCTGGGTGTCTCCTTACGCACTCATGAGCCGGTCACGCAGCTGATTGCCAGCAAGCTGCCGGTCACGCTGGAGCTGTCGCTGCTGGCGATGATTATCGCGCTGGTGTTTGGTATCAGCATGGGGATCCTCGCGGCGGTGAACAAAAACAGCTGGGTCGATCACGGGGCGAATTTTGTGGCGATCTCGGGGATCTCAATACCGCATTTCTGGCTGGGGATCCTGCTGATTCTGGTCTTTTCAGTAAACCTGCAATGGCTGCCTGCGTCCGGTTATGTGCCGTTCAGTGAAGATCCGATCCAGAACCTGCGGACATTGCTGCTGCCCGCGTCCGTGCTCGGAACCGGCCTGGCGGCAACGCTGATGCGCCATACCCGTGCGTCGATGATTGCGGTGCTGAAAGCGGATTACATCCGCACCGCGCGCGCTAAGGGGCTGCTGCCGAAAGCGGTGGTCCTGAAGCACGCCTTCCGCAACGCGCTGGTGCCGGTGATCACCCTCACCACGCTGCTGTTCGGCGAGCTGCTGGGCGGCGCGGTGCTGACCGAGCAGGTCTTCACCATTCCGGGCTTCGGCAAAATGATTGTCGACTCGGTGTTCAACCGCGACTACGCGGTGGTGCAGGGCGTGGTGCTGATCGTGGCGATCGGTTTCCTGATGCTCAACCTGCTGGCTGACGTGCTCTACGTCCTTATCAACCCGAAAATGCGAGGTTAGTCATGGCGGAACTGACGACGCAAACCGTGGCACCCGCGCTGCCGCGCGCGCAAAACCGCGTGCTGAAAAAATTCCTCGCCAATAAAAGTGCGGTGATTGGCGCGATTGTGGTGGGCTTTTTTGTGCTGGTGGCGCTGCTGGCGCCGTGGATCGCGCCGTTTGACCCGGTGAAGGCTAACTTCCTCGCGGTGCGCAAAGCGCCCTCGGCGATGTACTGGTTCGGCACCGACGAGCTGGGGCGAGATATCTTGTCCCGCATTATCTGGGGGGCGAGAACCTCGCTGATGGCGGGCTGTATGTCGGTGGCGATCGCGGTGGTCATCGGCGTGCCGCTGGGGCTGGTGGCGGGGTATTTCCAGAAGATGTGGGACGGGGTGATCTCCCGCTTTATCGAGGCACTGCTGGCCTGTCCATTTCTGATCATGGCGATCGCGCTGGGGGCATTTTTAGGTCCAAGCCTGACGAATGCCATGATCGCCATTGGGCTCTCGGCGATGCCGATCTTCGCCCGCCTGACGCGCGGCCAGGTGATCGCCATTCGCAACGAAGAGTACATCGACGGCGCACGGGCGATTGGCCTGCCGGACCGCTGGATCATTATCAAATACGTTCTGCCTAACGTGATGTCACCGATTCTGGTACAGGCCACGCTGGCCATTGCCTCGGCGATTATCGCCGAAGCCAGCCTCTCGTTTTTAGGGTTAGGGCAACAGCCGCCGAACCCATCCTGGGGCTCCATGCTCAACACCGCCAAAGGGTTTCTGGAGCAGGCGCCGTGGATGTCCGTTTTCCCCGGCGTGGCGATTTTCCTTGCCGTTCAGGGCTTTAATTTACTCGGCGACGGGCTGCGCGATGCGCTCGATCCGCGCCACGACTAAGGAGTCATGATGACCAAAGCGCTCGATTTTACAACCGGTTACGATTCACGACGCCCGCCGATGATGGGCCACAACGCCGTTGCCACCTCGCAGCCGCTGGCGGCACAGGCGGGAATGAAGATGCTACAGCTGGGCGGAAACGCCGTTGATGCGGCGGTTGCCACAGCCATGGCGCTGACCGTTGTCGAGCCGACCGGCAACGGCATCGGCAGCGATGCTTTTGCGATAGTCTGGGACGGTGAAAAACTTCACGGTCTGAATGCGTCCGGTCGTTCGCCGGCCAGCTGGCATGCGGATCTGTTTGCCGGAAAAACTGCCGTACCGGAAATCGGCTGGGACGCGGTAACCGTACCGGGGGCGGTATCGGGCTGGGTTGCGCTGGCTGAACGTTTTGGCACATTGCCGCTCACCACCCTGGCGCAGCCGGCCATTGAGTATGCGCGTAACGGTTTTCCCGTCTCCCCGCTCATCGGGCATCTGTGGCAGCGGGGCTACAACAAGCTGAAAGATCAACCAGGCTTTAGCGCCTGCTTCGCGCCGGAAGGCCGCGCGCCGCGAGTGGGCGAGATCTTCCGTAATCCGGCGCAGGCGAACACGCTGGAGCTGATTGCCAAAACTAACGGCGACGCGTTTTACCGTGGCGAACTGGCGCAGAAAATTGCCGCCTTTGCCAAAGCACACGGTGCACACCTGACGGCTGAAGATCTGGCGAACCATCGCGTGGACTGGGTAGAACTGCTGTCGCGCGACTTCGCGGGCGGGTCGGTGCAGGAGTTGCCGCCAAACGGTCAGGGGATCGCCACCCTGATTGCGCTCGGCATTCTGGAGCAGTGCGGCATTGAGAAACATCACCCGGACTCCGTGCAGGGGCTGCACCTCTCCATTGAGGCAATGAAGCTGGCGCTGGCGGATCTCGATCGCTACGTTGCGGATGAAGAACATATGGAGTTCGCAGCAAAAGAGCTGCTGAGCGACCATTATCTGAAGTCGCGCGCGGCGCTCATCGACCACGATAAAGCCTCTGATTTTGTGTACGGATCGCCGACGCAGAGCGGCACGGTCTACATCAGCACCGCGGACGCCAGCGGGATGATGGTTTCGTTTATTCAGTCCAACTTTATGGGCTTCGGTTCAGGAATTGTGGTGCCGGATACCGGAATCAGCCTGCAAAACCGCGGCTGCGGCTTTGTGCTCGATCCCAAACACCCGAACGCGCTGGCGGGCAGCAAGCGTCCTTTCCACACCATCATCCCGGGTTTTGCGATGGACGGTAACGGCAAGCCGCTGATGTCCTTCGGCGTGATGGGGGGCCCGATGCAGGCGCAGGGGCACATGCAGATGGCGTTGCGCATTATGCTGCACGGGCAAAACCCGCAGGCGGCGATTGATGCCCCGCGCTGGCGCGTGGTGCAGGGCAGGGAAGTGATTGTTGAATCGACCTTCGATCGCAATACCATTGCGGCGCTGCGCGAGCGCGGACACCAGATCGTGGTGGAAGATCCGTTCCAGGATTACAATTTTGGCGGCGCGCAGGTGATTTACCGTATGCCGGAAGGGCACTACGTGGCTGCGACGGAGAGCCGCAAAGACGGGCAGGCGCTGGTGAGTTGATTTATAGGCCGGGTAAGGCGCAGCCGCCACCCGGCTTTTAATCATCCAATGCTAAACGGATCCGCATCCTGCCACGCCGGAAACTTCTCCCGATACTCCCTTAACGCCGTCAACGAAATCTCCGCATCAATTCGTGTCGCCTGATGCGGCTCGGCGGTGGCAATAATTTCACCCTGTGGACTGATCACCCGGCTGTCACCGCGATAGTGATGCCCGTTGCCGTCCGTTCCTACGCGGTTACAGCCAACCACGTACGCCTGGTTTTCAATCGCGCGCGCTGTCAGTAAAGCCTGCCAGTGCAGGGAGCGTGGGGCGGGCCAGTTGGCGACATACAGCGCCAGATCGTAATCGTTGCGGTTGCGTGACCACACCGGGAAGCGCAGGTCATAGCAGACCAGCGGCAGAATACGCCAGCCGCGCCATTCAAATACCACGCGTTCGTTTCCGGCTTCATAATGCTGATGTTCATCCGCCATGCGGAACAGGTGGCGCTTATCGTAGAAGTGGACGTTCCCTTCCGGCTCGACGAGCAGGAAGCGGTTGACCGGTCCGCGCCCGGTCTGGAGCGCGACGCTTCCGGCAATCAGCGCGTTGGTTTCCTGCGCCCTGGCGTGCATCCAGGCCACCACCTCATCCTGCGGCATAGACTGTGTTGCCGCCTCCATCGCGAAACCTGTGGTGAACATCTCCGGCAGAACAATCACGTCGCGTCCGGTTATCTCTTCCAGCTGGCGATCAAAATGGCGAAGGTTGGCGGGGCCGTCCATCCACACTAAAGGTTGCTGCAAAACAGAAATCTTTAAACCAGGCACGATACAGGCTCCTAAAAAAATACCTTTTGACACTGTAGCACGTCATTACGAGAAAATGTGGCAATAAAAAACCCCGCGCGGGGCGGGGTTTGTGGGAGCGAGATGCCTTATGCCGCTTCAGGTTTGCGGTGCTTCTCCGGCAGCTTTACCGGCTGCGTCGCCAGCTCTTCTGGTTCGAAATCATCCACATTAATACTGCGCAGACGGCTCTCTTCGGCTTTCACAAGAAGCGCAGCTTCGCTGTTGTCGATGATACCACCCGCCAGGGCCTGTTTTGCCAGTTCGTCCAGTCGTGTAAACGGCAGGTTTTTACCCAGCTGTTTGCAGATTTTTTGGTGAATCGGGTCGGCGGCCATGACGTCCAGCAGCGCCTCTTCCAGCAAACCTACCGGGTTATGCGGGGTAGGCGCCAGGTATTGACCGCGGCCAATACGGGAACGGGTTGCGCTCGGTACCTGGAGGATCTTCGCCACTTTGTGATCCAGCTTGTCGGACGGCGCCAGATAATGACGTCCGGTCGGGAAGATCGCCACGCGCAGGGCGCCGGCCACAAAGCGGTTCGGGAAGTTCGCCAGCAGATCGTCAATCGCCTGTTCGGCCTGATACAGCGCATCCTGTACGCCCCAGTGCACCAGTGGCAGATCCGCTTCCTGACGGCCTTCGTCGTCGTAGCGTTTCAGTACCGCAGAGGCCAGGAAGATCTGGCTCAGCACATCACCCAGACGGGCGGAGATACGCTCGCGACGCTTCAGGCTTCCGCCCAGAACGGCCATGGAGACGTCAGACAGCAGCGCCAGGTTAGCGCTCAGACGGTTCAGGTGCTGGTAGTAACGTTTGGTTGCATCGCGGGTCGGCGTCGCGCTGGTCAGCCCGCGCGTCAGGCCGAGCCAGAAGCTGCGAACTTCATTGCTGCCGACGTGACCGATATGTTTGAACAGCAGTTTGTCGAAGGCATCCACGTCGTTATTTTGCGCGGCGGCCATCTCTTCCAGCACGTAAGGATGGCAGCGGATCGCGCCCTGGCCGAAGATCATCATGCTGCGGGTCAGGATGTTTGCCCCTTCCACGGTGATGGCAATCGGTGCGCCCTGATAGCCGCGCGCCAGGAAGTTGCCTTCGCCAAGCATAATGCCTTTACCGCCAGCGATATCCATTGCATCAATAATTGACTGCTGGGCGCGGTGGGTACAGTGATACTTCACAATCGCCGACAGCACGGCAGGTTTTTCGCCCAGCATAATGCCGTAAGTAATCAGCGAGGCTGCGGCGTCCATGACGTAAGCGTTGCCCGCGATACGCGCCAGCGGCTCTTCGATACCTTCCATCTTGCCGATAGAAATTTTGAACTGGCGGCGGATATGGGCGTACGCGCCAATCCCCATCGCCACGGATTTAAGACCGCCGGTCGAGTTCGACGGCAGGGTAATGCCGCGGCCCACAGACAGACATTCCACCAGCATACGCCAGCCCTGGCCGGCCATTTTCGGACCACCGATGATGTAATCAATCGGGACAAAGATATCCTGACCGCGGGTTGGGCCGTTCTGGAACGGCACGTTCAGCGGGAAGTGACGACGACCAATTTCCACGCCCGGCGTTGAGGTTGGGATCAGCGCACAGGTAATGCCCAGGTCTTCTTCGCCGCCCAGCAGTTTTTCCGGGTCGGAGAGCTTAAAGGCCAGGCCCAGCACGGTGGCGATAGGCGCCAGGGTGATATAGCGTTTGTTCCAGGTCAGGCGCATGCCCAGCACCTGCTGGCCCTGCCATTCGCCCATGCAGACCACGCCGGTATCCGGGATTGCGCCGGCATCAGAACCGGCTTCCGGGCTGGTCAGCGCGAAGCATGGAATTTCCTGGCCGCGCGCCAGACGCGGCAGGTAGTGATCTTTCTGCTCTTCCGTACCGTAATGCTGTAACAGCTCGCCCGGACCTAAGGAGTTTGGTACGCCAACGGTGATCGCCAGGATCCCGGACACGCCCGCCAGCTTTTGCAGGACGCGAGCCTGAGCGTAAGCGGAGAACTCCAGACCGCCGTACTCTTTTTTGATGATCATCGCGAAGAAGCGATGCTCTTTCAGGTACGCCCACAGCTCCGGCGGCAGGTCGGCCATTTGATGGGTGATCGCAAAGTCATTGGCCATGCGGCACGCTTCTTCCACCGGGCCATCAATAAAGGCCTGTTCTTCGGCGGTCAGACGCGGCTGCGGATAGTTGTGCAGCTTTTTCCAGTCCGGGTTGCCCTGGAACAGATCGCCTTCCCACCAGGTAGTGCCGGCATCAATCGCTTCTTTCTCCGTGCGCGACATTGGCGGCATCACTTTACGGAAGCCCTTAAACACCGGCACGGAGATCATCGACTTACGCATCGGCGTCAGGTTGAACGGCAGCAAAATAATTGCCAGCGGGACGAGGACCCAGATATTCCACAGACCAGCGACGCCAAGTGCAGCCGTCCAGGCCAGAAGAATCAGGCTGCTCAGGAATAAACTGACGCGGTGATAGAACAACACGCCGAGCAGAACAACGGTTGCGAAAATGCTCAAAATCATCATAAAGAAAAGCTCCCTTGCTTGTAGGAGGTCTGACCACTTGTGATGATATGGTTGTAGTTGATGTCATTTCCTTTAGCAATGTGTTTACAAAATAATTACAACCTGGTTCACATTGTTCGCGTTTTAGCCGGCATAAAAAATCAAAACGCCGGACGATTCGCATGGCTTTAGCTTCTCGCTTTTAGCGCTATCCGGTACACTCCACAGTGTTATTTCATCAATACTGAAGGATTATCCTCATGTACCAGGATCTTATTCGTAACGAACTGAACGAAGCGGCGGAAACGCTGGCGAACTTTCTGAAAGATGATGCCAATATTCACGCTATTCAGCGCGCGGCGGTCCTGCTGGCCGACAGTTTTAAGGCCGGTGGCAAAGTGCTCTCCTGCGGTAACGGCGGCTCCCACTGCGACGCCATGCACTTCGCCGAAGAGCTGACCGGACGCTATCGCGAAAACCGTCCGGGCTACCCGGCGATTGCGATTTCCGACGTCAGCCACATCTCCTGCGTAGGCAACGACTTCGGTTACGACCACATCTTTTCCCGCTACGTTGAGGCAGTAGGCCGTGAAGGCGACGTGCTGCTGGGTATCTCTACTTCCGGTAACTCCGCGAACGTGATCAAAGCGATTGCCGCCGCGCGTGAAAAAGGGATGAAGGTGATCACCCTGACCGGGAAAGATGGCGGTAAGATGGACGGTACGGCGGATATCGAAATTCGCGTTCCGCACTTCGGCTATGCAGATCGCGTTCAGGAAATTCACATCAAAGTGATCCACATCCTGATCCAGCTGATCGAAAAAGAGATGGTTAAGTAAGACTTCGCTGGGGGGCACCGCTGCCCCCCGCTGTTGTGGAGGTGATGTATGTGCGAACTGCTCGGGATGAGCGCCAATGTGCCAACCGATATCTGCTTTAGCTTCACCGGGCTGGTTCAGCGCGGTGGGGGAACCGGGCCACATAAAGACGGCTGGGGCATCACCTTCTACGAAGGCAAAGGGTGTCGCACGTTCAAAGATCCGCAGCCCAGCTTTAACTCACCGATTGCCAAACTGGTGCAGGACTATCCCATTAAATCCTGTTCGGTGATCGCGCATATTCGCCAGGCAAACCGCGGCGAAGTTGCGCTGGAAAATACCCATCCCTTTACCCGCGAGCTGTGGGGCCGTAACTGGACCTACGCGCACAACGGGCAGCTTACGGGCTATAAATCTCTGGAAACGGGCAACTTCCGTCCGGTGGGCGAAACGGACAGCGAGAAGGCCTTCTGCTGGCTGCTGCATAAGCTGACGGAACGTTATCCGCGCACGCCCGGCAATATGGCCGCCGTTTTTAAATACATTGCGTCGCTGGCGTCGGAATTACGCGAGAAGGGCGTCTTCAATATGCTGCTGTCAGACGGGCGTTACGTGATGGCGTTTTGCTCCACGAATCTTTTCTGGATCACGCGCCGCGCGCCGTTTGGCGTCGCCACGTTGCTCGATCAGGATGTGGAAATTGATTTTCAGAAGAAGACCACACCGAACGATGTGGTCACCGTTATTGCAACGCAGCCGCTGACCGGCAACGAAACCTGGCAAAAGATCATGCCAGGCGAGTGGGTGCTATTTTGCCTCGGGGACCGCGTAATTTGACGCAAGCTGCGGCTGAACCACTTCATGGCTGAGCGGTTTACTCACCACGTAACGGCCATTGACGATGGACACCACCGGCGGCTTATGGGTCTGCTCGAAGTAGTCATAGCCCGGTTTTAGCTGTTTCCAGAAATCCGTGTACACAGAGTACTTATGGCGCGCCATGTTGGCATCCGTCATACGGAAAGGATAAATGCTGACCTGAACATTCGGCTGGCCAAAGACCAGAGCGCCGGTGACAAACTGGAAAATCTCATCAATGCCGGAATCCGTCATCGCATAACAGCCGACAGACACGCAGGCGCCGTGGATCATCAGGTATTTACCCTCGTAACCGTGAGCGCGGTCGAAGGCATTAGGGAAACCGATGTTAATCGCTTTATAGAAGCGGCTGTCCGGTTTTAGCTGGTTACGCTGAACGTTATAAAACCCTTCCGGACTTTTGAAGTCGCCCTGACGCTGTTTTGGCCCCAGCCCGCCAGAGTAGTTACAAATTTTGTAGCTATCGAGCAGCTGATACGTCTCGCCCATTTTGACAAACAGATCGAGTGTGCGCTCTTCCTTGAAGATTTGAATATAAACCGGGGATCCCATCAACTGCTGTTTATATTCTTTGCTGACCGGCGTCGTTGAACTGTTACTGCCGAGCAGCCCGGCAAACGACATGCACGGTATCAGAAGCATCGCAATGAACAATGCGATTTTACGCATACTACTGGTTCCTTGATAAAACAATGACCAACTTGCCAGAACGGCAAAAGACACCCGAAATCAGACTAATCTGGACAGGAGCGCTCACATTAGCACCGATGGAGATTTTCGCAAGAGCCAACTTTTGCGTTTACAAATTAGTTTTACTTTATAACGCATTCAAATCGCCGTGACTCCAGGAACTTTGCGCAATAGCTCGCATTTCAGCGCGCCAGACGGCGGATTTGCTGCCCTTGTCAGGGCTGAAAATGGTACACTCCGGCCACTCTGGATAGTTGTTCATGGATACCTGCTAACCACATGTTTAGAATCAGAAAAGGACTCGATCTGCCAATCTCTGGCGTGCCTGAACAGCACGTCACAACCGGCGCCACTATTCACCATGTCGCTATTGTGGGTGATGATTATGTGGGCATGCGTCCTGCGATGCTGGTACAGGAAGGCGATCGCGTAATAAAAGGCCAGGCGCTCTTCGAGGATAAAAAAAATCCTGGCGTTATGTTTACAGCCCCTGCCAGCGGCACCGTCGTGGCCATCCATCGTGGTGAGCGTCGCGTCCTGCAATCGGTCGTTATTCAAATTGAAGGCGACGAAAAACGCGAGTTTGCGCGTTTTGACGCCGCCGATCTCGCCACCCTCAGCCACGACGCGGTGCAGACGCAACTGCTGGAGTCCGGTCTGTGGACGGCGCTTCGCACGCGTCCCTATAGCAAAACGCCCATGCCTGGCACCGTTCCAGCCGCTATCTTCGTTACGGCCATTGACACCAACCCGCTCAGGGCGGATCCGCAGCCTATTATCCTGGCCGAACGAAAAGCTTTCGATGCCGGTCTCACCGTGTTAACGCGCCTGACGCCGGGCAAAGTGCATGTCTGCCAGGCCAGCGGCGGCAAGCTGGGCGGGCATCCGCAGGGGCAGGTCGCTTTTAATGAATTTGCCGGCCCGCATCCGGCCGGGCTGGTGGGAACGCATATTCACTTCCTGGAGCCGGTAAGCCTGACGAAACAGGTCTGGCATCTCAATTACCAGGACGTTATTGCTATCGGTAAGCTGTTTACCACGGGTGAGCTGTGCGCGGAACGCATCATTGCCATCGGTGGCCCTCAGGCAACCCAGCCGCGTCTGGTTCGCACGCTGCTTGGAGCAGATTTAACTGCGCTGCTGGCTGGCGAAACGAAAGAGGGCGAAAACCGTATTATTTCCGGTTCGGTGCTGAGCGGCAGGCACGCGACAGGCCCGATGGCCTGGCTGGGCCGTTTCCATCTTCAGGTGAGCGTAGTGCTTGAAGGCCGCGAGAAAGAGCTGTTCGGCTGGGTGCTGCCTGGCGCGGAAAAATTCTCCGTGACCCGCACCACGCTGGGCCACTTTCTGCGTCATAAGCTGTTTAACTTCTCCACCAGCACGAACGGCGGCGAGCGCGCCATGGTCCCGATTGGCAACTATGAACGCGTTATGCCGCTGGATATTCTGCCTACCGTGCTACTGCGCGATCTCCTGGCCGGCGATACCGACGGTGCCCAGGCGCTGGGCTGCCTGGAGCTGGACGAAGAAGATCTGGCGCTGTGTACCTATGTGTGTCCAGGTAAATACGAATACGGACCCGTATTGCGCGAGGTGTTAACCCGCATTGAGCAGGAAGGATAACCATGGGCTTAAAACACCTCTTCGAAAAGATTGAGCCGCATTTTACCGAGGGTAAACTGAAGAAATACTACCCGCTGTATGAAGCGACAACGACCATTTTCTACACCCCTGGGCTGGTGACGAAAGGCGCGGCGCACGTTCGCGACGCCATCGACCTCAAGCGAATGATGATTCTGGTCTGGTTTGCGGTCTTCCCGGCGATGTTCTGGGGGATGTATAACGTTGGATTGCAGACGATCCCGGCGCTGCACCATATGTACGATGCAGAGCAACTGGCGCAGGTGATTCAGTCTGACTGGCACTACCGTCTGGCGCAGTCTCTTGGCGTAAGCTTTGCGGCAGATGCCGGCTGGGTCAGCATGATGACGCTGGGCGCCGTCTTCTTTCTGCCGATCTATATGACCGTCTTTATCGTGGGCGGTTTCTGGGAAGTCCTGTTCGCGATTATTCGCAAGCATGAGATCAACGAAGGTTTCTTTGTTACCTCCATTCTGTTTGCGCTGATTGTTCCGCCCACGCTACCGCTCTGGCAGGCGGCGATGGGGATCAGCTTTGGCGTGGTCATTGCCAAGGAGATCTTTGGCGGGACCGGACGTAACTTCCTCAACCCGGCGCTGGCGGGCCGCGCGTTCCTGTTCTTTGCCTACCCGGCACAAATCTCTGGCGACCTGGTGTGGACGGCAGCAGACGGATTCTCCGGCGCGACGCCACTTTCACAGTGGGCGGCAGGCGGCGGCGAAACGCTGGTCAATAATGCCACCGGCCAGCCTGTCACCTGGTTTGATGCGTTTCTTGGCAATATACCGGGCTCTATCGGTGAAGTGTCTACCCTGATGATCGTGATCGGCGGGGCCATCATCCTCTTTGGCCGCGTGGCCTCCTGGCGCATTGTCGCAGGCGTCATGCTCGGGATGGTACTCACCGCCACGCTTTTCAATTTCATTGGTTCAGACACTAACCCGATGTTCTCCATGCCGTGGTACTGGCACCTCGTACTGGGAGGGTTTGCGTTTGGCATGATGTTCATGGCCACCGATCCCGTCTCGGCTTCGTTTACCGACAGGGGGAAATGGTGTTACGGCGCGCTCATTGGGGTGATGTGCGTACTGATTCGCGTGGTCAACCCGGCCTATCCTGAAGGGATGATGTTGGCCATTCTGTTTGCCAATCTGTTTGCGCCGCTGTTCGACTACCTGGTCGTGCGCGCCAACATTAAGCGGAGGAAGGCGCGTGGCTGAGATCAAAAATAACGACAGCATCAGCAAAACGCTGCTGGTGGTGCTGGTACTGTGCCTGGTCTGCTCCATTGTCGTGGCGGGGTCTGCCGTAGGGTTGAAACCGCTACAGCAGGAGCAACGCGCACTGGATAAACAGCGTAACATCCTGGCCGTTGCCGGGCTGATGCAGGAAGGCATGACAAAGGATGACGTCGCGGCCGTGTTTGCCGAACGCATTACCGCCCGGCTGGTGGATTTAAAAACCGGCGAACTGATGGATAAAGACCCGGCGAAATATAACCAGGCGCTGGCGTTAAAGGATCCGCAGATGAGCACCGTGCTTGACGCCTCGCAGGATCCGGCTGGCATTAAGCGCCGCAGCAATGTCGCGGAGATTTACCTCGTCCGTGACGAGCAAAAGCGCATACAGGAAATCGTGTTGCCCATCTATGGCAACGGCTTGTGGTCAATGATGTACGCCTTTGTGGCGCTGGATACCGATGGCCGCACGGTCAAAGGCATTACCTATTACGATCAGGGCGAAACGCCGGGGCTGGGGGGGGAGGTTGAGAACCCTAACTGGCGCGCACAGTTTGTCGGTAAAAAAGTGCTCGACGACGACGGCCAGCCTGCGCTGAAGGTGGTGAAAGGGGGCGCGCGTCCCGGCGATGAGTTCGCCGTTGACGGTCTTTCCGGCGCCACGCTCACCTCTAACGGGGTGCAGCACAGCTTTGATTTCTGGATGGGTGAACTGGGCTTTGGTCCCTTCCTGAAGAACGTACGTGAAGGAGCGCTGAACAATGGCTGATACGGGTGAACTGAAAGAAGTTAAAAAGGTGCTAATTGGCCCACTGTTAGCCAATAACCCGATAACGCTTCAGGTACTGGGCGTGTGCTCGGCTCTGGCGGTGACCACCAAGCTGGAAACGGCGGTGGTGATGACGCTGGCGGTAACGCTAGTGACAGCGTTCTCCAGTATGTTTATCTCAATGATTCGCCACCATATTCCCAATAGCGTGAGGATCATCGTCCAGATGGCGATCATCGCCTCGCTGGTGATTGTGGTCGATCAGCTCCTGCGCGCCTTTGCTTATGAAACTTCGAAGCAGCTTTCGGTGTTTGTCGGCCTGATTATCACCAACTGCATCGTGATGGGGCGTGCTGAAGCCTATGCGATGAAAATGCCGCCGCTGGCAAGCTTTATGGACGGTATCGGCAACGGGCTGGGTTACGGCGTGATCCTGCTGACGGTCGGTTTCCTGCGCGAGCTGATTGGCAGCGGTAAGCTGTTTGGCATTCCGGTGCTGGATACGGTACAGAACGGCGGCTGGTATCTGCCGAACGGCCTGTTCCTGCTGGCCCCAAGCGCATTTTTCATTATCGGTTTGCTGATCTGGCTGATTCGTACGCTGAAGCCTGAACAGCAGGAAAAGGAGTAACCGACAATGGCTCACTACCTGAGTTTATTTGTGCGCGCGGTGTTTGTTGAAAACATGGCGCTCGCGTTCTTCCTGGGCATGTGTACGTTCCTTGCCGTTTCTAAAAAGGTCTCGACGGCATTTGGTCTGGGCGTGGCGGTCACCGTTGTGCTGGGGCTTTCCGTTCCGATTAACAACCTGGTGTTCAACTACGTGCTGCGCGATGGCGCGCTGGTGGAGGGCGTTGATCTCAGCTTCCTGAACTTCATCACCTTTATCGGAGTGATTGCGGCGCTGGTGCAAATCCTGGAGATGATCCTCGATAAGTATTTTCCGTCGCTGTACAACGCGCTGGGGATCTTCCTGCCGCTGATCGCCGTGAACTGCGCCATATTTGGCGGTGTTTCCTTTATGGTTCAGCGCGATTACAACTTCAGTGAATCGGTTGTGTATGGCTTCGGCTCCGGTATCGGCTGGATGCTGGCGATTGTCACCATGGCGGGGATCCGTGAAAAAATGAAATATGCCAACGTGCCTGCGGGGCTTCGTGGCTTAGGGATCACCTTTATCACCACCGGCCTGATGGCGCTGGGCTTTATGTCCTTTTCTGGTGTGCAGCTATAAGGGCTAACAGATGGAAATTATTCTTGGCGTGGTGATGTTCACGCTGATAGTACTGGTGCTGTCAGGGCTGATTCTGGCGGCGCGCGCAAAGCTGGTTAATTCCGGGGATGTGATCATTGATATCAATGACGATCCGCAGAACCAGATCCGTACTCCGGCAGGGGACAAGCTGCTTAATACGCTCTCCGGGAACGGGATTTTTGTCTCGTCAGCCTGCGGTGGAGGCGGCTCATGCGGGCAATGCCGTGTGACGGTGAAAGAAGGGGGCGGTGATATTCTGCCTACTGAACTGTCGCATATCACGAAGCGTGAAGCGAAAGAGGGATGCCGCCTGGCGTGCCAGGTCGCGGTGCGTCAGAACATGAAGATTGAGCTGCCGGAAGAGATTTTCGGCGTGAAAAAATGGGAGTGCGAGGTTATCTCGAACGATAACAAAGCCACGTTCATTAAAGAGCTTAAGCTGCGTGTCCCTGAAGGGGAGAGCGTCCCGTTCCGTGCAGGCGGGTATATCCAGATTGAGTGTCCGGCGCACACCGTGGCCTATACGGACTTCGACGTGCCCGATGAGTACCGGGCCGACTGGGATAAATTTAATCTCTTCCGCTTTGTTTCCGAGGTAAAAGAGCCCGCGCTGCGCGCCTATTCCATGGCTAACTATCCGGAAGAGAAGGGGATCATTATGCTCAACGTGCGTATCGCCACGCCGCCGCCGAATGTGCCCGATGCCCCGCCGGGCGTGATGTCATCGTATATCTGGTCCCTCAAGCCTGGCGATAAGGTGACGATTTCCGGTCCGTTTGGGGAGTTTTTCGCTAAAGATACCGATGCGGAAATGGTCTTTATCGGCGGCGGCGCGGGTATGGCGCCGATGCGTTCGCATATCTTTGACCAGCTCAAAAGACTTGGCAGCAAGCGCAAAATCAGCTTCTGGTACGGCGCGCGTTCACTGCGCGAAATGTTCTATGACGATGAGTTTGAACAGCTGGCGCGTGATAACCCTAACTTTACCTTCCACGTGGCGCTATCCGATCCGCAGCCGGAAGATAACTGGACAGGCTACACGGGCTTCATCCACAACGTGCTGTATGAAAACTACCTCAAACAGCATCCGGCACCGGAAGACTGCGAGTTCTATATGTGTGGTCCGCCAATGATGAACGCCGCCGTGATTAAGATGCTCAAAGATCTGGGCGTGGATAATGAGAACATCATGCTCGATGATTTCGGAGGCTGATTATGTTGACCTTTCTGGCGACCTTTGCAGTGTTTGTGCTGGTGATATTCGGGATGTCTTTAGGCTGGATCATCAAGCGTAAAAGCATTCAGGGCAGCTGTGGAGGCATCTCTTCCATCGGAATGGAAAAGGTTTGCGACTGTCCGGAACCGTGCGATGCGCGGAAAAAACGAATGGCCCGGGATCAGCAAAGGATCATTTAGAAAAAGGCCGCTTCGTGCGGCCTTTATCATTTATTTTACCCAGCTTTTGGCGTTGGCCGGCGAGTCTACAAGCACGCCTTCGGCACCTAATGCTTTGGCCTTCAGATAATCTTCTTCGGAGTTCACGCCGATAAAAATCAGATGGGCATTGCCCTGAGAGCGGAAGCAGTCCACGGCCTCTTTGTCCCACGTTAATGTTGCAGGAGAGACGCCTTCGCCTAAGGTAAATTTCTCAACTACCTCTACTTTTCGGTTTAACTCAAGCCCATACCAGTAATCGTCCATTTTTTGGGAAGGTGGCAGGCATTCGTGGCTCAATGACACTGTGGCCAGTCGTGTACGGGTTTCGCTGCGTGTGACAAAGCGGGGGATTTTGGCAGGCAATGCTGCCATATAGCGATCTTCGGTTGAATAAACGCGAACACGATTCAGGCTGTCGGTCTCTTTCAGTACGTTAAGCAGCGCGTTGCCCATTGTTGCCGGATCGGCATCCGGAGATTTGATATCAATAAAAAACCGCGTGTCTGGCCAGGCCGTCAGTACCGACTTGAGCGTAGGTACTGACGTATTCAGCATATTTTTCGCCAGGCCCTTATCTTTCCATTTTACGCTGGCATCCGCCTTTGCCAGTTCTTCAGCGGTAAACTGTGATACTTTTCCTTGCAAGCGGGTTAACGCTTTCAGGTCAGCCGGTCGATACAAAACCGGCACACCATCCCGACTGAGCTGCACGGTTATCCAGACGATATCGGCTTTATTTTCGAGCGCGAGCTTAATTGCAGGCAGGGTGTTTTCAGGGGCATCCGCCGTACCCCCCCGGTGAGCAACGATCCCGGGATGAGCCGATGCCGCACTCGCCAGAAACAGTAACGACACCGAAAGTATTTTCCTCATCAATGATAGCCCTCTATGTATTTTCTTTAAGTGTATGAATATAAAGACTTTATTCGGGTTATTTGTAACATGGATTTATGACAATCGTGAGAAAGGAAAATAGCTGACGCATTTTTTGCCTTTTGTTATACTGTATATAAATACATGTGTGGTGTAATCAATGCGCAAAATAATCCATGTCGATATGGACTGTTTTTTTGCCGCAGTGGAGATGCGTGACAACCCCGCGCTGCGGGACATCCCTATCGCCATTGGCGGCAGTCGTGTCCAGCGCGGTGTGATCAGCACCGCGAACTATCCTGCACGCAAATTTGGCGTGCGCAGCGCCATGCCGACGGCGATGGCGCTGAAGCTGTGCCCGCACCTGACGCTTTTGCCGGGGCGCTTTGAAGCCTACAAAGAAGCATCGAGCCATATTCGGCAGATCTTCTCTCGCTACACTTCGCTGATTGAACCCCTGTCGCTGGATGAGGCCTATCTGGACGTCACCGACAGCCTGCACTGCCACGGCTCCGCCACCCTGATGGCGCAGGAGATCCGCCAGACTATCTTTAACGAGCTGAATCTGACGGCATCGGCGGGCGTCGCGCCGGTCAAATTTCTCGCCAAAATTGCCTCCGATTTAAATAAGCCCAACGGCCAGTACGTCATCACTCCGGAAGAGGTGCCGGCGTTTTTGAAAACGCTGCCCCTCAGCAAAATCCCCGGCGTGGGTAAAGTCTCCGCCGCGAAGCTGGAAAGTATGGGGCTACGCACCTGCGAAGACGTTCAGCGAAGCGATCTGGCCCTGCTGCTTAAGCGTTTTGGCAAGTTTGGCCGCGTACTGTGGGAGCGCAGTCAGGGCATTGACGACCGCGATGTAAACAACGAACGGCTGCGTAAATCGGTCGGGGTTGAACGCACGCTGAGCGAAGATATTCATGACTGGTCGGCATGTGAAACCATCATTACGGAACAGCTTTATCCAGAGCTGGAGCGACGGCTGATCAAAGTGAAACCGGATTTACTGATTGCCCGTCAGGGCATCAAGCTGAAGTTTAACGACTTTCAGCAGACGACGCAGGAGCACGTCTGGCCGCGCCTGAACAAAGAAGATCTTATCGCGACGGCGAAAAAGGCGTGGGAAGAACGACGAGGCGGGCGAGGGGTGAGGTTGGTGGGACTGCATGTCACGCTGCTGGATCCGCAGCTGGAGCGTCAGCTGGTTTTGGGACTGTAGATTGCACTCATCTTAGGCCCGGCAAGCGTAGCGCCGCCGGGCAACAGACGACAAATTACTTCGCAGGGATCGCCTTCAGCAGTTCAGTCAGCAGCGTCCAGTAATGCCCAACGCTTTCAATGTGAACCTGCTCATCCGGCGAGTGTGGCCCGGTGATGGTTGGCCCAATGGAAACCATGTCCATGTCCGGATACGGTTTCTTGAACAGACCACACTCCAGGCCCGCGTGAATAACCTGAATGTTTGGGGTGCTGTTGAACAGGCGCTGATAGGTTTCACGCACCAGTGCCATAACCGGAGAACTTGCATCCGGCTGCCAGCCCGGGTAGCTGCCTTTTGCGGACGTTTTTGCACCCGCCAGGGTACCCAGAGATTCCAGCATGCTCACCACGTACTCTTTACCGCTGTCGATCAGGGAACGGATCAGGCAGATGATTTCCGCGCTGTCGTCGCCCATGGTCACCACGCCCACGTTCAGGGAGGTTTCCACCACGCCTTTCGCCACGTCAGAGTTACGGATCACGCCGTTTGGCGTCGCGTTCAGCAGCTGAACAAACGTGTCACGAGACTGCGCGGTCAGTGCGGTTTTATCCGTCGTAACGGACTCCAGCACCACGGTCAGGTTTTTCTCTTTCTCAGAGAGCTCGTTTTTCAGGATATCCAGATATGCGCTGGCGAGTTTTTTCAGCTCGTCCGCTTTCGCCGCTGGTACCGCCACGGTCGCGAAGGCTTCGCGAGGAATTGCGTTACGCAGGGTACCGCCGTTGAAGTCCACCAGGCGCAGATCCAGCTCAGCCGCGTGGCCCGCCAGGAAACGTGCCAGCAGTTTGTTGGCGTTGCCCAGGCCTAGGTGAATATCACCGCCGGAGTGGCCGCCTTTCAATCCTTTCAGCGTCAGCTTGTAGGTTTCGAAGCCAGCAGGAACCGCTTCGCGGGACAGGGGCAGGGTAGAGATGAAGTCGATCCCGCCTGCGCAGCCCATGTAGATCTCACCTTCTTCTTCAGAGTCGGTATTGATCAGAATGTCCGCTTGCAGCCAGTTCGCCTGAAGGCCGAACGCGCCGTCCATGCCCGCTTCTTCGGTCATGGTCAGCAGCACTTCGAGCGGACCGTGCTCGACGCTGTCGTCAGCCAGCACGGCCAGCGCGGAAGCCATACCAATACCGTTATCCGCGCCCAGCGTTGTGCCGCGCGCCTTCACCCACTCGCCGTCGATATACGGCTGGATCGGGTCTTTGGTGAAGTCGTGAACGGTGTCGTTGTTTTTCTGCGGAACCATGTCCAGGTGCGCCTGCAAGACAACCGGCTTGCGGTTTTCCATTCCTGCGGTGGCAGGTTTGCGGATAAGAATGTTGCCAACCTGGTCACGCTCGGCGTGCAGACCTTTTTCCTTTGCCCAGCCCATAATATGTTCGGCAAGCTGTTCTTCGTGATAGGAAGGGTGCGGAATGGAGCAGATTTTGGCAAAAATATCCCACAGCGGCTGCGGAGATAATTGAGACAGTTCAGACACGATAGGTCTCCTTGTCGATGCGCTGCAAAACAATGTTGCAGGTCACAGGGTTAGCAGGTTGATTGTTACCACAAGACGGGCTTGCGAGATGCAACTGAGAATACCACTTTCTCCCGTGGCTGGTAGCATAAAGCATGTAAAAACTCAGGCTGTTGGCGCGTAACACTGGTTTTTAGTGCGTCAGATCTCTATAATCTCGCGCAACCTGGTTCACCCTCATTTTTTTTAAGCCGTATATAAACAGGCTGGGACACTTCACATGAGCGAAAAATACGTCGTCACCTGGGACATGTTGCAGATTCACGCACGCAAACTGGCTGCGCGTCTGATGCCTTCCGAACAGTGGAAAGGCATTATTGCCGTCAGCCGTGGCGGTCTGGTACCGGGGGCGCTGCTGGCACGTGAGCTGGGTATTCGTCATGTCGATACCGTCTGTATCTCCAGCTACGATCACGACAACCAGCGCGAGCTGAAAGTGCTGAAACGCGCGGAAGGCGACGGTGAAGGCTTCATCGTTATCGACGATCTGGTGGACACCGGCGGTACCGCGGTAGCCATCCGCGAAATGTATCCTAAAGCGCACTTCGTCACTATCTTCGCGAAACCAGCGGGCCGTCCACTGGTTGATGATTACGTCATTGATATCCCGCAGGATACCTGGATTGAACAGCCATGGGATATGGGCGTGGTCTTCGTACCGCCTATCTCAGGCCGTTAATTTCAGTACGTAACTTTACACGCCCGGCTATGCCGGGCGTTGTTCTTTTTGGCCTGCCACGCGTTACAATGGTCTACATATGACGTATCCATGGAGGCAACGCAATGACGCAGGCGAATCTCACCGAAACTCTCTTCAAACCTCGTTTCAAGCACCCTGAAACGTCGACGCTGGTGCGTCGGTTTAATCCGGGAACAATGCCTGCTGTTCAGTCAGCGTTAGACGGTAAGAACGTGCCCCACTGGTATCGCATGATTAACCGCCTGATGTGGATCTGGCGCGGCATCGATCCGCGTGAAATTCTCGACGTGCAGGCGCGTATCGTGATGAGCGAGTCTGAGCGCACCGACAGCGATCTCTACGATACGGTGGTGGGCTACCGTGGTGGGAACTGGATCTACGAATGGTCGAAGCAGGCCATGCTCTGGCAGCAGAAAGCGAGCCAGGAAGAGGACGCGGCGCTCAGCGGCAAGCACTGGCTGCATGCGGCAAACCTGTACAGCATCGCTGCTTACCCACATCTTAAGGGCGACGAGCTGGCGGAGCAGGCACAGGCGCTGGCCAACCGCGCCTATGAAGAGGCTGCCCAGCGTTTGCCTGGCCGGATGCGTGAAATTGAGTTCACCATTCCCGGCGGCAGCCCGGTAACCGGGTTCCTGCATATGCCGGAAGGCGAAGGCCCGTTCCCGACGGTTCTGATGTGCGGCGGCCTGGATTCGTTGCAAATCGATTATTACAGCCTGTATGAGCGCTACTTCGCACCAAATGGGATCGCCATGCTGACGCTGGATATGCCTTCGATCGGTTTTTCATCCAAGTGGAAGCTCACTCAGGATTCCAGCCTGCTGCACCAGCATGCGTTAAAAGCGCTGGAGAATATTCCGTGGGTGGACCACACCCGGGTGGGCGCGTTTGGTTTCCGCTTCGGCGCTAACGTAGCGGTTCGGCTGGCCTACCTTGAATCTTCCCGCCTGAAGGCCGTCGCCTGCCTTGGCCCGGTGGTGCATGCGCTGTTAAGCGATCCGGAGCGTCAGGGTAACGTTCCTGAGATGTATCTGGACGTGCTGGCGAGCCGGCTTGGCATGCATGATGCTTCAGATGAAGCGTTACGCATTGAACTTAATCGGTACTCATTAAAAACGCAGGGCTTACTGGGCCGCCGGTGCCCAACCCCGATGATGTCCGGCTTCTGGAAAAACGATCCGTTTAGCCCGGAAGAGGAGTCACGCTTAATCACGTCGTCATCTTCGGATGGCAAATTGCTGGAGGTACCCTTCAGCCCGGTGTACCAGAATTTTGACAAAGCGCTGAAAGAGATTACACGCTGGATCACGCAGAGAGTGTGTTAATAGTTTGCTAAATTTCGTTGGTTTGGTAAAACAGTGCTTCACAAAAGGAGATCGCAATGACGTTACCGAGTGGACACCCGAAAAGTAGACTGATTAAGAAGTTCATGGCTCTTGGCCCGTATATTCGAGAAGAGCAGTGTGAAGAGAATCGCTTTTTTTTCGACTGCCTGGCTGTTTGCGTCAACGTGAAGCCTGCACCCGAAAAACGTGAGTTCTGGGGCTGGTGGATGGAAATGGAAGCACAGGAAAACCGTTTTACCTATAGCTATCAGTTTGGCCTGTTTAATAAAGACGGGTACTGGCAGGCGACGTCCATCAAGGATCAGGAAGTGATTGACCGCCTGGAACACACGCTTAAAGAGTTCCACGGCAGGGCGCGTGATTTGCTGGCCACCCTGGATCTGAAGCTGGAACCTGCGGATGATTTTTCCAGCGAAGCGGTGAAGCTGACCGCCTGATGATGTCACCGCGCCGGGTAGCGGCTACGCCTTGCCCGGCCTGCAAGATGTACTTTCCTGTAGGCCCGGTAAGCACAGCGCCACCAGATACAAAAAAACCGGCTCAGCGCCGGTTTTTTTATTTCCACAGCATCAGAACTGGTAGGTCAAGCCCAGCGCAACGATATCATCGTTGCTTACGCCCAGTTTATTATCGTCATCGATCTGGTTGATTTTATAATCAACAAACGCAGACATGTTTTTGTTGAAATAATACGTCGCACCGACGTCGATGTATTTCACGATATCTTCATCGCCGATACCTTCGATATCTTTGCCCTTAGACTGCACATAGCCCAAAGATGGACGCAGACCAAAGTCAAACTGATATTGCGCGGCCACTTCAAAGTTTTGTGCTTTATTCGCAAAGCCGCCGGAAATAGGAGCCATGTTGCGGGTTTCGGAATAGATAGCGGCCAGGTAAATATCGTTGTCATCGTATTTCAGACCGGTGGCCCAGCCTTCTGCTTTTTTACCTTCGCCGCGCGCCTGAAGGTTTTGCTCGTTGGTGCGATCGGAGCTGGCATACGCACCAATCACAGAGAAATCGCTGCCGCCAAAGTCATAGCTCAGAGAGGTACCGAAGCCGTCTCCGTTTTGCTTCTTCACGTCGCGGTTTTCATTTTTTCCCTGGTATTGCAGGGTCATATTCAGACCGTCAACCATGCCAAAGAAGTCGGTATTGCGGTAGGTAGCCAGGCCGGAGGCGCGTTTGGTCATGAAGTTATCGGTCTGTGCCAGGCCGTCACCGCCGAACTCAGGGAACATATCGGTGTAGGCGGCGACGTCATACAGCGCGCCCAGGTTACGACCGTAATCCAGAGAGCCGAAGTCTTTCAGTTTCAGGCCAGCAAATGCCAGACGTGTTTTTTGAGAAGAATCGCTTTCTGCTTTGTTACCCGCGAATTCGGCTTCCCAACGTCCGTAGCCCGTCAGCTGATCGTTAATCTGCGTTTCACCTTTAAAGCCGAAACGAACGTAAGTCTGGTCACCATCTTTAGCGTCATCATCACTGATGTAGTGCATTGCTTTTACTTTGCCGTACACGTCCAGTTTATTACCGTTTTTATTATAAACTTCTGCTGCGTGAACAGATGCGGAAGCAACTACGCCCATTACCACTAATGCCAGAGTGCTCTTTTTCATTTTCAATCCTGATTTTATACAAACGCGCTAATATTCGCTGAGCAATAAGATTCAGCTTATTACCCCGTGAAAAACAGGAAGGGTTTTATCGTCCGTGGGTGAAACTTTTATGACAAAGTAAGAATATGTCTAAAAAAGTATGTTTTAATTTTTCGGTAATAAAATTGTCAAAATCTGCCGCTACGCTTCCTGATCCCGCGCAACAAAGTGACGGGTGATGTGCTAAGGCAGTTGGCAACGGGGCTGACACCTGTTAAAACGTCTGACTGACATCATTTTCCCTTATTGTTGAACGGCAGAGAATCATGAGTGACAGCCAGACGCTGGTGGTAAAACTCGGTACCAGTGTGTTAACGGGCGGATCGCGCCGCCTGAATCGCGCCCATATTGTTGAGCTTGTACGTCAGTGTGCTCAGTTGCATGCCGCAGGGCATCGTATTGTGATTGTGACCTCCGGGGCGATTGCCGCCGGGCGTGAACACCTGGGCTACCCCGAACTCCCCGCGACGATCGCCTCCAAACAGCTGCTGGCCGCCGTGGGACAAAGCCGACTCATCCAGCTCTGGGAACAACTGTTCTCCATCTACGGCATTCACGTGGGGCAGATGCTGCTGACGCGCGCGGATATGGAAGACAGAGAACGTTTCCTTAACGCCCGCGATACGCTGCGCGCGCTGCTGGATAACAATATCGTTCCGGTCATCAACGAAAACGACGCAGTTGCCACCGCTGAAATCAAAGTGGGTGATAACGATAACCTCTCTGCGCTGGCGGCGATTTTGGCAGGGGCCGATAAGCTGCTGCTTCTGACCGATCAGCAGGGGCTGTTTACCGCTGACCCGCGTTCTAACCCACAGGCAGAACTGATCAAAGACGTGCACGGCATTGATGACGCGCTGCGCGCCATCGCCGGTGACAGCGTTTCTGGTCTGGGCACCGGCGGTATGGGCACCAAGCTTCAGGCCGCGGACGTGGCGTGCCGGGCCGGTATCGACACCATTATAGCCGCAGGCAGCCGCCCTGGCGTCATCGGTGACGTGATGGAAGGCATCTCTGTGGGCACGCGCTTCCACGCCCAGGCCTCCCCGCTGGAAAACCGAAAACGCTGGATCTTTGGCGCGCCTCCGGCTGGCGAACTGACTGTGGATGAAGGCGCTACTGCCGCTATTCTGGAAAGAGGAAGCTCATTACTTCCAAAAGGAATTAAAAGCGTGACAGGTAACTTCTCGCGTGGTGAAGTGATCCGAATCCGTAACCTTGAAGGTCGCGACATCGCTCATGGCGTCAGTCGTTATAACAGCGACGCGCTGCGTCGGATTGCGGGTCATCACTCCCAGCAGATCGACGCCATCCTGGGCTATGAATATGGCCCGGTTGCTGTGCATCGCGACGACATGATTATACGTTAAGGAGCCTGAACATGCTGGAACAAATGGGCGCAGCCGCGAAAGCCGCCTCTTATAAACTGGCGCTCCTTTCCAGCCGCGAGAAAAACCGCGTGCTGGAAAAAATCGCTGATTATCTGGAATCTCAGTCGCAGGAGATCCTGCTCGCTAACGAACAGGATCTCCTGGAAGCGCGTCGCAACGGCTTGAGCGAAGCGATGCTCGACCGTCTGGCGCTAACCCCGGCGCGTCTGAAAGGTATCGCCGACGACGTCCGTCAGGTGTGCAACCTCGCAGATCCGGTAGGGCAGGTGATTGACGGTGGCGTGCTCGACAGCGGGTTACGTCTGGAGCGTCGTCGCGTGCCGCTCGGCGTTATCGGCGTGATTTACGAAGCGCGTCCAAACGTAACGGTGGATGTCGCAACCCTGTGTCTGAAAACCGGTAACGCCGCGATTCTGCGTGGCGGGAAAGAGACCTGGCGCACCAACGCCGCGACGGTCAATGTCATTCAGCAGGCGCTGGAAGAGTGCGGCTTACCGGCGGGCGCCGTGCAGGCAATCGAAAGCCCCGATCGTGCGCTGGTGAACGAGATGCTGCGCATGGACAAATTCATCGACATGCTGATCCCACGCGGCGGCGCGGGCCTGCATAAGCTGTGTCGTGAGCAGTCGACGATCCCGGTGATCACTGGCGGTATCGGCGTGTGCCATATCGTGGTGGATGACACCGCAGAGATCGCACCAGCCCTTAAGATTATCGTCAACGCCAAAACCCAGCGTCCAAGCACCTGTAATACGGTGGAAACGCTGCTGGTGCATCAGGGCATCGCCAGTACTTTCCTGCCTGCGCTGAGCAAGCAGATGGCGGAAAGTGGCGTTACGCTGCATGCGGACGAGAAGGCTTTCGCCCTGCTGAAGGACGGCCCGGCGGCGGTTGTTCCGGTTAATGCGGAGCAGTACGACGATGAGTATTTGTCGCTGGATCTGAACGTGAAGATGGTTGCGGATCTCGATGACGCCATTGCGCACATTCGTGAACACGGCACCCAGCATTCTGATGCGATCCTGACGCGCACCCTGCGCAATGCCGATCGTTTTGTGAATGAAGTGGATTCGTCTGCGGTTTACGTAAATGCCTCGACGCGCTTCACCGATGGCGGCCAGTTTGGTCTGGGCGCGGAGGTAGCAGTGAGCACTCAGAAGCTGCACGCCCGGGGTCCGATGGGGCTGGAAGCGCTGACCACCTACAAGTGGATCGGCTTCGGTGATGATACTATTCGTGCGTAAATAATCGCGGGTGATGCAAAAATAGCCGTTTGATTCAAAAGGGCATTGACGCATCACCCGGTTAGATCTACTCTTTTGCCCCGTGGTTACGCTCGTAACCGGCCTCTCAGGGCCGATATAGCTCAGTTGGTAGAGCAGCGCATTCGTAATGCGAAGGTCGTAGGTTCGACTCCTATTATCGGCACCATCTCAACTTCCCCAGACGTCCATATTCATCCATAACTGCTATGTTTTATAACGATTTTATTTCTTTTTAGTCCGTCGCTGTCCGTAACCATCCAGTAGAATCCGATACGGAATGTGTATAGGATTGTGTATATGTTCCTGTTCGGTCTTGGATTCCTATACACATGCCTTTAAACGATATGCAGATTCGCCGCGCTAAGCCTGAAGCTAAAGCCTATACACTTGGAGATGGGCAAGGTCTGTCATTGCTTATAGAACCTAATGGAAGCAAGAGCTGGCGGTTCCGTTATCGTTTTGCCGGAAAACCCAAAATGATCTCGCTGGGTGTGTATCCGACGATTACCCTTGCCGATGCTCGTTGCCGTCGTGACGATGCCCGAAAACTGGTCGCCGAAGGTAAGAATCCTAGTAAGGTTCGAAAAGAACAGAAGATTGCTTTGCAAACCGAGTCTGAAAGCGCGTTCGAAAAGATAGCGACAGAGTGGCACCAGATGAAGTCTACCAAATGGTCGGCAGGATATGCCTCTGACATCATGGAAGCGTTTCAGAACGACATTTTCCCTTATGTGGGTACGAGACCAGTAGGCGAAATTAAACCGCTAGAACTACTTAATGTGCTTCGTAAAATCGAAAAGCGCGGTGCATTAGAGAAAATGCGCAAAGTTAGACAACGATGCTCAGAAGTTTTTCGCTATGCCATTGCTACTGGAAGGGCAGAGTTTAACCCTGCTGCGGATCTTTCAAGCGCCCTCGATGTACACCAATCAAATCACTTCCCGTTCCTAAAGGCTGATGAGATACCTGATTTCCTCCGCGCCTTAAACAGTTACACCGGAAGTCGGCTTGTTTTGATTGCCACTAAATTACTCATGATTACGGGTGTTAGAACCATCGAATTACGTGCGGCCTTATGGTCAGAATTTGATCTGGATAACGCTATTTGGGAAATTCCCGCTGAAAGGATGAAAATGCGTAGGTCACATCTTGTGCCATTGTCTACTCAGGCGTTAGATTTACTCAATGAACTCAAGATCATGACAGGGAACTATCGTTATGTTTTTCCGGGGCGGAATGATCCGAACAAGCCTATGAGTGAAGCAAGCATAAATCAGGTCATCAAACGCATTGGTTATGGCGGTAAAGTTACTGGGCATGGCTTTAGACATACCCTGTCGACTATCCTGCATGAACAGGGTTTTGATTCTACTTGGATCGAAATTCAATTAGCCCATGTTGACAAGAATAGTATTCGCGGAACATATAATCATGCGCAATATTTAGAACAACGTAGACAAATGCTTGAATGGTACTCAAAAAAATTAAGGGTTTAATATGAAATTAAAAGATCAAAAAATGCAGGATGTAATTAAATCGCTTGCAAATAATATTCGTGCAGAGAGAATTAGCCATGATAATTTTTTATCTATTTATTCAGGTTATGAGAATATAAGTAATATAAAAAATATTATGAATAGTGTTATTTATGGGCGAAGAGGCTCAGGTAAAACACATCTCCTTAAGGCTCTTTCTGAAGTTATTGTTGAAGAGTTTGAGCAAAAAAGAGTTTTTCCCATTTATTTGGATTTGCGAAGGATAATCCCTTTATTATCTTCTGACGGATTAGCTGATGTAGATGCCATTCTAATATTTAAATATATCATGGGGGAAATTTCGTATAGTCTATACGAAAATTTGGAGTTTATACTCGGTACAAATGAATTTGATAGTTCATCTTCATTAGTTAAGGATATCAACGGAAAGTTGGTATCGGATTATTTTACAAAAATATATTTAGAGATAGATGGTAGGACATTAAGAAAAGCAACTGACTTGAAAGTTTCAGAAGAGGAAGTTCGTTCATTGAACGCCGGGCTGGATATATCTAAAGACCCGAGGGTTACTCTCAATAAAGGCAATAATCAAAAGACAGTAACTGAAACTAGTCATCGTTCACATATTTCTGTGTTAGACATTACAAATGCTCTTGAAAATCTATTAAAAGAGCTGGATTTAAATGGCGTAATGCTACTTATTGATGAGTGGTCTGAATTAGGTAGTGATATACAACCATCATTAGCTGAAATTTTGAAAAAAACTTTCTCGGCCATAAATGTTTATTTGAAAATAGCAGCCATACCAAATAGAACCGAGCTGGGATATAAAAGTGAGAAGAAATTCATTGGGTTAGAGGATGGTGGTGATATATTTGGATACCATCTTGACTTGAGATATGTTTTTGAGGTTAACAAGTCTCAAACACGAGATTTCTTTAATGACTTACTTTACCGCCATTTATCATCAATAGATAAAGAGGTTATTGATGGATTTATCTCTAATGAGAAAACTACAGCAGCTAATTTCATTAATTTATTGTTTGCCAATGTTTCATTAAATGAGATTTTAGTTGCTTGCGCGGGTATTCCTCGTGATTTTATTAATTTATTTTTGAACAGCTATGACAGGTTTTTGTTATCCTCAGCAGCAACTGCCAAGAGAATAAACGTAAAAAGTGTGAGGGCTGCAAACTCCGAATGGTATGAAAAAGATAAGAAAGAGCAGGTCGATAAAAATAACACAGAAAGATTATTGTTGACGGAAATTGTTAAAGAGGTTATTCACAAGAAAAAATCTATGCATTTTTTAATTCCTGAGGAATACTCAAATAATAAGCATATACAGAATTTAATTGATTTTAGAGTTATTCATTTAAGAAAGAATGGCTATTCTCATAAGGATCATGCGGGGGTGGCATATAATGTTTACTCTGTTGACTATGGTTGCTATAATTCGCTGAATATTGCCAAGAGCAAACTTGAGTCTTTAATGGACGGAGATTTGAATGTCAAAGACTTGAGGGCTATAAGAAGAATATCTCTGGAGAAAGAATTTTTTGATAGATTTTTAATTAATATCGGTGAGGCATTCTTTTGCCCTAATCCAAATTGCAAACAAGCTATTGATGTTAATCATCCTGTTTATATAAAGCAGGGCATTTGCAATAATTGCTGGGAGAAGGTTATTTAAATTTGGTCATGCCGTTCCCAATGTGTTTTTTCTATGTGAGAACGGCAATTCTAAATAGTAGTTTAATTATTTATGAAAGGGTGCTGGGTTGCATGTTTCTTAGGGAGTAGTGGTGTTTATATTGAGAAATACGCACAAAATCTTGGGGGATTTACAATGATGATATCTTCGTAACCATGTTTAATATTACTTATGAGCGCAAAAAACACCAATGATAGATTTTAATTATACCGCATGCTTGGCGCGCAATGCTCTCCCCGCCCCGCCTGCCCGCTTAAGGGGGCGCTTTTAATGCAGGTGCATGACCGGCCTCAGGGCGCGCCAGCGCTGGCACTGGCGGGGGATCCAGTGTCGGTAAAACGCATGCAAAACCATGCACCTTATGCATGCATGGCTTTTTTAGGGGATAAAGGCGGGATTTTCGGGAATTTTTGAAAGGACTACTGCGCGGCCAGCTCTGCACGGCGGCGGGTGTAATTCAGGTTCTGTGCAGGCGTGAATTTTTCACGACTATCATCGCACGAAGCCGCGTCAGGTCTGAAACCGATGGCCGTTAAAATGTCATTATCCTGCGCCGAATAATTAATTTTTTCACCGGCGACCAGCCAGAGCTGTAGCGCCTCACGCAGATAGTCGAGTGAGTGCTGCATGGCGCAGCGCTGAACGGCGGAGTGTTGCCCGGAATAATTCATCAGTTCAGGGGCAAGGGCGGCGGCCAGCTCCGCGCCGTGTACCTGCATAAAATCATTTAAACGGTCGCGGATACTGATGCGCTGTAACTCCTCATGCGAACGGATATAGCGACCGGCAGCCTGATTAATTTCCCATTTTATCACGTCAATAATTTCACGTAGCGTTTGCAGGCTCCGGCCGCTGTGCCCGCTGCCTGCAAGCTGTTCGCGGTATGCCTGTTCGGCCTGCGTCAGTTCATCCCTGCGTTGCAGCCAGGCGGATTTGTTTGCCTGGCAGGCCTCAAAGGCTTTCTGTAGCGTCAGTGTGGTCACGTATGTTTCTCCTGATGACTGGCCGTGCTTACGCACCGGCACGGTTGACGATGGCCGCCGGTGCGGGTAGCGGGATAACCGGCTCTGTCACCGGTGAACGAATAATCCCGTCGATGGACTCAAGCGTGCGGAACGTGGCCGAGCACTCGATGTTCATGCACTGGTGATAGCGCTGTTTGACGTTATCGGACAGATAACGACTGGTGCGGGAATGCGCGCTGGTTTTGCAGAACGGACAGTGAAACATGCTTACGCCTCCGCTTCTGTCTCGCCATTTTCAGCCAGTTTTCTGGCGAGCATCATTCTCTTCGCAGGGCTGCGTAACAGCTCCGTATCAACGTCAGTAATCTGCGGCCGGTGCATGCCCGTCACGGACAATACAGGCTCCTGCGTCATGTCGAAGCGATACATGCTGCCCTGACGGCTCAGCGCGTCGTGCAGCTCGCCGGTGGCCACGGACTGCGGGGCACTTTCACCCTTCATTTCGAGGGCACGAATGCGCAGCAGGAAAGCGCGGATGAGGGCGACAGGAACGGCGTTGACAGCCTGAGCCCATTCCGCACCAGCATAAGCGATAAAGGCATCTTCATGCGCTGAAAGGTATTTATTGCCGGTGGAGCAGGCATTCAGCATGGCGCGTGTCCGGTCTGTCTCCAGCTCCGCAATCAGGCCAGTGAACTCGTCGGCCAGCTCGCGATTGGCGATACGCCTGCTGTGCTCAGCTTTCATTTCAGGGGTGAGACTGCCGCGCAGGGTGCGAAAGCGGCTGCGCCAGTCCTGCTCTGCTTCTGCGCTCTCATCAAGGGCGATCTGTCGCTCCTGCTTACAGCGTTCAATGGATGTATCAATCTCTTTCAGTACCTGCATGCAGGCCGCGTGGGTGTCTCTGGCCGCAGTGAATGCGCTCAGCTTGTCGGTGATGTGCGGGTTGTTCTCTGCGGACTGCTTGGCGGCAACATTTTGCAGGGCGGTAATGACTGTTTCGGGTTTCATGTTCAGGCTCTCCGTGTATTCAACCTGAAATGATTCTGCCCTTCATCACACAACATCTCGATTCATTGCAGTTGTGACAGTTCTGGCACAAACAGCACTCAAAACCCGGCTGGCCAGAGACAGGTCTCAGCAAAACCTTACTCATCGTTTGTTTTTTTTACATATAACTGTTCACTACTGTTCACCTAAAATAAAAATATAAGTAATACAGTAAGATAAAGGGTGAACAGTTGAGGGTCTGACTGTTCACCGTCTGTTCACCACTGTTCACCCATCTTCTGAACTCTCTTGGAGGCGTATATATTTTTTATTAATAAAAAATAAGCCATTAACCACTTTTGGTTATGTATGGATGTGCCAGAATGTGCCAAAGGATACCCACGATATACCAGAACATTGTCAGAGATTGTCGCTGTATAAAAAACAGTCTGTTGTGTGGTGAAGTACTGCAAAATGACTTGTTGCCCTGAGAGAAAATATTCACAAAATAGAGAGCTACCCGAGGCCGGACGGACACGACCGGCACTGTATGGACATTATGAGGTAGCCCGATGCAAACCGCTTTTTCTTCCCCGTCTTCTGCCCCTGCCGCGCCACTGATGCCGGTTTCTGATGCCGTTCAGGAGCGCTTTATCCGCCTGCCCGAAGTGATGCATCTGTGTGGCCTGTCCCGGTCGACCATTTATGACCTCATCAGCCGGGAAGCCTTCCCGAAACAAATCAGCCTGGGCGGTAAAAACGTGGCGTGGGCGCAGTCTGAAATCACGGCATGGATGGCAGATCGCATTGCCGAACGCAACCGGGACTATGACGTATGATGATGACCGTTCAGCAAACAGCCCCTTTTTCTGGCTTGCTTCTTTTCGCCGTTTCCAGGTATAGTTTTCCCGCTGTCGCAAAATCGGCAGCCGGGATTTGCAGCCCGTGTAACTTCAAGGCGACACAACACGCGCCGAGCGTGTTTTTTTATGTCGTTGCTCAGGCACACCTATTTTTCGGGCTGTGGTGCTTACACCTTGGCTCCTGTCAGATAATGGTGGTCCGGGCGGGGCAGCCTTCGGGCTGGCCGGTTTCCTTGAAGGCCGGTACTGCAAACCCCGTCCGGGCTACCACCCATGAGATTTGCAGCTCCGGTGGTGGCAATAACCGCTACTTCAAGGAGGTTGCCCTTATGGCTACGACCCTCATCCCGTCACACCCGCAGTTTGTCTTTGTGTTTGCCGCCGTTCGTCGCGCAGACCGTAAACCCCGTATCTGTATGCTCCGCATCGTTGCCGGTGATGAACACGCTGCACGTCGTTCACTTGTTCGCGATTACGTCCTCTCATTCGCTGGCCGTCTGCCGGTTGCGGAGGTGCGCGCATGAGACACACCACCATTACCGCCCGTGACCTCGAATGCCTTGAGCATATGCGCAACGTCGGCCAGCTCATCAATGAGCTGATGCAGGTGCAGGACTGCGCCACCGTTCGTCGTGACCCTGCGCAGCAGTCACAGCTCACCTCTGTGATTTACCTTATGACCGCCCAGCTCGACGGCGTGGTAGAGCGCTGCAATCAGCGCTGGCTGACCGGGGAGGGCAACGTATGAAAAAGCCATTACCGCCCGTATTACGCGCCGCGCTGTATCGTCGCGCCGTGGCCTGTGCATGGCTGACGGTATGTGAACGCCAGCGCCGCTATCCGCACCTCACCCTCGACACGCTGGAAAGCGCCATTGCCGCCGAGCTGGAGGGCTTCTACCTGCGCCAGCACGGCGAGGAAAAAGGCCGCCAGATTGCCTGTGCACTGCTGGAAGATTTAATGGAAGACGGACCACTCAGGGCCGCGCCCTCACTGTCCTTTCTCGGGCTCGCAGTGATGGATGAACTCTGCGCCCGTCACATGCAATCGCCTGTTGTGCACTGAGGGAGAAAATAACGATGAAAATGAACGTAACGGAAACCGTAAAACAGGCGTGCGGCCACTGGCCGCGCATTCTCCCGGCGCTGGGTGTGAAGGTCATAAAAAACCGGCATCAGGCCTGTCCGGTGTGCGGCGGCTCTGACCGTTTTCGCTTTGACGATAAAGAGGGGCGCGGGACGTGGTTCTGCAATCAGTGCGGTGCGGGGGACGGGCTTAAGCTGGTAGAGAAAGTGTTTGGCGTGACCGCATCAGAAGCTGCCGGGAAGGTGAACGCCGTGACCGGCAACCTGCCACCGGTTGCCCCGGAAGTGATTGCGGCCGCAGAGGCTGAAACGGAGGCTGACCGCCAGGCGGCGGCCGCGCTGGCCGTCAGGCTCATGGAGAAAACCCGACCGGCCAGCGGCAACGCCTACCTGACCCGCAAGGGCTTCCCCGACCGGGAATGTCCGGTACTGACGGTCACGCATAAAACCGGCGGCGTGACGTTCCGCGCCGGGGATGTGGTTGTCCCGCTGTATGACGATACCGGCGCGCTGGTAAACCTTCAGCTTATCAGTTCTGACGGTCTCAAACGCACCCTGAAGGGCGGTCAGGTTAAAGGAGCATGTCATGTCATCGAAGGGAAAAAACAGGCAGGAAAACGCCTGTGGATAGCGGAGGGCTATGCGACCGCGCTCACCGTGCATCACCTGACCGCCGAAACCGTTATGGTGGCGCTGTCGTCCGTGAACCTCCTTTCTCTGGCGAGCCTTGTCCGCCAGAAACACCCGGCCTGTCAGATTGTCCTCACCGCCGACCGTGACCTTAACGGTGACGGCCAGAGTAAAGCCGCCGCGGCCGCAGACGCCTGTGAGGGCGTTGTTGCCCTGCCGCCGGTGTTCGGTGACTGGAATGATGCGTTTATGCAGCACGGCGGGGAGACCACGCGGAAAGCCATTTATGACGCCATCCGGCCACCGGCGCAAAGCCCGTTTGATACCATGAGCGAGGCGGAATTTACCGCCATGAGCGCCAGTGACAAGGCTCTGCGGGTGCATGAACATTACGGCGAAGCGCTGGCCGTGGATGCGAACGGCCAGCTCCTTTCCCGCTATGAAAACGGCATCTGGAAAAATATCCCTGCCGCCACTTTCTCACGGAATGTGGCTGATTTATTCCAGCGTCTGCGCGCCCCGTTCTCGTCCGGGAAAATTGCCTCGGTGGTGGAGACCCTGAAACTGATTATTCCGCAGCAGGCTACACCGGCACGGCGTCTGATTGGCTTTCGCAACGGGGTACTCGATACCCAAAGCGGCATATTCAGCCCGTACCACAAATCGCACTGGCTGCGCACGCTGTGCGACGTGGATTTTACCCCGCCGGTGGAAGGCGAAATGCTGGAGACTCACGCGCCGAACTTCTGGCGCTGGCTCGACCGTGCTGCCGGTAGCAGGCCAGAAAAACGCGATGTAATTCTGGCCGCGCTGTTTATGGTGCTGGCGAACCGCTACGACTGGCAGCTCTTTCTCGAAGTCACCGGTCCCGGCGGGAGCGGGAAAAGTATTCTGGCCGAAATCGCGACCCTGCTTGCCGGAGAGGATAACGCCACGTCGGCCGATATCGATACGCTGGAAGACCCGCGCAAGCGTGCCTCCCTGATTGGCTTCTCGCTGATACGTCTGCCTGACCAGGAAAAATGGAGCGGTGACGGCGCAGGACTAAAGGCCATCACCGGCGGCGATGCGGTCTCGGTTGACCCGAAATACCAGAATCCGTACTCAACACATATTCCTGCGGTGATTCTGGCCGTGAACAATAACCCAATGCGCTTCACCGACCGCAGCGGCGGCGTATCCCGTCGCCGGGTGATTATTCATTTCCCGGAGCAGATTGCACCGGAAGAGCGCGACCCGCAGCTCAGGGATAAAATTGCGCGCGAGCTGGCCGTTATCGTGCGCCAGCTTATGCAGAAATTCAGCGACCCGATGACCGCGCGCGCACTGCTCCAGTTGCAGCAGAACTCCGACGAGGCACTCAATATCAAGCGCGATGCTGACCCGACGTTTGATTTTTGCGGTTATCTGGAAATGCTGCCGCAGACCAGCGGGATGTTTATGGGTAATGCCAGCATCGTCCCGCGTAATTACCGTAAGTATCTCTATCACGCGTATCTGGCCTATATGGAGGCCAACGGGTACAGAAACGTGCTCAGCCTGAAAATGTTCGGGCTGGGGCTGCCCATGATGCTGAAAGAGTACGGCCTGAATTATGAAAAGCGGCACACAAAGCAGGGGATACAGACCAACCTGTCGCTGAAAGAAGAAAGCTACGGCGACTGGCTGCCGAAATGCGATGAACCCGCAGCGACATAACCCACTCCAGACCGGCTACAGCCGGTCTTTTTCTTTCCGGCAATTGGCATAAGGTGAACAATGCACTGTTCACCCTTCACCAACTCATCACCACTTAACTGCATGATATAAAATCAGAAATAACCGAGGTGAACAGTGTGAACAGTTAAATGCAAAAAAACTTTTTTATCATCATCTACACTCTGCTCGCTGTCATATAATTCTGTACCGTATTCACGATATGCTGTTGAAAGTAATTTTTTAAAATATCAAGGGCGGTCAAATCGTCCGCATTCAATGAGGTTAATAATGGCGCAGGATGCTTGGGTGGTGCAATTGCAGATGCTATTAGCTCATATACCTGTCAAGGATGTAATGGTTAATGCGGTTGGAAGCTTTGTTGGTGGTGTAGCACTCATTTGGCTCGCAATGAGTAAGCATGGAGTTCGTATTTTAAGGTCAAAGTTAGCAAGACCTAATGTACGTATCGAACGTCGTAGAACACCTGAAAATATATTCTCAGGGATAGAGCTTGGTGCTCCATCTCGCTGGGTTGAACAACAACTAGGTGTTCCTAACCGCATAGGGGATAAATGGTGGGGATACAGGTTTTCAGACTCATTGGTTTCTCTGACATTCGATTCAAACGATTCTATTGAAACCATCGCAGTGGCATTGATTGACCATGATACAACTTTCGAATTTCCATCTTGGCACCTTTGCTGTCCACCGCTGGGAAGATTAACCCTAAAAGATCTTATGGAAGAGGAACACTTAACTTTGGAGTATAGGGAGTCCTTACGGCATCAAGAACTCCTAGTTTCAGGAAGAGAGGGGCCACCAGGTGCATGGAATTATGTTGCTTTTGGGGCGCTGTCGCCTCATGCCCCTGGGCAGTTGTTACCGAGTGATTTTGAATGGGATAGGGCTAATGAAACTCTTCTTAGCAGTTCAAAAGATGTAAAAATCAACTGGGCAGCAGTTTCAAGCACCTCATACATCGATGTTTTTCCATGGGATTTAGGTTTAACGCTTCGACCTTGATAGCCACGATTTGGCGTATCTGCTTATATTGGTAAGTAGGGCAGGTATTCGTGAATGGGATTAGTGTTCAGGCCAAAATTTTTGACCTAAAGAGGTTGTATAAAAAACGAATGCATCCGCCAGTGTGTATAGATTTGTGTATAGGTTTATTTTTTATGTTCTGTTTTTATAGTTAAATCAATTGCTTAGTTTGTTTTGTTGACTCCTATTATCGCACCATTCATATCAAATACTTACAGAGCATTTAAATAAACCACATTCTCCTCTTGTACTGTATTTGTGGCATTGCAGCCAATAATCGCGCCAATTTTGCTATCGAGCTTGGGGAGATGACCGACGGAAAGGTGAGCGTATCACTGGACCATTACGATTGACTCCCATCGAACTATTTCCTGCAACAATTCCAGATTGATGATGTTCGAGCGGCTTAAGCCAGTAGAAAGCGCAAACTCTACGACTGACTTAAGCGGCTCCGGACATTCATCATTCAACTCATGAGGTTCAAGCCGTCTGATGCGTTTGTTCTTCGGTTGAGGAACGTTGAGGATCGGAGCCTTATCAAGCATCTTCTATTCACGCTCTGCCGCCCTAAGAAGCGCCTTAATGAATGAGAAGTGAGTTGCTTCTGTGGCTACCGCTGGCGGGTTGGGTCTGTAATCTGGAGGCTGCTTTCCTTTCTTACGACATGCCTCTTTCATGAGTTTCCAGTTTTCCTAATGCTTGAATCGCCACGGATCTAACAGACACCCCAGAATCATTTACGATGACTTAAAGAGAGGTGCCCATGAGAGGTAGGCGTTATCCTGAAGAGTTTAAAAATGAAGCGGTAAATTTCTTTACTGACTGAACGTCAGTACCGTAACGGCCTGTTAGCTAGCTAACGTAGCTACAGCGGGCACGGAGAGCGTAGTAGTTAGAGTAAGCCAATGAACACTTAAAATGTGATGCGTATGTTAAATTTTCTTGAAAAAAATTAATTGTTGGTCATAATCTGCATACAAAATTTTAACATGTGTTAAATGTAATTATGGACCAACAAAGAGAATCCTGGCCAGATGCAATTCGCGCTGTAGCGTGTTTAATGGTTATCATCTTGCACAGTTCTGTGTGGTATGTGGTTTCATATGGAAAAATCCCACTTTCTGACTGGATGTCAGGGAATATAGTCGATTCGTTTGTAAGACCCTGTGTGCCGCTTTTCTTTATGATTTCAGGTTATATTTTTCTTGGAGAAAAGAAAGTAAAAGCCAAGAATATATTAAGAATTCTGTATTGTCTTTTATTTTATAGCGCACTGTGCATAATTTATATGTTAGCTACCGACCGCTATAACCCGACAGAAAGAATATTGAATATACTTTCTAAGCCAGTATTTTATCACTTATGGTTTTTTTATACTTTAGTTGGTTGCTACATACTTTTCTCTTTCCTTAAGGTTAGGGATGTTGGAAAATATAGTGCTATAACTATATTATTGGTTGTGTTTGTTCTGTTAAATCCGTTCACCTCTAATTTATTTAAATTCATCGGGGTTAGATATTACGGAAATTTTCTTATAGATGGTGGATTTATCTATAATTTTATATATTGTGTGTTGGGGTATTTTTTTGGAAGAATGGACACAAAAAGAATTGGGGTTTTGACTCCAGTTGTAGGGTATCTTATTTTTTCAATGCTCACAGCATACTTAATTTATTTGCAAAGTGATAGCTTCAACAAGTATGTTGGTAATTTTTACAGCGGAAGTTCTCCTTTCGTAATGGGCGCCTCGCTGTGTATTTTCATTTTCTTGAAAAACTATTACTCAGATCGTAGTGTAAATCCAGTCATAAAATTGATATCAGGTGCATCATTACCTATTTATGGTGTTCATGCCCTGGTTTTAGATTATTTTGTAATGAGAGGTTATCGATCTTTAGATAAACCAGTATTGGATATGTTTTTAATGTCAATTTCCGTTTTCTTATTATCTTTACTAATAGCATTTTCAATAAAGGCAGTTGACAGAAATAAACTAGTTTCATAACAAGTTAAAATTCTGGGGGAGTTTGACTCACCCATTTTATTTAAACACATATCTTTTAGTGCTATTTATCCATGTGATATTTTTCCCCTGCATGGTGGTAAATTTAATATCGCTCATTAGAAACTACTGATGGTATATTATTTGAATAAACTAAAAAAATGACTTTCTCGTCCGGCCTGGAAGGTCGGATAGCTGATTATCGGATGATGACATTCTCCAGGACCAAAGCCTCGGATTGAGTTAAAAGATATTTACGCGATGAACAATAACACCTGCTTTTTTTAAGTGAATAGCCAGAGCTAAATATATGATCCCGTAGGAGATCACATATTTAGCTGGTTGGGCAAAGGAGATCATTTCAGGCCGTGCTTAATTTTGCTGTCCACCTGAGGCTGTGGTTTGCTGAAAAGATATCCCTGCACCAGCTCGCAACCCAAAGCCTGAAGACGCTCAAGCTGCTCTTCGGTCTCAACACCCTCGGCAATAACACCCATATTTAGGCTTTTAGCCATCCCGGTAATAAGCTTTACAATATTAAGCGCATCGTCTTGCGTAGATATCGGATTGACAAAAGATTTATCTATTTTGATTTTATCAAAATTCAGTTCACTGAGTCGTGAGAGCGACGAGTAACCCGTGCCAAAATCATCGATGGAAATTCTTACACCCAATGAGCGTAGCTTTTTGAGAATGGTAATAGGATTATTTCTGTCGCTGAAGAGAGACGACTCTGTTACCTCTAATTCAAGACGGTTAGCCGGTAGCCCGGTCTCTGTCAAAACGGACTGCACCGTACTAATAAATGATTTGCTGCCCAACTGGACAGGCGAGACGTTTACGGAGATCCTCGCCGGGACAGCCCAGGAGACCGCTTCCTTACAGGCCTGTTTGAGTACGGTTTTGCCTATTTCGTTGATCATGCCCGTTTTTTCAGCAGCGAAAATAAAGCTATCAGGAGAGAGCATTCCTTTTACAGGATGCATCCAGCGAATCAGCGCTTCATAACCGTAAATTTCCTTGCTGATGGAATTAACAATAGGCTGGTAATAAACAATAAACTCATTGTTCTCTATTGCCCTTGCCATATCGTTTTCAAGTGTTCTGCTCTCCTGCAACTTCTGAAGCATTCGCTGGCGGAAAACTTTGATCTGCTGTGAGCCTGCCTTTTTGGCCTCATAGAGCGCCAGATCGGCGAACTTATAAAGATAATCAGCACGACGTTCATTATCTGATAAAACAATGCCCACGCATGTGGCAATTTTTATAAGCTGATTATTAATTGTGTAGGGCTTGCTGATATTCTCGCTGATTTCTCTCGCGCGCGAAACGGCTTCGCTTTCGGTTAAGCCGCTGGCTAAAAAAGCAAACTCGTCTCCACCTAAACGGTAAAAAGTGTCTGAAATACTGCTCATGGCGGTCAGTCGTCTGGATACCTGGCGTAACAGTAAGTCGCCAGCATCATGACCATAAGTGTCGTTGACCTCTTTGAACCGGTCTAAATCAAATAACATCACCGTGACGGGGATATGATTTTCCTCGGCCTCACGATTAAGTTTGCTGAGATCATCCCAGAAGTAGAGGCGGTTTTTCATGCCGGTGAGGGAATCATGGTAAACGTCATACTCCAGTTTTGAATTCTGAACCTGTAGGGTCTCTTTGGATAACTGGAGTTCTTCTGCCAGACTTTCAACCTGCCTGTGCGCTTTCAGGATATTTTTATTTTGATAAATTGTTAAAAATCCCAGAATAATACTCAGAATGATCAGCAGTAAAGAGAGGGCGGAGTAAATATAGTACAGAATTTGTATTTTATGGTTGGTGCTGTTAATCGTGCTAATATCTTTCGTTAACGCGCTTGATGATAGCTGGCTGAGCGGAGCGTCCAGTAAATGCATGGTATGCAGGTATGTTTTTACGTCCGAATGGCTCATTTTTTCGAGGTTACCATCCAGATAGGCAAGTATTTGATCGAGTCTTAACGCGAGGTCTCGATGCGCCTGAACGTTTTTAACGTACTGCCCTAAATCCCCCTCCTTAAACAGATCGTTCTGACTTAACATAATTTCCAGACGCATGCGGACCTGGTCTATCGTAACGTCGTCGGAATCGGTTGCGTACAGACCAAGCCATGATTCAAAGCGGTAATATTCGGATACCAGTTGGGCGACAGACCATGACTCCGTGTAATGAGTCAGTTTTTGGAGCTCCTGCTGTCGATCGTAAACCAGAAAAGCAATATATCCAGTCGTGATAAAAAGAGAAAAAATGATACCAACCAGTATCCTGTTCATTATGTTCTCCTGAACTGCTATTCAATCTTCATCTTGCTGACCTGCCATGCCGAGCGCGAGTAATATATTTGATTATTTAATTCAGGAAGACTGTCATAAGGATATACGATGAATGCCGGACCTTTATCGCGGATGCGCATATATTCGCCATTAACTTTTAAAGCGAGTATGGCATTGTATTTTTTGAAGTCGCTGAGCGGGATGGCTGTCGCGTAATCATTAAGCGCAATAACATTGACCATGTTACCCTTGGCACCAACATAATCCATGAGTTTGCTCATCGGAACACCCTCAAACTTAGTGCGGCCATTGTACCAGGGAGATGATGTCTGGAAGCTCACCATACCGAGTTTTTCAAGGCTGGCGATATCAAACACGGCTTTGCCACTTTCATTCGTGTTCTCAATATTACCGTAAATGGTTAAAATGGGTTTACCAGCAGGTTTTGGCAACTCAGCAGCCAGGGTGACGCTTTGCACTAAAAAGCAGCACAGCAGTAGGATTAATCGCATTTCAGCCTCCACGTTTTATCATAAGTATAAGAATTATAATTTAGTTATCCTACTAGTTTATATATTTTCTCTCTCCCCAAGTTTATCCATCATGGGCAGGATGTAAAAACGCCACCCGTCGGGTGACGCAGGGGGATTTAACGATTATTCGGTTGGGCAGCAAAGCCGTTCTGCCGGGGTGAACTGACGCAGGCTGTAGCGTATGCATCAATGTGGTTCCCGGCTGATGGTCAGGCCAACACCTGCCGTTGCGCCTGTAACCAGCGCATTATTACCGCCAGGTTGAAGATCCATAATTTTTACTTTCTGATGATGTGTGAGGGCGCTTTACTCATTGTTCTGCGGGGAATAAATTAGCGGAAATGAAAAACATTTGTTCGTGAAAGTGTAGAACGAGCCAAAAATGTGATTGTCCTGGCGATGCCGACGTCTTCATTACCGTTGCTGAACATGGCTCATTTACTGCCGCAGCGTCGTCAGTCGGCAGCCACCCGAGCGATGATTAATCTTCTTACCGCAGACGCATGACAAGGAACTGTCCCATCATGAAAAAAGATAGCTATGCGTTTTTAATTCCACTTATCGTTGGCGGGTTGGCATTGATATTTGCCTTTGTTGTCTGGTCAATCAAGATTTATCGCGTGACATTTCTTACGGTCCTGGGGGAGCAGTATCTTGCGGCTGGCACATTGCTGCTGCCGCTGGTGGCGATGGTGATATTCATCGCGAAGAGGGTGTTTAAAGATAAAACCATTGGTGATGTTGTCAAAATGTATCTCGGCCTCATCATCTTCAGCCTGCCGGTTGCCATTTTCGTCATCTTTACCGCTGCCTGGCTACTGGGCGGAGAATACTCTGCCTGGAGCCAATCTTACCGGTATGAATCCGGAAGCCGAAATCGTTGTTCGGGGGCGGCAGTCTATGAGCCGGAACTCAAGAGAGAGATCCGCATCTGTTATCCACAGGGATATTATTTAATCGATGGCACCCTGTACGTGGAAAAGCGGAGCAATTCGCTGGGTATGGTGGTGCTTTGGGCGATCGCGCGCTCCTGAACCCGGACACGGATAACCCCATTAGCCCGCCTCCAGCATCCCAAAGCTGACAATCCGCGAGCGCCCCAGCTCTTTCGCCCGGTAGAGCGCAACGTCCGCCGCGCGCAGCAGGTTATCGCTTTGGGCGTGCTGCGGATAGCTGGCGATCCCGATCGACACATCCACCGGGCCAATCTCCGAAAGCCCGTAGCGCAGCGAAAGGGCATGCACACCGTTGTAAATCTCGGTTGCGGCGGCGTGCGCTGCCTCCTCATCCGCACCGGTAAGAAGCGCCAGAAACTCTTCGCCACCGTAGCGGAAGGCCAGCCCAGTATCGTGCACTGCGCGCTGAATAATGGATGCCACGCTTTTGATCACCAGGTCGCCGGCCTCATGACCAAAGCGGTCATTAATGCTCTTGAAGTGATCGATATCGATCATCAGGCAGCTTACCGGCTCCTCGTTACGCATGGCCTGCTTCATTTGAGTACGTAACGTATCCTCCAGATGGTGGCGATTACGCAGCCCCGTCAGGGGGTCGAACAGGGCTTTTTCCAGCAGCGCATCGCGCAGCCGCTGGTTGGCCAGCGCCAGTCCCAGCGCCTCGGCCATCAGTTCCAGATAGGCGCGGGACGGCGCGGTTTCAGGCGTGATGTTCTGGAATGAGAGCAATCCAATCGCCTCGCCCTGAGCAATTAAGGGTACGCACAGCGATTGCTGTGCCTGTGATTCAGGCAGATGATAACAGCCGATATCCGGCTCGCCGTTCACCGGCGGATGGCTTTGGCCACGCCGGACGGCCCAGCATTCGTCAGGATGGAACGGCTTTTTATCCCCTTCAGGCGACAGCCATTCGGCCGCACAGCGCATCTGCCACGGATCACGTTCCAGAATATACAGACGCCCGGAAACGCCCGGTGCGATATTCGGCGCAAACAGCTCCGCCACGTTCATCACGTCGGCAAAGTTTTCACAGCCCTGCAACCGCTGGGTCATTCGCGCCAGCAGCTCGCGGATGGACCAGTCAGCATCGCGCTCTTTTTCCAGCCGCTGTCTTGCCAGCCCGTTCTCGCGGAAGATGCGGATGGCCTGCGCCATATCGCCGATTTCATCAACCTGGGTGAAGTTCGGCGTTTCGACGGCGTAATCCTGCGATGCCAGACGATGCACCACGTCACTCAGACGCACCACCGGACGGAGTACGCGGCGCTTAAGGATAAAGCCCATCACAAACAAGAAGAGCAGGGCGGTCAGGCCGACCATCACCTCTGAGGCCGTTCGAAGCGTTTTGGACGTTTTGGTTGCGGCCTGCACGTCGGCAATAATGCGCTTGTCCAATAGCATGCGAAAGCGTTCGATAGCGTTGTGTGCCCGTTCGAGTTCCAGCTCATAGCGCTGACCAAAAAGCAGCGCAACGGCCTGCTGTTCCTCGCCCCGGGCGATGCCGTCAATGGCTGACTGCTGTTCATCCTGGAGTTCGTCTACAATTTTCAGTCCATCGTACAGCAGCGCCAGCTCTTCACCCGATGCCCCGGTGTTTTTGAGCTGTTGCAGCGTGTGTTCAATATTTTTCAGCTCGGCTTCTTTCGCCTGGTATTTCTCAAGCACCTCGGGCTCTTTTTGGATGACGTAAAGTCGCGCCAGATCGGAGAGCATCCAGGTGTCTGTCTCGATCTCCTCCGTCAGCTGATCGAAGACCTGGCGTTGTTTAACGGCTTCACGTTCGATGTTATCGGCATGGGAAGCCATCAGCATGACGATGCCGGAGGCAATAGTCAGGCACACCGTGACACCATAAGCCCAGTTTGTGATCGTGGCGATTCGCACCTGTTGGTTTCCTCTGCGACAAAAATGGAATAGCGTTCATTCAGATTATAGAAAACCGCTGATTTATGGCGAAAAAAAAGGCGGCCAGGGGCCGCCTTACAGAACCTCTGCTTTAGAGATCCGGAGGGTTTCTTCCCTCTTCGATAAAGTCTGCGTCAAGCTCCTCGGCATTGCCTTCGTGATCGCGCCCGGAGAAGAGGTTCCAGCAGGCGATAAACAGGGCGGCAATCAGCGGCCCAATCACAAAACCGTTAATCCCGTACAGCTCCATACCGCCCAGCGTGGTGATCAAAATCAGGTAGTCCGGCATTTTGGTGTCTTTGCCCACTAGCAGCGGGCGCAACAGGTTGTCCACCAGCCCGACGATAATGACGAAGAAGCCCACAATGAACAGGCCCTGCCACAGCTGGTGGGTGGCGAACAGGAAGATGGCGGCGGGAACCCAGACGATGGCCGACCCGACGGCAGGCACCAGAGAGAGGAATGCCATCAGCGCGCCCCACAGTACGCTGCCGTCAATACCCACGATGGCAAAGGCGATACCGCCGAGCGTACCCTGAACCACCGCCACGACCGCCGTGCCTTTCACCGTGGCGCGCGACACGCCGACAAACTTAGCGAACAGGTGCTGTTTGGCAAAGTCAGACAGCGGCAGCGAGTCGAGGATCTGGCGCACCAGATACGGCCCGTCCTTCAGCAGGAAAAACAACAGATAGAGCATAATGCCGAAGCTAATAGCAAAGCCGAATGTCCCTTTACCAATCAGGAACGCGCTGCCCGCCAGATACTGTCCGCCCTGTAGCGCGACATCGGAAAGTTTTTTCTGGATCTGCGCGGCGTTGGTGAGGTTGTGATCCGCCAGGAAGCCGCTGGCCCAGTCCGGCAGGCGGTTGAAGATACCGGCGATCACTTCCGGGAACTGCGTATTGTTCTGTTGTAGCTTGGTGTAAACCATGTTCAGTTCCACCGCGAGCGATGAAAGGATCACCATCAACGGAATAAACACAATCAGGCAGATAATGCCGAGAGTGAGGAGTGAAGCCAGCCCGTTGCGATCGCCCAACGCGGTACGCAGTTTGTTTTTCACCGGGTTAAAGATGATGGTCAGGATCGCGGCCCACAGAATCGCCGAGAAATAGGGAGACAGCACGTCAAAGAAGGCCCAGGTAACAAGGGCCAGGATGAGAATAAAGAAACCTTTGGTCAGTCCGTTAAAGCGCATAGTAAGTCCTGGTGAAGAAGAAACTGTGTCGACTATAGAACTGATTTAGGGATTTACCAATAATTGCGCTGAAGTCGCGGCGGGTGGCTTTTTATTAACAATCGCGGTATAACACGTCTTCTTTGGATGTTTAGATGTCTATACGTTTAGAAGGTAACATGCAAACACAACAAGAAAACGGGCAGCTTAAGCGCACCATGAAAACCCGCCACCTGATTATGCTCTCGCTGGGTGGCGTTATCGGCACAGGGTTATTCTTCAATACCGGATACATCATTTCGACAACCGGCGCGGCGGGCACGCTGCTGGCTTACCTGATCGGTGCGCTGGTGGTCTGGCTGGTGATGCAGTGTCTGGGCGAACTTTCCGTGGCGATGCCGGAAACCGGCGCGTTTCACGTCTATGCCGCCCGCTATCTCGGCCCGGCGACGGGGTATACCGTGGCGTGGCTCTACTGGCTCACCTGGACGGTGGCGCTGGGATCGAGCTTTACCGCAGCCGGGTTCTGCATGCAGTACTGGTTCCCGCAGGTTCCCGTCTGGACGTGGTGCGTGGTCTTTTGCGCGGTGATTTTTGGCCTTAACGTGATTTCCACGCGCTTTTTTGCCGAAGGGGAATTCTGGTTCTCGCTGGTGAAAGTCATCACTATCGTCGCCTTTATTATTCTCGGTGGCGCGGCCATCTTTGGCTTTATCCCTATGGCGGATGGATCTGCCGCGCCGGGGCTGAGCAACATTACCGCCGAAGGCTGGTTCCCGCACGGCGGTCTGCCGATCCTGATGACCATGGTGGCGGTCAACTTTGCCTTCTCCGGGACGGAACTTATCGGCATCGCGGCAGGGGAGACGGAAAATCCGCACAAGGTCATTCCGGTTGCTATTCGCACCACCATCGCGCGGCTCATCATCTTCTTTATCGGCACCGTGTTTGTGCTGGCGGCGCTGATCCCCATGCAGCAGGCTGGCGTGGAGAAAAGCCCGTTCGTGCTGGTTTTTGAAAAGGTCGGCATTCCCTATGCGGCCGATATCTTTAACTTCGTGATCCTGACGGCGATCCTCTCGGCGGCGAACTCGGGCCTGTACGCCTCTGGCCGTATGCTATGGTCCCTGTCTAACGAGAAAACGCTGCCGCGCTGCTTTGCCCGCGTCAACAAAAACGGCGTGCCGCTGACGGCGCTCTCCGTGTCCATGCTGGGCGGCGTGCTGGCGCTGTTCTCCAGCGTGGTCGCGCCGGATACGGTGTTTGTGGCCCTGTCAGCCATTTCCGGTTTTGCGGTGGTGGCGGTGTGGATCAGCATCTGTGTGTCGCACTTCATGTTTCGTCGCCGTCACGTGCAGTCCGGCCAGCCGCTATCCGCGTTGCAGTATCGCGCGCCATGGTATCCGCTGGTGCCCGTGCTCGGCTTTATTCTGTGCCTGGTCGCCTGCGTCGGTCTGTGGTTTGACCCCAGCCAGCGTATTGCCCTTTATTGCGGGCTTCCGTTTGTCGCCCTGTGTTATGGTGCGTACTACCTGACCCGAACTCTGACTACGCAGGAGCCTGAACATGTCGCAGAATAATCCGCTTATCGCCCTCCTTGAAAAACAGCCGTTTGTGGTGCTGGATGGGGCGATGGCAACGGAGCTGGAAGCGCGCGGTTGTAACCTTGCCGACAGCCTCTGGTCGGCCAAAGTGCTGATGGAAAATCCTGAACTGATCCGCGACGTGCACCTCGACTACTACCGCGCGGGTGCACAGGTGGCGATCACCGCTAGCTATCAGGCGACACCCGCAGGCTTTGCCGCTCGCGGGCTGGACGAAGCGCAATCCCGGGCGCTGATCGGCAAAAGCGTAGAACTGGCGCGTAAGGCGCGCGAGGCGTATCTGGCGGAGAACCCACAGGCGGGCACGCTGCTGGTGGCGGGTTCCGTGGGGCCGTATGGCGCGTATCTGGCCGATGGTTCCGAGTATCGCGGCGACTACGTGCGTAGCGCCGAAGCATTTACCGCCTTCCACCGCCCCCGCGTGGAGGCGCTGCTGGATGCGGGCGCAGACCTCCTGGCCTGTGAAACGCTGCCTTCGTTCCCGGAAATCAGGGCGCTGGCCGCATTGCTGACGGCGTATCCGCGCGCCCGGGCATGGTTCTCATTTACCCTGCGTGACAGCGAGCACCTGAGCGACGGAACGCCGCTGCGGGATGTCGTTTCTGCGCTGGAAAGCTACCCGCAGGTTGTCGCGCTGGGGATTAACTGTATCGCTCTGGAAAACACCACGGCGGCGCTGACGCATCTGCACAGCCTGACGTCGCTGCCGCTGGTCGTCTATCCGAACTCCGGGGAGCATTACGATGCGGTGAGCAAAACGTGGCATCACCACGGTGAAGCCTGCGAAACGCTGGCGGGGTATTTACCGCAGTGGCTGGCGGCGGGCGCGAAATTAATCGGCGGATGCTGCCGGACCACGCCGAAAGATATTGCTGCGCTGACGGTTCAGCGCTGAGGACTTTGCCGGGTAAGGCGCAGCCGCCACCCGGCACAAACCAACCGCACAAAATTCACTATCCTTTCCCGCTTTTTTTCTAAAAACGAATCGTCATTAGCGATGCTTTTTTATTCCTTTATCAAAATTCCCGCGCCGGAAATACTGCCCTTATAACAACAAGGGGAGCAGAGAGTATGGCTATTTCATCGCGGATCACATTACTCGGCGCGCTGGCGCTGTGGGCATTTCAGGCGCAGGCGGTGGACGTCACCGTGGCGTATCAGACTTCCGCGGAACCAGCGAAAGTCGCGCAGGCGGATAACACCTTCGCCAAAGAGAGCGGGGCAAAAGTCGACTGGCGCAAGTTCGACAGCGGCGCGGCGATTGTGCGGGCGTTAGCCTCGGGCGACGTGCAGATTGGCAACCTAGGCTCCAGCCCGCTGGCCGTTGCCGCCAGCCAGCAGGTACCGATTGAAGTCTTCCTGCTGGCGTCGCAGCTCGGAAATTCCGAAGCGCTGGTGGTGAAGAAAACCATCACGAAACCCGAAGATTTGATCGGCAAGCGCATCGCGGTGCCGTTTATCTCCACCACGCATTACAGCCTGCTGGCCGCGCTGAAACACTGGGGCATCAAGCCGGGGCAGGTGCAGATCATTAACCTGCAACCACCGGCGATTATCGCTGCCTGGCAGCGTGGCGACATTGACGGGGCATACGTCTGGGCACCCGCCGTCAACGAGCTGGAAAAAGACGGCACCGTGCTGACCGACTCCGAAAAAGTGGGGCAATGGGGTGCGCCAACCCTTGATGTCTGGGTAGTGCGTAAGGACTTTGCCGAAAAACACCCTGAAGTGGTGAAAGCCTTCGCCAGAAGCGCCATCGATGCCCAGCAGCCGTACATCAATAACCCGGATGAATGGCTTAAACAGCCCGCCAACCTGGAGAAACTCTCACGACTGAGCGGCGTGCCGGAAGCAGACGTGCCGGGGCTGGTGAAAGGCAACACCTATCTGACGCCGGCTCAGCAGGTCCAGCAGCTGAACGGGCCGGTAAGCAAAGCTATTGTCGACACCGCAACGTTCCTGAAAGAGCAGGGCAAAGTGCCTGCGGTGGCGGCGGATTACAGCCAGTTCGTGACCGATCGCTTTGTGAAATAAGGAGGCTGCGATGCTGAACATTACAAACCTGTCTGCCGATTACGGCGGCAAACCCGCCCTGGAAGAGATCAACCTGACGCTGGACAGCGGTGAACTGCTGGTCGTGCTGGGGCCGTCCGGCTGCGGGAAAACCACGCTGCTGAACCTGATCGCCGGGTTTGTACCGTATCAGCACGGCACGATCCACCTGGAAGGGAAGCGGGTCACGGGGCCGGGCGCAGAGCGCGGCGTGGTCTTTCAGAACGAAGGGCTACTGCCGTGGCGAAACGTGCAGGAAAACGTTGCATTCGGTCTGCAACTGGCCGGCGTGGCGCGTGAACAGCGCCTGAGTACGGCGCGCGACATGCTAAAAAAAGTCGGGCTGGAGGGGGCTGAAAAACGTTTTATCTGGCAGCTTTCGGGCGGGCAGCGCCAGCGCGTCGGGATCGCCCGCGCGCTGGCGGCGAATCCGCAGCTGTTGCTGCTGGACGAGCCGTTCGGGGCGCTTGACGCCTTCACCCGCGAGCAGATGCAAACCCTGCTGCTGCGCCTGTGGCATGAAACCGGCAAGCAGGTGCTGTTAATTACCCACGATATCGAAGAGGCCGTGTTTATGGCGACGGAGCTGGTGCTGCTCTCTCCGGGGCCGGGGCGCGTGCTGGAGCGCCTGCCGCTTGAGTTTGCCCGACGCTATGTTGCGGGAGAACCGGTGCGCAGCATTAAATCCGACCCGCTGTTTATCGAAAAACGGGAATACATCCTGAGCCGCGTGTTTGAGCAGCGGGAGGCCTTCTCATGAGCATTGTTTACAGTGAAAAACCGCGGCGGGCGCGCCTCGCCTTACGCTGGCCGTTCTCTCGTCGGATCGCCTTAAGCGTCGGCACGCTGGCGGTATTGCTGGCGGTATGGTGGGCGGTTGCCGCTCAGCAGTGGATCAGCCCGCTGTTTCTGCCCCCGCCAGGCCAGGTTCTGGAAAAACTGATGACCATCGCCGGGCCGCAGGGCTTTATGGATGCCACCCTCTGGCAGCATTTAGGCGCCAGTCTGGCGCGTATTATGGTGGCGCTGCTGGCGGCGGTGATGATTGGCGTACCGGTGGGGATCGCGATGGGGCTGAGCCAGACCGTTCGCGGCATTCTCGATCCGCTGATAGAGCTTTACCGGCCCGTTCCGCCGCTGGCTTACCTGCCCCTGATGGTGATCTGGTTTGGTATCGGCGAGACGTCAAAGATCTTACTGATCTACCTGGCGATTTTTGCACCGGTCGCGATGTCGGCACTGGCTGGCGTAAAAAGTGCGCAGCAGGTACGCATACGCGCGGCGCAGTCGCTCGGTGCCAGCCGCGCGCAGGTGCTGCTGTTCGTCATTTTACCGGGCGCGCTGCCGGAGATATTGACCGGGCTGCGCATTGGCCTTGGGGTGGGCTGGTCTACGCTGGTGGCGGCAGAGCTGATTGCCGCCACGCGCGGGCTTGGATTTATGGTGCAGTCGGCGGGAGAGTTCCTGGCGACTGACGTGGTACTGGCAGGGATCGCGGTGATCGCCGCGATCGCCTTTGGATTAGAACTGGGACTGCGCGCGCTACAGCGTCGCCTGACGCCCTGGCATGGAGAAATACAATGAGTGAACGTCTGACGATTACCCCGCTGGGGCCGTACATTGGCGCGCAGGTGTCGGGCCTGGACGTAACCCGTCCGCTGAGCGATAACCAGTTTGAGCAGCTATACCACGCGGTGCTGCGCCATCAGGTGGTGTTCCTGCGCGATCAGGCCATTACCCCGCAGCAGCAGCGCGCGCTGGCCCTGCGCTTTGGCGACCTGCATATCCACCCGGTCTACCCCCATGCGGAAGGGGTGGAAGAAATTATCGTGCTGGACACTCATAACGATAATCCGCCCGATAATGACAACTGGCACACGGACGTCACCTTTATCGAAACACCGCCAGCCGGGGCCATTCTGGCAGCAAAATTACTGCCAGAGACCGGCGGCGATACGCTGTGGGCGAGCGGCATTGCGGCGTTTGAGGCGCTCTCCGCGCCGTTCCAGACTCTGCTAAGTGGTCTGCGGGCAGAGCATGATTTTAAAAAATCGTTCCAGGAGTATAAGTACCGTAAAACGGAAGAAGAACATCAGCGATGGCTGGATGCGGTCGCAAAACACCCGCCGCTGCTGCACCCGGTGGTGCGTACCCATCCGGTGACCGGCAAGCAGGCGCTGTTTGTGAACGAAGGGTTTACCACGCGCATTGTGGACGTAACGGAAAAAGAGAGCGAGGCGCTGCTCAGCTTCCTGTTTGCGCATATCACGAAACCGGAGTTTCAGGTGCGCTGGCGCTGGCAGGAGAACGATCTGGCGATCTGGGATAACCGCGTTACGCAGCATTACGCCAATGCGGATTACCTGCCGCAGCGAAGGATTATGCAGCGGGCGACGATCCTGGGGGATAAGCCGTTTTATCGTCCATAACCCGTCGTTTCCGCAGTTCATGTAGGCCGGGTAAGGCGTAGCCGCCACCCGGCAACGGGCTACAAATGGGCCTCAACGTACCGCTGATAGCGGTTCGCCTTCAGATAGCACAAATCCACCAGCACCAGCCCGTCAACGCAGTTATTGAACGCCGGATCGCTGCCGAAATCGATAAACTGCACGCCGCCTGGCTCGCATAGCTCGGAATACTGTTTATAGAGCGGCGGAATGCCGCATCCCAGATTGCCCAGCAGGGATTTCAGCTTTGTCAGGTCGCCCACGTAATCCACTCCGCCAAACTGTGCCAGCACGTCCGGAAGCGAGGCCGGGTAGGGTTGACGCGAGGCGGCTAAGGGATGGCTGGCCGGAAACCAGAGGCGATAAAACGCCACCAGCAGATCCCGTGCGGCAGGCGGTAAGCCGCCGGAGATGGACACCGGGCCAAACAGGTAGCGATAGTGTGGATAGCGCGCCAGATAGGCGCCAATGCCTGACCACAGATAGTCCAGACCGCGACGTCCCCAGTAGCGCGGCTGTATAAAGCTGCGCCCCAACTCAATGCCATGCACCAGTATGTCCTGCATTTTTTCATCGTAGTGGAACAGGCTGTAGCTGTACAACCCGTCAACGCCGCGCTTTTCAACCTGCATCGCCGTCGGCATAAAGCGATACGCGCCGACAATCTCCAGATCGTCATCATCCCAGAGGATCAGGTGCAGATAGTCATCATCGTAGCTGTCCATATCCCGGCGCTTGCCGCTGCCTTCTGCCACGGCACGAAAGGCAATCTCGCGCAGCCGTCCCAGCTCGCGCAGAAGAGGTGCCTCCTCCTGCCCGTTGCGCTGCCACAGGTAGATGGTTTTACCATCGCTGGTTTTGCCCAGACACTCGGCCTGCGCCAGCTCGCGCTTCAGTGTGGCCCGATCTTCCGGGCGGGCAATGGCGCATTGGGTTTTAAAGACGCCAGGCAATCCCTTGCCAAGACGTATCACGTGCTGACGGCACTGCTCGGCCATTTCACGCGATGAAAGGGTAGCGCTAAACCTGTCATTCCAGGCAATCTGCTGGCCGATTTTGATCGGCAGCTGGCTGTGACGACGGCGAAACATCTGTTGCATCAGCAGCAGCATGGATACGGTGGGCGATACCAGTGTGCTGGCATAAAACAGCAGGCTGTTGTGCGCCTGAATATGTACCGGGAGTAACGGCACCCGTAGTTTGCTGGCCAGCTTGATAAAGCCCGGATGCCATTTTTTATCGCGGATGCCTTTGCGCGTTGGGCGGGAGACTTCGCCCGCCGGGAAGAAGATCAGCACGCCGGCGTTTTGCAGGTGCTGCTCCATCTGTATCAGCGAGGCTTTTGCGGTTTTTCCGCCCATATTATCCACGGGGATAAACAACGAACTGAGGGGCTCAAGGTGGGACAGCATCCGGTTGGTGACAACCTTGACGTCGCGGCGCACGCGCGAAACGGCGTACAGCAGCGCCAGCCCATCCAGGGTGCCGGTCGGGTGGTTAGCTATCACAATGAGTGGGCCGTGTTCGGGGATTTGTTCGAGATCGCGGGCGGAAACGGTGCAGAGAATATCAAGGTGTTCCAGAACCTGCTCCACCATATCCAGCCCTTTCAGGTGACGGTGGCGGGCGGCAAACTGCTGAAATTCGTCTTCGTGGAGCAGTCTTTTTAACAGACTTTTTTGCCAGGGTGCGGGCCTCGCCTGAGGCCAAAGGTCATCAAGAACGCTGTCGAGACTAAACATTGATCACTCCTCCTGCCGTCTTGCCCAGACAGTAGAAGGAGGAGATGTCGGTTGTATTGCAGTTTGGTGAAGATTAGCGGAGGATTTTTTTCTCGGCCAGATCCAGCGCGAAGTAGCTGAAGATCAGATCCGCGCCCGCGCGCTTGATCGCCCCCAGGCTTTCGAGGATCACTTTATCTTCGTCAATAGCACCCGCCTGCGCGGCGAATTTGATCATCGCGTACTCGCCGCTCACCTGGTAAGCGCCCAGCGGCAGTTCGGTGCGTTCGCGAATGTCGCGCAGGATATCCAGATACGCGCCGGCCGGTTTCACCATCAGACAGTCTGCGCCCTGAGCCTCATCCAGCAAGGATTCACGAATCGCTTCGCGGCGGTTCAGCGGGTTCATCTGATAGGTTTTACGATCGCCCTTCAGCGCCGTGCCCGCCGCCTCACGGAACGGGCCGTAGAACGAAGAGGCGAATTTGGTGGAGTAGGACATGATGGCGGTGTCGGTAAAGCCTGCCGCATCCAGCGCCTGACGAATAGCCTGAACCTGTCCGTCCATTGCCGCCGACGGCGCAATGAAATCCGCACCTGCAGCGGCCGCAACCACCGCCTGCTTGCCGAGGTTCAGCAGGGTCGCATCGTTGTCCACGCCGTGATCGCACAGCACACCGCAGTGGCCATGAGAGGTGTATTCGCAGAAACAGGTATCGGACATGACGATCATCTCCGGCACGCTCTCTTTGCAGATGCGCGACATGCGGGCCACGAGGCCATCTTCCTTCCAGGCATCGCTGCCGGTGGCGTCGGTGTGGTGGGAGATACCGAAGGTCATCACCGAGCGGATCCCCGCATTGGCAATGCGTTCAATCTCGCGGGCCAGATGCTTCTCGGGAATACGCATCACGCCTGGCATCGCGTCGATGGCTTTGTAGTCATCGATCTCTTCTTCAACAAAAATCGGCAACACCAGATCGTTTAAGCTCAGTGTTGTCTCTTCAAACATGGCGCGCAGTGCGGGTGACTTGCGCAGGCGACGGGGACGTGCAATTAAATCGGTCATGGTATGCCTGATGTTTGTGGAACAAAGAGGTATAGTGTACCTGAAAGCGGGAAGCGGTGTTTTACTAAAGTTGTCTTTTAGATTTTCGAAAACAGCTAATATTTTCCATATGTGTTTTGCCTATATTATAAGCCTTATTATAGGGTTTAACGTGGTGTGAAATATTGGCGAAGCTTCTATATTAGATAGGGGTTATAACTATTAATGATTTATTGTATTTTATGATATGTATTGAACCGACTTAAGGGGTTTGCAATCAGTTGAATTTATAATATTTATTCATAATGATTGATATTGTGCTGGGTTTTTAAGCTTAGTTGTCTGGATACGGACTTAATTGAATCATTCATTGAACCTTTTCGAAGTGAAACTGCATAATTCTTTCCGCAATTAAACATTGCCAAATGATTTGATGGACAAACTTGCTTACGTCCCTGAGGAGGGATGACCCAATGCAAACATGGAAAAAGAAACTGGTTGTATCACAACTTGCATTAGCCTGCACACTGGCTATCGCTTCTCAGGCCAATGCGAAAGATATATCCGGCACGACCTATAATACTTTTGGTTATGACAATACTGCGTCTACTCCCTGGTATTATGGTTATGCTGACTGGGATTATTCAGATGCCACACATGATGGTGACATTTATCCGGTCATCAATAAATCAACCGTAAACGGTGTTATTTCGACTTACTATCTGGATGATGGTGTCAATGGCCGTGCAAACGCGTTGAGTATTTCTAACAGCACCATTAACGGCATGATCACGTCAGAGTGTATGACCACGACGTGTGCAGATGGCGTGGATACCGATGGCACCAGCCATGCCCAGTACGATCGTTTTAGCCTGACCGTTGATAACTCCACCATCAACGATGCCTACGAGCATTACGCGTATGATGTCGTCAATGGCGAGAATACTGAAACGCATTATCTGGACACCTATGGTCTGGGTAACGCAATTACCCTGGACGTTGAATCTGATATTGTTATTCAGAACAACTCCCACGTCGCGGGTATCACGCTGACGCAGGGTTATCAGGAACTGGATAACACCCCGTACGACGGCGTTGAAGGCGTTGCTAACAGCAGCAATATCTTTACCGATACGCTGGTGGTGAAAGACTCCGTGCTGACCTCTGGTGCGTACAGCGATCTGGGCACCAACGGGTTCTACGGTCAAACGGCGAAGCCGAGCGACTACGGTGAAACCAACGCCTCGGCTGCGGATGATGCGGCGCTGATCGTTGCGGCTGGCGCGTCTGATAACGCCATGCAGACCACCGCGACCTTCGATCACTCTACCGTAACGGGTGACATTCTTTTCTCCAGCACCTTTGATAACAACTTCTACGAGAATGGCGATCCGGCAACGGATACCACTGAAGATGGCGTCTATAACCCAACCACCAACGGCTGGGACGGTACCGATACACTGGATGTTACGCTGACTAACGGCAGCAAGTGGGTCGGTGCAGCGCAGTCCAGCGTTGAAGCTATCGGCACTGCGCAGATGTATGGCCAGGGCTACAGCAACGTAGACTGGCACGCGTTATCGCCGAATAGCATCTGGCCTGATTCTACCTTTGACAGCAACGGTCACGTTGCCGGTGAAGAGGTGTACCAGAGCGGTCTGTTCAATGTGGCGCTGGATAACGGTTCCGAGTGGGATACCCGCAAGGTCTCCAACATTGATGCGCTGACGGTGAACAACCAGTCTCAGGTCAATGTTGAAAACTCCGGCCTGCTGGCGGATTCAATCACCCTGACCAATGCTTCAACCCTGAATATTGGCGACAGCGGGGCCGTAGCAACCGACAGCCTCTATCTGGACAGCTATAGCCGTGCGGCACTGACCGAAGAAACCGCTGAACTGTATGCCAACACCATTACCGTGGACAACGGTGCAGAGCTGGCGCTGGGTCTGGGTCAGGTTGATACGCACAACATGGTGCTGACCGATGGTGGTGTGCTCAACGTTGCCAGCCGCGATTATGTGCTGAACAGCGACCTGAACAACGCACGCTACATTACCAATGATCGTTACAAGGCGGAATACGACTATGGTGTTGTCGCGCTGAACTCTGACGGTCATCTGGCGGTGAACGGTGACGTTGCCGGTAACTATAAAGTGCGCATCGACGATGCCACCGGTGCAGGCTCCGTTGCTGATTACGAAAACAAAGAGATCATTCGCGTCTATGACAATAACGCGGATACCGCAGCCAGCTTTACTGCCGCAAACAAAGCCGATTTAGGTGCTTACACCTATCAGGCGCAGCAGAAGGGTGACACCGTTGTTCTCCAGCAGAAAGAACTGACTGACTACGCCAACATGGCGCTGAGCATTCCTTCTGCTAATACCAACATCTGGAATCTGCAACAGGATACCGTGGGTACGCGTCTGACCAACAGCCGTCACGGCCTGGCAGATAATGGCGGAGCGTGGGTGAGCTATTTTGGCGGCAACTTTGACGCGGATAATGGCACCGTTAGCTACGATCAGGACGTAAGCGGCATTATGGTCGGTCTGGATACGCAGATTGACGGTAATAACGCGAAGTGGATCGTCGGTGGTGCGGCCGGTTTCGCGAAGGGCGATATCAGCGATCGTACTGGCCAGGTCGATCAGGACAGCCAGACTGCGATGATCTACGCGTCTGCGACGTTTGCGAACAACGTCTTCCTCGACAGCTCACTGAACTACACCCGCTTTAACAACGACCTCTCTGCAACCATGAGCAACGGTCAGTATGTTGACGGTGACACCACCTCTGACGCGGTTGGCTTCGGGATGAAGCTGGGTTATGACTGGAAACCAAACCTGTCAGGCTACATCACCCCTTACGCGGCGGTATCTGGCCTGTTCCAGTCAGGCGACGACTACCAGCTGAGCAACGACATGCGTATCGATGGTCAGTCTTACGACAGCATGCGTTATGAACTTGGCCTGGATGCGGGTTATACCTTCAACTACGGTGGCGAGCAGGCGTTAACGCCATACTTCAAACTGGCGTACGTGTATGATGATGCCGACAACGAAGCGGATATCAACGACGACAGCATTGATAATGGCGTGGAAGGCTCTGCGGTTCGCGTAGGTCTGGGCACACAGTTCAGCTTCACGAAAAACTTCAGTGCATACACTGATGCGACTTATCTGGGCGGCGGCGACGTTGACCAGAACTGGGGAGCAAATCTGGGTGTGAAATATACCTGGTAATACAGAAAGCGCGGGGGATTTTGCCCCCGCTTTTTTATGTGCTTTAAAAATAATAAAGAACCGACATATACAGATGACTTGAGGTATGCATGAACGTTAATGCGAAACCACTTTCTGAATTAAGCCGGCTCATAAAGTGTCTGGAAGTCGCCGGTACCCCATTTAAGAACGAACCACAGCAATTAATAACTCCCGGCAATAATGATGATGAACCATTGACCTTTGTAATACAGTCCGGCATGACAGCCGTCCACCGTAAATCAGACGAATTACTGGTGGGTATTGCACGAGCACCGTATATTCATGGTTTAAGTGCATGGATAAATGACAGCTATCTTGAATATTCTCTGATAGCACAAACACCTTGCGCCGGATTTTATTTACACGCCTCTACTGCGTGCCAACTTATTCAGGAAGCACAGCTTTGGCAAGAAGCTTTCTGCTGGCTGTCCTGGCTAAATCACATACTGGGAAAACGTGATATACAGCTGGTCGGAAATAATTCCTACAGTCAAATACGGGCGATGCTGATCAATATGGCCGAGTGGGATGATACGCTACGTTCAAAAATTGGTGTTATGAATCATATTCAGCGTAGCACGCGTATTTCACGTTCGGTCGTTGCGGAAGTGCTGGCGGCGCTGCGACAGGGCAACTACATCCATATGAGCCGGGGCAAACTGATCAGCATCAACCGTTTGCCCACAGACTATTGAGATCAGTTAGAGGCCGTAAGAACCTGCGCTTTATTGGCGCTGAGCTCGGCCACCAGGTTATTTACGCCATCACTCATATTCACGAAGCGGGTGTTCGGCGACCGGGTGACCACCACAAAAGCGCCTACGTTTGATTGCGGAATCATCGCCATGTAGGTGATGAATCCGCCACCCCCACCGGTTTTTTGAATAATACCCGGGCGGCCCTCTTTTGGTGCCATGTACACCCAGCCCATGCCGAGAGCATCGGCTTTACCAGGAACGTCCATACCGATGACGCGACGTAACTGGGCACGCTGGTAGATGAGCGTCTGCATCCGGTCAGCCTGATTGCTGCGCGCGTAAAAATCCGAGGAGAGGAACTGCTGCATCCAGCGCATCATGTCGCCGGGCGTTGAATAAACCCCACCGCTGCCGATGGCGGCCAGCGTGTTATTGCACGGGCTGGCCCCTTTTTCTGCCACCATCAGTCGCTTGCACTGGTCCGGAGATGGAGTGTAAGTGGTATCTTTCATCCCCAGCGGACGCGTGATCTGCTCTTCAAACAGTTGAGGGTAAGGCTTGCCTGATGCCGACGCTAAAGCGTCAGCCAGCAGATCAAACGCGAGGTTAGAATAGCCGGCCTGCGAGCCCGGAGCCGATTTCAGGGTAGCGGTGCTCAGGTAATTCCAGCGCTGTTCGCGGGTTGGCCAGACAAAAACAGGGCGATGCGCGGCGCCACCAGGCTGCTCTCGCGGCAGGGCGCTGGTATGTGTCGCCAGGTTCACCAGTCTGATAGGCGTGCCCTGATATGTCGGCACGCGCGCGCCGGGTGGGGCATATTTGCTGAGCGGATCGTCAAGTTTCACCACGCCCTGATCGAGTAACTTCACCAGCATTTCACTGGTCATCAGCTTGGTTATCGACGCGACGCGGATGACGGAATCCAGTTGCGGGCGAACGTTATTTCCCGGTCGTGTTTCACCGAAGCTGCGAAACACCCGCTGGTTACCGTCGATCACGACCAGCGCCATTCCCGTCGCACCGCTGCCGTAATAAATCAGGTTCGCGTAGCGATCGGCAATGTCAGAGGCCAAAACCGGGGCCGTCAGAGGCTGGGCTGCCTGGGCGGTGGACAGGGTCACCGCACACAGCGCGGCGAAAGAGAGCAGACAACGTTTCAACGAAAAGCATCCATCAAGTGAATAAGGAGAGTTACGGGTATTTATACTACTAATCGGCGTCGGGCAATGGCCCGATTTGCATAACGATAGCGAGAAAAACGTAACCGTGGGTAAATTTGAACAATTTACTTGCGGCCAGACTCCCATTTTGTGACATCGACCGTATGATAGACGCTACGGTTGCTGTTGCGAATGAAACGCACCGAAACAATTCTCGAAAACGGGAAAGCGAACTAATAATTCACCCGCAGGTCTGACTTTTTTGCCTGAGCCGGGCGGCTGGCACAGGCAAGGTTTCGCGTGGCGATATGTTGAACACAGCAACAGCCATAACAACAAGAAGGAAGCACAATGTTTAAGTCATTTTTCCCAAAGCCGGGGCCCTTTTTCCTGTCGGCATTTATTTGGGCGCTGCTGGCTGTCATTTTCTGGCAGGCCGGTGGCGGCGCGTGGCTGACCCGTCTTACGGGAGCAACGGGCGAGATCCCCATTAGCGCAGCGCGCTTCTGGTCCATGAGCTATCTGCTTTTCTACGCTTACTACCTGCTCTGCGTAGGGCTTTTCGCCATGTTCTGGTTCATCTATTCTCCTCACCGCTGGCAATACTGGTCGATTCTCGGCACGTCGTTAATCATCTTTGTCACCTGGTTCCTGGTGGAAGTGGGCGTGGCGGTCAATGCCTGGTATGCGCCGTTTTACGATCTGATCCAGACGGCGCTGAGTTCGCCGCATAAGGTGACCATAAACCAGTTCTACCATGAGGTAGGGATCTTCCTCGGCATCGCCCTGATCGCCGTGGTGATCGGTGTGATGAATAACTTTTTCGTCAGTCACTACGTGTTTCGCTGGCGTACCGCGATGAACGAACACTATATGGCGCACTGGCAGCACCTGCGTCATATCGAAGGTGCCGCACAGCGTGTGCAGGAAGACACCATGCGTTTTGCCTCAACGCTTGAAGATATGGGCGTGAGCTTTATCAACGCCATCATGACGCTTATCGCCTTCCTGCCGGTGCTGGTAACGCTTTCATCGCACGTTCCGGAGTTGCCGATTGTCGGGCATCTGCCATATGGCCTGGTGATTGCCGCGATCGTCTGGTCGCTGATGGGAACGGGGCTGCTGGCGGTCGTGGGGATCAAGCTGCCGGGGCTGGAATTTAAAAACCAGCGCGTGGAAGCGGCCTACCGTAAAGAGCTGGTGTATGGCGAAGACGATGCCAACCGTGCGTCACCGCCAACCGTGCGTGAGCTGTTTGGCGCCGTACGTCGTAACTACTTCCGCCTCTATTTCCATTACATGTATTTCAATATCGCGCGCATTCTTTATCTTCAGGTGGATAACGTTTTCGGGTTGTTCCTGCTGTTCCCGTCTATCGTTGCGGGTACGATCACGCTCGGTCTGATGACCCAAATCACCAACGTCTTTGGTCAGGTTCGCGGTTCGTTCCAGTACCTGATAAGCTCCTGGACTACGCTGGTGGAGCTGATGTCCATCTATAAACGTTTACGCAGTTTCGAGCGTGAGCTGGACGATAAGGACTTGCAGGAAGTCACCCATACATTAGGTTAAAAAGGAATTGCTATGCCATTTGCCGTACCACGTGGATTACCGCTGACGTTACTCGCTGCCTTCGTGCTGGCGGGCTGTGCCGATAAAGGGGCCGCCCCGCTCAAAGAAGGCGAGAAGCCCGTTGATGTGGCGAGCGTGGTGCGGCAAAAAATGCCCGCCAGCGTGAAGGATCGCAGCGAGTGGGCTGATGCGCTGGCAACAACCTTCAAAAGCCAGAAGATTGCGCCTACCGAGGAGAATATCTGCTCGGTGCTGGCGGTGGCGCAGCAGGAATCGATGTATCAGTCAGATCCTGTCGTGCCTGGCCTGAACAAAATCGCCTGGAAGGAGATCGACCGCCGGGCCGAATCGATGCATATCCCGGTTTTCTTGGTGCATACCGCCCTTAAAATCACCTCGCCAAACGGTAAAAGCTACAGCGAACGGCTGGATACGGTGAAAACTGAGAAACAGCTGAGCGCCATTTTCGACGACCTGATTAATATGGTGCCGATGGGGCAGAAGCTGTTTGGTTCGCTGAATCCGGTGCATACCGGCGGCCCGATGCAGGTCAGTATCGCATTTGCGGAAAAACATACAGACGGCTATCCGTGGGATATCGACGGTACGGTGCGTCAGGAAGTCTTCTCCCTGCGCGGCGGACTGTGGTTTGGAACGTATCATCTGCTGAATTATCCGGCCAGCTACGATAAACCGCTGTATCGTTTTGCTGACTTTAACGCGGGCTGGTATGCCAGCCGAAATGCCGCCTTCCAGAATGCGGTAAGTCGCGCCAGCGGTGTGAAGCTGGCTTTGGACGGCGATCTCATTGCTTACGGCAGTAGCGAGGCGGGCACCACCGAACGTGCGGTGCGTAAACTCTCGACGAAGCTGGAGATGAGCAACAGCGATATCCGCCGTCAGCTGGAGAAGGGCGATAGCCTGGCGTTTGAGAAAACGGATTTGTATAAGCAGGTCTTTGCGCTCGCCGAGAAGAAAAGTGGAAAGGCATTACCGAGAGCCATTCTGCCGGGCATTCAGCTGGAAAGCCCGAAGATCACGCGTAACCTGACGACCGCCTGGTTCGCAAAACGCGTGGACGATCGTCGGGCTCGCTGCATGGGACTGTAATCAGCGGCGGTGGCGCCAGCGCAGGACGAGTGCAATGACGCCCAGCACCATGCTGCCCGCGAGGAAGGGGATGAGCCCGAACACGGTGCTCACACCTAAACCGATTTCAACGCGCGGGCGGCCGGTATCCTGAACCTGCATCAGGTGCTCATACACGCCAGGAGCGTGCACCAGCATGTTCAGCAGTTGGGTTCCTGCCCAGAAGCAAAACAGAACAAACAGGGCATAGGCAATGTTCCCCGCAGTGGAGGTTTTTGGTTGTTTTCCGCCAAAAATCGGTTTCGACAATGTAAAGTCTGCCATAAGACCTCCCGAAAATATCACTCTGTTTTAATACGCGTCGTACAGGGTGAGTGTGACAGGTCATAGCATTTGTCAATATCAGAATCGTGGGAAAGTCGGCTCAGGATTCCTCCTGGATTGTCGATTTATGCATCATGTCACAAATTGATAACATAAGTGAAACTGTGCTGCATTTCAGAATTTACGTATCCGCCACAGACGTCTTCAGTAAACTGTGAGAGGATGGTTTTTTTCTGCCGGAGTTGTCATGAAGCTCACTTCCAAACTACGCCGTGACTGGCATTACTACGCCTTTGCGATCGGGCTGATCTTTATTCTTAACGGTGTTGTCGGGCTGCTGGGGTTTGAAGCGAAAGGCTGGCAAACCTATGCGGTGGGGCTGGTGACCTGGGTCATCAGTTTCTGGCTTGCGGGATTCATTATCCGTCGTCGTCCCGATGAGACGACGACAGAGAACGTCGAGTAACCGTTAGTTCATCGAACTTTTCAGGGCGCTGTCAGCGGCGTGACGTTCCAGCGCCAGTTCAATCAGGCGAGTGATCAGTTCCGGATAACTTATCCCGCTGGCCTGCCACAATTTCGGGTACATACTGATATTGGTAAAGCCCGGCAGGGTGTTGATTTCGTTAATCACTACCTCGTTATCCGGCGTCAGGAACACGTCGACGCGCGCCATCCCGCAGCATCCCAGCGCCTGATAGGCTTCAACGGCGATCGCGCGGATCGTGTCGTTAACGTCGGGATCGAGCGCGGCGGGCACCACAACCTGGGCGCCTTTGTCGTCAATATATTTGGTGTCGTAGGAATAGAAGTCGCTGTTCAGAACCACTTCACCGCAGGTGCTCGCCTGGGGAAAATCGTTGCCCAGGACAGCGCACTCGATTTCGCGACCTTTAATTCCCTGCTCAACCACCACCTTATGATCGAATTCGAAGGCCAGACGAACGGCATCGTTAAACTGTGCTTCGCTGGTCACTTTACTGACGCCCACGGAAGAGCCCTGATTCGCGGGTTTCACGAACAGCGGCAGGCCGAGCTGCGCCTGGATCTGCGCGAAGGTGTGTTTATCGCGGTTAGCACGCGTAAGCGTCACGAACGGCGCAATGTTCAGACCGGCGTCGCGCAGCAGACGTTTAGTGACGTCTTTATCCATGCAGGCGGCAGAGCCAAGCACATCGGAGCCGACAAACGGCAGGTTCGCCATACGCAACATCCCTTGCAGGGAACCGTCTTCGCCCAGCGTGCCGTGAACGATGGGGAACACTACGTCAATCTGTGCCAGCGCCTGCGCGTTCCCGGCATTAATAAGCTGTCCCTGTTCCACGCCCGGCACCGTTGCGACGCTGATATCAGAAGGATTAAGGGCGATGTGCGCCGGATCGTCAGCATGTAGCAGATACTGGCTGGCATCGTTAACATGCCACTGGCCCTGTTTATCAATGCCCAGCAGCACCACGTCAAAACGGCTTTTATCAATCGCATCAACGATATTTTTAGCCGATTGCAATGACACCTCGTGCTCTGCCGATTTTCCCCCAAAGACAATACCTACGCGCTGCTTTGCCATCTCACTCTCTTCCAGTCTGACGAAAAGCCAATAACATACCACGATGCCCGGCGGGTTTCGCGGCCTTCTGCCATAATGTTTTAAGGGATGTTGAAGGGGGGCGCGTGAGAGGAAAAGGTCTGCTTATTCTTATCGTTATTGCCTGGATCGCCGCGGTGGGTTATCGCTGGTTGCCGCCCCATTACAACCCTTTCGTGCCGCTTACGCTTGACGATCCGCCCGGAAAAATAACCCAGTTTAAACTTCGGCGCTTAACGCCGCAGGCGTGCGAAAATCTGTTAGCGCAGGCGAATCAACGCCAGCTTATCCGTACCCAGGCTGTTGCTGACAGCGCCGGGGAGTGCCCGCTAAGTAACGTGGTGCGCGTGCGCGATTTTGGCCCGGTCAGCCTGAACGGCAGCTTTCTTGCCAGTTGCCCGCTGGCGTTAAGTTCGGCGCTGTTTGTCAGCCAGCAGGCTCGACCGCTTACCAAAACCTGGACGGGAAGCGAGCTTACGCGCATTGAACATCTGGGTAGCTTTGCCTGCCGGAATATCTATAGCCGCCCGGATGCGCGGCGCAGTGAACATGCTACTGCGGATGCGCTGGATATCAGTGCCTTCCGGCTGGCAAACGGACAGCGCGTTACCATCCTCAATGGCTGGAAAGCGGAAAAGACGCAGCCCTGGCTACAGGCGCTGCTGTCGGCAAGCTGCGGCTATTACGGTAACGGTCTGGGGCCGAACTATAATGCCGCTCATGCCAACCATTTCCATTTGGGGATGCGCGGATATGGATTATGTCGATGAAGCATAATCTTCCACCGACAAGTGGATAAATTGTGACTTGTTTCACAAATATGATGACTGGGAAGATAAAACACCAAAGTCTGCAAGGCCGCATCTCTGGCGCTATGCCATCGCGCGTAACTTGCTAATCTGTCGGCGAATTCGCCTAAAAATGAAGACTATTTCTGTTATGGAATCCTGGAAAGTTAACCTCATCTCAGTCTGGTTCGGCTGTTTCTTCACCGGACTGGCTATCAGCCAGATATTGCCCTTCCTGCCGCTGTACGTGTCGCAGCTGGGGGTCACTTCCCATGAAGCGCTCTCCATGTGGTCTGGCCTGACGTTCAGCGTGACGTTTCTGGTATCTGCCATAGTGTCCCCGATGTGGGGAAGCCTGGCGGACCGTAAGGGGCGAAAGCTGATGTTGCTCCGCGCCTCGCTGGGGATGGCGATAGCCATTTTGCTCCAGGCCTTTGCCACCAACGTCTGGCAGCTGTTTATTCTGCGGGCGATTATGGGGCTGACTTCCGGGTACATTCCGAACGCCATGGCGCTGGTGGCCTCGCAGGTACCGCGCGAGCGGAGCGGCTGGGCGCTCAGTACGCTTTCCACCGCACAGATCAGCGGGGTGATTGGCGGCCCGCTGCTCGGTGGCTTCCTGGCCGACCATGTCGGGCTGCGTGCGGTCTTTATCATTACCGCCATCCTGCTGACAATCAGCTTTATGGTCACCCTTTTTCTGATCAAAGAGGGCGGGCGGCCTGCTGTAAGCAAATCCGAACGCCTGAGCGGAAAGGCGGTTTTCGCTTCGCTGCCTTATCCTGGCCTGATGATCAGCCTCTTTGTCACCACGATGGTGATCCAGCTCTGCAACGGCTCGGTGGGGCCGATTCTGGCGCTGTTTATCAAGTCGATGGCGCCGGACAGCAGCAACATTGCTTTTCTGAGCGGGATGATTGCCGCCGTGCCGGGCGTGTCGGCGCTGATGTCCGCGCCGCGTCTGGGAAAACTGGGTGACAGGATCGGTACGGCACGCATTCTGATGGCAACGCTCATCATCGCCGTGATCCTCTTCTTTGCCATGTCGTTCGTCAACACACCACTTCAGCTCGGCGTGCTGCGCTTCCTGCTTGGTTTTGCGGATGGCGCCATGCTGCCTGCGGTTCAGACGCTGCTGGTGAAATATTCCAGTGACCAGGTAACAGGCCGCATTTTTGGCTACAACCAGTCGTTCATGTATTTAGGCAACGTAGCGGGCCCGCTGATTGGCGCATCGGTCTCGGCGATGGCGGGGTTCCGCTGGGTATTTGCCGCAACGGCGGTGGTGGTGCTTATTAATATTATTCAACTGGCCTTTGCCTTGCGACGTCGCAGGCAAATCGCTGAGGCAAAGTCAGCCCGGTAAACACGATAATATATTATTTATTCTTATGAACGCCGTATTTTTATATAACGAAATGCGGCGCGTTTCTTTTGGAAAAACGTTTCGCTCCCGGTTTGGAATATCTTTTTGGCAGCGATATCACTTTTGCATAAGAGAAAATCAATTCATGCTTTGCATTATTCATTGAGGGTGTTAATTTCAGGGGGAATCACAAAAGGAAATACCACCATGAAAAATCTCATTGCTGAGTTATTGGTTAAGCTTGCCCAAAAGGAAGAAGAGTCGAAAGAGCTGGTTGCCCAGGTCGAGGCGCTGGAAATCGTCGTTACGGCACTGTTGCGACAGATGGCAAAACCGGAGCAGGAGGCGTTGATCAACAACGTTGAAGGCGCGCTGGAGAATGCCCGCCCTGATTCACAGGTGCCCACAGAAGATGCGGAGCTGCTTCAGCAATACGTAAAGAAGCTTTTAAGGCATCCTCGCAGCTAACCTGCCAGAGGTCAAAATGACGTGTCACAGAATTGTCATGCAGGATGCCTGGCGTCGCGCTGTTTTTATTTTTACCCACTTGTTATGGGGTAATTAAATTGAAGCAGAGCACACTTTTCACCGCATTATTTACGTTATTAATTACTTTTGTCCTTCCGGCGTAACCGGATAATGATAATCGCACCGCGATGGAACTGAAATAACCGGGAAGCCCCGCGAAAATCATGGTTGCAGGGTGGTTTTTTTCCCGTAACGAACCAGACTTAACGTGGAACTTCACATAAAGGATGGTGCAATGAAAACCACAATACTGGTTACCCTGCTCTCAGGCCTGTGTCTGATGGCCTCAGCACACGCGGAAGAGAAAACGTTAACGCCTCAGCAGCAGCGCATGACGACCTGTAACCAACAGGCGACATCGCAAAGTCTGAAAGGGGATGCCCGTAAAACATATATGAGCGACTGCCTTAAGAAGGGGGCGACCAAACCGGATGAAAAAAGCCTGACCCCGCAGCAGCAAAAAATGCGCGAGTGTAATGCTCAGGCGACGCAGCAGATGCTGAAAGGCGACGATCGCAGCAAGTTCATGAGCGCGTGCCTGAAGAAACAGGCGTAGTGCTATGGGTGAGTCACGATAGTGGCTCACCCAAAATTTCATACTTTCGCTGACATCCCCTCTCTATAATTGGGGAAATTGTTTCATAATTTTCCCACAAAGGATGAACGATGAATTTTATGAAATCACGAGCACATTCGGGAAGCGGGCACCAGCAGCTGTTACAGGATGACTCATACCGTTCCGGTCTGCGATTTGCCCGGCGTTGCTCGTCAGGACTTGCTCAGCTTCTCTGATTTTTCCATGCATTTTTGCATCGCCTCGATCACGGCGGAGCGGAAGCCACGATCTTCCAGCACGCGCACGGCTTCAATGGTCGTGCCGCCCGGCGAGCACACCATATCTTTCAGTTCGCCCGGATGTTTACCCGTTTCCAGCACCATTTTGGCCGAGCCCATTACCGCCTGCGCCGCAAATTTGTAAGCCTGCGCGCGCGGCATGCCGCCCAGCACGGCGGCATCCGCCATGGCTTCGATAAACATAAAGACATACGCCGGCGCCGAGCCGCTCACGCCTACTACCGGGTGGATCATCGCTTCGGCAATCACTTCCGCTTCGCCGAAGCAGCGGAAAATATTCAGTACATCCGCCACGTCTTCAGACGTCACCAGGGCGTTCGGGGTCACGGAGGTCATGCCGGCATTCACCAGCGATGGGGTGTTCGGCATGGCACGAACAATTTTACGGTCGTGGCCCAGCGCGCGGGCGAGCTGATCGAGGGTCACACCTGCGGCAATCGACACCACCAGAGTATCTTTATTCAGGCTGGAGGTGATCTCGCTCAGGACTTTAATCATGATATTCGGCTTAACGGCGCCAAAGACAATGTCCGCAACCTGAGCCACTTCCTGCGCGCTTTCTGCGGCGTTGATACCATACTCATCACGCAGCGCCGCGACCTTATCCGGTGACGGGGTATAGACCCAAATCTGCCCCGGCAGCACCTGGCCGCTGGCAATCAGTCCACCGAGGATAGCTTTACCCATGTTCCCGCAGCCGATAAACCCGATTTTCTTATCCATCACGTCTCTCCGTTATTATGCGTTGTTATCTCTCACTGATAGCTTAACAACGAAATGCAGGCGACAATAGTCGCCAGAATCATATTGGGGAGAGACTATGGCGATTTGGGTTGATGCGGACGCGTGTCCGAACGTGATCAAAGAGATTTTATTTCGCGCTGCCGAGCGCGTGCAGATGCCGCTGACGCTGGTGGCGAACCAGAATATCCGCGTGCCGCCTTCCAGATACATTCGTTCTCTGCGCGTTCCGGCCGGGTTCGACGTGGCGGATAACGAGATAGTACGCCTGTGCAGCGCGGGGGATTTGGTGATCACCGCGGATATCCCGCTGGCAGCCGATGTTCTGGCGAAGGGGGCGGCGGCGCTGAACCCGCGCGGTGAACGTTATTCTCCGGCAACGATCCGCGAGAAACTCACCATGCGTGATTTTATGGATACGCTGCGTTCCAGCGGCGTGCAGACCGGTGGGCCAGATAGCCTGTCGCAGCGCGATCGCCAGCAGTTTGCCGCCGAGCTGGACAAATGGCTGCTGGAAGTGAAACGCCGCCCGGCGTAGACATCCTCCGGGCTGTTTTGTGGTACAGTGTGGCTTCCACAGGCTTGTCATTCCGTACCGCTTTGCAGTAAAGTTAGCGCAACATCTTCTGCAATCATTTCTTTACAGCCTTCAGTTATCCGGCATCAAGGGGAACACCTGGTTATGAACCCACCCATCTTTTTAGTTGGCCCTCGCGGCTGTGGGAAAACGACCGTTGGTCTGGAGCTGGCGCGTTTGTGCCAGAGTCGGTTCGTTGATACTGACCACTGGCTCCAGGAGAATGCCGGTCAGACCATCGCCGATATCGTGGAGAATGAGGGGTGGGAGAGCTTTCGCGCGCGCGAAACGGCTACGCTGGAAGCGGTGACCGCACCGTCAACCGTGATTGCAACCGGTGGGGGCATTATTCTGGCACCGTACAATCGTCAGTTTATGCGCGACAAAGGTGTCGTGATCTACCTCTGTGCCCCGGTATCGACGCTGGTGGGGCGGCTGGAAGCGTTTCCGGAAGAGGGGCAGCGCCCGGCGCTGACCGCGAAACCGCTGAGTGAAGAGGTCAGCGACGTGCTCGCCGAACGCGATGCGCTATACCGCGAGGCGGCACACCATGTTGTGGATGCTTCGGCGTCACCCGAAAAAGTTGCGATTCAGATTATTACCGCCCTGCGTTTGGCTTGCGCCAGCTAACAGCCGTCTATACTCATAGCTCAGACATAAAAAAAGGATGAGCTATGCCAACCAGACCTCCCTATCCACGTGAAGCCCGCATCGTTACCGTTGAAAAAGGTAATGGCGATGAGACCGTAACCTGGTACCAGCTGCGTGCCGATCACCCCAAACCCGATTCGCTGATCAGCGAACATGAAACCGAACAGGAAGCGCGGGATGCGAAACGGCGCTATGAGGATCCAGAGAAGTCCTGATAAAAGTCCGAATTCGTTACAACCGTGCCTGCATCACACTTTTAACTTATCGCCATTGTTAAGTAGCAGTTAATATTTAGTTATTACAGGTGGATTCGGAAAGGCCAGTCGATCTTTACACTACGGTGTAGAGGTCCCCTGCTACGCTTGGTGCTGTTTTGTTGAATAAATAAACGGTGCAGCGTAGTGAGCCTGTACCTGTGTGGCAGTTGTGGTAGTAACGGAAGGCGATCAAAATGAAGGCGACGTTGGCGATCCTCACAATCGGTGTGGTCCCTGTAAGCGAAGTATTACCGCTCCTCACGGAGCATATCTCTGAACAACAGATTAAGCATCTTAGCCTGTTAGGGAAGATGAGTCGGGAAGAGGTCATGGAAGACTACGCTGTCGAGGCGGGGGATGAGCCCCTGGCAACGTTATTAAGCGACGGTAAACTGGCGCATGTGTCGCGTCAGAAAATCGAGCGCGCGCTACAAGGCGTGATCGAAGTGCTCGATAATCAAGACTATGACGTCATTTTGCTGATGAGCACGGCACCGGTTAAAGGGCTTAGCGCGCGTAATGCCATTCTGCTCGAACCGATGCGGATCATTCCGCCGCTGGTGGCGTCAATTGTTGATGGTCATCAGGTTGGGGTTATTGTTCCCGTTGAAGAACTGCTGGATAACCAGACGGTGAAGTGGGCCGCGCTGGAGCACACTCCGCTGTACGCGCTGGCAAATCCGTTCTGGGACAGCGAAGCGAAACTAATTGCGGCTGGACAGGAGTTGATCGACAGAGGGGCGGATGTCCTGATGCTGGACTGCCTGGGGTTCCATCAGCGGCATCGTGATTTACTGCAAAAGGCGCTGGATGTTCCGGTGCTGCTCTCTAACGTCCTGATGGCGCGCCTGGCGTCGGAATTACTGGTGTAATGAATTTTGCGTGACAGGTCATGAGCATGGCCCCTATAGTGGATTTTTCTCTATAAATATAAGGGCCAGTTCATGCTTCAAAGTAACGAATACTTTTCCGGTAAAGTGAAATCCATTGGTTTTACCAGCAGCAGCACTGGCCGCGCCAGTGTCGGCGTAATGGCAGAAGGGGAATACACCTTTGGCACCGCAGAAGCGGAAGAGATGACGGTGGTCAGCGGCGCGCTGAACGTCTTACTGCCGGGTGAAACGGAGTGGAAAGTCTATAGCGCCGGGCAGGTATTCAACGTGCCGGGCCACAGCGAGTTCCATTTACAGGTTGCTGAGCCAACCTCATATCTGTGCCGCTATCTGAAGTGATGTTTTTTTCCCTCTCCCCGTGGGGGAGAGGGTGATAGAGATTTACCTCTGCGCTTCGCCGCCGAGGCCTTCCACCAGATTCTGGATCAGCGCCGCCAGCTCGCCGGTCATCAGGATAAAGTCTGCGTCAAAGCGCTGGGCATAATCTTCGCGGTCAATGTCTTCGTTCTGATCGCGCAGCTCGTCGCAGAACTTCAGACGCTTCACCGAGCCATCATCACACATCACAAACTGAATGCGTTGCTGCCAGTCGAGCGCCAGTTTGGTCACCACTTTGCCCGCTTCAATGTGCACGGCGATTTCGTCGCTCACCAGATCCTGTTTCTTCGCGCGGATCACGCCGCCGTCCTCCAGCAGCGCTTTCAGCTCTGCTTCATCAAGGATCTGGAAGCCCTGAGCGGCCGTCCCGCTGCGTACCCACTCCGTCAGGGTCAGCTCAATCGGCGTTTCCAGCGCCAGCGGAACCACCGGCAATGAGCCAAGGCTCTTACGCAGCAGCGCCAGCGTATCTTCCGCTTTTTTGGCGCTGGCGCAGTCCACCATGATCAGCCCGTTAACGGTGTCGATCCACATCATGGTCTGGCTAAAGCGGCTAAAGGCGCGCGGCAGCAGCGAGTGCAGCACTTCATCCTTCAGCGAATCTTTTTCGGTTTTTTTAAGCTTACGGCCCTGTTCAGCTTCCAGCTTGAAGATCTTCGCTTCGAGCGCCTGCTTAACCACGGGCGTCGGCAGGATCTTCTCTTCTTTACGGGCGCAAACGATGATTTGCCCCGTGCTGCTGGCGTGGGTCAGCGCATCGCTTTGAGAACCCATTGGCGGAACCCAGCCGGTTTTTGCCATATCCTGGCTACCGCAAGGGGTAAAGGAGTAAGCGGCTAACTGTTTTTCCATCTCTTCTGCACGCAGCGAAACGTCGCGGCTGAGACGGTAAACCATCAAATTTTTGAACCACAGCATGATAATTTCCACGGCCTTGTCGTTAAATCAGCGGGCATGATAACGAATTGTCGCATCGCTTGCATTGCTAATCGGGATGCGGGCTTCTACTCTGTTGATAATCAAAATAATGAGGAGTGTATTGTGCGTATTGGGATTGATTTGGGCGGCACCAAAACAGAAGTTATTGCGCTGAGCGAGCAGGGAGAGCAACTGTTTCGCCATCGTCTGCCTACGCCGCGCGATGATTATCACCAGACCCTCGAAACGATTGCTCGCCTGGTCGATATGGCAGAGCAGGCAACGGGCGAGACGGGGACGGTGGGGATGGGGATCCCCGGCTCCATATCGCCCTATACTGGCGTGGTGAAAAATGCCAACTCCACCTGGCTCAACGGTCAGCCGTTTGATAAAGACGTAAGTCAACGTCTGAACCGGGAAGTGCGTCTGGCAAATGACGCCAACTGCCTGGCGGTGTCCGAGGCCGTCGATGGCGCAGCGGCAGGTGCGCAGACCGTTTTTGCGGTCATCATCGGCACCGGCTGCGGGGCGGGCGTGGCTATCGGCGGACGCTCGCATATTGGCGGCAACGGCACCGCGGGCGAGTGGGGACACAACCCGCTGCCGTGGATGGACGACGATGAACTCAAATACCGCGCCGAAGTACCGTGCTACTGCGGCAAGCAGGGCTGTATTGAGACTTTTATTTCCGGTACGGGGTTTGCCACCGATTATCATCGTCTGAGCGGCCAGCCGCTGAAAGGTAACGAGATTATGCGTCTGGTTGACGAGCAGGATCCGGTGGCTGAACTGGCGCTCAGCCGCTACGAAATGCGGCTGGCAAAATCCCTTGCGCATGTGATCAATATTCTCGACCCCGACGTCATTGTGCTGGGCGGCGGCATGAGCAACGTCGACCGGCTGTACGCGACGGTGCCCACGCTGATAAAACAGTGGGTATTTGGCGGCGAGTGTGAAACGCCGATCCGCAAAGCCGTTCACGGTGATTCCAGCGGCGTGCGCGGCGCGGCGTGGTTGTGGCCGGAATAAACGCAAAACAGCAACGCAAGTTTTTGTACCCTCTCCCCGTGGGAGAGGGCCAGGGTGAGGGCACCAGATCACAGCGCCCCATCATTTAACCCACCGCAAACTCCCTGTCCAGCCTGCTGTATCCCAGTCCGTTGATCTTCTTCACTTTGATCTGCACCGGAATACGATCTTTCATTGCCTCGACGTGGCTGATCACGCCGATGGTTTTCCCGGTGGCGTTCAGCGCGTCGAGCGCATCCAGCGCGGTATCCAGCGTTTCGCTGTCGAGCGTGCCGAACCCTTCATCCAGAAACAGCGAGTCAATCCGCGTTTTGTGACTGACCAGATCGGAAAGCGCTAAGGCCAGCGCCAGGCTGACCAGGAAACTCTCCCCGCCGGAAAGGGTGCGCGTATCGCGTACCGCATCGGCCTGCCAGGTGTCGACCACCTCCAGCTCCAGCGCGTCGCTCGCTTTACGCTGGAGAAGGTAGCGGCCGTGCAGACGATTGAGCTGCTGGTTGGCAAGCCACACCAGGTTATCCAGCGTCAGCCCTTGGGCGAATTTACGGAATTTATCGCCGGTGCTGGAGCCTATCAGCGCATTGAGATAGCCCCAGTCGTCGGCCTGACGCGCCGCTTCCTCAATCTGCTGCATTAACGCCTGCTGATGCAGACGGTTATCGCTGTCCTGTTTAAGCTGCTGGCGTATCTCGCCCTGATGCGTGGTGTTGTCCCGAAGCTTCTGCGCCAGCTGCTGTAACCCTGCCTGAAGGGTTGCGGCGTCGGTTTCCAGCCCCTCCGGGCGTTGTGCCTGGTGCGCCTGAAGCTGCTGGCTTGCCTGTACCGAGAGCGCCATGGCCTGCTGAAGCTGGTTCTCGAGCGTCTGCTTTTGCTGTTCAAGCTGGCGCATCGAGGCATCATCCAGCAGGGCGGCGAGAAATGCCTCGCGATCGGCGAAGCAGCTCGCGGTCAGCGCGGCGCTGAACTGAGCCTGCGATTGCTGAAGCCGTTCACGCTCCAGGGTCTCCTGCTGCTGTAGGGTGGCGAGCTGGCTTTGCAGCGACACGCATTCGTCGTGGATCGCACGCCAGTTCTCAGGGATCACCGCGTCGGCTTCTGCATTATCGGAAATCGGCAGCGTATCCAGAATGGGCATCAGGGCGGTAATACGCTCCTGAATCGTACCGTGCTGGGCCTGTTTTTCCTGCCACCGGGCGTACTCGTTTTCGCGCGCGCTGAGCCAGGCATTTTCAGTACCCTCATCGGGCTCGCTAAGCGACAGCGACCGTAACGAAGCAGCCAGCGCCTGACGCGTCGCCGCCAGCTGCTGCTGGTGCTGGCGCGCCTGTCCTTCCTGTTCATTGAGCTGGTTTTGCAGCGTCAGACGCTGGCTTAGCTGATAAAGCTGGCGTTCGTACTGCTCCTGTTCGTACATCCAGGGGGCGATATCATCCTGAATATTCAGCGCTATGTTCAGGGAAGTGCAGACCTCCAGCCACTCTTTAGTAAGTGCTTGCTCTTCCTGAGAGAGAGACTGGGCTTCCTCTGTCTCGCGCTGGATCTGCTGGGTCAGCGCATTGACCTGCCCGAGCACCAGCAACCCTTCCTCTTTCAGCGCGGCAACCTCTTTTTCGAGGGCATCGCGGCGGCGCTGATTGTCGGTCAGTTCGAGTGCCTGATACTGCACCACGGCCGGATGTTCGCATGAGCCGCAGAGCGGGCAAGGCTTACCGGCTTCCAGCTGAGCACGATAGTTCTCAAGATCTTTGATTGTCGCTTCACGCTCACAGAGCGCCTTAAGATCGACAAAGTGCTGATTTTTCTCTTTATACTGTTGGCGGCGCAGGGTCAGGGTGTCGTTGAGCGTGACCCGCTCAGCCTGTGCTTTCTTCACGCTTTCCGCATTCTGGCGCAGCCGTTTTTGCAGCGGCTGATAGCGAGCGTGAAGCGCGGTCAGACGCTGGCGAAGCGCCCGCGTGTGTGCCTGTTGCTCCATTGTCGTCGTGATGGCCTCAGCCGTCAGCGTCAGCGTACTTTCCGGCATCTCGGCCAGCTTCTGGCGGAGCTCAGCAATGCGCGCCGACTGGGCTGCGAGCTGATTTTTATCGCGACTCAGCTGCGTAAAATGCGCCCGCCAGCCGGCAATTTCCTGTCCCCACTGACGGAAACGATCGTGCTCGGTCAGCCACTTCGTCAGCGCCGTGTGCTCTGTCTGCAACTGTTCACGGTTGCGCTGCGCACCGTTGCGGATACGCGCGCGCTGTGCCGCTCTGTCGAGTAAGCGAGTATTTACTTCGACAATTCGCTCTTCGGTCTGCGACAGGCGGGCGGTTTGCTCCTGCTGGTGCTCCCACAGGGGACGCAACTGGGCGGCGGGCTGGGCCAGCTGAAGCTTCGCCAGTTGTGGAGCGGCGTCCGTCAGAGCCTGTTGCGCCTGCTGCTGCGAAACGGCTGCGCGCTGCTGTTCACGGATTAGCTCGTCGTTACGCGTAAGCCACTGAAAATCTTTCTGTTGACTCTGCTGCCGGGCCAGCAGTATTTTCTCTTCGTCAGTGAGCGCCTGCAAACTTTGATGCAAGTGGTGCTGCTGTTCCTCGCTCAGCAGGACAACGCCTGCGGCCTGCGCTTCACACATCTCCAGCGCGCTGCGTGCCGCTTTATGTTTTTCAAAGACCATGGCGGAAATCTGGCCGTAAATTTCCGTGCCGGTCAGTTCTTCCAGCAGCTCAGCGCGATCGCTCGGTTTCGCATTCAGGAAGGCGGCAAACTGCCCCTGAGAGAGCAGCATCGAGCGGGTAAAGCGCCCATAGTCCAGCCCGGTCAGTGCGGCGGTTTGTTCCAGCTTATCCGTGACTTTGTCGGCCAGAATTTTGCCGTCTTCGCAGCGGGCAAGCTCCACGCGCGGTGCCTGTAAGTTTCCGTCCGGCTGGTTGCGGGCGCGGTTCTGGCTCCAGAAAGCGCGATAGGCGACGCCTTTGACCTCGAACTCCACCTCTGCCAGACATTCGGCGGTATCGCGCGTCATCAGGTCGTTTTGGGCCTGAGAGACCTTATTAAGGCGCGGCGTTTCGTGGTAGAGCGCCAGGCAGATGGCGTCCAGCAGCGTGGTTTTACCTGCGCCAGTGGCACCAGTGATGGCAAACAGCCCGTTGCTGGCGAACGGCTCCGCGGTGAAATCAATTTTCCACTCGCCTTTCAGTGAATTCAGATTTTTCAGACGCAGGCTCAGAATTTTCATGCGTTTTCTTCCTCGTCATTGAGGGTATGCAGGGTCTGGGCAAACAGCTCGTTAAGCCTCGTTTGCCTGGCCTCGTCCATCTCTTCATGCGCAAGGCGCCGCGCGAACACCTCTTCAACCCGGAGTTCGCTCAGCGTTTCACGTTGAGCGCTCAGCAGAATTTTCTCGCGCTGCTCGCGGCTGCGGCGTACCAGCAGCACCTCCACGGGAAGGTCTTCCGTCAGCGTCTGAATTTTACGCTGCATATCGTACAGGTAGTCGTCGGTGGCGATTTCGATATCGAGCCAGACGGGCGGGTTAAGCACTGCGCCGCGCCACTGTTCAAGCTGGGCGGTAATGGCGGCCAGATCGCCTTTCAGCACCGCCAGCGGCTGGGTGACCGGGACCTCAAGCGTCTCAACGGCGCTGAGTTTGCCGTCCTTGAAGCTCACCAGATGCACGGATTTGGCTTTGCCCGTTTCGTCAAAACTGAGCGAAATGGGCGAGCCGCTGTAGCGGATGTGCTCGCAGCCGCCGATGATTTGCGCCCGGTGAATGTGCCCGAGGGCAATGTAGTCAGCGGGCGGGAAGTTCTGCGCCGGAAACGCGTCCAGCGTACCGATATAGATCTCGCGCACCGCGTCACTTTTACTGGCCCCGACGGTGGTGAGGTGTCCGGTGGCAACGATCGGAATGGCCTGTTCACCGCGCAGGGCACAGGCTTCCGTATGTTGCTGGTGGTAATAGCGGGTGATGGCCTGCAACAGATGCTGCTGCTTTTCGCTGCCGGACAGGCCGGCCTGGCTTTGCACGATATCGCGCGGGCGTAAAAACGGGATAGGGCACAGCACCGCGCCCGGCGTGCCGTCGCGTTTTTTCAGGATCTGCGGCGCGTGTCCGGCGCTGGCCACCACGGTGGTATTGAGGTACGCCAGAATATCGCGGGATTCATTCAGCATCGCCACGGAATCATGGTTTCCGGCGACAATCACCAGGTGACAACCGGTTTGCTGGAGGTTAACCACAAAACGGTTGTACAGCTCACGCGCATAGCTTGGCGGCGATCCGGTATCAAAAATGTCGCCTGCCACAATAATTGCGTCCACCTCGTGAGCCTGAGCCGTCTCCAGCAGCCAGTTCAGGAACGCTTCATGTTCCGCAGCGCGGCTTTTGCTGTAAAAATTTTGACCCAGGTGCCAGTCTGAGGTGTGAAGTATGCGCATAAGAGATCCGTGGCAATAATAAGAAAGCAGGATTATAAACGTTCGGGGAGCGGAAAATAACCGCTGTAATAAAACAACAGTTTGCCATTTACCGTGGTAATGTTTTTCATAAATCTGTCATAAATCTGACGCATAATGACGCCGCATTACAGACTTGTAACTTAAATACGATAAGACAGGGCAAAGTATGGCGAGACGTATTCTGGTCGTAGAAGATGAAGCTCCGATCCGTGAAATGGTGTGCTTCGTGCTTGAACAAAATGGCTTCCAGCCGGTTGAAGCGGAAGATTATGACAGCGCGGTGAACCAGCTGAATGAACCCTGGCCCGACCTGATCCTGCTGGACTGGATGCTACCTGGCGGTTCCGGATTGCAGTTTATCAAGCATATTAAGCGCGAGGCGATGACCCGCGATATCCCGGTAGTGATGTTGACGGCGCGCGGTGAAGAAGAGGATCGCGTGCGCGGTCTGGAAACCGGTGCGGACGATTACATTACCAAACCGTTCTCTCCGAAAGAGCTGGTGGCTCGAATCAAAGCGGTGATGCGCCGTATTTCACCGATGGCGGTGGAAGAGGTGATTGAGATGCAGGGGCTGAGCCTCGATCCTACCTCACACCGGGTCATGACTGGTGAAAATCCCCTCGATATGGGACCCACCGAATTTAAACTCCTTCACTTCTTTATGACACACCCGGAACGCGTTTACAGCCGCGAACAGTTGCTGAATAACGTCTGGGGAACTAACGTCTATGTCGAAGACCGAACGGTTGACGTCCATATTCGCCGCCTGCGTAAAGCACTGGAACTGAGCGGCCACGATCGCATGGTACAGACGGTCCGCGGCACGGGTTATCGTTTCTCGACCCGTTTCTGAACAATGACAGGAGTGTGACGCGTGCTGGAACGTCTGTCATGGAAAAGGCTCGTCTTTGAACTGATCTTAAGCTGTATTCCGGCCCTCATTCTGGGGGCTGTTTTTGGCTATCTGCCGTGGTTTTTACTGGTGGCCGTGACGGGACTGCTCGTCTGGCATTTCTGGAATTTACTGCGCCTCTCCTGGTGGCTATGGGTCGACAGGAGTATGACACCTCCGCCGGGAAGCGGGAGCTGGGAGCCGCTGCTCTACGGCCTGCACCAGATGCAGATGCGTAATAAAAAGCGTCGTCGTGAGCTGGGAAGCCTGATCAAACGCTTTCGCAGCGGCGCGGAGTCGCTGCCGGACGCGGTGATCCTGACGACGGAAGAAGGGACCATCTTCTGGTGTAATGGCCTCGCGCAACAGCTGCTGGGCCTGCGCTGGCCGGATGATAATGGCCAAAATATCCTTAACCTTCTGCGTTATCCCGAGTTCACGCTGTATCTGAAAAAGCGCGATTTTACCCGTCCGCATAACCTTAAGCTCAACAACGGTCGTCATCTGGAAATCCGCGTGATGCCCTACAGCGATCGGCAGTGGCTGATGGTGGCTCGTGACGTAACCCAGATGCACCAGCTTGAGGGCGCGCGCCGTAACTTCTTTGCTAACGTCAGTCACGAGCTGCGTACGCCGCTGACGGTGCTTCAGGGCTACCTGGAGATGATGCAGGAACAAACGCTGGAGGGGGCGCCGCGTGAGAAAGCGCTGCATACCATGCGGGAGCAGACGTTCCGCATGGAAGGGCTGGTCAAACAGCTGCTGACGCTTTCAAAGATTGAGGCAGCCCCGTCGCTGGCGCTAAACGACATCATTGACGTGCCGATGATGCTGCGGGTGGTGGAGCGCGAGGCCCAAACGCTGAGCCATAATCAGCACACGCTGGCTTTTGACGTTGATAACACGCTGAAAGTGCTTGGCAGTGAAGATGAGTTGCGCAGTGCTATCTCAAACCTGGTGTATAACGCCGTGAATCATACCCCGCAAGGGACGCATATTACGGTGCGCTGGCAGCATACCCCGGCGGGCGCTGAATTTAGCGTCGAGGACAACGGCCCGGGGATTGGGCCAGAACACCTTCCGCGTCTTACCGAACGGTTCTACCGGGTGGATAAAGCGCGCTCGCGGCAGACCGGGGGGAGCGGGCTGGGGCTGGCAATCGTGAAGCATGCGGTGAGCCACCACGACAGCCGTCTTGATATCGAAAGTACCCTGGGCAAGGGCACGCGCTTTAGCTTCGTGCTCCCGGAACGATTAATTGCCAAAAAAAGCGCCTGATGGCAGGCGTGTCAGTTTACCTTTCCACGGGTCAGCACTTGCTGGCCCGTTTGCTTTGCAGTCAAGCGAAACGCGGCTGAATATTATACGGCTGCTGCTTTTTTGTTCGCATGATTAGCCATGAGTTTTTCTTATACATGGCATATTATTTTGGTCTGCATTTTCATGCTGGCATATTGTTCTGGTTTTACGATCCCTCCTTGCCTTTAAACGTTATAAGCGTTTAAATTGCCCCCCATATACTGTCAGACCGACTGTATATGCGTGGTAAATCGAAAAACTATTCTTCTCCACGCCAGGACGGGAGCATATCCCGCTGAAATTGAGCAAATTTTCCGCTGCATTGTCCCGGCAGGGATGGCGAAAATCTCAACGTTTTCAACACCACATCCACAGGCAGTAAGGTTTTATGACCCATCACTTGAAATCGCGTGACATTATCGCGCTGGGCTTTATGACATTTGCGCTGTTCGTTGGCGCAGGCAACATCATTTTCCCGCCAATGGTTGGCTTACAGGCGGGTGAACACGTCTGGACGGCTGCGTTTGGCTTTCTGCTGACTGCCGTGGGTCTACCGGTACTGACCGTCATCGCGCTGGCGAAAGTGGGCGGCGGTGTGGACAGCCTCAGCACCCCGATTGGCAAAGTGGCCGGCGTTCTGCTGGCAACCGTCTGCTATCTGGCCGTTGGCCCGCTGTTCGCAACCCCGCGTACGGCGACCGTCTCCTTTGAAGTGGGTATCGCTCCGTTGACCGGTGACGGCGCGATGCCGCTGTTTATTTACAGCCTGATTTACTTCGCCATCGTGATTCTGGTTTCTCTCTATCCGGGCAAACTGCTGGATACCGTAGGTAACTTCCTGGCACCGCTGAAAATTGTGGCGCTGATTGTGCTGGCGGTTGCGGCTATCGTCTGGCCTGCGGGTCCTATCAGCTCCGCGATGGACGCGTATGAGAACGCCGCGTTCTCAAACGGTTTCGTGAATGGCTATCTGACGATGGATACGCTCGGCGCGATGGTGTTTGGTATTGTTATCGTTAACGCCGCGCGTTCTCGCGGTGTGACCGAAGCGCGTCTGCTGACCCGCTACACCATCTGGGCTGGCCTGATGGCCGGTGTCGGCCTGACGCTGCTGTATCTGGCGCTGTTCCGTCTGGGTTCAGATAGCGCAACGCTGGTCGATCAGAGCGCAAACGGCGCGGCGATCCTGCATGCTTACGTGCAGCACACCTTTGGTGGGGCAGGCAGCATGCTGCTGGCCGCGCTGATTTTCCTGGCGTGTCTGGTGACGGCGGTGGGCCTGACCTGCGCCTGTGCAGAGTTCTTCGCCCAGTATCTGCCGCTCTCTTACCGCACGCTGGTGTTTATCCTCGGCATCTTCTCCATGGCGGTGTCGAACCTCGGTCTGAGCCACCTGATTCAGGTGTCCATTCCGGTGCTGACGGCGATCTATCCGCCATGTATCGTGCTGGTCGTGCTGAGCTTCACGCGTCCGTGGTGGCATAACTCTACGCGAATTATTGCGCCAACCATGTTTATCAGCCTGATTTTTGGTATCCTTGACGGGATCAAAGCATCAGCATTTGCAGAAATCCTGCCAGCCTGGACACAGCGTCTGCCGCTGTCCGAGCAGGGCCTGGCCTGGCTGATGCCTTCCGTTGTTGCGCTGGTTCTGGCGATTGTTTGGGACCGTGCTGCCGGGCGTCAGGTAACCTCCAACGCCCATTAATCAACGGCAACAAATTGTTTAACCACGGGGCTTAAGGCCCCGTGGTTTTTTGTTTTTTTCGTGTTGAATGGCAAGATTTTAATGGAAAGCACTAACAAACTTAAACGTGGATTGAGCACCCGCCACATCCGCTTTATGGCGCTGGGCTCGGCTATCGGCACCGGTCTTTTTTATGGCTCGGCAGATGCCATCAAAATGGCCGGTCCAAGCGTTCTGCTGGCCTACATCATCGGCGGTGCCGCGGCTTATATCATCATGCGCGCGCTGGGTGAGATGTCGGTTCACAACCCGTCTGCCAGCTCGTTTTCACGCTACGCGCAGGAAAACCTGGGCCCGCTGGCCGGTTTTATCACCGGCTGGACCTACTGCTTCGAAATCCTGATTGTCGCGATTGCTGACGTAACGGCGTTTGGCATCTATATGGGGGTCTGGTTCCCCGCCGTGCCGCACTGGATCTGGGTGCTGAGCGTGGTGCTGATCATCTGCGCCGTTAACCTGATGAGCGTGAAGGTGTTTGGCGAGCTGGAGTTCTGGTTCTCCTTCTTCAAGGTTGCGACCATTATCATCATGATCCTCGCCGGTTTCGGCATCATTATCTGGGGTATCGGTAACGGCGGTCAGCCAACCGGAATTCATAACCTCTGGAGCAACGGTGGCTTCTTCAGCAACGGCTGGCTTGGGATGGTCATGTCGCTTCAGATGGTCATGTTCGCCTATGGCGGTATCGAGATTATCGGCATCACCGCCGGGGAAGCGAAAGACCCTGAGAAGTCCATTCCGCGCGCCATTAACTCGGTGCCGATGCGCATCCTGGTGTTCTATGTGGGCACGCTGTTTGTGATTATGTCCATTTACCCGTGGAACCAGGTGGGCACCAACGGCAGCCCGTTTGTTCTGACCTTCCAGCATATGGGCATTGCGTTTGCGGCCAGCATTCTCAACTTTGTGGTGCTGACCGCCTCGCTGTCGGCCATCAACAGTGACGTGTTCGGCGTGGGCCGCATGCTGCACGGCATGGCAGAACAGGGCAGCGCGCCGAAGGTGTTTGCCAAAACGTCGCGTCGCGGCACTCCGTGGGTAACGGTGCTGGTGATGACCGTGGCGCTGCTGTTCTCGGTCTACCTGAACTACATCATGCCGGAGAACGTCTTCCTGGTGATCGCGTCGCTGGCGACCTTCGCCACCGTGTGGGTGTGGATCATGATCCTGCTGTCGCAGATTGCGTTCCGTCGCCGCCTGTCGCCAGAAGAGGCCAAAGCGCTCAAGTTCAAAGTGCCGGGGGGCGTGCCAACGACCATCGTCGGCCTCATCTTCCTTGTCTTCATCATTGGCCTGATTGGTTATCACCCGGATACACGTATCTCCCTGTACGTGGGCTTCGCGTGGATCGTCCTGCTGCTGGTGGGCTGGATGTTTAAATGCCGCCGCGACCGCCAGCTGGCGGAAGCAGAGTAAGATAAAAATGCCGGGTGGCGCTGCGCTTACCCGGCCTACACGCCTTTTTGCCCCGGCAAAAAGTCTCATCCCCCGTCCTCCTCCCCCAATAAATTCCGTCATGGTGAGCTAACCTTAACAACCCTGTGGCAAGGTGACGTCAATTTCATCAAAGGGGATTCGTGATGTTAAACGCCTGGCACCTTCCGGTTGCCCCATTTGTTAAGCAAAACAAAGACAACCTTGTGATTACGCTCTGGCTGGCGGGGGAAAATCAGCCTGAACGCGTGACGCTGCGCGCCGAAGTGGATAATGAAGAAACGTCGCTGAAAATGCACAAAGTGCGCAGCCAGCCGCAGCCGGGCATCACGGCGTGGCGGGCAAATATCGATTTGCGCAGCGGTCAGCCGCGACGCCGTTACGGCTTTAAGCTGCTGTGGAATGACCGTCAGCTGTGGTTTACCCCGCAGGGATTTAGCCGTTTTCCGCCCGCGCGCCTGGAGCAGTTTGCGGTGGACTGCCCTGATAGCGGCCCGCAGTGGGTTAATGATCAGGTCTTTTACCAGATTTTCCCGGACCGTTTTGCGCGTTCTGAAAAGCGCACCGCCGATCAGGACAAGGTCTACTACCATCATGCGGCCGGTCACGACATCATCCTGAAAAAATGGGATGAGCCGCTGACCGCCCAGGCGGGGGGATCAACCTTTTATGGCGGCGATCTCGACGGTATCAGTGAAAAACTGCCGTACCTGAAAATGCTCGGCGTGACGGCGCTCTACCTGAACCCGGTGTTTAAAGCGCCAAGCGTGCACAAATACGATACTCAGGATTATCGCCACGTTGACGAGCAGTTTGGCGGTGACGAGGCGCTGCTGCGGCTGCGTCACAACACGCAAAAAGAAGGTATGCGTCTGATCCTCGATGGTGTGTTCAACCACAGCGGGGATTCTCACGGCTGGTTTGATCGTCACAATCAGTCGATGGGGGGCGCATGCCATAATCCGGACTCCCCGCAGCGTGACTGGTACAGTTTTGACGAGGAGGGGCGCGCTCTGGACTGGCTGGGCTACCCGAGCCTGCCGAAGCTCGATTTCCAGTCGCCCTCGCTGGTGAATGAGATCTACGGCGGGGAAGACAGCATCGTGCGCCACTGGCTCAAGGCGCCGTGGAATATGGACGGCTGGCGGCTGGACGTGGTGCATATGCTGGGGGAAGCGGGTGCGGCGCGAAATAATCTACAGCATGTCGCCGCCATTACCCGCTCGGCAAAAATGGCCCGCCCGGAGGCATTCGTTTTCGGGGAGCATTTTGGCGACGCGCGCCAGTGGTTGCAGGCAGATGCGGAAGACGCGGCGATGAACTATCGCGGCTTCACCTTCCCGCTGTGGGGGTTCCTCGCTAACACCGATATCTCTTACGATCCGCAGCATATTGACGCCGAAACCTGCATGGCGTGGATGGATAACTATCGCGCCAGCCTGTCGCATCAGCAGCAGCTGCGGATGTTCAACCAGCTCGACAGCCACGATACCGCGCGCTTTAAGTCGCTGCTGGGTAAAGATGTGGCGCGCCTTCCGCTGGCGGTGACCTGGCTCTTCACCTGGCCGGGCGTACCCTGCATCTACTATGGCGATGAAGTCGGGCTGGACGGCAACAACGATCCGTTCTGCCGTAAAACCTTCCCGTGGGAGCCTGAAAAGCAGGATCAGGACCTGTTCAGCCTGTACCAGCGCATGGCGACGCTGCGCAAGCAGAGCCAGGCTCTGCGCTACGGGGGCTGTCAGGTGGTGTACGCCCACGATAACGTGGTGGTGTTTGTTCGCGTCTATAACCAGCAGCGCGTGCTGGTCGCAATCAACCGGGGCGAGGCGTGCGAAGTCGTGCTGGACAATTCCCCGCTGCTGGCCGGTAAAACGTGGAAGAGTAAAGAGGGCAAAGCGACGTTCCTGGAGAGCGTGCTCACGCTTCCCGCTATTTCTGCGGCGGTCTGGTTCGGCAGTTAACCGCAGGCAGAAGGGTTTTCACCTTTTAAGATGGCGCAAATGCAACTATTTGTGTCAATCTTAACGGATCGTTTACGGTGAAGGTGGAAACATGGACGAGCTTTACATCCTTGGCTGTTTGTTCCTGGTTTTTGCGCTGGTAGTGGCACCCGTGCTGGCGGTTATCGGCTTTAACCGAAGCACGGCGGCGAAGCAGGAGATCGCCCGGCTTCGCCAGCGCATTGAGGCGCTTGAGCAGCGTGGTGTGGCTGGAAAAGTGCCGGCGCCGGTGCAGGCCGTCACGCCGGTGGAGGAACCTGCGGCAGAGGCCGTTACCGCACCTGTCGATCCCTAGCGTCCCGAACCGCCCGTCACCGAAGCAAAACCTGCACCTGTACGGGCGGCAAAACGGCCTTCCGCCTTTGGCGGCATTCTCTCCTCGCTGACGCGCTGGTTCATGCAGGGCAATCCGCTGGCGAAGCTGGGGATTGTGCTGCTCTTCCTGGGTCTCTCTTTCCTGCTGCGCTATACCGTTGAACATTCACTGTTCCCGCTTGAGCTGCGCCTTGCCGCCACGGCGCTGTTTGCCATGGTTCTGCTGGTCATTGGCTGGCGGCTGCGGCACAGGCAGCGTATCTATGCCCTTATTCTCCAGGGCGGGGCGACCGGCGTACTCTACCTGACCGTCTTTGGCGCATTCCGGCTGTGGCAGATGCTGCCGATGACCCTGGCGTTTGCGCTGCTGGTGGTGATTTGCGCGGCGAGCGTTGGGCTGGCCGTTCTGCAAAGGGCCCTGAGCCTTGCCATGCTGGCGAGCCTCGGCGGATATCTCGCCCCGCTGCTTCTGTCGACGGGCGGGGGAAGCTTTGTGGCGCTGTTCTCCTTCTATCTTCTGCTGTCCATCGGCATTCTCGTCATCAGCATCTGGCAGCACTGGCGCGAGCTCAATCTGCTCGGGCTGCTCTTTACGTTCGGCGTTGGCGGCTTGTGGGGGCTGAGCGACTACCAGCCTGAAGACTATGTCATCTGCCAACTGTTCCTGATCGCCAATACGCTGATTTTCGGCGTGCTTAGCGTGGCGCTGTCGCTGCGGGCGCAGGAAAAAGGCAAGCAGATTATTGACGGCGTACTGCTGTTTGCCCCGCCGCTGGTGGGTTTTGGGATGCAGTATGGCATGACGTCGCACTGGACGTACGGCCCGGCGCTCAGCGCGCTGGGCTACGGTGCGTTTTACCTCTCGCTGGCGTTTCTCGCGCTGCGGCGTTACCCCTCCATCGGACGACCGCTGGTTATGGCGGCGCTGGCGATTGGCGGCGGGTTTGCCACGCTTGCCATCCCGCTGGCGCTGTCGGCACGCTGGACGGCGATGGCCTGGGCGCTGGAAGGGCTGGGCATCCTGTGGCTGGGCGTACAACAGCAGCAGCGGCGCATGAGTTATAGCGGGACGGCGCTGCTGATCCTGGCGCTCGGCAGCGCCATGTGGGCGCAGATGAACGGCGTCACGTCGCTGAGCCTGCTGCTGATCTTCGCGGTGCTTAGCCTCTGCTGGCTGGCTGCGGCCTGGCTGTGGCGGAAAATCGCTCTGCCGGGCAGCTGGGCGCTGCTGGCCGGTGGGCTGCTGTTCTGGCTGGTGGCGCTGGTGGGCGCGTCGCAGCTGATCCTTAAGCCGGAGCTAGCGGTTCTGGCGGGCGTGCTGACGCTGACGGCGGTGTCGGCCTGGGGCTGGCGGCGAATTGCCGCGCGTCTGGCATGGCGGGAGCTGGATGCCAGTAAATGGCTGCTGTGGCCGATGATGCTGCTGATGGTACTGTATCAGGTCTCGCACCAGCAGATCCTGGCGGCCGGCTGGGCAAATCTTGCCTGGTGTATTGCGCTTCCTGCCGCCCTGATGCTGCTGCGGCACGACGAAGAAAAACATCTTCCGCGCCTGTCGATGGGGCTGCACCTGTCGCTGTTGTGGATGATTTTGCTGGCGCTTGGCGCTGAGCTTTACTGGTTTGCCCGCTCCTTGCCGTGGGGGATGGCGGCCTGGGGAAGCGGCATCGCCATGGCTGTTGGCGGTGGGGTAATTATGACGCTCTCCGCGGCCGTGCGGCATCGCGCGTGGCCGTTTCGAGTCTGGCCTGCACTCTATGCCTGTCTTAGCATGATACCGGTGGTTGTGGTGCTCATGGCATTGCTGGTGGTCACCAATTTCCAGGACGGCGTGGTCTATCGTCAGACCTGGCTGCCGCTGGTGAACCCGCTTGAGGAAGGGGCGGCGTTCGCCCTGCTGGGGCTGGTGGTCTTCTATCGGGCCGTGGATCGCTACTATCCGGCATCGCTTGCGCAGTCCCGACCGTGGCCCGCCGTTGCGCTGATGGCGCTTGGCTTCTGGTGGCTCAACGGCGCGCTGCTGCGCGCGCTGGCATGGTACGGCGAGGTGGCCTGGAACATGGAATCGCTGTGGCATTCGCGGCTTATTCAGACCACCTTTGCCCTGTTCTGGATGTTCTGCGCGCTGGTGGTGATGATCCGCGCCACCCGTCGGGCCTCCCGCCAGCAGTGGCTTGGCGGTGCGACGCTGCTGGGCGTGGTCATGCTCAAGCTGATGCTGGTCGACAGCGCGGGCGGAGGCGGTCTGGCGCGCGCCGTCGCGTTTATTGGCGTGGCGATCCTGGTCCTGATTGTGGGCTATTTCTCGCCGCTACCGCCTAAAGCAGGAGAAGAAAAATGAAATGGATGAAAGCGGTTGTTTGTGCGGCACTGCTGGCCCAGTCCGGTCCGGCGATAAGCGAGAGCGCACCGGCGGAATCTCCCCGGGATTATGCCTTCGGCCTGTCCCTTGATACCTCAACAGCGTCGCCGTGGTATCGGGTCATGCTGCCGTTGTCCGTCTACCAGCAGAGCACATCGCCCGATCTGCGCGACGTCCGCGTGTTTAATCAGGCGGGGGAGGCGGTACCGTTCAGCCTGGTTACCACAACGCGTCCGCAGCCAGCGCCGACCACAACGCCTCTGCGCCTCTTTGCGCTTAACGCCTCGCCGGACAGGGAAGAGGGCAGCGGCGAGAAAATTATGCTGCGGGCCAGAAACGGCGTGGAAATTGTGCTGGAAGGGCAGAAAGCGGCGGCGGCCGGACAGCACTATCTGCTGACTCTGCCGGAAAACGCGGCTGAGGTTCCGCTCTCTCAGCTTCAGCTGATTTGGGACGCGCCGCAGGGCTCGTGGCAGGGGACCTCATCGGTCTATTACGGTGAGGATCTGAAAAACTGGTCAGCCCTGCGCGAAGAGATGCCGCTGCTGGACGTGATGAGCGGGCAGGATCGCCTTAAGCTCGACCGCATCGATACCGATATGGTGTTATCCCCTGAGGCGAATCGTTATCTGCTTCTGGTGCTGAACACGGGGCATTCTGCCCTGACGTTAACCGGCGTCAACGCCATTAACGCCCCTGCACAGGCGGGATCTGAACACATTAGCCTGGCGGGAGAGGGAGAGCGTGTATCCGAAAGCGAAGCCGTGTGGCGCTGGACGCATCCGCAACCCCTCAGTGCGATTGGCTTCATGCTGAATGGCGACGGCGTTCTCCCGGTAGAAATAGCCTGGCGGAGTTCGGACAAAGATCGGTGGCATACGCTGAAAAAAGAGGTGATCTACCAGCTTGGCGGTAAAACGTCTGAACCGGTTTCGCTCCCGGGCGGGCTGGTCGAGGCGGTGAAAATCAACGCCCTGAACGCGCGCCTGCCGCAGAACCTGCCGGGCGTGACCGGGCAACGCGTGCGCTACGATCTGGTGTTCAACGCGCAGGGAAGAGGGCCGTACCTGCTCGCGTGGGGGAACGGGGCCGCTAAACCGGCAAGCGTGGACATGGATATGCTGATCCCGTCCGGGCTGCGTAAGACCTACGATCTGGCAGCCCTGCCGATGGCCGATACGCTGGAGGCTGTCCCGCTGGGTGGCGAGGCGCGTTTAACCGCGACGTCTGCGGCAGAGCAGGAAAGCCGGATGAAAACGCTGATGGTCTGGGGCGTACTGATCGCAGGGGTAATGCTGCTGGCGGGAATGGCCTGGCGCATCTGGCGAGAGACGCAGCGTAAGGCATAAAAAAAGGCCCGCATAAGCGGGCCTTCTTCGTAAACCGTGCCGATTACAGGCTGGATACGTTCTCAGACAGGTATTTTGCTACGCCGTCTGGGGAAGCAGCCATACCTTCTTTACCTTTTTCCCACTGAGCCGGGCACACTTCACCGTGCTCTTCGTGGAACTGGAGCGCGTCAACCATGCGCAGCATTTCGTCGATGTTACGACCCAGCGGCAGATCGTTCACAACCTGATGACGAACGATGCCGTTTGCGTCGATCAGGAAAGAACCACGCAGTGCAACGCCAGCGTCCGGATGTTCGATACCGTAAGCCTGCTGGATTTCGCGTTTGATGTCCGCAACCATCGCGTATTTCACCGCACCGATGCCGCCGTTTTCGACAGGGGTGTTACGCCATGCGTTGTGTACAAATTCAGAGTCGAAGGAGACGCCAACCACTTCCACGCCACGCTTCTGGAATTCTTCGTAACGTTTGTCGAACGCGATCAGCTCAGACGGGCAAACGAAAGTGAAGTCCATTGGCCAGAAGAACAGAACGGTTGCTTTACCGTTGGTGTGCTGTTTGAAGTTGAAGTTCTCAACGATTTCACCGTTACCCAGAACTGCGGCAGCTGTAAAATCCGGGGCCGGACGAGTTACCAGAACCATATGATTCTCCTGTAGATACTAAGGTTATTTGGAACGCAACGCGGGCCAGTATAGAGACTGCGCGGGAATAAGACAAAGAGGTGGTAACAATCGTTCCACCAGTTTTTACCTATCAATCAAACCGGCATCACAGTTCTTTATTTTTTGCCTGCATCATCATACGCGGGTAGAACTGCCAGAAGCGGGTTTCCAGCGCATCGTAATGTTCATCCAGGTCATGCCATGAGTCGCGCAGCGCGTCCAGACGCGGGCGGCGGCTCGCCATGCCGTTCAGGACGCTCTGAATAAAATCCATCTCGCGGTATCGCTCCAGCCAGCGTTCAGACCACAGATAGTTATTCAGATTGACAAAGCGCGGCGGGGAGTCCGGCAAAATGATTGAGACCTGCGCGTGGGCGTAGCGCACAAACTCTGGCAGCGTCATGTCAGTCGACAGCTGTGACCAGTGGCGCGACAGGAAATGATCCCACATGACGTCGAGCGTGATTGGCGCCACGCGTCGCGTTTCGGGGCGGAACCAGGCTTTGGCTTCCGTTACTTCCGGCAGGTTATCGGTCAGCACGTCGATGCGGCGGTGCATAAAAATCCCGTCGACAACCTCGGGGGAGTAGTCTTCCGCGGGGTTGCCGCGCACGAAATCGGCCAGCAAATTGCCGGAGAGGGAGCTGTTCGCGAGGTGGGCCAGATGCAGGTGAGCGAGAAAATTCATGCGTTTTATTTGTCCGGTGGCGGCTAGTTGTTGCAGCAAAAGGGCGCGAGCACTAGACTATGCCGCCTGTTTTTAAGTCACGAGTATACGTCATGCGCGTCGCCGATTTCTCCTTTGAACTACCTGAATCCCTGATTGCTCACTACCCCATGCCTGAGCGTAGCAGCTGTCGCTTGCTGTCACTGGACGGGCCAACGGGCGCGCTGACGCACGGTACTTTCACCGATCTGCTCGACAAGCTCAACCCTGGCGATCTGCTGGTCTTTAACAATACCCGCGTGATCCCGGCGCGCCTGTTTGGCCGTAAGGCCAGCGGCGGTAAAATTGAAGTGCTGGTCGAACGTATGCTCGATGATAAACGTATTCTGGCACATATTCGCGCCTCCAAAGCGCCGAAGCCGGGCGCTGAGCTGCTGCTGGGCGATGACGAGAGCATTAAAGCGACTATGACCGCGCGTCACGACGCGCTGTTTGAAGTGGCGTTCGACGACGAGCGCACGGTGCTTGATATTCTCAACACCATCGGCCACATGCCGCTGCCGCCGTATATTGAGCGCCCGGACGAAGAGGCCGACCGCGAGCTGTATCAGACCGTCTACAGCCAGAAGCCTGGCGCGGTCGCGGCGCCGACCGCGGGCCTGCACTTTGATGAACCGCTGCTGGAAAAGCTGCGCGCCAAAGGTATTGAGATGGCGTTTGTCACGCTGCACGTCGGCGCGGGTACGTTCCAGCCGGTGCGCGTGGACAGCATTGAAGACCACATCATGCACTCGGAGTACGCCGAAGTGCCGCAGGAGGTTGTGGATGCGGTGCTGGCGGCGAAAGCGCGCGGCAGCCGCGTCGTGGCTGTCGGAACGACCTCCGTGCGTTCTCTTGAGAGCGCCGCGCAGGCTGCGAAAAGCGAGTTGATTGAGCCGTTCTTTGGCGATACGCAGATCTTTATCTACCCGGGCTATCAGTACAAAGTCATTGATGCGCTGGTGACCAACTTCCATCTGCCTGAATCTACATTGATTATGCTGGTGTCCGCGTTTGCGGGGTATCAGCATACGATGAATGCCTACAAGTCTGCGGTAGAACAAAAATATCGCTTTTTTAGCTACGGTGACGCGATGTTTATCACGTACAATCCGCAGGCTTTGAATGAGCGTGTCGGGGAATAAGTCCGCGGCACCGTATGACAACGTTGGACTGTTTTTCTGACGTCGGAGAAAAAATGAAATTTGAACTTGATACCACCGACGGTCGCGCGCGTCGCGGTCGCCTGGTGTTTGATCGCGGCGTGGTGGAAACCCCCGCGTTTATGCCTGTTGGCACCTACGGCACCGTAAAAGGGATGACGCCGGAAGAAGTTGAGGCCACGGGCGCACAGATTATCCTCGGCAACACCTTCCACCTGTGGCTGCGTCCGGGCCAGGAGATCATGAAGCTCCACGGCGATCTGCACGATTTCATGCAGTGGAAAGGCCCGATACTGACTGACTCCGGCGGTTTCCAGGTCTTCAGCCTGGGCGATATCCGTAAGATCACCGAGCAGGGCGTACACTTCCGTAACCCGATCAACGGCGATCCGATCTTCCTCGATCCGGAAAAATCGATGGAGATTCAGTACGATCTCGGCTCCGATATTGTGATGATCTTCGATGAATGTACGCCATACCCGGCAGACTGGGACTATGCGAAACGCTCCATGGAGATGTCCCTGCGCTGGGCGAAGCGTAGCCGTGACCGTTTTGATTCCCTGCAAAACAAAAATGCGCTGTTCGGCATTATTCAGGGCAGCGTTTACGAAGATTTACGCGATATCTCCGTTAAAGGTCTGGTAGAGATAGGCTTTGATGGCTACGCTGTCGGCGGTTTGGCTGTGGGTGAGCCGAAGGAAGATATGCACCGCATTCTGGAGCATGTCTGCCCGCAAATCCCGGCGGATAAACCACGATACCTGATGGGGGTGGGTAAACCAGAAGATCTGGTGGAAGGCGTACGTCGCGGCATTGATATGTTCGACTGCGTGATGCCTACCCGAAACGCACGTAACGGTCATCTGTTTGTTACCGATGGCGTGGTGAAAATCCGTAACGCGAAGCATAAGAGTGACACCAGCCCGCTCGATTCCGAGTGCGATTGCTATACCTGTCGCAATTATTCTCGCGCGTATCTGCATCATCTCGATCGTTGCAACGAGATTTTGGGCGCGCGTCTCAATACCATTCATAATCTTCGTTATTATCAGCGCTTAATGGCTGGTTTACGTAAGGCTATCGAAGAGGGTAAATTAGAGAGCTTCGTGACCGATTTCTACCAACGTCAGGGGCGGGATGTTCCACCGTTGAACGTTGATTAATTTTAATAATGAGGGAATTTGAATGAGCTTTTTTATTTCTGATGCGGTAGCAGCAACGGGCGCACCAGCGCAGGGCAGCCCGATGTCTCTGATTCTGATGCTGGTTGTGTTCGGTCTGATCTTCTACTTTATGATCCTGCGTCCACAGCAGAAGCGTACTAAAGAGCACAAAAACCTGATGAACTCCATCGCGAAAGGCGATGAAGTCCTGACCAATGGTGGCCTGGTAGGTCGCGTAACCAAAGTAGCGGAAAACGGCTACATTGCTATCGCCCTCAACGACACCACTGAAGTGGTTATCAAACGTGACTTCGTAGCTGCCGTTCTGCCGAAAGGCACCATGAAGGCGCTGTAATCCCAACTTTTCCCAAAGGGAACTGCCGTGTTAAACCGTTATCCTTTGTGGAAGTACATCATGCTGGTCGTCGTGATTATCGTCGGCCTGCTGTACGCGCTTCCCAACCTGTATGGTGAGGATCCGGCCGTTCAAATCACTGGCGCGCGCGGTGTCGCCGCCAGTGAGCAAACGCTGATCCAGGTCCAGAAAACGTTACAAGAAGAAAAAATTACCGCTAAGTCTGTGGCACTGGAAGAGGGCGCAATTCTTGCTCGCTTCGACACCACCGACACGCAGCTTCGCGCACGTGAAGCGCTGATGGGCGTGCTGGGTGATAAATACGTCGTGGCGCTTAACCTTGCTCCTGCAACCCCGCGCTGGCTGGCTGCGCTGAACGCAGAGCCAATGAAACTGGGTCTTGACCTGCGTGGTGGTGTTCACTTCCTGATGGAAGTGGATATGGATACCGCGCTCGGCAAGCTACAGGAACAGAATATCGACAGCCTGCGCAGCGATCTGCGCGATAAGGGCATTCCGTACACCACCGTACGCAAAGAAGATAATTACGGTATGAGCATCACGTTCCGCGACAGCGCGGCACGCGATCAGGCTGTGACTTATCTGTCTCAGCGTCACCGCGATCTGGTGATCACCTCTCAGGGCAGCAACCAGCTGCGTGCGGTCATGACCGACGCGCGTCTGAGTGAAGCCCGTGAATACGCCGTTCAGCAGAACATCAACATTCTGCGTAACCGTGTAAACCAGCTGGGCGTGGCTGAGCCACTGGTACAGCGTCAGGGTGCTGACCGTATCGTGGTTGAGCTGCCGGGTATCCAGGATACCGCACGTGCGAAAGAGATTCTGGGTGCGACAGCAACCCTGGAGTTCCGTCTGGTGAATTCCAACGTCGATCAGGCTGCTGCGGCCTCAGGCCGTGTTCCGGGCGATTCCGAAGTGAAACAGACCCGCGAAGGCCAGCCGGTTGTGCTGTACAAACGCGTGATCCTGACCGGTGACCATATCACCGACTCCACTTCAAGCCAGGATGAGTACAACCAGCCGCAGGTGAATATCTCGCTTGATAGCGCAGGTGGCAACATCATGTCTAACTTCACCAAGGACAACATCGGCAAGCCGATGGCGACCCTGTTCGTGGAGTACAAAGACAGCGGCAAGAAAGACGCCAATGGCCGTGCGGTGCTGGTGAAAGAGGAAGAGGTGATCAACATCGCCAACATCCAGTCTCGTCTGGGTAACAGCTTCCGTATTACCGGTATCAGCAACCCGAACGAAGCGCGTCAGCTCTCTCTGCTGCTGCGTGCTGGTGCGCTGATTGCGCCAATTCAGATTGTTGAAGAACGTACCATCGGTCCAACCCTGGGTATGCAGAACATCAAGCAGGGTCTGGAAGCGTGTCTGGCCGGCCTGGCGGTGTCCATCATCTTCATGATCTTCTTCTACAAGAAGTTCGGCCTGATTGCGACGTCTGCGCTGATTGCCAACCTGGTGCTGATCATCGGCATCATGTCCCTGCTACCGGGGGCGACGCTAACCATGCCGGGTATCGCGGGTATCGTCCTGACCCTTGCGGTGGCGGTCGACGCCAACGTACTGATAAACGAACGTATCAAAGAAGAGCTGAGCAACGGTCGTTCTGTACAGCAGGCGATTGAAGAAGGCTATAAAGGGGCGTTCAGCTCCATCTTCGATGCGAACGTAACAACACTGATAAAGGTTCTTATCCTGTATGCAGTGGGTACTGGCGCGATCAAAGGCTTTGCGATTACTACCGGTATCGGTGTCGCAACGTCGATGTTTACCGCTATTGTCGGCACCCGTGCCATCGTGAACCTGCTGTACGGCGGCAAGCGCGTCAAAAAGCTGTCTATCTGAGGAGTGCGTTGTGGCACAGGAATATACTGTTGAACAATTGAACCACGGCCGTAAAGTCTGGGACTTTATGCGCTGGGACTACTGGGCCTTCGGCATTTCAGGTTTTCTGCTGATTTTGTCCATCGTCATTATGGGCGTAAAAGGCTTTAACTGGGGTCTGGACTTCACCGGTGGTACGGTGATCGAAATTACCCTGGAAAAACCGGTCGATATGGACCAGATGCGTGAGTCTCTGCAAAAGGCGGGCTTTGAAGAGCCGCTGCTCCAGAACTTCGGCAGCAGCCGCGACATCATGGTGCGTATGCCTCCGGTACACGATGCCAACGGCAGCCAGGAGCTGGGCAGCAAGGTCGTCCAGGTTATTAACGAAACGACCAGCCAGGACGCGACGGTTAAGCGTATTGAGTTCGTCGGCCCGAGCGTCGGTGCAGACCTGGCGCAAACCGGTGCGATGGCGCTGCTGGTGGCGCTGATCTCGATCCTGATTTACGTCGGTTTCCGCTTTGAGTGGCGACTGGCGGCAGGCGTGGTTATCGCCCTGGCGCACGACGTGGTGATCACCATGGGCATACTGTCTCTGTTCCATATTGAGATTGACCTGACAATTGTGGCATCCCTGATGTCCGTTATCGGTTACTCACTGAACGACAGTATCGTGGTCTCTGACCGTATTCGTGAAAACTTCCGTAAGATCCGTCGCGGTACGCCGTACGAAATCTTTAACGTGTCGTTGACCCAGACGCTGCACCGTACGTTGATCACCTCCGGTACAACCCTGATGGTGATCCTGATGCTGTTCCTGTTCGGTGGTCCGGTGCTGGAAGGCTTCTCGCTGACCATGCTGATTGGTGTGTCTATCGGTACGGCCTCGTCTATCTACGTGGCGTCCGCGCTGGCGCTGAAGCTGGGTATGAAGCGCGAGCATCTGATCCAGCAGAAAGTCGAGAAAGAAGGGGCGGATCAGCCGTCTATTCTGCCGTAAGCGATCGTCTTACGCGGTATCGAAATCCCGGCCTGTTGGCCGGGATTTTTTTTGCGAGATTAAGCCGTAAAAAAAGCCAGCTGGATAGCTGGCTTTTTGTATCAGGAGAGCATCATTTTTTTAGGCCGGGTAAGGCGTGCCGCCACCCGGCACTCAACGCAGGATTAGAAGTTGTAACCCACCACCAGATAACCACCCCAACCGGTAGAACGCACGCTGAAGTCGCCGTTGCCGAAGTTCAGGCTCGCGTCGTCGTTCCACTGACCACCGTTGTGCCAGTAACGCGCAACAACAGAGTAGTGCCAGTGATCGTAGTTCAGCGCCAGGATGTGGCTGGAGGCGATGGAGTCATTGGTGCGCGCCTTCTTGCCGTTCAGATCGCGGAAGTCGTTGTCGCCCAGGTCTGAACCCCAGTCAAAGTTGGTGAAGCCGATGTAGCTCAGGTTACCGCCCCACAGCTGGGTGATTGGCACAAAGTATTTCACTTTGAAACGGTAGCCGTCCCATTCGTTTTCGTTCGCGGCACCGTAGTTCTGCCACTGGTATTTTGCATACACGTTCATGGACAGGCTCATTGGCAGGCCAGTCTCAATGTCGGTGCCCAGACCCATATACCATGTGCTCTGACGACCAGACTTGTTGCGGCCCATGTCGTAGATGTAGTTGTTTGCGAAATACCACTCTTTGAACGGACCAAACGCCAGGCTGGTGCCGGTCAGCTTGTCGATGGAGAAGCGCGGCTCGATCTCCATGAACAGAGGGGAACCATGGTTCCAGATACCTTTCGCGTCGGTGTTACCACCGAAGAAGACCGGTGCATCCATGTAGCCATAGAAATCAAACCAGTCTTTTTTTGCGAACGCTTCGTACTCAAGGTAGGTATCGTTACGGATCTGCGGTCCGAAACGGGTGTGGTAACTGCCCACAACGTTAACGCTCTGATGCCACCAGTCAGAAACATATTCTGGCTTGGTATTCTCCGCAGCGTTAGCCGTGAAAGAGGAGGAGAGTGCCAGAACTGCACCGGCTGCGAGTAATGTTTTTTTCATAATCATGCCACTGATTGAAATTCCCTTCCGGGAGTGAAAAATGCGCGAATTGCGTTTCTAAATATTTCGTGTTTCTGCGGAGCCTATTATAGGAATCCTTGCTCACAAAAATATGTGTTGTTTCACATATCTCTCACATACGTAATCGATTGCGTTCACGTTTGCGTACTTTAGACGGGCGGGATTGTAGCGACAATCATTTATGTTGCCAATCCATACGAAATGTAAATGTTAGCGGAGTGACATTTCACTCCGCTAAAAGGGGAGGTTATTGCGCGGCGGGTTGAATGTCGTGAATGCGGATAAAGCCTAACTGTTCCGGCGTCAGGCCGCTCAGCTGAACCGGGATGTCTACGTCGCTTGGCGCCAGCGTGCTGGCGGGGGCGGTGAAAAGCTGGTTCTTTACGTTCACTTCCTGATAGTTCTCGGTAGTGCCCTGAATCTCTCCCCACTCCACGGTGCCGGTAAAGGCCGGAAGCGGATCGTTGGACTCACCCTGGATACGCAATGTTGCGCGCGTACCATCCGCATTGGCTGCAACATTCACCAGAGACATTTTTAGCATGCCAATCTGGCTGTTGAGTCGTGCAGGCGTATTAGCCTCTGGCAACAGATAAACGCCATTGCTGGATTTGGCATTCAGCGCGTTCTGCTGGGTGATCTTCACGGTTTCCTGGTTAAGTTTGTTCATCGCCACGTTGAGCGTATTCACGCTTTGTTTCATCTCGCGGACTTCACTTTGCTGTGCGCAGGCGCTGAGCGTGAACAGGCTCCCCACCAGCACGATTTTCAGGTAACGTCTTGTCATTGCGTTTAATTCCTTGAAATCACAGAGTGCTGCAATGGTAGACAGGATAGTGCCGCCAGGCATAGATCCTTTGTCTCAAAAAGCTCTTCCTTTGTTGTCGGGCCAGTTCAGGGTAAAATAGAAATCAGTTAACCAGATAACAGGGACATCGTATGCATTGCCCATTTTGCTCCGCCGTGGATACCAAAGTCATCGACTCACGTCTTGTAGGCGAAGGGTCTTCCGTGCGCCGTCGCCGGCAGTGTCTGGTGTGCAACGAGCGTTTTACCACCTTCGAGGTGGCAGAGCTGGTCATGCCGCGCGTGGTAAAAAGTAACGATGTGCGCGAACCGTTCAATGAAGAAAAACTGCGCAGCGGGATGCTCAAGGCGCTGGAAAAACGGCCCGTCAGCTCCGATGACGTCGAAATGGCGTTAAACCACATCAAATCCTATCTGCGTGGGTTAGGCGAGCGCGAAGTGCCGAGCAAAATGATTGGTAATCTGGTGATGGAACAGCTGAAAAAGCTCGATAAAGTTGCTTATATCCGCTTCGCCTCCGTTTACCGCAGCTTTGAAGACATCAAAGAGTTTGGCGAAGAAATCGCCCGCTTACAGGATTAAGCCCATGCACGACGAGATGTACATGGCGCGAGCCATGAAGCTGGCGCAGCGCGGTCGGTTTACCACTCACCCTAACCCCAACGTCGGGTGCGTCATTGTTAAAGATGGCGAGATTGTGGGGGAAGGTTTTCACTACCGCGCAGGCGAGCCGCATGCTGAAGTGCATGCCCTGCGTATGGCGGGGGAGAACGCGCGAGGCGCGACGGCCTACGTGACGCTGGAGCCATGCAGCCACCACGGGCGCACGCCGCCGTGCTGTGAAGCGCTGATTGCGGCAGGGGTCTCCCGCGTGGTCGCCGCTATGCAGGATCCTAACCCGCAGGTGGCAGGCCGCGGCCTGTATCGTCTGCAACAGGAAGGGATCGACGTCAGCCACGGCCTGATGATGCAAGATGCTGAAGCCATCAACAAAGGCTTCCTGAAGCGCATGCGCACCGGTTTTCCGTATATCCAGCTTAAGCTGGGTGCCTCGCTGGATGGCCGCACGGCAATGGCCAACGGCGAGAGCCAGTGGATCACCTCGCCGCAGGCAAGGCGCGATGTGCAACGTCTGCGCGCACAAAGTCATGCTATTCTCACCAGCAGTGAAACGGTGCTGGCTGACGATCCGGCGATGACCGTGCGCTGGGATGAGCTGAATGCGGAGACCCAGGCGCTTTATCCGCAGGAGAACCTGCGCCAGCCGCTGCGCATTATTATTGATAGCCAGAACCGCGTGATGCCGGAGCACCGCATCGTGCAGCAGCCGGGTGAAACCTGGATTGCGCGCACCCAGGAAGATGCGCGCGAGTGGCCGGAAGGCGTGCGCAGCATTATGGTGCCGGAGCATAACGGACATCTGGATCTCGTGGTGCTGATGATGTTGCTCGGCAAACAGCAGGTGAACAGCATCTGGGTCGAAGCTGGTCCGACGCTCGCGGGCGCGCTGCTCCAGGCGGGGCTGGTGGATGAGCTTCTCGTCTACGTTGCGCCTAAACTATTAGGAAACGATGCCCGCGGCCTGTTTGTGCTGCCCGGCCTTGAAAAACTGGCCGATGCGCCGCAACTTTCATTCAGCGAGATTCGTCCGGTGGGTCCGGATGTCTGCCTCCATTTAACGACAGCGTAATTGCTCCCGAAATAGGGAAGCAGTACGCAAAGTATTATGATAAAATCCGCCCCCCTGCGGGGCCAAATGAACCCGTAAAGGAAGAGTATGAACATTATTGAAGCTGCTGTAGCTACCCCGGACGCTCGCGTCGCCATCACCATTGCGCGTTTCAACAACTTCATCAACGATAGCCTGCTGGAAGGTGCGGTTGACGCCCTGAAACGTATCGGCCAGGTTAAAGATGACAATATTACCGTCGTTTGGGTACCAGGTGCTTATGAACTGCCACTGGCAGCCGGCGCGCTGGCGAAAACCGGTAAATACGACGCGGTGATTGCACTGGGTACCGTTATTCGTGGCGGCACTGCGCACTTCGAATACGTTGCGGGCGGTGCAAGCAACGGTCTGGCGCACGTTGCGCAGGATGCTGAAATTCCTGTCGCGTTCGGCGTGCTGACCACCGAAAGTATTGAACAAGCCATCGAACGTGCTGGCACCAAAGCCGGTAACAAAGGTGCAGAAGCTGCACTGACCGCGCTTGAAATGATCAATGTATTGAAAGCCATTAAGGCCTGATTTTTTTGTAAGGGGAATTCCGTGAAACCTGCTGCTCGTCGCCGCGCCCGTGAATGTGCCGTCCAGGCACTTTACTCCTGGCAGTTGTCCCAGAACGACATCGCTGATGTTGAATACCAGTTCCTGTCAGAACAGGACGTGAAAGACGTTGACGTTCTGTACTTCCGTGAACTGCTGTCGGGAGTGGCGACTAATAGCGCGTATCTCGATGGCCTGATGAAGCCATACCTGTCCCGTCTGCTCGAAGAGCTGGGCCAGGTGGAAAAAGCAGTGTTGCGTATCGCGCTGTTTGAGCTGTCTAAACGTGACGATGTGCCGTACAAAGTGGCCATCAACGAAGCGATCGAACTGGCGAAAACCTTCGGTGCTGAAGACAGCCACAAGTTTGTAAACGGCGTACTTGATAAAGCCGCACCTGCGATCCGTCCCCACAAAAAGTGATCCGCAAACCGGAGTCCTGCATTGTCGAAACGGCAGTGCGGCTCCGGTTTTTTCTTTTATTTGCTGAGGCATAACGTATGGCATGCGGCGAATTCTCCCTGATTGCCCGTTATTTCGACCGTGTCAGAACCTCTCGTCTTGATGTTGAAACCGGCATTGGCGATGACTGTGCACTTCTCAATGTTCCCGAAAAACAGACGCTGGCAATCAGCACCGACACCTTAGTATGTGGGCGTCACTTTCTGCCCGATATTGATCCTGCTGACCTGGCGTATAAGGCGCTGGCGGTCAACGTCAGCGATCTGGCGGCAATGGGCGCCGACCCGGCCTGGCTGACGCTGGCCCTGACGCTGCCGGAGGTGGATGAAGCCTGGCTTGAAGCGTTCAGCGATGCGCTGTTTGAAGAGCTGAACTATTACGATATGCAGCTGATTGGCGGCGATACGACTGCCGGGCCGCTGTCGATGACCCTGGCCATTCACGGCTATGTGCCTGCCGGGCGCGCGCTCAAGCGCTCGGGCGCGAAACCGGGAGACTGGATCTACGTGACCGGTACGCCGGGAGACAGCGCGGCAGGTCTGGCGATCCTTCAGAACCGTTTAGCGGTTGAAGATGCGGACGATGCGGCGTACCTGGTGAAGCGTCACCTGCGGCCAACGCCGCGTATTCTGCACGGTCAGGCGCTGCGCGAGCGGGCCAGTTCGGCTATCGACCTGTCTGATGGGCTGATCTCCGATCTTGGTCATATCCTGAAAGCCAGCGGCGTGGGCGCACGTATCGATCTGGATCTGTTCCCGCTGTCAGAGCAGTTGCGTCGTCATGCCGAGCCTGAACAGGCGCTGCGCTGGGCGTTATCCGGTGGGGAAGATTATGAGCTGTGCTTTACCGTGCCCGAACTTAATCGCGGGACGCTGGACGTGGCGTTAGCGCATCTGGGAGCGAAATTTACCTGCATTGGGCAGGTGATGCCGGAGAGCGAAGGGCTACTGTTTGTCCGTGATGGCGCCCCGGTTACGCTTGACTGGAAAGGGTACGATCATTTTGGGTGAGTGTTTTGCCGGGTGGCGGCTTCGCCTTACCCGGCCTACGATCTCACTCTATTTGTAGGCCGGGTAAGCGCAGCGCTACCCGGCAAGTGTTTACTTAAACCCAACCACCGGATGCTGCTGATACGGCGTCTCCAGCTCGGCAACCTGCTCCGGCGTCAGCGATAAATCCACCGCGCTTAACAACTCGTCCAGCTGTTCTTCCCGCGATGTACCAATAATCGGTGCGGCGACACCCCGCTTGCCCAGCAGCCACGCCAGCGCCACCTGCGCGCGCGTTGCGCCGATATCGTCGGCGATCCCGGCTAAACGTTCGGCAATCAGCGCATCGCTGGCTTCGGTACCGGAATAAAGATTTTTACCCACTTCATCCGATACCAGCCGCGCCGTGGTTTCTCCCCACGGACGGGTTAAGCGTCCGCGCGCCAGCGGGCTCCACGGGATCACCGCCACGCCTTCCTGGTCGCAGAGCGGCAGCATCTCGCGTTCTTCTTCCCGGTAAATCAGGTTGTAGTGATCCTGCATGGTGACAAAGCGTGCCCAGCCGTGCTGCGCCTGGAGATCGAGCGCTTGAGCAAACTGCGACGCGTGCATTGACGACGCACCGATATAGCGCGCTTTACCCGCTTTCACGACATCGTTGAGCGCTTCAAGGGTTTCTTCAATTGGCGTGTTGTAATCCCAGCGGTGAATTTGCAGCAGGTCGACGTAATCCATGTTCAGGCGTCTGAGGCTGTCATCGATGGAACGGAGGATCTGCGCGCGAGAAAGGCCTTCAGTCAGATCGCCTGACGGGTAGTATACCTTGGTGGCGACCACAATCTCATCCCGACGGGCAAAATCACGCAGGGCGCGGCCCACAATCTCTTCGCTGCTGCCGTCAGAGTAGCTGTTGGCGGTATCGAAGAAGTTGATGCCGCCGTCTATGGCGCGCTTGATGATAGGGCGGCTGCTCTCTTCCGGCAGCGTCCAGGCGTGATTTCCCCGGTCAGGCTCGCCAAAGGTCATGCAGCCCAGGCAAAGCCGGGACACCCTGAGGTCCGTTTTTCCTAATGTCGTGTATTGCATGGTTCCGCTCCTGCTGTTTAAACAATACGTTTAAGCATAGCAGGAGCAGAAAAGGGGAGGGATCAGGCCAGCCAGCTGCGGATTCTGGCTTCGATACCGGCGGCGTCCAGGCCGATGTCGGCACGCGCCTCGTCCTGAGTGCCTTGCGGGATAAAGTGGTCCGGCAGGCCGAGGTTCAGCACCGGAACCAATTTACGGTTCGCCATCAGTACCTCGTTAACGCCGCTGCCCGCACCGCCCATGATGGCGTTCTCTTCCAGCGTGACCAGCACGTCATGGCTTTCCGCCATGCTCAGAATCAGAGATTCATCGAGCGGCTTCACAAAGCGCATATCCACCAGCGTCGCGTTCAGGGTTTCAGCGACTTTTGCTGCTTCCGGCATCAGCGTACCAAAGTTCAGGATCGCCACTTTTTCGCCGCGACGTTTCACCAGACCTTTACCAATGTCCAGCTTTTCCAGCGGCTGAAGTTCAACGCCAAGGGCATTGCCGCGCGGATAACGTACCGCGCAGGGGCCGTCCTGATAGTGGTAGCCGGTATACAGCATCTGACGACACTCGTTTTCGTCGCTTGGCGTCATGATGACCATGTCAGGGATGCAGCGCAGGAAGGAGAGATCAAACGCCCCCTGGTGCGTCTGGCCGTCGGCCCCCACGATGCCCGCGCGGTCGATAGCAAACAGCACCGGCAGCTTCTGGATGGCAACGTCATGGATCACCTGATCGTAGGCGCGTTGCAGGAAGGTGGAGTAAATCGCCACCACCGGCTTGTAGCCGCCAATCGCCAGCCCTGCCGCGAAGGTAACCGCGTGCTGCTCGGCGATGGCGACGTCGAAATACTGGTCCGGGTATTTTTTGGAGAACTCGACCATACCGGAGCCTTCACGCATGGCAGGCGTGACCGCCATCAGCTTGTTATCTTTTGCCGCCGTTTCGCACAGCCAGTCGCCAAAGATTTTTGAGTAGCTCGGCATTCCGCCGCTGCTTTTCGGCAGGCAGCCGCTGGTATGGTCAAATTTAGGCACCGCGTGGAAGGTGATCGGATCTTTTTCCGCCGGTTCGTAGCCACGCCCTTTTTTGGTCATGATGTGCAGGAACTGCGGGCCTTTCAGGTCGCGCATGTTTTTAAGCGTCGTCACCAGACCCAGCACATCGTGCCCGTCCACCGGGCCGATATAGTTAAAGCCCAGCTCTTCGAACAGCGTGCCCGGCACAACCATGCCTTTGATGTGTTCTTCGGTACGCTTGAGCAGCTCTTTAATCGGCGGCACGCCGGAGAAAACTTTTTTCCCGCCTTCCCGCAGGGAGGAGTAAAGCTTGCCGGAAAGCAGCTGCGCCAGATGGTTATTCAGCGCGCCGACGTTTTCGGAGATCGACATTTCGTTATCGTTGAGGATAACCAGCATGTCCGGCTTGATATCGCCCGCGTGGTTCATGGCTTCAAAAGCCATCCCGGCGGTGATCGCCCCGTCGCCAATGACGCAGACGGTACGGCGCTGCTTATTCTCTTTTTCGGCGGCAACGGCAATCCCGATGCCCGCGGAAATGGAGGTGGAGGAGTGGCCGACGCTTAACACGTCAAACTCGCTCTCGCCGCGCCACGGGAACGGATGCAGGCCACCCTTCTGGCGAATGGTGCCAATTTGATCGCGACGTCCGGTCAGAATTTTGTGCGGATAGGCCTGGTGGCCCACATCCCAGATCAGCTGATCAAACGGCGTGTTATAGACGTAATGCAACGCCACGGTCAGCTCAACCGTGCCAAGCCCGGAGGCGAAGTGGCCGCTGGAGCGGCTAACGCTGTCGAGCAGGTAGCGACGCAGCTCGTCACACAGCTTCGGCAGACTCTCTTTCGGCAACAGACGTAACTCCTGAGTGGAGTCAACTAACGCCAGTGTCGGGTATTTGGCAATATCAAAACTCATCAAAGGCTCATCGAGATATATAGTTTATTTATCACGCTGGATTATGTAGTCCGCTAGCGCTTCCAGTGCCGAGGTATCCAGCGATTGCGCGGCCAGCTCATTCAGCGACCGGCGGGCATCGTCTATCAGATCCCGGGCTTTACGTTGGGCATGCTCAAGGCCCAGCAGGGCGGGGTAGGTACTTTTGCCAAGCTGCTGATCCGCACCCTGACGTTTTCCCAATGTCGCAGTATCGCCCACCACATCCAGAATGTCATCCTGAACCTGGAATGCCAGACCGATACTTTCTGCGTATCTGTCCAGAATCGGCAGGGCTTTGCGCCCGCGTTCACCCGCGCTCAGCGCGCCCAGGCGAACGGCTGCCCGAATCAGTGCGCCCGTTTTGTGACGGTGGATGCGCTCCAGTTGTTCCAGCGTCACCTGACGACCTTCAGCTTCTAAATCCAGCGCCTGGCCGCCGCACATGCCGGCGACGCCGCTGGCCATCGCCAGCTCGGACACCATCGCCAGACGATCGCGATCGCTTACCTCAACCATCGGCGCATCGCTCAGGATTGAAAACGCCAGGGTTTGCAGAGCATCACCCGCCAGAATGGCATTCGCTTCGCCGAACTTAATGTGGCAGGTTGGCTGACCGCGGCGCAGATCGTCATCGTCCATCGCTGGCAAATCGTCGTGGATCAGCGAATAGGCGTGAATGCACTCCACGGCGGCTGCCGGGGCGTCCAGCGTGTTATCGTTGATGCCAAACATGTTGCCCGTGGCATACACGAGAAACGGACGCAGGCGTTTACCTCCTAAGAGTGCGCCATAGTGCATGGCTTCAACCAGTGGAGTGTTCTGAAAAGGCTGCGGCGCAATAAAACGGCGCAGGGCGTCGTTGGCGCGAACGACGCGCGCCTGAAGCGCGTTGGAAAAATCCATTTACTCGGCGTCCGGTGTGAATGGCGTGGTTTTAGCGTCTTCGCTGTCGGAAAGCAGGATCTGCACACGCTGCTCGGCCTGCTGGAGCTTTACCTGCCCCTGGCGCGCAAGCTGCACACCGCGCTCAAATTCGTTGAGGGCGTCTTCCAGCGGTAAATCGCCGCTCTCGAGGCGGGTAACAATCTGCTCAAGCTCACTCAGCGCAGTTTCAAAACTGGCCGGTGCGTCGTTCTTCTTCGGCATAGTGAATTAACTCTTATATTCTTCGCCCCAACATGGTAACGGACTCGGGGCAATTATCAAATAACGCGAGTGGCGCGATGGTGGTATACTTGCGCGCCTGGATGCAGCCACGGGTGTGGGCTGCTGTATCATTTTCCACTACAAGCCTTTATAAGCTTGCCTAAGAAACATTGCCGCCATGAAGTTTATCATTAAATTGTTCCCTGAAATCACCATCAAAAGCCAATCTGTGCGTTTGCGCTTTATTAAAATTCTCACCGGGAACATTCGTAACGTTTTAAAAAACTACGACGAAACGCTCGCCGTGGTGCGTCACTGGGACCACGTCGAAGTCCGCGCGAAAGACGAAAGCAAACGTCTTGATATTCGCGATGCGCTGACCCGTATTCCTGGTATCCATCATATTCTGGAAGTGGAAGACGTTCCGTTCAGCGATATGCACGATATCTTCGAAAAGGCGCTGGTACAGTACCGCGACCAGATCGAAGGCAAAACCTTCTGCGTACGCGTGAAGCGTCGCGGTAAACACGAGTTCAGCTCGATTGAAGTCGAGCGCTACGTTGGCGGCGGTCTGAACCAGCACGTTGAGACGGCGCGCGTTCGCCTGACTAACCCGGACGTCACCGTTAACCTTGAGATTGAGAACGATCGTCTGCTGCTTGTTAAGGGCCGTTATGAAGGTATTGGTGGTTTCCCGATCGGCACGCAGGAAGATGTGCTGTCGCTGATCTCTGGCGGCTTCGACTCCGGCGTCTCCAGCTACATGCTGATGCGTCGCGGCTGCCGCGTGCATTACTGCTTCTTCAACCTGGGCGGCGCGGCGCATGAAATTGGCGTCCGTCAGGTGGCGCATTACCTGTGGAACCGCTTCGGCAGTTCCCACCGCGTGCGTTTTGTGGCGATCAACTTTGAGCCAGTAGTGGGCGAAATCCTTGAAAAAGTGGATGACGGCCAGATGGGCGTGATCCTCAAACGTATGATGGTACGCGCGGCATCCAAAGTGGCCGAGCGCTACGGCGTGCAGGCGCTGGTCACCGGCGAAGCGCTGGGCCAGGTCTCCAGCCAGACGCTGACCAACCTGCGTCTTATCGACAACGTATCAGATACGCTGATCCTGCGTCCGCTGATCTCTCACGATAAAGAGCACATCATCGATCTGGCGCGCAAGATCGGTACTGAAGATTTTGCCCGTACCATGCCGGAATATTGCGGCGTGATCTCAAAAAGCCCAACCATCAAGGCGGTGAAGGCGAAGATCGAAGCGGAAGAAGAGAACTTCGATTTCAGCATCCTGGAAAAAGTGGTGGCGGAAGCATCCAACATTGATATTCGCGAGATTGCCCAGCAGACCGAGCAGGACGTGGTTGAGGTGGAAACCGTCAGCGGCTTCGGCGCTAACGATGCCATTCTGGATATCCGCTCGATTGACGAGCAGGATGACAAGCCGTTGCAGGTGGAGGGCGTGGACGTGGTTTCTCTGCCGTTCTACAAGCTGAGCACCAAATTTGGCGATCTCGACCAGAGCAAAACGTATCTGCTGTGGTGTGAGCGCGGGGTGATGAGCCGTTTACAGGCGCTGTACCTGCGCGAGCAGGGCTTCGCGAACGTGAAGGTGTATCGCCCGTAGCCTATTGCCCGGTGGTGCTTCGCTTATCGGGCCTACTGTACCGTGCACTTGTAGGCCGGGTAAGGCGTAGCCGCCACCCGGCTTTTTTTACTCGTAGTAATTATAAATCCCCGCCGCCATCACCAGCGATGACGCCACTTCGTACGCTTTCTCGCGCCCGACCAGCAGGTCAATAATCTTTAAGCCAAAATCAATGGCGGTGCCCGGCCCCTGGCTGGTGAGCAGGTTAACGCGCGGATCCCAGACTACACGCTTATCCACCCACTGCTCTTCCGGAATGGTGTCCTTAAGGCCGGGGAAGCCGGTCATATTGCCGATGGGGAAGATGTCGTGTGGAACCAGCACCGTGCCTGCGGCAGCACAGATTGCCGCGACGATACGCCCGGAAAGATGAAACTGACGAACGGTTTCAACCAGCAGCGGGCTGTCGCGGAAACACTCCGCGCCTTTTAAGCCACCCGGCAGGACAATAATGTCGTAATCGCCGTCCGCCACCTGTACAAGCGGTGCATCCGCCAGGATCTTCACCCCACGGGAACAGACGATCGTCAGATCGCCGTCGCTGGCGACGCTGGCGGTGGTGACCTTGATACCGCCGCGCACCATTAAATCAATGGTGGTGACCGCTTCTGTCTCTTCGCTACCAGGGGCGAGGCATACCAGTGCCGATGCGCTCATACTCACTCTCCTTTCGTTTTACTGACTCAAACAGACGGCTGTTTTCGGCAACGGTAATGCCGTGTGCCCGGGCGCGTTTTAACAGATAACCGGTAATGTAATCAATTTCGGTATGCCGCATCGCCCGGACATCCTGCAACATTGAAGAGATATTTTCTGCCGTACTCTCAATGACCTGGTCGACATAATAACGTAAATCGGTTTCTGAGGTGTGGTAGCCTTCGCGCTCAATCACGGCGGCAACTTCCCGGCAAATTAGCGCCACCTGATCCGAATGCTGACGCAGTTCACCGTTAGGGCAGTCCAGCAGGGCGGTCAGGGGGTTGATCGCGCAGTTGACCGCCAGCTTGCGCCACAGTTCCGCACGAATGTTATTGTGCCAGGCGACGTCAGGCAGCGTGCATTGCAACGTATCGGCAAGATAGCTGTAATCGCCGGGCTGCTCACGCGCAGGACCGATATGGGTGATACCGCTGGCAACGTGGATAATGACGCTACCGTCGCGACGTGCCGCGTGGGTGGTTGTTCCTATTAGTAGCGGTTGCCGGACAGCTTTTAGCTCTTCAATGGTACCCATGCCGTTGTGGATCAGCAGGATTGGCGTGCTTTCAGGTAACTGGGCGGCCAGGCTTTTCACCGCATCGGAGACCTGCCAGGCCTTCAGCGTGACCAGCAGCAGATCGCTGGTGGCGAGAAATTCCGGATCGTTTGCCGTCAAAGACTCGTTAAAAATTGAACCGTCGGTACCCATCACGTTCACACTGCAATAGGGCTGAGGAATGCGCAGCCAGCCCTGTACCTCGTGTCCCTGTTTGCATAGCGCTGTAAGCCAGAGTTGGCCAAGGGCTCCGCATCCAAGCACTGTTACTTTCATTGTTCCTCCTCACCTGCAACGGTGCCAGGTGCTGTGACGCTAAGTATAGCGGCATCAGCTAAGCTTCTCGTTATGCCTCGTTGCGGGTATTATGCAACGCAACAAAAATGAAGGGAGAAGAAAAGATGCCATCTTTCGATATTGTTTCTGAAGTTGATTTGCAGGAAGCGCGTAACGGCGTAGATAATGCTGTCCGTGAGGTTGAGTCACGTTTCGATTTTCGTGGCGTTGAGGCAACGATTGAACTGAACGACGCGAACAAGACGATCAAAGTCCTGAGCGAGTCTGATTTCCAGGTCAATCAGCTGCTGGATATCCTGCGCGCCAAGCTGCTCAAGCGCGGCATCGAAGGGACCTCACTGGATGTGCCGGAAGATTTCGTTCACAGCGGCAAAACCTGGTTTGTGGAAGCGAAGCTGAAGCAGGGCATTGAAAGCGCCGTGCAGAAGAAAATCGTGAAGCTGATTAAAGACAGCAAGCTGAAGGTGCAGGCGCAGATTCAGGGTGAAGAAATTCGCGTAACCGGAAAATCTCGCGACGATCTCCAGTCCGTCATGGCGCTGGTGCGCGGCGGCGATTTGGGGCAACCGTTCCAGTTTAAAAACTTCCGCGATTAAGACAATAATGCCCGGCTAAACCGGGCATTTTTTCAGGCCTTCAGCGCCTGCTCCACCTCAAAGCGGTTCGTCACTTTGCTGTCAATTTTGACATACGCACTGCGCTCTTCCGGGACAATCAGCACTTCGCTCACGCCTTCTGTCGCTTCCAGCCGCTGTTTTAATGCATCACCTATTGTCACCTCATCAGGAATTTCTACCCGCAGGCTACTCACATAGCGCGGCTCTTTCATGGTGCTGGACACAAACAGCCAGAGCATCGCCAGCAGCGCACCGGCGAGGAAAACGGTCTGGGAATCAAAAAGACCGTCTACCCAGCCTCCAAGCGAGCCGCCGATCGCCACCCCGAGGAACTGGCTGGTAGAGTAAATGCCCATCGCGGTGCCTTTGTATCCTGCCGGAGACTCTTTGCTGATAAGCGAGGGCAGCAGGGCTTCCATCAGATTAAACGCCAGGAAGAACAGCTGCACGCCTGCGATCAGCTCCCAGAAGTGAGGGCCGGCGCCCCACAGCACAATCTCGGCAATCAGCAGTAACGCCACGCAGCCCACGAAGACGCGTTTCATTTTGCGCTTCACTTCGGCGTAGATGATGAACGGCACGACAGAGACAAACGAAATCAGCATCGTGACCAGATAAATTTTCCAGTGCTCTGCCGCCGGGAAACCTGCTGCGGCAAGCTGGCCGGGCAGGGCGACGAAGGTGGACATCAGCAGAATATGCAGGCACATAATGCCGAAGTTAAGCTTAAGCAGACGCGGCTCGGCGATGACTTTGCTAAAGCAGCCTTTAACCATCCCGGATTCACGGTTGAGGACATGATTTTTACTGTCTGGCACGACCCACAGCGTGAGTGCGATCCCAATGGTCGCCAGCACCGCAATCATCCAGAACAGGGCGTGCAGGCCGAGCGCATGCGTGATAATCGGCCCAAGCACCATGGCAATGGCAAAAGTGACGCCGAAGCTGACGCCAATAAACGCCATGGCTTTGGTACGGTTTTGCTCGCGGGTTAAATCTGACAGCAGCGCCATCACGGCAGCAGCAATGGCACCGGACCCTTGCAGGGCGCGGCCAAGTATAATGCCCCAGATGGAGTGGGAGAGGGCGGCGATGACGCTGCCCAGGATAAATACCAGCAGACCGCCGACAATCAGCGGTTTGCGACCCACACGGTCAGAGAGCAGGCCAAAGGGGATCTGGAATATTGCCTGCGCCAGGCCGTAGATACCAATCGCCAGACCAATCAGCGCTTCGCTGGCACCCTGTAACGCCATGCCATACGTGGTCAGAACGGGCAGGACCATAAACATGCCAAGCATCCGCAGCGAGAAAACAGTCCCTAAACCCCAGGTCGCACGCAGCTCGCCTGGCGTCATTTTATAATCGTTCATTACCACCTCAGTTCAAAAGCAGGCCATAGTGTAGTGCGGGGAAGGGGCGGGGTAAATAAAGGCTTATTTAACAAATATTACATGCGTGATTAATGGATTTGGTGAATAAAAAAGGGTGCCGAAGCACCCTTTTCATCATCACATAAACTTACCAGACGTAAGTCAGCAGGTTTTGCGAGTCCGGCACCATGAAGTCTACGGACATCATCACGGACAGGGAGGTGATGGCGACAATCGAGAACACAAACAGCTTGCGTGCCCAGACTTTGTCGTCTTCCACCTTGTAGCCGCGCAGGGCCATGCCGAGCCACCAGACGCTCACCGCGGCCGCTACCACCAGATATTTATATCCGGCGTAACCGCCCAGAGAGAGCATCAGCGTTGCCACGGCAAAGGCGATGATATACAGCGTGATGTGGTTCTTGGCAACCGAGATACCTTTCACGACCGGCAGAACCGGAATGTTCGCCGCCTGATAATCCTTGAAGCGGAAAATCGCGATGGCGTAGGAGTGCGGCATCTGCCACAGGCTAAAGATAGCCAGCAGGATGAGCGCACCGCTGTCGAACTCGTTCGTGACGGCGCAGTAACCAATCACCGGCGGCGCAGCGCCGGAGAGAGAACCAATCAGCGTGCCGTAGACGGAGTGACGTTTCATATACAGGCTGTAGACGCCCACATACACCACGAACCCCATCACCCCCAGCCAGCAGGCCAGTGGGTTAGCACCAAACCACAGCAGCATAAAGCCAGCAATACCCAGCAAGGTGGCGTACACCAGCGAGACGGAAGGGGCAATCAGGCCTTTAACCAGCACCCGATTTTTGGTCCTTTCCATCTTCTTGTCGATATCCATGTCGATGTAGTTGTTAAATACACAACCGGACGCAACCACCAGTGACACACCGACCAGCGTGTAAATAAAGAGGGTGTAATCAATGCTGCCTTTAGAGGCCAGCAGGAACCCTCCGATTACGGAGATCAGGTTGCCAAAGATGATGCCTGGTTTCGTGACTTGCAGGTATTGCTTAAACATACTCGCCGCTCTTAGTGAACCATCATGTTGTAGTTAAGGTTCCACATAATCCAGATGGAACCGACTACCAGGATAGCGATGATAATCACGGTAAAGATAAAGGCCGTCATGTTCCAGCCTTCATCGGACTTGGTGTTCATGTGCAGGAAGCAAACCAGATGCACCAGAATCTGAATCACTGCGGTCACCAGGATTGCTCCCAGGATCACCGGCTTGGATGCAGAACCGTTCATCACCATCCAGAACGGGATCACCGTCAGGATGATCGACAGGATGAAACCTGTCATGTAGGTTTTTACGCTGCCGTGGGAAGCGCCATGATCGTTAGAATGACTCATTACATCGCCCCCATCAGATAGACAACAGAGAACACACAGATCCATACCACGTCAAGGAAGTGCCAGAACAGGCTCAGGCACATAATACGGGTACGGTTAGTACTGGTCAGGCCGCGACGGGAGATCTGGAACATCAGAACCGCCATCCAGATCAGGCCCGAGGTCACGTGCAGACCGTGGGTGCCGACCAGCGCGAAGAACGCCGACAGGAAGCCGCTGCGATCCGGACCGAAACCTTCCGCAATCAGGTGATGGAATTCATAGATTTCCATCCCGATAAAGCCAGCACCAAACAGCCAGGTCAACGCCAGCCAGGAGACAACCTGGCTCTTGTTGTTCTTGTACATGGCGATAGCCGCCATGCCGTAGGTGATGGAGCTGAATAACAGCAGTGCGGTTTCAACCAGAACGAACGGCAGCTCAAAGATGTCCTTACCGGTCGGGCCGCCCGCTGTGCCGTTCACCAGAACGGCATAGGTTGCGAACAGACAGCAGAACAGGATGCAGTCGCTCATCAGGTAGATCCAGAAACCGAAAACTTTATTCGGTCCTGCATCATGGTGCGCATGCTCATGCGCGTGGGCAGTTGAGTGCGCCAGAGTATCAGTTGCCATTTTTCAGCCCCGCTTTAGAAATCTCGTCAAAATGCTGATTTTCCAGCTTTTCAACTTCACGGACTGGTACGTAGTAGTCCACGTCCTCGTCAAAGCTCTTCACAATCCAGCTGATTACGATGCCAGCGAAGCCAACAATCGCCATCCACCAGATGTGCCAGATCATTGCGAAACCAAATACCGTCGCGAAAGCGGCAATCACAATGCCCGCAGCGCTGTTTTTCGGCATGTGGATCTCTTCGTAATGCTCAGGCTGCTTGTACGCTTCACCTTTTTCTTTCATTTCCCAGAATGCGTCGCGTTCATGGATCTGCGGCACAACGGCGAAGTTATAGAAAGGCGGTGGAGAAGAGGTTGCCCACTCCAGCGTACGGCCGCCCCACGGGTCACCGGTCAGGTCACGGTTCTGGTCGCGGTCGCGAATAGAAACGTAGAACTGAATCAGCTGAGATGCGATACCGCAGGCAATCAGAACCGCACCGCCCGCTGCAACCATCAGCATTGGGTGGAACTGCGGGTCAATCTGCTGGCTCAGGCGACGGGTCATACCCATGAAGCCCAGCACGTACAGCGGCATAAATGCCACGAAGAAGCCGATGATCCAGAACCAGAACGCGCGTTTACCCCAGGTTTCGTTCAGCGTGAAGCCAAACGCTTTAGGCCACCAGTAGGTCACACCTGCGAAGCAGCCGAAGACGACGCCGCCGATGATAACGTTATGGAAGTGCGCAATCAGGAACAGGCTGTTGTGCAGAACAAAGTCAGCGCCCGGTACCGCCAGCAGTACGCCGGTCATCCCGCCTACGGAGAAGGTCACGATGAAGCCGATAGTCCACAGCATGGCTGAATGGAACTGGATACGGCCCTGGTACATAGTGAACAGCCAGTTGAAGATCTTAACCCCGGTTGGGATCGCGATAATCATGGTGGTAATACCGAAGAAGGCGTTTACGTTCGCGCCCGCACCCATGGTGAAGAAGTGGTGCAGCCAGACGATGAACGACAGAACGGTAATACATACGGTTGCCCACACCAGCGAGGTGTAACCAAACAGACGTTTACGCGAGAAGGTTGCCGCGATTTCGGAGAACACACCGAACACAGGCAGAACCAGAATGTACACTTCCGGGTGACCCCAGGCCCAAATCAGGTTGATGTACATCATCATGTTGCCACCCATATCATTCGTGAAGAAATGGGTGCCCAGATAGCGATCCAGGGTCAGCAGCGCGATGGTGACGGTCAGAATTGGGAACGACGCGATAATCAGTACGTTGGCGCACAGAGATGCCCAGGTAAATACTGGCATCTTGAACATCGTCATACCTGGTGCACGCATCTTCAGGATGGTCACGAAGAAGTTAATACCGGTCAGGGTGGTACCGACACCGGAGAGCTGAAGCGCCCAAATCCAGTAGTCAACGCCGACGCCCGGACTGTACTCAATTCCCGAAAGCGGCGGATAAGCCAGCCAGCCGGTTTGAGCAAACTCGCCCACGCCCAGTGACAGGTTAACCAGGATAACGCCGACAACGGTGAACCAGAAGCTCAGGTTGTTCAGGAACGGGAACGCAACGTCGCGCGCGCCAATTTGCAGCGGAACGACAACGTTCATCAGACCGATAACCAGCGGCATCGCCACGAAGAAGATCATGATAACGCCGTGGGCGGTAAAGATCTGATCGTAGTGGTGCGGTGGCAGGAAGCCTGCTTCACCCGCAGACGCAAGCGCCTGCTGGCTACGCATCATGATTGCATCCGCAAAGCCACGAATTAACATGACGATACCGACGATGCAGTACATGATACCGAGTTTTTTGTGGTCAACCGAAGTCAGCCACTCATTCCACAGGTAGCTCCACTTACCGAAGTAAGTGATCAGGCCAACTAAGGCCGCGCCACCAATGATAATTGCAGCCACCGTAACCATGATAATCGGTTCATGGTAGGGCACTGCATCCAGTGTCAATTTTCCGAACATTTTCTTCCTCGGCCCCTTAGTGAGCGGTTTCCGCGTGGCTCATGTCCATGCCTTCCATACCCTGGTGCGTGTTGTGCTCGCCTTCAGGCTGGGTCATGTCCATGCTCATGCCGTGATCCATAAATTTGCCAATAACATCTTTGAACAGATTCGGTTTCACGTTAGAGAAGTACTCCACCTTGTTATATTCGCTAGGTGCAGCCACTTTTTCGAACGCCGCCATGTCAGACATGGTGTTGGTAGACTGCTTCGCTTTTGCAACCCACTGGTCGAAAGTCGCGCGGTCTGGCGTAGCGATAGCTTTGAACTTCATACCCGAGAAGCCCGGGCCACTATAGCTGGCGGAGATACCGTCGTAGGTGCCTGCTTCATTCGCGATCAGGTGCAGGTTAGTCTGCATACCGGCCATCGCGTAAATCTGGCTGCCCAGACGTGGGATGAAGAAGGAGTTCATTACGGAGTTGGAGGTCACTTTGAACTGAACCGGAGTGTTCGCCGGGAAGGCGATTTCATTCACGGTAGCAATGCCCTGCTCTGGATAGATGAAGAACCATTTCCAGTCCATGGAGACCACTTCAATGGTAATGGGTTTTTCATCGTGAACCAGCGGCTTGCTTGGCTCAAGTGCGTGAGTGGTTTTCCAGGTCAGCACGGCAAGGAACAGGATGATCAGAATAGGTACCGTCCAGACCACAGCTTCCACTTTATTGGAGTGTGACCAGTTAGGGCTATACTTCGCATCTTTATTGCTCGCACGATACTTCCAGGCGAAACCAACAGCCATCAAGATGGCAGGAATAACCACAATCAACATCAGGCCAAAAGCCGTCAGTATCAATGAACGTTGTTCCAGTCCAATCTGTCCTTTGGGGTCTAGTAGTGCAGAATCACAGCCACTGAGTAATACAGTGCCTGCGAATAATGACAACCATCCCAAACTTTTATTGTATTTCCTGAGTCTCATTTAACGACCTCAATTCCACGGGAGTCTGGTGGCGTTTAAAGTGTGGGGGCATTTTACGGGAAGGTTACATTACTGTAAACATCATTAGCCCTGTGTCAGGAAGGTGTTACCGGGTTCTGCCGCACATGTCACAAGTGTTGCAAATTATGTCGCATTTCAGGAGGGAAGCCGCACGGTGTGGGCGTTATAACGAAAGGGTGCCCCAGCATACCTTAAAAGGGGCAATTGGTATAACCATTGTTGAAAATACACAAATAATTAACAATTAATTATCAATAAAAAGACAACTAAAAAACGAAAATTCAATCTTTCAAAAGCTGAATCGTTTAATGGAAAATAGCGTAGCGAAATAAGCTCCAATAATTTCCGAATGCTATCCCGCACAAAACAACAAATATTTTTTTTACCGAGGGTGGTTATTTCACCGTTATAATTTCGGTTCGTTATTACAACGGGAAATAACCTTTCGCTTTTTTCTTCAGGTCATCCGTGTTTTACGTAGCGACATGAAATCCAGCGTGCCGCCCGTCAGGATGCCCGCAAGGGCCAGTAGCGCGCCGATATCCAGCAGCAGCGCCTCAAAAGGCAGCGATAGTCCTGTCGTTGCATTAATAATGAGCACCACCAGCCACAGTACCAGCGCAAGGCAGCCCACCATCATCAGACGCAGCGCAAATCGATAGGCGGCCTGATATTCCGTGCGCGGCATGAAATGTTCCGTCCGCTGGGTATATTCCAGCGTCTGACGACAAATCAGCAGCAGTAAAATCCCCGGCACGGCCGCGACCACCGAGAAGAGATAAAACGTCGGCCAGCCGTGGGCTTCAACAAACCAGCCTGCGACAGGGCCAACGTAGACGCGCCCGACTGCGGAAAGGGCAGAGAGCAGCGCAAACTGGGTGGCGGAAAATGACTTATTGCATAGCGTCATCAGCAGGGCAACAAAGGCCGCGGTGCCCATACCGCCGCACAGGTTTTCAAAGAATACGGCCGTCGCCATGCTGATCATATTCTTGTCGGTTACCGACAGCAGCCAGTAACCGGCATTCGATGCGCCCTGAAGGATGCCGAAGATCAGCAGAGCCCGAAACAGCGTCAGGCGCTGCATCAATACGCCGCCATACAGCGCGCCGACGATGGTGGCAAACAGCCCCAGGGTTTTGTTCACCACGCCGACCTCGCCCGCATCAAACCCGACGCCGCGGATCAGAAAGGTGGTGGTCAGGCTCATGGCGAAAGCATCGCCGAGCTTATAAAGGACAATCAACAGCAAGATCAACCAGGCATTATTGCGACCAAAGAAATCGCGGAGCGGTGCCACGACGGCCTGCTCCAGCGAGCGGGGAACCGGAATAACATCGCTCGGTTCAGGCGCAAATAGCGTGGCGATAATGCAGGGGATCAGCAGAGCGGCCATCAGCCAGTACATTCCCTGCCAGCCGAGATAGCGGTCTGCAAGCCAGAGTGCCAGGCCGCCGGAAACCAGCATACCCAGGCGGTAGCCCAGCACGCTGATGGCCGCACCGGCACCACGCTCTTCTGCGGGCAAGACGTCCGTTTTCCAGGCGTCAAAAACAATGTCCTGGGACGCGGAGCAGAAGGCGATGACCACCGCAAGCGCGGCCATCCAGCGCAGCTGCGTTGACGGCTCAAGGAAACCCATTGCGGCGATCGCGATCAGCAGGAAAACCTGCGTCATTACGAGCCAGCCGCGACGGCGACCGAGGAATGGCGGGGTATAGCGGTCCATCACCGGCGACCACAGGAACTTGAAGACGTAGGCCTGACCGACAAGCGAGAAGAAGCCAATGGTTTTGAGATCGATGTTCTCGACCGTCATCCACGCCTGTAACGTGCCGGAGGTGAGCGCAAGCGGTAAACCGGAGGCGAAACCAAGGATCAGCAGAATAGCTGATTTGGGTTGCTGGAAAATGCGTAAGTAGTGACTGGACATATTCTTATGAGCTGACCCGGTGAAGCACCGGGTCAGTCAGCAGGATTAACGGGCGTTCTGCTTGATGAAGTCGTGAATGCTGGTGTCCTGTGCCATGTCGGCAATGGTATCAGTCAGCACGCTGTTAACCGCGTCAGCGATATTTTTGTTGGACGCCTGGAATGCGCCTTCAACAGAATAGCTTGCACGGTAGTTTTTATTCATTTTGTTGCCGTTCTTCGCGGTAGCGATGATGGCGATATCGGCTTTCGTCGCGATGTTGTAGCGAACGTTGCCCTGAGAAACATCAGCGTACAGGTTGTTCACGATGATTTGCAGATCAACCGCGCCGCTCGGGCCAATCATGTAGCCACGGGAGGTCATCTGTTTCTCCAGCACTTCCTGCAACAGGAAGCGCAGGTCGCGGGAGGCGGTCAGGGTGACCTGCTGGTTGTCGCGGGTCACTTTCGCCAGCGCCTGATCCTGACGCTGATCGGCACCATTAATGCTGACCGTGACGCCCATCAGGCTTGGGTCCTGCTGAGGCAGGGTAATTTTTGGTGAAACGTCGATCGTCGTCGGCGGGGTCGCGCAGCCGGCGAGCATAAAGAGTGCTACCAACGGAAAGAAGATTTTTTTTAACATTTTTGGGTTCTCAACGAATCGTAAGCAAATAGAGAAAAATTGCCGCCATCATAACATCGCCAACGGCCAGTGGAAGTGGTCAACGCATGTAAATTCATCGCCTTGTCCGAAAACTGACCAGCTTTCCGCTTTTCTCTGCCTGTGAGTGACACAACGTATGAACTTCATAGTGAACTTCATTCGTTTGACTGAGAAAATCAGACGAAAGCTAAATATTTGTTGTCAATGTGTAATGGAAACGGTAAAAGCGGCTAATATTTAAAGGGATGGGTGACATCTTAGCGTTGTCGGAGGAGTGATTTCATGATGATACGTGAACAGATAGAAGAAAAATTAAGGGCAGCGTTCAACCCTGTGTTTCTCGAAGTTGTCGACGAAAGCTATCGTCATAACGTGCCGGCAGGTTCTGAAAGCCACTTCAAAGTGGTTCTGGTCAGCGATCGCTTCACGGGAGAACGTTTCCTGAACCGACACCGCCTGATCTACAGCACCTTGACGGAAGAACTCTCCACAACCGTACATGCCCTGGCGCTGCACACTTACACCATTAAGGAGTGGGAAGGGCTACAGGATACGGTATTCGCTTCTCCGCCTTGTCGCGGTGCAGGCACCATCGCCTGATAAATCGGATTTGCAACCGCCGGAGTTTTTCCAGTATGTTGCATACAGATTTCGTCAAAACGGCCTTCGGGCCGTTTTGTTTTGTCTGAGTTTTGAGCGGATGGTGCGTTTTTGAGGCTAAAAATAGCCTTAAAGTGTGAAAAAAGCCGCAGCTACATACGCCAACCGTTCTCGACTCACCTAAGTGATGCCGCTATAATGCCGCGTCTTAATGAATGTCTTCGGGATGATTCTGGCGACAGGGAATGTGAATCTGCACATAAGAGAGCATCCCGGTATAACAGACAGATTCAGAGTTGACCGAGCACTGTGATTTTTTTGAGGTAACAAGATGCAAGTTTCAGTTGAAACCACTCAAGGCCTTGGCCGCCGTGTAACGATTACTATCGCTGCTGACAGCATCGAAACTGCTGTGAAAAGCGAGCTGGTCAACGTAGCAAAAAAAGTACGTATTGACGGCTTCCGCAAGGGCAAAGTACCAATGAATGTTGTTGCTCAGCGTTATGGCGCTTCCGTGCGTCAGGATGTGCTGGGTGAACTGATGAGCCGTAACTTTATCGACGCGATCATCAAAGAAAAAATCAATCCAGCCGGCGCGCCGAACTACGTTCCAGGCGAATACAAGCAGGGCGAAGACTTCACCTACTCCATAGAGTTCGAAGTGTACCCGGAAGTTGAGCTGAAAGGTCTGGAATCTATCGAAGTTGAAAAACCGATCGTTTCCGTGACCGATGAAGACGTTGACGGCATGCTGGACACCCTGCGTAAGCAGCAGGCGAACTGGAAAGAAAAAGAAGGCGCTGTTGACGCTGAAGACCGCGTAACCATCGACTTCACCGGTTCTGTAGACGGCGAAGAGTTCGAAGGCGGTAAAGCGTCTGATTTCGTACTGGCGATGGGCCAGGGTCGTATGATCCCAGGCTTCGAAGACGGTATCAAAGGCCACAAAGCGGGCGAAGAGTTCACCATCGACGTGACCTTCCCTGAAGAGTACCACGCTGAAAACCTGAAAGGTAAAGCAGCGAAGTTCGTCATCAACCTGAAGAAAGTGGAAGAGCGCGAACTGCCAGAACTGACTGAAGAGTTCATCAAGCGTTTCGGCGTGGAAGATGGTTCTGTTGCTGGCCTGCGTACCGAAGTGCGTAAAAACATGGAGCGTGAGCTGAACGGCGCTGTACGTAACCGTGTGAAATCTCAGGCGATTGAAGGTCTGGTAAAAGCGAACGAGATCGACGTTCCTGCTGCCCTGATCGACAGCGAAATCGACGTTCTGCGCCGTCAGGCTGCACAGCGTTTCGGGGGCAACCAGCAGCAAGCGATGGAACTGCCGCGCGAGCTGTTTGAAGAGCAAGCGAAACGCCGCGTTGTAGTTGGCCTGCTGCTGGGTGAAGTGATTCGTACCCACGAGCTGAAAGCTGACGAAGAGCGTGTGAAAGGCCTGATCGAAGAGATGGCTTCTGCATACGAAGATCCATCAGAAGTGATCGAGTTCTACGGTAAGAACAAAGAGCTGATGGACAACATGCGCAACGTCGCACTGGAAGAGCAGGCTGTTGAAGCGGTACTGGCGAAAGCTAAAGTGACCGAAAAAGAGACCTCTTTCACTGAACTGATGAACCAGCAGGCGTAATTTCGCCCCAACGGTTTAAAGTTTGAACAAAAAACCCGTTGCCCTCCGGCGACGGGTTTTTTTTATCGCAGCTTGAGTCCTGGAAGGGTGCTAAAACGCCCTTTCAGTGTTAGCGTTACAACAAAACGTTGTTATGCTTGAAATAGGGCGTGGCGACCCCCATTAGTATGTAATCACGATGATTGAGACTGGCTGATAATCCGTCCATAAGGTTACAATCAGTACAGCAGGTGTTTTCAATTTTGAACCAGGAGACGGAAATGTCATACAGTGGCGAACGAGATAACTTTGCACCCCATATGGCGCTGGTGCCAATGGTTATTGAACAGACCTCACGCGGTGAGCGTTCTTTCGATATCTATTCCCGTCTGCTCAAGGAACGCGTTATCTTTCTGACCGGCCAGGTGGAAGACCATATGGCTAACCTGATCGTGGCGCAGATGCTGTTCCTGGAAGCGGAAAACCCGGAAAAAGACATTTACCTGTACATCAACTCGCCAGGCGGTGTGATTACGGCGGGCATGTCTATTTATGACACCATGCAATTCATCAAGCCGGACGTCAGCACCATCTGTATGGGGCAGGCGGCGTCCATGGGTGCCTTCCTGTTAACCGCAGGGGCGAAAGGTAAGCGTTTCTGCCTGCCAAATTCCCGCGTGATGATTCACCAGCCGCTGGGTGGTTACCAGGGTCAGGCGACGGATATCGAAATCCACGCCCGAGAAATTCTGAAAGTAAAATCGCGCATGAATGAACTTATGGCGCAGCATACAGGTCAACCTCTTGAGCAGATCGAGCGCGATACCGAGCGCGATCGCTTCCTCTCTGCACCAGAGGCAGTTGAGTACGGCTTAGTCGACTCCATTTTGACCCATCGTAATTGATGCCCGCGACGCGAGTGTGCCGCTATACTAAGGTAGGGCGGCACGTTGCCAGTAAGCAGCTTGCGTCTGAGAATGGCATTTGCGTCGTCATGTGCGGCACATAGAACTTAAAAAGAGGTTTGGACTCATGACAGATAAACGCAAAGATGGTTCGGGCAAACTGCTGTACTGCTCTTTTTGCGGCAAAAGCCAGCATGAAGTGCGTAAACTGATTGCCGGGCCGTCCGTGTATATCTGCGACGAATGCGTCGATTTATGTAACGACATCATTCGCGAAGAGATTAAAGAAGTCGCGCCGCACCGTGAGCGCAGCGCGTTGCCAACGCCACACGAAATTCGCCACCACCTCGACGACTATGTCATTGGTCAGGAACAGGCGAAAAAAGTGCTGGCGGTGGCGGTATACAACCACTACAAACGTCTGCGTAACGGCGATACCAGCAATGGCGTGGAACTGGGTAAGAGTAACATTCTGCTGATCGGGCCGACCGGCTCCGGTAAAACGCTGCTGGCGGAAACCCTGGCGCGCCTGCTGGATGTTCCGTTCACCATGGCGGATGCCACCACCCTGACCGAAGCCGGTTATGTGGGTGAAGACGTTGAAAATATCATCCAGAAGCTGCTACAGAAGTGCGATTACGACGTGCAGAAAGCCCAGCGCGGGATCGTCTATATTGATGAGATCGACAAAATCTCTCGTAAGTCAGACAACCCGTCCATCACCCGTGACGTATCGGGCGAAGGCGTGCAGCAGGCGCTCCTGAAGCTGATTGAAGGTACGGTTGCGGCTGTTCCACCACAGGGTGGGCGTAAGCATCCGCAGCAGGAGTTCTTGCAGGTTGATACCTCCAAGATCCTGTTTATCTGCGGTGGTGCGTTTGCAGGCCTGGATAAAGTGATTTCTCACCGTGTTGAAACCGGCTCCGGCATTGGTTTTGGCGCAACGGTGAAAGCCACGTCTGAAAAACCAAACGAAGGTCAGCTGCTGGCGCAGGTGGAGCCGGAAGACCTGATCAAATTCGGTTTGATCCCAGAGTTTATCGGCCGTCTGCCAGTGGTGGCGACCCTGAATGAACTGAGCGAAGACGCGCTGATTCAGATCCTGAAAGAGCCGAAAAACGCGCTGACCAAGCAGTATCAGGCGCTGTTCAATCTGGAAGGCGTTGAGCTGGAATTCCGTGACGAAGCGCTGGACGCGATTGCCAAAAAAGCGATGGCGCGTAAAACTGGCGCGCGTGGTCTGCGTTCTATCGTAGAAGCAGCGTTGCTCGACACGATGTACGATCTGCCTTCTATGGAAGACGTCGAAAAAGTGGTTATCGACGAGTCCGTCATTGGTGGCCAGACCAAGCCGTTGCTGATTTACGGCAAACCGGAAGCGCAGCAGGCATCTGGCGAATAATTCACCAACTCATACAATCAGTTAATCAAAAAGGGGGGATATTATCTCCCCTTTACTTTTTCCGTATTCATGGCGTTGAATGTATGGGAAACATCCCCATATACTGGATTACATGTTAATGGTTGTGTGAAGCACAGTGACATGACCAGCTTACCTGGCGGACACTAAACTAAGAGAGAGCTCTATGAATCCTGAGCGTTCTGAACGCATTGAAATCCCCGTATTGCCGTTGCGCGATGTGGTGGTTTATCCGCACATGGTCATACCCTTATTTGTAGGGCGGGAAAAATCTATCCGTTGCCTCGAAGCCGCCATGGATCATGATAAAAAAATCATGCTGGTGGCGCAGAAGGAAGCATCAACGGATGAGCCGGGTGTAAACGATCTTTTCACCGTCGGGACCGTGGCCTCTATTTTGCAAATGCTGAAGCTGCCGGACGGCACCGTGAAGGTGCTGGTGGAAGGCTTACAGCGTGCGCGTATTACCACTCTGTCAGATGATGGCGAGCACTTCTCTGCGAAGGCGGAGTACCTTGATTCACCGGAACTGGATGAGCGCGAGCAGGAAGTGCTGGTACGCACCGCGATCAGCCAGTTTGAAGGCTATATCAAGCTGAACAAGAAAATCCCACCTGAAGTGCTGACGTCGCTGAACAGCATCGACGATCCTGCACGTCTGGCGGATACCATCGCTGCACACATGCCGCTGAAACTGGCTGACAAACAGTCCGTGCTGGAAATGTCCGACGTTAACGAACGTCTGGAATACCTGATGGCGATGATGGAGTCTGAAATCGATCTGCTCCAGGTTGAGAAGCGCATTCGCAACCGCGTCAAAAAGCAGATGGAAAAATCGCAGCGTGAGTACTATCTGAACGAGCAAATGAAAGCCATTCAGAAAGAGCTCGGCGAGATGGACGACGCGCCGGACGAAAACGAAGCGCTGAAGCGTAAGATCGACGCGGCGAAAATGCCGAAAGAGGCGAAAGAGAAAGCCGAAGCCGAGTTGCAGAAGCTGAAAATGATGTCTCCGATGTCGGCAGAAGCGACCGTTGTACGCGGCTACATTGAGTGGATGGTGCAGGTTCCGTGGAATGCCCGCAGCAAGGTCAAAAAAGACCTGCGTCAGGCCCAGGAGATCCTGGATACTGACCACTACGGCCTGGAACGCGTGAAAGATCGCATTCTTGAGTACCTCGCGGTACAGAGCCGTGTGAACAAAATCAAAGGCCCAATCCTGTGCCTGGTAGGACCGCCAGGGGTGGGTAAAACCTCTCTGGGACAGTCCATCGCCAAAGCGACAGGACGTAAGTACATCCGTATGGCGCTGGGCGGCGTGCGTGATGAAGCGGAAATCCGCGGCCACCGTCGTACCTATATTGGTTCGATGCCGGGCAAGCTGATCCAGAAGATGGCGAAAGTGGGCGTCAAAAACCCGCTGTTCCTGCTCGATGAGATCGACAAAATGTCTTCGGACATGCGTGGCGATCCGGCGTCGGCGCTGCTGGAAGTGCTTGATCCAGAGCAGAACGTCGCGTTCAGCGATCACTATCTGGAAGTCGACTACGACCTGAGCGATGTGATGTTCGTGGCGACCTCCAACTCCATGAACATTCCGGCACCGCTGCTGGACCGTATGGAAGTGATCCGTCTGTCCGGCTATACCGAAGACGAGAAGCTGAACATTGCTAAGCGGCACTTGCTGCCGAAGCAGATCGAGCGTAACGCGCTGAAAGCTAACGAGCTGACCGTTGAGGACAGCGCCATTGTAGGCATCATTCGTTACTACACCCGTGAAGCGGGCGTGCGTAGCCTTGAGCGTGAGATCTCCAAGCTGTGCCGTAAGGCGGTGAAACAGCTGCTGCTGGATAAGAGCCTGAAACACATCGTGATTAACGGCGACAATCTGCATGCTTATCTCGGCGTCCAGCGCTTCGACTATGGCCGCGCGGACAACGAAAACCGCGTGGGTCAGGTGACCGGTCTGGCATGGACGGAAGTGGGCGGCGATCTGCTGACCATCGAAACCGCCTGCGTGCCGGGCAAAGGCAAGCTGACCTACACCGGTTCGCTCGGTGAAGTGATGCAGGAGTCCATCCAGGCGGCGCTGACCGTGGTACGCGCACGCGCGGAGAAATTGGGCATCAACGCTGATTTCTACGAAAAACGCGACATCCACGTTCACGTTCCGGAAGGGGCGACGCCGAAAGATGGTCCAAGCGCGGGTATTGCCATGTGTACGGCGCTGGTTTCCTGCCTGACGGGTAACCCGGTTCGTGCCGATGTGGCCATGACCGGTGAAATCACCCTGCGTGGCCAGGTTCTGCCAATCGGCGGGTTAAAAGAAAAGCTGCTGGCGGCACACCGCGGTGGGATCAAAACCGTACTGATCCCTTACGAGAATAAACGCGATCTGGAAGAGATTCCGGACAACGTTATTGCTGATTTGCAGATCCATCCGGTGAAACGCATTGAGGAAGTTCTGACTCTCGCACTGCAAAATGAACCGTCCGGAATGCAGGTTGTAACCGCAAAATAGTGACCTCGCGCAAAGAGCGCCAATAAAAACAAGGCTGGTAAGTCATTTCGTACTTGCCAGCCTTTTTTTGTATAGCTAATTTAGATTGCTGATTGGGTAAGCCATCAACAACGGGTGTTGTAAGGTCATAGCAGGACTGATATAACTGCTGCGCGGTCGCGCTGTGAAGGATTCAGGTGCGATATAAATTATAAAGAGAGGAAGAGAACAGTGAATAAATCTCAACTGATTGACAAAATTGCTGCGGGTGCTGATATTTCTAAAGCTGCAGCTGGACGTGCTTTAGATGCTTTAATTGCTTCTGTTACTGAATCTCTGCAAGCTGGGGACGACGTCGCACTGGTAGGCTTCGGTACTTTTGCGGTTAAAGAGCGCGCTGCCCGTACTGGCCGCAACCCTCAGACCGGTAAAGAGATCACCATTGCTGCCGCTAAAGTGCCGGGTTTCCGTGCAGGTAAAGCGCTGAAAGACGCAGTAAACTGATTGCTTTCCCGCTTCAGGGAAGCTGAAAAGTACAAGGGCGCATCGTTTGATGTGCCTTTTTTGTTTGTCCAGGCCTGATTTGTGCGAGTTTATGCGAGTTGTGGGCTGACAATTGCCCTGTTTTCTTGTCACAATACGCCTTTACGCGCGACGGTCAGGATTTTCCGTCAGCGTCAGGTAACCAGTCACCTACAGCGGAGTGTTGTTACACCATGATGGACAGCTTACGCACGGCTGCTAACAGTCTCGTGCTCAAGATTATTTTCGGTATCATTATCGTGTCGTTCATATTGACCGGTGTGAGCAGTTACCTCATCGGCGGTGGCGCGAACTACGCCGCAAAAGTGAACGGCCAGGAAATCAGCCGTGGGCAGTTCGAGAACGCTTTTGCTGGTGAACGTAACCGCATGCAGCAGCAACTGGGCGACCAATACTCTGAACTCGCAGCCAATGAAGGCTATATGAAAAACCTGCGGCAGCAGACGCTGAACCGCCTTATCGATGAAGCGCTGCTGGACCAGTACGCGAAAAGCCTGGGTCTGGGCATCAGCGATGAGCAGGTTAAAAAAGCCATCTTTTCGACGCAGGCTTTCCAGTCTAACGGGAAGTTTGACAACGCGCGCTACAACAGCATTGTTAACCAGATGGGTATGACGGCTGACCAGTACGCGCAGGCGCTGCGTAACCAGCTCACCACGCAACAGCTGATCAACGCTGTGGTGGGCACCGATTTCATGCTGAAAGGCGAAACGGAAGAGCTGGCGGCGCTGGTGGCGCAGCAACGCGTGGTGCGCGAAGCGACGATTGACGTCAACGCGCTGGCGGCGAAACAGCAGGTCAGCGACGCTGAAGTTAATGCTTACTACGAGCAAAACAAGAACAACTTCATCTCTCCTGAACAGTTCCGCGTAAGCTATATAAAGCTGGACGCGGCGGCGATGCAGGAAAACGCGACTGACGCAGAGATCCAGTCTTATTACGATCAGCACCAGGATCAGTTCACTCAGCCGCAGCGTAACCGCTACAGCGTGATCCAGACCAAAACGGAAGCAGAAGCTAAAGCCGTGCTGGACGAGCTGAACAAAGGCGCAGATTTCGCGACCGTGGCGAAAGCAAAATCCACCGACATTATTTCTGCCAAAAACGGCGGCGATATGGGCTGGCTGGAAGATGCAACCACCCCGGACGAGCTGAAAAATGCCGGCCTGAAAGAGAAAGGCCAGCTTTCTGGCGTGATTAAATCATCCGTTGGTTTCCTGGTGGCGCGCCTTGACGATATCACTGCGGCAAAAACCAAGCCGCTGGCTGAGGTGCGTGATGACATCGCTGCGAAAGTGAAGCAGGAGAAAGCGCTTGACGCCTTCTATGCGCTGCAACAGAAAGTGAGCGATGCCGCAAGCAACGACAACGAATCACTGGCGGGCGCGGAGCAGGCTGCCGGCGTAAAAGCGGTTGAGACGGGCTGGTTCAGCCACGAAAACCTGCCGGAAGAACTGAACTTCAAACCGGTTTCAGACGCCATCTTCAATGGGGGGCTGGTAGGTGAGAACGGTACGCCGGGCAGCAACTCGGACATCATTACCGTCGACGGTGACCGTGCGTTTGTTCTGCGCGTCAGCGATCACAAAGCCGAGGCGGTGAAACCGCTGGCGGAAGTGAAAGATCAGGTGGTGGCGCTGGTGAAACATAATAAAGCGGCACAGCAGGCAAAACTGGATGCAGAGAAAATTCTGGCCGATCTGAAAGCCGGTAAGAGTGATGCGATGAAGGCGGCTGGTCTGAGCTTTGGCGAAGCTAAAACGCTGAGCCGCACCGGTCAGGATCCTGTCAGCCAGGCGGCGTTTGGTCTGAGCCTGCCGGCGAAGGACAAACCTGTCTTTGGTACCACAACCGATATGCAGGGCAATGTGGTTCTTCTGGCGCTGGATGAAGTGAAAGCCGGCACGCTGCCGGACGCGCAGAAGAAGGCTATGGTTCAGGGTATTACCCAGAACAATGCTCAGATCGCTTTCGAAGCGATGATGAGTAACCTGCGTAAAGAAGCCAAAATCAAGCTGGGTGATGTGGTTACCCAGGAGCAATAATTTCGTACCTGCTCGCAGATTTTCGTAACGCTCTGCAAAAACTAAAGGCCGCTTTCGCGGCCTTTTCCATTTCTGCAATCTGCTGTTTGTGCCTGTTTCCCCGTGCGGCTATCGTGGCCTGGCTGTCAACAAACAAGGAGAAAGCAGCATGAAATCTGGAATCAAAGCACTGTTAATTACCCTGGCGATTGCCACTTCCGGGATGAGTGCGGGAGCGCTGGCTGCAACCCCCGCCGCTAAAGCGCAGGCTGTACAAAACCAGGCCGATGCGACGTCGCAAGGTCATGTTAAAGCCAACGCGACGGCCAGCACCAAAGCGGCCGAGGACGAGGGTACGCGAGTCAGTATCAATACTGCCTCTGCGGAAGATCTGGCCCGGGTGATGAATGGCGTAGGGCTCAAAAAAGCGCAGGCCATCGTCAGCTATCGCGAAGAGTATGGTCCCTTTAAAACCATTGACGATCTCAAGCAGGTTCCGGGGATGGGCAGCTCGCTGGTTGAGCGCAATCTCGCACACCTGACGTTGTAATCGTGTAATCACTTGCACTGCGGCAAAAATTTGCCAGGATAAAGAGGTCATACCAGTTATGACCTCTGATCCTATAACAACGAAAGGCTATTGCGCTATGCAAACACAAATCAAAGTCCGTGGTTATCACCTCGATGTTTACCAGCACGTCAATAACGCCCGCTATCTGGAGTTTCTTGAAGAGGCGCGCTGGGACGGTCTGGAGAACAGCGAAAGTTTCCAGTGGCTGACTGCACACAACATCGCGTTTGTGGTCGCCAACATCAACATTAACTACCGTCGTCCGGCCGTGCTGGGGGATGTGCTTACCGTGACCAGCCAGGTACAGCAGCTGAATGGCAAAAGCGGCGTGCTGAGCCAGGTCGTCACACTGGAGCCTGAAGGGCAGGTGGTGGCAGACGCACTAATCACCTTTGTCTGCATTGACCTCAAAACCCAGAAAGCGTTGCCGCTGGAAGGGGAATTGCGCGAAAAGCTGGAGCTGATGATCGCGTAAATTTTTGTCTTTTATAAAAGACAAAAAAGTTTTTCAGGGATAAAATAATGAACAGGGACTACGTTGTTGAACGCTACCGAACCCGCGATGGGAAGATACCGTTTGAGGATTGAGTAACAAAAATGAGGCGAAAGGATCCGGAGTTGGCGTTTCGGATCCTTCTGCGAATCGACCGCGCGGAGAAGGGGAACTTCGGTGATTACCGTTATCTCAGAGAGGGCGTCTGGGAACTGAAGATTGATTGTGGTCCCGGTTATCGAGTCTATTTTGCAGTACAACATCGGGAAATCTTATTGTTGCTGATCGGCGGTGACAAAAAGAGCCAGAAAGCGGATGTAAAGCTGGCAATAGACTACTGGAAGGATCATCAAAAGGATAAACCCAATGAGCAAAAGCGAGCGAAAATTCTCGAGTACCGTCAGCCATGATGAAGCCGTAGTTAAGATGCTGCGCGAAAATCCTTCTTACGCACAGCTGTATCTGCAAATTGCACTGGATGAAATTTACGAAGACCAGGGGATCCCGGCTTATTTGATTGCTCTCAGACGTGTCATCGAAGCGCGCGGCGGTATCGGAGAAATTTCAGCCAAAGCGGGACTCTCACGTCAGCAGCTATATCGAACCCTGTCCGAAAATGGCAACCCAACGCTGTCTACTCTGATGAAAATTACCCGTGCTGCCGGCGTAAAACTGTTCGACAGCACGGTCAGGTAGAACTATTTCAGCCCGGTCTTTTTCTGCATTGCGGCCATCACGCCCGCTTTATCAGCAAGATAATGATGCAGCCCGTTTGCGCGCAGATTACAGGCGGCACACTGGCCGCAGCCGTCTCCTTTAATGCCGTTGTAGCAGGTCAGGGTCTCGTTGCGAACCACATCCAGCTTGCCCCAGTAGTCGGCCAGCGCCCAGGTCTCGGCTTTATCCAGCCACATCAGCGGCGTTTCGAAGCGGGTCTCTTTTGCCATTCCCAGATCCACGGCGTGATTGAGTGCTTTCACGAACTCATCCCGGCAGTCCGGGTAACCGGAGAAATCGGTCTCACACACGCCGGTAATTACCGCTTCGGCTTTTACCTGGTAGGCATAGATTGCCGTCAGGGTCAGGAACAGAATGTTGCGGCCCGGCACGAAGGTATTCGGAATGCCGCTGGCATCCGGCTCGTAATCAGGGACCGGAATACTGTCACGGGTGAGGCTGCTGACGGCCAGTTCATTTAACAGCGTCACGTCCAGCACTTTATGCGCGCGGGCGCCCAGTTTCAGGGCCAGTTCACGAGCGACATCAATTTCAGCGCGATGACGCTGTCCATAATCAAAAGTGACGCAGTGAACTTCATCATACTGGTGAAGCGCCTGAATCAGGCAGGTTGTGGAATCTTGTCCTCCGCTGAACACGACGACGGCACGTTTCATAGATCATCTCGACAGTTACGGTAAAAGCGTCATGTTAACGCCTGGCTACAGCGGCGACCAGCTTCTTCACGCGTTTGGGGGAGGAAGCCAGGCTTCGGTGAAGTCAAACCAGCCGCGGGTGTTAAGGCGTATCCCGTTGACGCCCGGAGGCGCGCTGATTTGATACTGATAGTTAAAGAGCGGCGTCAGGACGGCGGTTTCCATTAACCGGCTGAATATTGCCTGAAGCCCTGCGTGTCGATCACGATCGTCGGCCTGCATCTGCACCGCATCCAGCGTGGCCTGTAAATGGGCGTATGCCGGTGCGCTCAGCAGATGCGGCCAGAGTGCATCGCAGCGGAGCCACTGCTCAAGCGTATACGCCGGCGCTTCGCCAATCAGTCTGTCTCCCATCATCATGTCTGCCTCAGCAAGCGGCTGGCAACCGTCCCACGTCTTGGCGTCGTGAAAGATGACGGTCAGTTCGCAACCCTGCCGCGCAAGGTATGCCTTTAACTGGCTGGCCATGGTGTGAAGCTCGACTGGCAGGTGGTAGACCAGCGTCAGTGCCTCTGGCAGCGCAACGTCGGTTAAATCAGGCCATTGGGGGATCGCCCAGCCGGGAAGCAGTTCCTCGGTAGGCGTGATAAGCCCTTCGTTCAGCGGAAGCGTGTGCAAAAGCGTTGAGAGATGAATGATATTAATCAGACGCTTTGCCTGAAGCTCGCTCAGGCGCGCGCTCTGCTTCAGCGTGAGGTAGCAGAAGCCCAGGCTGGTGCTGTTACTCACCAGCCGCAGACTGGCCAGCTCGTCGGCCTGACCAATGGCTATTTGCACCGGGTGGCGGCAGCTGGTGCCAAGGCTGTAGTCAAAAAGCTGCGGTGTGATCCAGTACTCTATAGCCTTAAGCAATGGATGGCTGAGGTGATACTGCTCGTGGCTTTCCAGACGCACCAGCTCGGGCTCAAAAACGCTCAGACGGAAGGGACCACAGCCAACCCCCGGAAGACGGGGATGCGCCAGACGGCTACAGTAGGTTGCCAGTCTGTGCGCCAGCCAGTAGTCAGGTTGATGCAGAATAAACGTCAGGCACTGTGGATGCGTGGTTTCGATACGAAGAACGCTCCGGAAAAGCGTGCCCATGCCGGGTTGCGATAACAGCGCCGTCAGGCTTTGCTGGAGCTGCGACGTCTCTATTTTATCGCCGTTATGCCAGTGCAGGGTGGAGCGAATATAGAAATGCCAGCGCAGGCCGTCAGCAGAAACGTCCCAGTGATGCGCCAGATCGCCCGTAGGTTCGCTGCTGTTACCGTTAAACCGCGTCAAGCCAGAGAACACCTGTCCTGCCAGATGCTGCTCCGCCCGGCCAGGTAAAAACCCCGGCTGAAGCGGCTCCAGCGAGCGATAGTAGGGGATACGCAGCGTCGGCGTATCGTTCTGCCACTGCCCGCCCAGAAACGGATGCAGCAGCGATCGCAAATCTTCAGGCGCGAGCTGGGCCAGCTCCAGGGCGTTATGCTGTTGCCCGCTTTTCAGCGCCTCTTCCATCATCGTATTACGCAACGAATCCGGGGTGACGTGAAAGAGTAATTCCCCACGCTTTCCTCGTCCTGACCGGGCGTGCCAGCTTAGCCAGCCCGCCTCCTGCGCCTGACGCAGCAGGGTGCGAATGTGGCGCTCGCTGCAAAAGCAGCGGCTGGCAAGTTCACTGATGGTCACCTGCTGCGGCGCGCCGGCGGAGGGTTGCCACAGACGTTGATACTGGTTAAGACGGTTAAGCTGGCGCATGGAAAACCCGGAACAATAATTATCATCTATTCACTATTACTTCCGTATATCTCACGTAATACTGATGCACAAGTTAACCGCATCACATTTCGGGAGTAATCATGGCTCGGCTCGCTGCATTTGATATGGACGGCACGCTATTAATGCCGGATCACCGTTTAGGGGAGAAAACCCTCAACGCCCTTAAGCGCCTGCACGAGCGTGAAGTCACCCTGACGTTTGCCACCGGTCGTCATGTCCTGGAGATGCGCCATCTGCTGGGAACATTTTCCCTCGATGCGTTCCTGATCACCGGCAACGGGACGCGCATTCACTCCGTCGACGGCGAGGTGCTGCACCGTCAGGATCTGAACCCGGAAGTGGCCGATATTGTCCTGCACAGCGCCTGGGATACCCAGGCCAGCGTGCACGTTTTTAACGATGAAGGCTGGTTTACCGGGCGTGAGATCCCGGACTTACTGCACGCGCACGTCTACAGCGGCTTTAAGTATCAGCTTATCGATTTGCGCCGTATTCCGGCGCACAAGGTGACCAAGATCTGCTTCTGCGGCGATCACGACGACCTCTGCCGCCTGCGCATTCAGCTTAACGAGGCGCTGGGCGACCGGGCACATTTGACCTTCTCAGCGGTGGACTGTCTTGAAGTGTTGCCGGTGGGCTGTAACAAAGGTTCTGCGCTGGCGGTGCTGAGCGACCATCTGGGGCTGACGATGCAGGACTGCATGGCCTTTGGCGATGCCATGAACGACCACGAGATGCTGGGCAGCGTTGGCCGTGGGCTGATCATGGGGAACGCGATGCCGCAACTTATCGCCGCGCTCCCTCATTTACCGGTTATCGGACACTGTCGTAACGAAGCGGTGTCCCATTTTTTGACACATTGGCTGGACAAAAATAACCTCCCATATTCCCCCGAATAGCGAGATCCTTCCAGCAAGCCAGGCTTAAGTCTGGCTTTTTTTTATTTCACCAGCTGAGAAATCTGCGCTTTCCACGGTTCAACATCGCCGATATTGGCCTGTACCCATTGCGCGTTGTAATAGGTCTCCAGGTAGCGCTCACCGCTGTCGCACAGCAGCGTGACGACAGAGCCAGTACGGCCTTCTTCACGCATCCTCGCCGCCAGCTGTAGCGCGCCCCACATATTGGTGCCGGTTGAGGCCCCGACCTTACGGCCAAGCTGTGTCTCCAGCCAGTGCGCCGTCGCGACGCTGGCAGCGTCCGGCACGCGAAGCATCTCATCCACAACGTCCGGAATGAACGACGGTTCCACGCGCGGGCGGCCAATCCCTTCGATTTTGCTACCCACGGGGCTACGCAGGCCGGCATCGCGGGATTGCCAGTAATCAAGGAACACCGAGTTCTGCGGATCGACCACCATCAGCTGCGTATCATAACCCTGACAGCGGATATAACGTCCGATGGTGGCGGAGGTTCCGCCCGTGCCCGCACTCATGACAATGTAAGAGGGGACAGGATGCGGCTCGTGTGTCATCTGGCGGAAAATACTGTCCGCGATATTGTTATTGCCGCGCCAGTCGGTGGCGCGCTCGGCGAAGGTGAACTGGTCCATATAGTGGCCATTCAGTTCGCGGGCCAGCATTTCGGAGGCCGCGTAGATTTCGCAGGCGCTTTCCACAAAGTGGCAGCGTCCGCCGTAAAATTCGATCTGTTCGACTTTGCGTTTCGCCGTGCAGGAAGGCATCACGGCGATAAACGGCAGGCCCAGCAAGCGGGCAAAGTAGGCCTCGGAGACGGCAGTAGAGCCGGATGAGGATTCAATAATCGTGGTGCCTTCTTTAATCCAGCCGTTACACAAACCATATAAAAAGAGTGAACGCGCAAGACGATGCTTCAGGCTGCCGGTAGGGTGGGTACTTTCATCCTTCAGATAGAGCTGAATACCGGAAAATCCCGGAAGAGGCAGGCGGATTAAGTGGGTGTCTGCCGAGCGCTGATAGTCGGCATTTATTTCGCTGATGGCATGTTTAACCCAGGCGCTATTCATCGTAGTTATCCGTTTGTCATTTTGTGCCCAGCATAGCGAAAAGCACAGAAAAAATTGTTGCTATCTGGCCTTTAAAATAGAATGTATGGAGAATAATTTTCTCTGCGAGGTGGGTATGCTAGATAAAATTGACCGTAAGCTGCTTTCTTTGCTGCAAAGCGACTGCACCCTCTCTTTGCAGGCGCTGGCAGATGCCGTTAACCTGACCACCACACCGTGCTGGAAGCGCCTCAAGAAGCTGGAAGATGATGGCATTCTGTTGGGACGCGTGGCGCTGCTGGATCCCGAAAAACTGGGGCTTGGACTGACCGCCTTCGTCCTGATAAAAACGCAGCATCACAGCAGTGAATGGTACAGCCGCTTCGTCACGCAGGTTTCCGATATGCCCGAGGTGCTCGGCTTCTGGCGCATGGCGGGGGAATACGACTATCTGATGCGCGTTCAGGTGGCGGACATGAAGCGCTACGATGATTTTTACAAGCGGCTTGTCAACAGCGTACCGGGCTTGTCCGATGTCACCTCCAGTTTTGCCATGGAACAGATTAAATACACCACAGCATTACCCATTGAATAACATCATAAAATACCTTCAGGAAAATACCGCGTGCGATTATTTGCCCAATTAAGCTGGTACTTTCGTCGGGAGTGGCAACGCTACCTCGGCGCGGTGGCCCTGCTTATCATCATTGCCATCCTGCAACTGCTCCCGCCCAAAGTGGTGGGATACGTCGTGGATGGCGTTACCGAACAACATTACACCGCCGCACGGGTGATGATGTGGGTCGGCACGCTGGTGCTGACGGCCGTGGTGGTTTACCTGCTGCGCTATGTCTGGCGCGTGCTGCTGTTCGGTGCGTCCTATCAGCTTGCCGTGGAGCTGCGCGAAGATTTTTACCGCCAGCTGAGCCGCCAGCACCCTGAGTTTTATCTGCGTCACCGTACCGGGGATCTCATCGCCCGCGCCACTAACGACGTGGATCGCGTGGTGTTTGCCGCCGGCGAAGGGGTATTAACGCTGGTGGATTCCCTGGTGATGGGCTGTGCGGTACTGATTGTGATGTCTACGCAAATTAGCTGGGAGCTCACTCTGCTGGCGCTGCTGCCGATGCCGCTAATGGCGCTGGCGATTAACCGCTACGGCGAGCAGCTCCATGAACGCTTCAAGCTGGCGCAGGCGGCGTTCTCGTCGCTGAACGATCGCACCCAGGAGAGCATGACCAGTATCCGCATGATCAAAGCGTTTGGTCTGGAAGACAGGCAGTCCGCGCTGTTTGCCGCAGACGCCGCCGACACCGGCGCGAAAAACATGCGCGTGGCGCGGATTGACGCCCGTTTCGATCCGACAATTTATATTGCGATTGGCATGGCGAACCTGCTGGCGGTTGGTGGCGGCAGCTGGATGGTGGTGCAAGGCACGATGACCCTCGGTCAGCTAACCAGTTTTGCGATGTACCTCGGGCTGATGATCTGGCCGATGCTGGCGCTGGCCTGGATGTTTAATATCGTTGAGCGCGGGAGCGCCGCCTACAGCCGTATCCGCGCCATGCTGGCGGAAGTGCCGGTGGTGAACGATGGCAGCGAGCCGGTACCGGAAGGTCCGGGTATCCTGAAGGCTGACGTTCGCGCCTTTATCTATCCGCAAACGGAACACCCGGTGCTTGAAAACGTCAGCTTCATGCTGCGGCCTGGTCAGATGCTGGGCATCTGCGGCCCGACGGGGTCCGGAAAAAGTACCCTCCTGTCGCTCATTCAGCGCCATTTTGACGTGAGCGAAGGCGATATCTGTTTCCACGATGTCCCCCTGCCGCGCCTGCTGCTTGATGACTGGCGCAGCCGCCTGGCGGTCGTTAGCCAGACGCCGTTTTTGTTTTCAGACACCATTGCCAACAATATTGCGCTCGGGTGCCCGACGGCGACGCAGGACGAGATCGAGCACGTAGCGCGCCTGGCCAGCGTCCACGAGGATATTTTGCGCCTGCCGCAGGGCTACGACACGGAAGTGGGGGAGCGGGGCGTGATGCTCTCCGGTGGACAAAAGCAGCGTATCTCTATCGCCCGCGCGCTGCTGCTGAACGCTGAGATCCTGATTCTGGATGATGCGCTGTCAGCGGTTGACGGGCGTACCGAGCATCAAATTCTGCATAACCTTCGCCAGTGGGGAGAAGGGCGCACGGTCATCATCAGCGCGCACCGTCTGTCGGCGCTTACCGAAGCCAGTGAAATTCTGGTGCTTCAGCACGGACATATTGCCCAGCGTGGTCAGCATGAACAGCTCGCCGGGCAGACCGGCTGGTATCGGGATATGTACCGCTATCAACAGCTTGAAGCCGCGCTGGATGAGGAGGTGGCCGATGCGTAAGTTTGGACAGATGTGGCCGACGTTAAAACGGCTGCTCGCCTATGGTTCACCGTGGCGTAAACCGCTTTCCATCGCCGTGCTGTTGTTGTGGATCGCCGCGATTGCGGAGGTGACCGGCCCGCTGCTAATCAGCTATTTCATCGATAACATGGTGGCGAAGCGCTATTTGCCGCTGGGGCTGGTGGCGGGGCTGGGCGTGGCGTATGTCGGGCTACAGCTGACGGCGGCGGGGCTACACTATGCCCAGTCGCTGCTGTTTAACCGGGCCGCCGTGGGCGTGGTTCAGCAGCTACGCACGGATGTGATGGATGCCGCGCTGCGCCAGCCGCTGAGCGAATTTGATACCCAGCCGGTCGGGCAGGTCATTTCGCGCGTCACTAACGACACCGAAGTGATCCGCGACCTGTACGTCACCGTTGTCGCAACGGTTCTGCGCAGCGCCGCGCTGATCGGCGCGATGCTGGTGGCGATGTTCAGCCTGGACTGGCGAATGGCGCTGGTGGCGATCGCCATTTTCCCGGCAGTGCTGATTGTGATGGTGATTTACCAGCGCTACAGCACGCCGATTGTTCGTCGCGTGCGCGCTTACCTTGCAGATATCAATGATGGCTTCAACGAAGTGATCAACGGCATGAGCGTTATCCAGCAGTTTCGCCAGCAGGCGCGTTTTGGCGAGCGAATGGGGGAAGCCAGCCGCTCGCACTATATGGCGCGAATGCAGACGCTACGTCTGGACGGTTTCCTGTTACGTCCGCTGCTGAGCCTCTTCTCTGCGCTGGTGCTGTGCGGGCTGTTAATGCTGTTTGGCCTGACGACGCGTGGAACCATTGAGGTGGGGGTACTGTACGCGTTTATCAGCTACCTCGGACGCCTCAACGAACCGCTGATTGAACTCACCACGCAGCAGTCGATGCTGCAACAGGCGGTGGTCGCGGGCGAGCGTGTGTTCGAGCTGATGGACAGGCCGCGTCAGACCTATGGCGATGACGATCGCCCGCTGGAAAGCGGATCTATCGCGTTCGACCATGTTTCGTTTGCCTATCGCGACGACCAGCTTGTCTTGCAGGATATCAACCTGGATGTGCCGTCGCGCGGTTTTGTCGCCCTGGTTGGGCATACCGGCAGCGGCAAAAGCACGCTCGCCAGTTTGCTGATGGGCTACTATCCGTTGACGCAGGGGGAGATCCGTCTGGACGGACGGCCTCTTGCCACGCTTAGCCACAACGCGTTGCGCAAGGGCGTCTCGATGGTGCAGCAGGATCCGGTGGTGCTGGCCGATACCTTTTATGCCAACGTGACGCTGGGGCGACCGTTCACACCTGAGCAGGTCTGGGAGGTGCTGGAGACTGTACAGCTGGCGGATCTGGCGCGCGGGTTAAGCGAGGGGATCTATACCCGCCTGGGCGAGCAGGGCAACAACCTCTCCGTCGGGCAAAAGCAACTGCTGGCGCTGGCGCGCGTGCTGATTGAGACGCCGCAGGTGCTGATTCTGGATGAAGCGACCGCCAGCATCGATTCCGGTACCGAACAGGCGATCCAGCAGGCGCTGGCTGCCGTGCGGGATCGCACCACGCTTGTGGTGATCGCCCACCGCCTCTCAACCATCGTCGATGCCGATACCATTCTGGTGCTGCACCGTGGCCAGGCCGTTGAACGGGGAACGCACAGGGAGTTGCTTGAGGCAAAAGGGCGCTACTGGCAGATGTATCAGTTGCAGCTGGCAGGCGACGAGCTGGCCGCCAGCGTACGCGTGGATGAGTCACTTAGCGCCTGATGCACCATTCCAAGGCGATGTGCTAACAGATATACCTGTTGGTGCAAAACGGAAACGCACCCTGCACCGTCATGGTGCGTTTTTTTTCACCCGTTCTCTGAGCATGCGCGCCGCGCCGCTTTCCTTCTCACATTTCACTTCTGGCACACCCTTTGCAATGTCCTTTTCGTGTTAGCTGCGGCCATTACCGAATTCTGACTGGAGGGGATTTATGAAGCTGGTTACGGTGGTAATCAAACCATTCAAACTCGAAGACGTGCGTGAAGCGCTGTCTTCCATGGGTATTCAGGGGCTGACCGTCACCGAAGTCAAAGGCTTTGGGCGTCAGAAAGGTCATGCCGAGCTTTATCGCGGGGCGGAATACAGCGTTAACTTCCTGCCAAAAGTGAAGATTGACGTGGCGATTGCCGACGATCAGCTTGATGAGGTGATTGATGTGGTCAGCAAAGCGGCGTACACCGGCAAAATTGGCGACGGCAAAATTTTCGTTGCTGAACTACAGCGCGTCATTCGCATCCGTACCGGCGAATCTGACGAAGCGGCGTTGTAAGTAACTCCTGGCACACAGTGATAGGGATCGAGAAAATGAAGAGAACAACAATGAAAACAGCTCTGGGGTCGCTGGCGCTGCTGCCGGGCCTGGCAATGGCTGCACCTGCCGTGGCAGACAAAGCCGATAATGCGTTTATGATGATTTGCACCGCGCTGGTGCTGTTCATGACGATCCCGGGCATCGCGCTGTTTTACGGCGGCCTGATCCGCGGCAAGAACGTGCTCTCCATGCTGACGCAGGTTGCCGTCACGTTCGCGCTGGTGTGCGTGCTGTGGGTGGTTTACGGTTACTCGCTGGCCTTCGGCGAAGGTAACGCCTTCTTCGGCAACGTTAACTGGGCGATGCTGAAAAATATCGAGCTGACCGCGGTGATGGGCAGCTTCTATCAGTATATTCACGTCGCGTTCCAGGGCTCGTTCGCCTGCATCACCGTGGGCCTGATTGTGGGCGCGCTGGCCGAGCGTATCCGCTTCTCTGCGGTACTGATTTTTGTGGTGGTCTGGCTGACGCTCTCTTATATCCCGATTGCGCATATGGTCTGGGGCGGCGGCCTGCTGGCTTCCCATGGCGCGCTGGACTTTGCGGGCGGTACCGTTGTACACATCAACGCCGCGGTAGCAGGCCTGGTCGGCGCATACCTGATTGGCAAACGCGTGGGCTTCGGGAAAGAAGCGTTCAAACCGCACAACCTGCCGATGGTCTTTACCGGCACAGCCATCCTCTACTTTGGCTGGTTCGGCTTCAACGCCGGTTCAGCCAGCGCCGCTAACGAAATCGCCGCGCTGGCCTTCGTGAATACCGTAGTGGCAACCGCCGGCGCTATCCTCTCGTGGGTATTTGGCGAGTGGGCCGTTCGCGGCAAGCCATCGCTGCTGGGTGCCTGTTCCGGGGCGATTGCCGGCCTGGTGGGCATCACGCCAGCGTGCGGTTACGTGGGCGTCGGCGGCGCGCTGCTGATCGGCATCGTCGCCGGTCTGGCGGGGCTGTGGGGCGTTACCGCATTGAAACGTGTTCTGCGCGTTGACGATCCGTGCGATGTGTTCGGCGTGCACGGCGTGTGCGGCATCATCGGCTGCGTGATGACGGGTATCTTCGCGGCGCAGTCTCTCGGCGGCGTGGGTTATGCGGAAGGCGTGACCATGATGCACCAGGTGCTGGTCCAGCTGGAAAGCATTGCCATTACCGTTGTCTGGTCGGGCGTGGTGGCCTTTATCGGCTACAAGCTGGCCGATATGACCGTCGGGCTGCGCGTGCCGGAAGAGCAGGAGCGCGAAGGTCTGGACGTCAACAGCCACGGCGAGAATGCTTATAACGCATGATTTGCGTGCTTTGCCGGGTGGCGGCTTCGTCTACCCGGCCTGCAAAGACAGGATCCACAGGCCCGGTATGCGTAGCGCCACCGGGCTTTTTACATCATCCTCTGTTACGCATGACCCCTTCCTGGACCGTCGATGCCACCAGCACGCCATCCTGGGTATAAAACTCCCCGCGTACAAAGCCGCGCGCGCTGGACGCAGAGGTACTCTCCACGCTGTAAAGGAGCCATTGGTTCATATCGAACGGACGGTGGAACCACATAGAATGGTCAATCGTGGCAACCTGCATCCCTTTTTCCAGGAATCCCACGCCGTGCGGTTGTAGCGCAACCGGCAGGAAGTTGAAATCCGACGCATACCCCAGCAGATACTGATGCACGCGCAAATCTGCCGGAACGCTGCCGTTGGCGCGGATCCACACCTGACGTGTGGGCTCGGAAGCGTGACCCTTCATGGGGTTATGAAATTCTACCGGGCGGATCTCCAGTGGCTTATCGCACAGAAACTTCTCTTTTACCTGCGGCGGCAACAGATGCGCGAGTGCGCGAGCGATGTCGGTTTCCGATTTCAGATCGTCCGGCGACGGTGCAGGGGGCATCGTTTTTTGATGCTCATACCCCGGCTCTGGCGCCTGGAACGAGGCGGTCATGTAGAAGATGGGTTTACCGTGCTGGATGGCCGCCACGCGGCGGGCGCTGAAGCTTTGGCCGTCACGCAGAACTTCCACGTCGTACACAATCGGTTTAGCGCTGTCGCCAGGGCGTAAAAAGTAGCTGTGGAACGAGTGCACCAGACGGTCTGCCGGGACGGTCTCCTTTGCGGCATACAGCGCTTGCCCCACGACCTGGCCGCCAAAAACCTGGCGTAAGCCTAAATCTTCGCTCTGTCCGCGAAACAGCCCTTCTTCTATTTTTTCCAGGTTCAGCAATGTCAGCAGATTGTTCAGTGCCTGACTCATAATGGTCCTCAATAAACGCCGTGGCGAAAGATACGCAGAGTATAACGCAGAAAAGAGAGTGGTCCGATGGGTAGAATTATCTTAATACCAGGCCAAAATTAGGCATTAATCCGTGATTTGTGCCACACTTGTTTACGATATGTGAATAAAACGACATCGGATGGGATCGATCCCGCCGGTGCATTGATGATAAGGAGACTTCAATGAAACTCGTGCCTATGTTAAGCGGTGTTGCAATGGCGGTGGCGCTGTCTGCCTGTGCGGATAAGAGTGCCGATGTCCCGGTGCCAACGGCCACCCCAAACGGGATTAACACCCTTTCACAGCAAGCCATTCGACAGCCTAACGTATCCGGTACTATCTGGATCAAGCAGAAAGTTGCGCTGCCGCCGGATGCGGTACTCACGGTTACGCTGTCCGATGCCTCTCTGGCGGATGCACCGTCTAAAGTGCTGGCCCAGCGTGCGGTTCGTACAGAAGGTAAACAGGCGCCGTTCAGCTTCGTGCTGCCGTATAACCCGTCTGACGTGCAGCCTAACGCCCGTATCCTCCTGAGCGCGGCGGTAACGATCAACGATAAGCTGGTCTTTATCACCGATACCGTGCAGGAAGCGGTTAATAAAGGCGGCACCAAAATCGACCTGACCCTGGTTCCTGTCCAGCAAACGGCTGTACCCGTTGCGCCACAGACCAACCAGCCGGCTCTGCCAACCGCGCCGACGCCGACTCAGCTGTAATTTTCTTTCGCCCTCTTCAGGCCTCCTGAAGAGGGCGTCAGTAGTCCCAGCGATACTTCTGCATGTCAATCTGTCCTGACCCGGACACCTGAACCCCTTCTGAGAGTAATGCCTGACGCTGGCGCTGCAAGTCTGGCCCGGTGAGAGAGATCGCGCCATGGCGGTTGACGACCCGATGCCACGGTAACGTGCTTCCCTCCGGTAGCCTTCTAAGCACGCCGCCAACCTGACGCGCCGCGCGTGGAGAACCTGCGAGTCGGGCAACTTCACCGTAGGTAGTGACATAACCTTCCGGAATTGAGGCCACAATTTGCCACACTCGTTGTGGGAAAGTGTCATGTTCGTCCATTATTTCTCCTGCGGAAAATCAACGAAGGGGTATGGTAAACGAAGATAAAGCAGATTGCCGGGTCAGTTTGCGCAATAATCCAGCATCCGGTTGCCAGTGGCTTGCAATTGAGGTGTTCCACAGGGATAATGCGCCAGCGCGTTGGTTATCAACGCTCTCAATGGGGGCTCTGTTGGTTCTCCCGCAACGCTACTCTGTTCACCAGGTCAGGTCCGGAAGGAAGCAGCCAGGGCAGACGACGTGGGTGCCGGGATGTAGCTGGCAGGGCCCCCACCCATTTGTGCTAACGCTATGGCTTAATAGCGCATTTCTTTGCCAACAATCGCTCTGATGCAGAGCCGATTATATCCGGCTCCACTCATCATAGATGACGCTTTTGCCTTAAGCATGGGGGCCAAGGAATCGGTCGCCGTTCAGGTGGATCATATGCGTTGGCGCGTCAGCTACCCAAACCTCTGTTTCCCAGGATAATTCCATCAGATATTTCGCCATCACCTTCCGGTCTGGGAAGGCTGTGACGTATACCAGCCCAGGTTCAGCATTCGCAAATAATTTTGCTAACTCACCGTGACGCTTTCCATCGACGGGCCCATGGGACGTGACCGATTCAATTAACAGTAACCAGTTGCGTTTTTGCCAATAAAGAACAACATCGGGCAGTTTACCTTTTCGATCAACGACTACCCCCAGCTCTGCAAGCCGCTCTTTTCTAAAATGATCTTCCTTCGCACCCGTATCTCCGATGTAAATAACTTCTGCTTCAGGAGCGAAACGAGGACCAAACTCAACGATGATATCCTTGATGAGCTGGCTATGTGCGCCGGGGCTTAATTCTAATTCTGTACCGTCATTCAGTTTTAATGGCACCATTTCCATTTTTCGCGCCATAGCATACTGCTCAACCAGGGTCGGTACGTTGCCCCTGTGTTCCTCAAGCGCTTTTTCCCATTTGGCTGAACCATAGTTTAGTAACACTGTATGCAGTTCAGGCGCTATCTGATAGCAAGCCTTAGGGGAGTTGACAGGGCGATCGGGCTTATCCGGGTTGTATATTGCTATTCCGCCATCACAAAACTGATGCAGCGTTTGTCGCCGGAAGGTTTCGCGCGTGTTGGGGGCATACTCTTTGCCGTAAACGTCTCTACACCAATCCATGATCGGTGTCACACCCATCATCGGGCGTTCAATTTTCTCCCAATCGCCTTCGGGATGAAGATCGAGTAATGCAAGCAAAGTTAAAGCTGAACGTTCGTTTATTTGCGCACGAGGCATTCCCAGTTGACGTAACACATCAAGCGCCTGCTCGATCTTTTCCTGCGCTTTCAGTGGGTCAGCTATTTTTCCTTTGGTCATGAGGTTCAACTCCCTGTTAATGATTTCGTCTATCTGATTCTGACTGAGCACTTCATCACCGAACTCACCACCCATCTTTCGCAGAACTTCCCGTGATGGATAATGAATTGCTCTTAAATCAGAGGCATTTACCTGAGTATGCCCGCCAAACTGACGGTAATACTTGTCCAGCAAAGTGCAGTTCAGATAGATATAAAGCCCGCGGGCAAGATCCGCATCCATACCCGTCTTCTGCACATGGAAAACATTGGTCTTATTGTCGAAACCGATCAGCTCGCCCGGTAAAGAGGAGTCATATAAGGTTGCTACAATGCGACGTTTTTCTTCTTTGCTGCTAAATCTTTTTACAATCAGGAAATTACCATGGTTTTTCCATAGCCAGGGGCGTGATGATTCGGAAATCCTGATTGCATTAGGTTTTTTGCCATCAAGGGGCCAATTAACTTTTCCATTCAAATGCTGAGGAAAAAGAAGCGGCACTGATTCAGAATCCATGCTTTCTCTGAGATCTTCCCTAAGACGAAAGTCAACTACCGGTCCTGTACTAACCTGAACATCAAGCTCGTCCAGAGTTGTTGTAAAAGGGGATAATCTCTCGATTATGTCCTGTTCTCTGGGGCTGGCGGCGATATGAATGAACTTTTGCTTGTCCGCTGGGTTAACTATTTTGTCTATCGACACCTTGCGTTGCGTCATATCGGTGGCAGTGATTTGCCCGGATTCTTCATCCAGATGAAAATCAGACGTTGGGCTGGATGTAATGATAACCTGCTCCTGCGGAACACCTTTTACACAGTGAATGATGATATTTTCCTGAAGCACGTCATCTTCAGAAAATGCCGCATTACGGGAGTCGAAAATGTGGATGTGCTTAATGGACGTTTCCGACAGTAATTGCTCACGGAAAGGCTGGTAGTACGGACCATTACAGAAAGATCGTGGAATAATTGCCACTAACTCTCCTCCCTTCTTCAGCTGTTTCAACGCTAACGCAACAAATCCAGAGTATAAGTTGACCGTTTCTATGCCAGCCTTGCGCAAAGAGGCCCGGTGTGTGCTCGAAGAGAGAATTTTTTTATAGGGTGGATTCATAATCACATGGCTATAAACCCCCGGCTCTTCACGGGTCGATATACTTTTGGTCGCAAGACTTGTCTCGAGTATGTAATCTACCTTTCTGATTTTATGGGATAATTTCCCATCTGCATCCTCTTCACAGGCTCTCAGCGTCTTTCTAAGATACGTCAGCATCACATCTTCGATGTCGATGGCGTCAAGCTCAATCTTTTCGACTTCATCCATCAACGCCCGTTCTATGAAAGCCGCGGAGAGCGACCCCACTCCACAGCCTGGGTCAAGTAGCGTTATGTCACCTTTTATGTTGTCAAACAGGCTTGCCATGAACAGACAAATCGGAGCTGGTGTCATAAACTGACCAAATGCAGATTTTGTCTTTGGATTTAATAGCTTATTCGCTTCTTTTCTATGCTGATCGGCCAATTCCAACAAGCGCATCATATTTCCACTGGGTAACAAAAAAGTTCAAATTGCATACGGCTCCTGTGTCGTCCGGAAGTCTTTCAAGAGTCAGAATGCTTTACATGCCGGCAATGTTACTACAAACAGAGAAGCGATCTGGAAGTCTTTGGTCTGTCGGTGATTGCTTTGCTGACCGCTAGCCTGTCCTGTACCACGGCTTGTCGCCAACTGTCCCCTAACTGTTCAACGACTGCTTTACCAGGCCCGTTATTCTGTCTTGCAATATATCCTTCATCAACCTGAAATAATATTGTCATAAACCTGTAATAATAGACTGTCATTTTATTATTGGGCGTCTTTTTGTTGTCATAAGCAAAAAATATATATCTGGATAACAAACTTATCTTCGTGTATTAAATTAAACACGTGTTCCGAAAGGATGTGACAATCATGGTTACTGCGGTTTTAAACGTTAAAATTGATGAAGCGCTTAAAGAAAGACTTCGCCACTATGCGGAAGATAATAATGAGAATTTAAGCGTGACCACAGAGAAACTGCTGCTGCTGGCATTTGAAGCGGTAGAAGAGGCGGGAGTATCGGAAGAGGATATTGATAATCAGCATACGGAAGAAGAGAGCGTAACTCCATTTACTCCTAAAGAAATCAAAGCACTACGTAAACTTCTGAAGAAGAGAAAATGAAACAACAACTATCGACGGCCAGCGACTACAACGAGGCCTGTAATCTGTTACGTTCCGGCTACGTGAAACATGTTCGTCTTGGCTGGAATGTAGGAAGTGACGAGTTCTTTCGAATTGCATCTGACTGGTGTGATACCGGTGCAAAAATAAAGAAGGAAGGGGATAATTTCATTATTTCACTGAAAGGCTTCCCGATTCCTCCTCAACATTAAGTTGTTCTTCATGAAAACTGCTGACTGCATGCGTTACAGTCAGCAGTTTTTATTGTTTATGGCGAAAAATTTACACCAGGCTCCGTTTTACTGGCAATGTACTTCTGTTTAAAGCAAGCCACAGTGGTTTAATCCGCAATAATGCCTCTTCGAGTTCTGACGGTTTGAGGGAGAAGGGCATGCGCAGGTAGCGGTCAAACGCACCTGAAAGCCCAAAGCGCGTGCCGGTGCCCATTATGATGCCCGTCGTCTCGGCGCGTGCCGCCAGCTGCGTCGCCAGCATGCCGGGTAACTCTATCCAGTATGAAAGCCCTCCCTCCGCTTCCTGGAACCGCCATTCGGGAAAATGCTCCCGCAGCATCTGGCCGCAGCGGTCGCGCCGTTCTGCCAGCATTTTCCGGCGAGCGGGCAAAAAGGTTTCACTGTTTTCGATAAGCCACAGCGTGGCCAGCTGTTCCAGTACCGGTGAGCCCAGATCCAGCGTGTCACGCGTCTGCGCGAGCGTGGCGATAGTGCGGGACGAGGCGCGGATCCAGCCGAGACGCAGCCCACCCCAGAAGCTTTTGCCTGCGGAACCCAGCGTTATGACGGCGGCCTCCGGGTTAAAGGCGGCCAGGGGCGGCGGCGGGGGAGCATCGAACCAGAGATCGACCATGGTTTCATCCACGATCAGCGTGGTGCGGGTTTGCGCGGCAATGTGGGTAATGGTCTGGCGCGTTGCGGCATCCATACAGCGCCCCGTCGGATTATGAAAATCCGGCATCAGATAGGCCAGACGCGGGGCGGTCTGGGCAAGCGTTGCGGCAAAACCGTCGGTATCCCAGCCCGTTTCAGGCAGCGAGACGCCCACGGGCCGGCAGAGCGCCCCCTGAATGGCGGCGATCGCCAGCGGGTAGGTAGGATGATCCACCACCACGCGATCTCCGGGGCCGGTCATCATTCTTAAGATCAGGGCGAAGCCGCTGACGGCGCCGTTCACCACCATCACTTCGTCTGCCCGGGTCGGCAAACCCCGTGCGGTGTAGCGGGCGGCAATGGCTTCACGCAGCGCCGGGAGCCCGAGCTGATCGTACCCGGTTAGCGCCAGGTTCGGCGTGAGGGCCGTCAGCGCGTGGGCGTAGGCCTGGTGGATCTCGGGCCCCGCGTTGAGCGCGGCGGTAGAGAGATCAAGCGCCGCGCTGGCAGTGGAAAGGGTGGGCACCGCGCGGCTGTCGGGCAGGATCGCGCGCGAACCGCTGCCCTGACGGCTCTCCAGATACCCCTCTTCCCGCAGGTGTGCCAGCGCACTGCTGATAGTGGTGCGGCTGACGTCCAGTGCGGCGGCCAGCTCCCGCTCACCGGGCAGGCGAGTGTTTAGCGCCAGCCTGCCATCCAGAATCAACAGGCGTAGCGCGTCAGCCAGCTGGCGCCACAGCGGGGTGCGGGAAGAGGCTTGCTGCCAGTGCCCTAACAGGCGAACCAGAGACTGGCTACCAAAACGACGTGATGACATGAGCAGTCCACTATTTGAAAACTGGACATTAATCATAGAGCCATTTTCACCGAAGATGGAACCGGGTTCTTCGGAGAAGAGAAAATGGTACGTCGTCTGGTACAACTTTATGTCGGTTTAGGCCTGTACGGACTTTCAACCGCGATGTTTATTCGTTCGGATCTGGGGGTTGACCCCTGGAATGTCTTTCACCTTGGCGTCGCCATCCAGACCGGGATGAGCATCGGCACGGTAATTATTTTAACCGGAGCAGCGGTGCTGCTGCTGTGGATCCCGCTGCGTCAGCTTCCGGGGCTGGGTACGGTCAGTAACGTGATTTGTATCGGCCTGGCGGCTGATGCGTCAATGGTGCTGATCCCGGAACTCACCTCGCTGCCCGTGCGCATTATCCTGCTGCTTTCGGGTATTGTGGTTAACGCCCTTGCCACCGGGATGTATATCGGGGCGGGTTTTGGTGCTGGCCCGCGCGACGGCCTGATGACCGGTATACACGCCCGGCTGGGCTGGTCGATTCGCAGTGTGCGTACCGCGATCGAGATGAGCGTATTAATCATCGGCTACCTCCTCGGGGGAGCGTTTGGCGTTGGAACCGTGCTGTATGCATTAACCATCGGCCCGCTGATCCAGCTCTGTTTACCGTGGTTTCGCCTCAGGCCGCGCGTTCAGAAAGCGCCGCAGCCGGAGCGGATTGTTTAATTTTGCGAAGCGCTCACAGGCTATAATGGCGTAACTGTGTCAGAATAGTGGCTACACTTTTTGCGACGCCAGAATGTATGAAAGCGATCACTCTTTATGACGTTGCCCGCGAGGCGGGCGTTTCTTACCAGACCGTTTCCCGGGTGATTAACGACGCGGAACACGTTTCTGCCCGCACGCGGGAAAAGGTCCGCCAGGCCATGGCGGCGCTAAACTATGTGCCTAACCGTGGCGCGCAGCAGTTGGCCGGGAAACGAACCCGCACGCTCGGGTTGATAACGACCGATCTGGCGCTGCATGCGCCGTCGCAAATCGTCTCAGCCGTAAAATCCCGGGCAGTGGAGCAGGGGGCAAGCGTGCTCATCTCTATGGTGGAACAGCCCGCGCAGTGTCAGGCTGCTTTGCAGGAGCTACTGGCGCAGCGCGTGGAGGCGCTACTGGTGAACGTTCCGCTGGAAGATGCACAGGCAGAAATGCTTCAGGAAATGGCTTCGCCGATCCCGGTTCTTTTTCTCGACGTTTCCCCCTCAGCCAGGGTGAACAGCCTCGTGTTCAATGCCGAACAGGGCGCAGGCCTGGGGGCGGAGCATCTGCTTTCGCTGGGGCACCGGCGAATTGCCCTGCTCGCCGGTCCGGAAAGTTCCGTCTCTGCCCGGGCGCGTCTGGTGGGATGGAAAACCGCGCTCGCTCAGTCCGACGTCGAAGCGTTTGCAGTGGCGCAGGGCGACTGGAGCGCGGCCTCCGGCTACGAGAAAGGGCATCAGCTTTTATCGGGCCCGGCGCTGCCCGACGCGATCCTCGTCGCGAACGATCAGATGGCGCTCGGCGTTATACGCGCCTGTGCGGAAAAAGGGATTACGGTACCGGGTCAGATCTCGGTAGTCGGATTTGATGATACGGCAGACAGCGCATGGTTTTCACCTCCGCTGACCACCATTCGGCAGGCGTTCCGCGAGGCCGGTGAACGCAGCGTGGAGTGGCTCCTGGCGCCTACTCCTCACGACGAACGCTGGCAAAAACAGCTTCCCGTTACGCTGATCGTTCGTCACTCCACCGCGCCGCACGCGACGCAGCAGGCCGATCGTGAAGATCTGGCGCAGCAGCTAAGAACGCTGGCGCTGCTGGCGGAGAAACTGGCGCGCAGCTAGCGCTTTTGTGATCGGGCTCGCCTGGTGGCGATCAAAGCCTTTACCGCCACCGTTTACCAGGGCATGTTGACTAAAATTGTGAGCGCTTCGCAAAGAGGTTGATATGTCTTCTACATTACCGCTGACCCTCAGCGCACTTCTGGCTCGTCGTGACTGGGAAAACCCCGGCGTGACGCAATGGAACCGTCTGACCGCACACGCGCCTTTTCATAGCTGGCGCGATGAAATTCTCGCCCGGGAGGATAAGCCTTCGCTGAGCAAGCGCTCGCTTAACGGCGTCTGGCAATTCAGCTTTTTCGCCGCGCCAGAGCAGGTTCCCGAGGCCTGGGTAACGAACGATCTTGCTGACGCCGTTGAGATGCCCGTGCCGTCGAACTGGCAGATGGAGGGATTTGATACCCCCATTTATACCAACGTCACCTATCCGATAAATGTCAACCCGCCGTATGTTCCGGCTGAAAACCCTACCGGCTGTTACTCGCTTACATTTGAAGTGGATGACGCCTGGCCGCGCAGCGGCCAGACCCGCATTATTTTCGACGGGGTCAATTCAGCTTTTCATCTGTGGTGTAACGGCCAGTGGATGGGCTATTCGCAGGACAGTCGTCTGCCCGCGGAGTTTGACCTTAGCGCGGTGCTGCAACCGGGGCAGAACCGCCTGGCGGTGATGGTGTTACGCTGGTGCGACGGAAGCTACCTGGAAGATCAGGATATGTGGCGGATGAGCGGCATTTTCCGTGACGTTTCGCTGCTGCATAAGCCGGAAACGCGGATTGCTGATTATCAGGTCGTGACCGATCTGAATGCCGAATGCGATCGGGCGATACTCCGGGTTGACGTGGCGCTGGAAGGCCCACGCTACGCCGAATGCGAGGTGGCGTTTACCCTGTGGCGTAACGGCGAAGCCTGCGCGCAAACCACGCAGCAGCCAGGAACGGCCATCGTCGATGAACGGGGCAGCTGGGCCGAGCGGCTCACGGTTGCGATGCCCGTGAACGATCCCGCGCTGTGGAGCGCCGAAACACCAGAACTCTATCGTCTGACGATGTCGCTTCGTGATGCGCAGGGCAGTGTGCTGGAGACCGAAGCCTGCGATGTCGGCTTCAGGCGCGTCGAAATCAGCAATGGTCTACTGAAGCTCAACGGCAAGCCGCTGTTGATCCGCGGCGTGAACCGTCACGAACATCATCCTGAGAAGGGGCAGGTGATGGATGAGGCGACCATGCGCCGCGACATTGAACTGATGAAGCAGCATAACTTCAACGCCGTGCGCTGCTCGCATTATCCGAACCATCCTCTGTGGTACACGCTTTGCGATCGCTATGGCCTGTACGTGGTTGATGAGGCGAATATCGAGACTCATGGCATGGTGCCGATGAGCCGCCTGGCGGACGATCCGCGCTGGCTCCCCGCCATGAGCGAGCGCGTAACGCGTATGGTGCAGCGGGACCGGAATCATCCGTCAGTCATCATCTGGTCTTTGGGGAACGAATCTGGTCATGGAGCGAACCACGATGCGCTGTACCGCTGGCTGAAAACCACCGATCCCACGCGTCCGGTGCAGTACGAAGGCGGCGGCGCCAGTACGGCGGCAACCGATATTATTTGCCCGATGTATGCCCGCGTCGATCAGGATCAGCCATTCCCGGCGGTGCCAAAGTGGTCGATTAAAAAGTGGATCGGCATGCCGGACGAAACCCGTCCGCTGATCCTGTGCGAGTATGCCCACGCAATGGGCAACAGCTTTGGCGGTTTTGCCAGCTACTGGCAGGCATTCCGCAGCCATCCCCGGTTGCAGGGGGGCTTTGTCTGGGACTGGGTCGATCAGGCATTAACCAAAAAAGAGGAAAATGGCGCGGCATTCTGGGCCTACGGCGGCGATTTTGGCGATAAGCCCAACGATCGTCAGTTCTGCCTCAACGGGCTGGTGTTCCCCGATCGCACCCCGCATCCCGCCCTTTTCGAGGCGCAGCGTGCCCAGCAGTTCTTTACCTTTACTCTGGTGAGCACCTCTCCGCTGGTCGTCGAGGTACAGAGCGATTATCTGTTCCGTCATACCGACAACGAGCGTCTGCAATGGTCGGTGGCGCGTGACGGTGCGGTATTGGCTTGTGGCGGCATGACGCTATCTGTCGCGCCCCAGGAGGCGCAACGCATCGAGATCCCGCTGCCTGAACTTGCCGCTGAGCCGGGCGAGGTCTGGCTCAATGTGGAAATTGTTCAGCCACAGGAGACGCCGTGGTCGCCGTCCGGTCACCGTTGTGCCTGGGATCAGTGGCCGCTCCCGGCTCCGCTGTACGTTGCGCCTGCGAATGTGGAAGGTACGGCCCCGCAGCTAACCGCGTGCGGCGAGGCGCTGGAGATTGTCCATCAGCAGCAGCGCTGGCAGTTTAGCCGCCTTACCGGAAACCTGACCCAGTGGTGGAACGCGGGGGCTGAAACGCTCCGTTCTCCGCTATCGGATAACTTTACCCGCGCGCCGCTGGACAATGATATCGGCGTCAGCGAGGCGACCCGCATCGATCCGAACGCGTGGGTGGAGCGCTGGAAGGCGGCGGGGATGTATGAGATGTCGCCGCGCCTTCTCCAGTGTGAAGCAGAACAGCACGCCCGTGAGGTGGTGGTGACCACGCAGCACGTCTGGGAATTCCGGGGGAAAGCGCTGTTTGTCAGCCGTAAGATCTGGCGGATTGACGATTGCGGCGCGCTGCACGGTGATGTGCAGGTGACGGTAGCGTCTGATATTCCCGAGCCTGCTCGCGTGGGCCTGAGCGTTATGCTGGTGGATATCCCGGAAACCGTGCGCTGGCTAGGGCTGGGGCCGCTGGAAAATTATCCGGACAGAAAGCTGGCGGCGCAGCAGGGGCGCTGGACGCTGCCGCTCGAAGCCATGCACACGCCGTATATCTTCCCGACGGAGAACGGCCTGCGCTGCGACACCCGCGAGCTGGCGTTTGGCGCGCATCGATTGCAGGGGCGGTTCCATTTTTCCGTGAGCCGCTACAGCCAGCAGCAACTGCATGAGACAACGCATCAGCATCTGCTTCGGGAAGAGCCGGGCTGCTGGCTGAACCTGGACGCCTTCCACATGGGCGTGGGGGGAGATGATTCCTGGAGCCCGAGCGTGGCACCGGGCTTCCTTCTGCAAAACCGGCAGCTGCGCTACACCTTATGCTGGCAGCAGAACGGCTGAATAAAAGCACCGGCTCCGCTCAGGCGGAGCCGCTGTTGAGATTACGCTCGGCCCAGAGAATGAATTCCGCTTCAGGCAGCGCCTTGCTGTAGTACCAGCCCTGTCCGTACTGCACGCCGTGGCGATGCAGCCAGGCAATCTGTCCTTCCGTTTCGATGCCTTCTGCCACCATCGCCAGCTCGAGCGATTTTGCCATTTCGATAATGTGCGGGGTGACGTTTTTATACTCCAGCGCGTGCACGAAAGATTTATCGATCTTCAGGGTATCGACATCGAGATCCTGGAGATAGCTCAGGCTGGAGTAGCCTGTACCAAAATCGTCAATGTAGACGGCGTGTCCGGCACGGCGAAACGCCGCGATGGCCGGGGCGCTGACGGCGGGATCGGCGAAGCCGCGCTCGGTTAACTCCAGCGCAATCTGCTGCGGGTGGACTTTCCATTTGTTCAGCAGCTGGCTCAGCAGGCGCGGCAGCTCCACTGACGTTAAATCGGCTGGGGCCAGGTTAACAGAAATGTGCAGCTCCGGATGATGATGCAGCCAGTCGCCCAGCTCGTCGAAGATCTTTTCGATCGCCAGCAGCGTTAACTGGGAAATCAGCCCCGTTTGCTCAGCCAGAGGGACAAATATGTCTGGCGACAGGTTGCTGCCATCCGGCTGCGGCCAGCGCATCAGCGCTTCGGCTCCTGCCAGTTTGCCGCTGCACAGCGCCACGATGGGCTGATAATGAACCTGGATCTCCCGGTTGTTTATCGCGTCCATCAGGCGGTTACGCGGAGACTGTAGCCGGCGGAGGATCCGCAGAACAATCAGGGCCGCCGCCAGGCTAATCAGCACGCCAGCCGGCAGCCAGATGAGCAGCTGCTGATGCCAGGCTTCCGCCAGCGGCTTCAGTGAGGCCCAGGCAATGACGGTAAACCCCAGCTCGGGCACGGGCTTCAGAATGTACATCGAGCCGTTGTACTGAATGCTTGTCATCTCCTGCCGATCCTTAACAATCGAGAGGATATGCGGATCGAGGACATGACTTCTGGCAAATATGCGTTGTGTCGTGTTGCCCACCAGGGCGGCATCCATCGAGATTTCGCCGAACGGAACGACATCCACAAGCGATGCCGGATCGACCATCACCAGATAATGCCCTTTTCCGATCACCACCATATAGCGGTGAATGCCGAGGTCGTTTTGCGAGGTGAGCCACGTGCTGTAACCGTCCCCGGTGATGCGCACCGGAGGCGGCAGAGCCTCCGTATTACTCGATTGTTCCAGGGAAGAGCAGAGCGGCTTCAGGTTATCGATATACATTACTTCCTGAACGTAGCGCCAGGAGAACGCGACCCGGCGCATTTCACGTAAATGCATGGGAGTGCAGGGCGGGGCGTTGAACGACTGTAGGTGCGTGAGCGCCTGTTTAGCCTGCACGACGACTCTGTCGGTACGGATCAGGACGCGCGAGGCATAGCCGTCCAGCGCCTCCACAAACTTTTCCTCTGCCTGACGATGCGCCAGCCAAATACTGAGGCAAACGGGGACCAGCACAGAAATGATCAGTACGCCCGTGACCAGGCTCACCAGATGTCGGGTTCGCATGCCGTTTTTCCTTCCCATTTACCCATGAAGGGCAGTGAGTTTGCGCGCCAGAGGAGAAAGATTTTAGTGCTAAATGATATAGTTATAGCATGCGAAAGTCGCAGGCAGGTATCTGAATCCACCTTTGGATAAAAGACAAAAGTGCGCTGAATCGTCCTGGGGGTTGTTTTTGCAGCAAGGCTCAGCTAGTATTTTGTTATGTTATAACAATACATGAGAGTCAGATATGAAACCGAATATCCATCCAGCCTATCGCACCGTTGTGTTCCACGACACCACGGCTAATGAATACTTCCGCGTTGGCTCAACGATTAAGACGGACCGGGAAATCGAGCTCGACGGCGAAACGTATCCTTACGTCACCCTTGATGTCTCATCAAAATCGCATCCGTTTTATACCGGGAAGCAGAAGACCTTCTCCACGGACGGCAGCGCGGCGCGCTTCCGCAAGCGTTTTGGCGGCTTTCTTGATGCGAAGCGAGGCTAACCATGCAGGTACTTAACTCACTGCGTAGCGCAAAGCAACGGCATCCGGATTGCCAGATCGTCAGGCGCAAAGGGCGTCTGTACGTTATTTGCAAATCCAATCCGCGCTTTAAGGCCGTACAGGGACGTAAAAAAAGGCGCTAAGCGGATGCTTAGCGCCTCTTCTCCGGCAACAGCCCTGCTAGCCGTTAGCAGGGCGAGAGAGCGTGAAAACGTCATAAAACGAAAGCTCTCCCTTCCTCGCCACCATTTTTTGCAGCTTCTCTTTAAGCCCGACCTCGACTGAAGGTGAGCGCATGATGCTGTCAATAAGCTCGGGCGGCACGTAGCGCGTGTTGTACCACTCGCCGTTGTAGCACACGCGGAAATCTAGCACGTCGATATCTTCATACCGGTAGCGCGGGTTAACGTCGAAAAAGAAGAACGCGTTAAACACCACGAACAGCACAACCAGCAGCCAGACGGAATCGACCAGCGTTTCGGACCGCAGCATGACGATAAGCGTCGCCAGCCAGGCGGCGTACATCGCAACGAACAGTCCGGGGTGTTTACGGATAAAGCTGATGCTAAAGCGCGGGCGATTGTCGCGCTTTTCGCGGGCATTGAGATCGTCGATGGTGGCGGTAAGCAGGCGCTGTATCTCTGTCATTTTTTGCCTTTATACATATTGAAAATACAGGTGATCTGCCTATTTTATGAGAGGGGGTCAGGCGTGGAAAGTAACAGTTATGCCGGGAAAAAGCATAACAGTTACTCAGGGGGCCTTAGAGCATTTTTATGATTTTCGCGGGATTTCCGCCCACGACCGCATTGGCCGGCACGTCTTTGGTCACAACCGCACCGGACGCGATAACCGCATTATCGCCAATGGTCACGCCGGGGTTGATGACCGCCCGTCCGCCAATCCAGACGTTATGGCCTATGGTGACCGGTTTGCCGTACTCAAGCCCGCTGTTACGCGCGGTCGCGTCCAGAGGATGCGTGGCCGTATAGATGTGCACGCCCGGCGCGAGCATACAGTTATCGCCAATACGGATAGGGCAGACGTCCAGCATAACGCAGTCGAAGTTTGCGTAAAAATTGTTGCCCAGGTAGATGTTATAGCCGTAGTCGCAGCGGAAGCTCGGCTCTATATAGGCGCCTTCGCTTTGACCCAGCAGATCAGCTAACAAGGCGCGTCGTTCGGCTTTCTCATCGGGGGCGGTATGGTTATACCGGTGAATAAGATGACGCGCGCGTAAACGATCAGCCCTTAACGTGTCGTCGCCAGGGCGGTAATATTCACCTGCAATCATCTTCTGTTTTTCTTCACTCATGGGAACCTCACTGGAATCGTTTTACGTAGCGTAAAGAGGATTAGCCAGAAAGGGAACGTTCCCTAAAAATGGCTGTGACGGTAGTCACAACATTCTTGAGCATAGATACGTTTTACACGGGAACCTGGCGTTTGCACTTGAAGCGTAGTTCGAAGGTAAATTCAGCTTAATAACGGGCGTAGTGCCTTTACAGTCTCTCTGCAACGATTAACGAACAAATTTCCATACCGAAGTGGGGATCTTGTCATACAGTTTATTCATGGTCAGTTCAGCAAGACGATGGTCGGCAGCTGAATAAAATACCGCCAGTTCATTATCGGACAGCTCGTATTTATTTTTCTCAATAACCCGCTCGAGTGTGTCAATTGACTGGCAGCGTCGCAGGCGCATCAAATAATCGACTTTAGTTAATGGTTTATCAGACATAAATTCACCTTAGTAATTGTAATAATTTTAACAGGAAAGACTAACCGGATTAGCTCTGCTGACATTCGTGAAGCAGCGAAATAGACGGTTTCCTGATTTACGCCATTTCTGCAAATCCTGTGCGTTAATGCCGTAGCTGCTGAACAACATAAAGGTGTCGTCCAGGTATTCATCAATTTGCTCTATCAACTTATTATCTTCATTGTACTTAATTTTATAATTAAGTGCGAAGGTAGCGATATGCTCAATCAGCTCGTTTAGCTGTAAATTGATAGCAGACGTTGGATCGTTCACCCAGCCATGGTTACTTTCTTCAAGATTGGCGAGGCAGTCATGGTACAAGGATTCGCAGAGAAATTTCAACTGCGCGATATCATGCCTTTTTGGCGAGTACTCGTCCATAGCGCATCCCCTTCTGAGTGATTTTTTACTCACCGAACATCATGTCGGGATGGGTACAACTTGCTTAGCTACACGGGAGCTGTGTTCCTGATAACTCTAACTATAAGCCACTCTGATCAAGATTTCATCGCGCTATTACGAAAAATTACAATTAAAACGTTACTGTGCGAGCCTTTACGCAAATGTTCCTTTGGCAGGGAACGCTTTAATCAGTAAAAAACGCAGTTTTTTAATCGGTTCCTTAAAATTCATTGAGTTAGCGCAAAGTTTGATGTGAAGTCCGGAACCAGATATCTCAGATATTTTCTTTAAGTTAGGAATAGTCCGAATAATTTACGCCGCGAAATGATAATAAAAGAATGCTGAGTTCGTCGTGTAGGTTTTCGGCCTATTATGCCAGGCCTTATAAAAAAGAAGAAAATAAATAGAACGTCAATAGGTCTATTTTATGATCTTTTCTGAAAATGAAAAAGGCCGCAAATGCGGCCTTTTTATCATGTGAAACCGGTATCAGTGATGTTCTACCGAATGATTGTGCTCAACATCTTCATTCTTACGGCTGAAGCGGCGACGAACCACCACAAAGAACACCGGCACGAAGAAGATCGCAAGCACCGTCGCGGTGACCATACCGCCCATAACGCCTGTACCTACCGCGTTCTGCGCGCCGGAGCCTGCACCTGAACTGATAACCAGCGGCATAACGCCCAGGATAAACGCCAGGGACGTCATCAGGATTGGACGCAGACGCATACGAACCGCTTCCAGCGTAGCTTCAATCAGGCCTTTACCTTCTTTCTCCATCAGATCTTTGGCGAATTCGACGATAAGTATCGCGTTCTTCGCCGACAAGCCAATGGTTGTCAGCAGGCCCACCTGGAAGTATACGTCGTTGGTCAGCCCACGGAACGTTGCGGCAAGCAGCGCACCGATAACCCCCAGCGGAACCACCAGCATAACGGAGAACGGAATCGACCAGCTCTCGTACAGTGCCGCCAGACACAGGAACACCACAATCAGTGAAATGGCGTACAGGGCAGGGGCCTGGTTACCGGACAGACGTTCCTGATAGGACATACCGGTCCAGTCGTAGCCAATACCCGCAGGCAGTTTGCTGGCCAGCTCTTCCATCAGGTTCATGGCTTCACCGGTGCTTCGACCTGGCGCTGCCTGACCGAGGATTTCCATCGACGGCAGACCGTTATAACGCTCCAGACGCGGCGAACCGTATTCCCAGTGCGAGGTTGAGAAGGATGAGAACGGCACCATCTGGCCATCGCTACCGCGAACGTACCAGTTGTTGATATCGTTCGGCAGCATGCGGTACTGCGCTTCGGACATGACGTACACTTTCTTCACGCGACCGCGGTCGATGAAGTCGTTGACGTAGCTACCGCCCCAGGCTGCACCCAGCGTGGTGTTGATGTCGCTGATGGACACACCCAGCGCCTGCGCTTTTTCCTGGTCGATATCGATCTTGTACTGCGGCGTATCTTCCAGACCGTTAGGACGCACGCCCACCAGCAGGTCAGGGTGTTTTGCCACCTCGCCAAACAGCTGGTTACGCGCCTGAGTCAGTTTTTCGTGTCCCAGACCGCCCTGATCAATCAGCTGGAAGTCGAAGCCGGTCGCCGTACCCAGTTCCACGATCGCTGGCAGGTTAAAGGCGAAGACCATCGCGTCTTTAATCTGCGAGAAGGTAGCCATTGCACGGCCGGTAATCGCTTCAACTTTGTTCTCGTCGCCCGGACGTTCAGACCAGTCTTTCAGAGAAACGAAGGCAATACCGGTGTTCTGACCACGACCCGCGAAGCCAAAGCCGTTAACCGCAAATACGGATTCGACGTTGTCTTTCTCTTTGGTCAGGAAATAGTCGGTCATCTCATCCAGCACTTTCTGCGTACGCTCTTGCGTCGCACCGGCCGGAAGCTGAGCCATACTCAGGAACACGCCCTGGTCTTCATCTGGCAGGAACGAGCTTGGCAGACGAACGAACAGGAAGGCCATACCCACCACGATGATGATGTAGAGCAGCAGGTAACGACCGGTGCTGCGCAGGATGTTTCCCACGCTGTCGGTGTAGTGGTGCGTGCTCTTATCAAACATGCGGTTAAACCAGCCGAAGAACCCTTTGTGCTCGCCGTGACCGCCTTTCTGAATCGGCTTCAGCATCGTCGCACACAGGGCTGGCGTCAGGATCAGCGCAACCAGCACCGACAGTGCCATAGCCGACACGATGGTAATGGAGAACTGACGGTAAATCGCACCCGTTGAGCCACCGAAGAAGGCCATCGGGATAAATACCGCAGACAGTACCATCGCGATACCGACCAGCGCGCCCTGAATCTGACCCATCGATTTACGGGTTGCTTCCTTCGGCGGCAGGCCTTCTTCCGCCATCACACGCTCGACGTTTTCGACCACCACGATGGCGTCATCCACCAGCAGGCCGATGGCGAGCACCATCCCGAACATCGTCAGGGTGTTTATCGAGTAGCCAAATATCGCCAGAACCGCGAAGGTCCCGAGCAATACAACCGGTACGGCGATGGTTGGGATCAGCGTCGCGCGGAAGTTTTGCAGAAACAGGTACATGACCAGGAAGACGAGGATGATCGCCTCAACCAGGGTTTTTACCACTTCGTGAATCGAAATTTTTACGAACGGCGTCGTGTCATACGGATAAACGATTTTCAGACCTGACGGGAAGAACGGTTCCATCTTCTTCAGCTCTGCACGGATAGCCGTCGCGGTGTCCAGGGCGTTCGCGCCGGTCGCCAGTTTGATACCCAGACCAGATGCCGGCTTGCCGTTGAACTTCGCGATAACGTCGTAGTTCTCGCCGCCCAGCTCCACTTTCGCCACGTCACGCAGGCGAACCTGCGAGCCGTCCTGATTCACCTTCAGCAGAATTTTGCTGAACTCATCCGCAGAGGTCAGACGCGTTTGCGCGATGATAGACGCGTTAAGCTGCTGGCCTTTCACCGGTGGCGTACCGCCTAACTGACCGGCGGCAACCTGGGCGTTCTGCGCTTTGATGGCGTTGATCACGTCAACCGGCGTCAGCTGGAAGTTGTTCAGCTTATTCGGATCCATCCAGATACGCATCGCGTACTGGGAACCGAACAGCTGAACGTCACCCACACCGGACGTACGGCTGATGGCATCCTTCATGTTGGCGCCCACGTAGTCGGAAATATCCTCCTGCGTCATGGTGCCGTTGGTGTTGATCACGCCGACAACCATCAGGAAGCTACTGGACGATTTCTCGACGCTCACGCCCTGCTGTTGCACTTCCTGCGGGAGCAGGGGCATCGCCAGCTGCAATTTGTTCTGCACCTGAACCTGTGCAATGTCCGCATCCGTACCGGATTCAAAGGTCAGGGTGATCTGAACCGTACCGGTTGAGTCACTGTTTGAGGACATGTACATCAGGTTATCGATACCGTTCATGTTCTGTTCGATAACCTGCGTAACGGTATCCTGCACCGTTTTCGCATCAGCGCCCGGGTAGGTTGCGGAGATCGTTACTGCCGGTGGCGCAATCGTTGGATATTGCGCAACAGGCAGCTTCAGGATCGCAAGTCCCCCGGCCAGCATGATGATAATGGCGATCACCCACGCAAATATGGGGCGATCGATAAAGAAATTAGGCATGTCTTAACGGCTCCTGTTTAAGTTAAGACTTGGTTTGTTCTGACTGGCCAGCGGCGGACGCTTGTTGTTTGTCGTCAGATTTCACTTCCTGAGCTTTGACCTGCGCGCCAGGACGAACTTTTTGCAAACCGGTTACAATCACGCGATCGCCATCTTTCAGACCTTTCGTTACCAGCCACTTGTCGCCAATCGCCTGCGTGGCGGTGATATTGCGCGTTTCGACTTTGTTATCGGCACCCACAACCAGCGCGCTCGCATCGCCGCGTGGCGTACGGGTCACACCCTGCTGAGGAACCAGAATGGCGGTTGGGTTCGTCCCTTCTTCCAGACGCGCGCGCACGAACATACCCGGCAGCAGCGTTTTATCCGGATTCGGGAAAATGGCCCGGATGGTGATTGAGCCGGTGGTCTGATCGACGGTCACATCAGAAAATTCCAGTGTTCCGGTCTGCGAGAACTCGATACCGTCGTTGGTAACCAGTTCAACCTTGGCTTTACCGTTTTCCTGTTTCAGTTGACCGCTGGCCAGCTCCTGTTTGAGACGCAGGAAATCGTTGCTGGACTGGGTAACGTCAACGTAGATCGGGTCAAGCTGCTGCACGGTGGCCAGCGCGTTGGTCTGACCGTTCTGCACCAGCGCACCTTCGGTGACGGCAGATTTACCAATGCGACCGCTGATAGGGGAGGTCACTTTGGTGTAGGCCAGGTTGATACGCGCGGTTTCTACCGCCGCTTTCGCCGCCACAACGGCCGCGTTGGCTTGCTGCGCATCGGCCAGGGCAGAATCATAATCCTGTTGGCTGATGTACTGCGTGCCGAGCAGTTTCTTGTAACGATTCAACGTCAGCTGCGAAATTTTGGCTGCCGCTTCTGCTTTCGCCAAATCGCCTTTAGCGCTCTCATAAGACGCCTGGTAGGTTGCTGGATCAATCTGATACAGAGACTCACCTGCTTTGACATCACCGCCTTCGGTGAAGTTACGTTTCAGGATGATACCGCTCACCTGCGGACGCACTTCCGCAATGCGGTAGGCGCTGGTGCGGCCCGGTAGTTCTGTTGTCATCTGGAGAGGTTCGGATTTGAGCGTCACCACGCCAACTTCTGGCACCTGCTGAGCTCCTTGTTGAGCCTCTTTGTCGTCACATCCTGTAAGCGCTAAGCTGCCTGAGAGCATCAGAACGACCGCCAGAGGCGTTAACCCTCTGTTTTTGTTCATATGTAAACCTCGAGTGTCCGATTTCAAATTGATCAAGGGTCCTGAGTCTAAAAACCCATTGCTGCGTTTATATTATCGTCATGCTATGGTACATACATTCATAAATGTATGTAAATCTGACTCCTGTAAATTCATCAACGTATGGCACGAAAAACCAAACAACAAGCGCTGGAAACCCGACAACACATTCTGGATGTGGCAATGCGTTTGTTCTCACAGCAGGGTGTTTCGGCAACCTCGCTGGCGCAGATTGCTCAGGCCGCGGGCGTCACGCGGGGAGCGATTTACTGGCATTTTAAAGACAAGTCAGATCTGTTTGGTGAAATCTGGGAGCTTTCAGAGTCCAGCATTAGCGATCTTGAGACTGAGTATCGGGCAAAATTCCCTCACGATCCACTCTCAGTGTTAAGAGAAATATTAGTATATATCCTTGAAGCGACCGTTGTGGAAGAACGCCGACGTCTGATGATGGAAATCATTTTTCATAAATGTGAATTCGTTGGCGAAATGGCGGTGGTTCAGCAGGCACAGCGCGACCTGTGTCTGGAAAGCTACGATCGCATCGAGCAGGTTCTTAAAGAATGTATGCAGGCCGACATGCTTCCCGCCACGCTGTTAACGCGCCGGGCGGCGATCCTGATGCGCAGCTATATTTCCGGCCTGATGGAAAACTGGCTTTTTGCCCCGCAGTCGTTTGATTTGAAAGCAGAGGCGCGCAGTTACGTCGCGATCTTCCTTGAGATGTGCCAGCTTTGTCCGACTCTCCGCAGCGAGGAACCGCCGCTGACTGCCTGAACCTGTCCAGGAAATGTCTTAGAGGATAACCTTCCCGCTATTCTGCTTCAGGCTAGCGTGATATTCTTCACGCCCGACTATTTTCGGTCATTTCTCAGATCACATTCACGACTATGCTGCACACCTATCGCTCGACACATTCTGTTCTGGCCGTTTTTTTGATCCTGCTGTTTTTCTTTGCAGCCGTACCGCATTCCTGGGCCCGTGCAGACAACGGCAGTGACGTTCCGACGCGTGCCGAGGTTCAGTCCCAACTCGACACCCTGAATAAACAGAAAGATCTCTCCGCTCAGGAAAAGCTCGTTCAGCAGGACCTGACGGAAACCCTGGAAACGCTGGATAAGATCGATCGTATCAAAGCCGAAACGGCCCAGCTACGGCAGAAGGTTGCTCAGGCACCGGAGAACATGCGTAAAGCAACGGAGGCGCTGAACGCGCTCAGCGACGTTGATAACGATGATGAAACCCGGAAAACGCTCGCCACCCTGTCGTTGCGCCAGCTTGAGTCACGCGTGGCGCAGCTGCTGGACGATCTGCAAACGGCGCAGTCCGATCTCTCGACCTACAACAGCCAGCTGGTTTCACTGCAAACCCAGCCTGAGCGCGTGCAGAACGCCATGTATTCCGCATCGCAACAGCTCCAGCAGATACGCAACCGTCTGAATGGCATCACCGTGGGGGAAGGGGCGCTTCGTCCGAGCCAGCAAACGCTGCTGAACATTCAGCAGACGCTGCTGAACGCGGAGATTGAACAGCAGCGTAAGAGTCTGGAAGGCAACACGGTGTTGCAGGATGCGCTGCAAAAACAGCGTGACTACGTGAACGCGAACATCAACCGGCTCGAGCATCAGCTTCAGCTGTTGCAGGAAGCGGTGAACAGCAAGCGCCTGACGCTGACCGAAAAAACGGCGCAGGAAGCGGTTTCGCCAGACGAAACGGCGCGCATCCAGGCCAATCCGCTGGTGAAGCAGGAGCTGGAGATTAACCATCAGCTGAGCGAACGCCTGATTCAGGCAACTGAAAGCGGCAGCGCGCTGGTACAGCAGAATATCAAAGTCAAAAACTGGCTGGATCGTGCTTTGCAGGCCGAGCGTAATATCAAAGAGCAGATTGCCGTCCTGAAGGGCAGCCTGCTGCTGTCGCGCATTCTCTACCAGCAGCAGCAGACGCTGCCGTCCGCCGACGAGCTGGAAGACATGACAAACCGCATTGCGGATTTACGTCTTGAACAGTTTGACGTTAACCAGCAGCGCGATGCCCTCTTCCAGAGCGACACGTTTGTTGCCAAAGTGGAAGAGGGCCATTCAAGTGAAGTGAACGGTGAAGTTCACGACGCGCTGTTGCAGGTGGTGGATATGCGCCGCGAACTGCTCGATCAGCTTAATAAGCAGCTGGGCAACCAGCTGATGATGGCGATTAACCTGCAAATCAACCAGCAGCAGCTGATGAGCGTATCTAAAAGCCTACAGGAGATCCTGACCCAGCAGATTTTCTGGGTGAACAGCAACAAACCCATGGACTGGGACTGGTTTAAATCTTTCCCTGAAACGCTGAAATCCCAGATTAAAAGCATGAAAATTACCGTGAACTGGGAGAAAGCCTGGCCTGCGGTGATGATTGCCTTCCTGGCGGGCCTGCCTTTGCTGCTCGTCGCCGGCGTGATCCGCTGGCGTTTGAAATGGCTGAAACAGTACCAGGCGAAGCTGGCCTCGGAAGTGGGGCAACTGCGTAACGACAGCCAGCTGCACACGCCGAAAGCGATCCTGATCGATTTGATCCGCGCGCTGCCGGTTTGCCTGCTGATCCTCGCCGTCGGCCTGATCCTGCTGACCATGCAGCTCAATATCAGCGACCTTCTGTGGGCGTTCAGTAAAAAGCTGGCGCTGTTCTGGCTGGTGTTTGGCCTGTGCTGGAAAGTGCTCGAAAAAGATGGCGTCGCCGTCCGCCACTTCAACATGCCGGAGAAACTTACCAGCCACTGGCGTCGCCAGATTGTGCGCATCAGCCTCGCGCTGCTGCCACTGCACTTCTGGTCCGTTGTGGCCGAGCTTTCTCCGCTGCATCTGATGGATGACGTGCTCGGACAGCTGGTGATTATGTTGAACCTGCTGCTGATTGCCGTCCTGATGTGGCCGATGTGCCGCGATAGCTGGCGTGATAAAGAGTCCCACAATCTTCGTCTGGTTACCGTAACGGTGCTGGCGTTCATTCCGCTGGCGCTGATGGTCCTGACGGCGACGGGTTACTTCTATACCACGCTTCGTCTGTCAGGCCGCTGGATTGAAACGGTCTACCTGGTGATTGTGTGGAACCTGCTGTTCCAGACCGTGCTGCGTGGTTTGAGCGTGGCGGCGCGCCGCATCGCTTATCGTCGTGCTGTTGCCCGTCGACAGCATCAGGTTAAAGAGGGGGCTGAAGGGGCTGAGCCGCAGGAAGAGCCGACCATTGCCCTGGAGCAGGTCAACCAGCAAACGATGCGTATTACCATGCTGGTGATGATCGCCCTGTTTGCGGTGATGTTCTGGGCCATCTGGTCTGATCTCATTACTGTCTTCGCCTACCTCGACAGTATCACCCTCTGGCAATACAACGGCACCGAAGCGGGCGCTGCGGTAATGAAAAGCGTCACCATGGGCAGCCTGCTCTTTGCGCTGGTGTCGTCAGTGGTTGCCTGGGCGTTGATTCGCAACCTGCCTGGCCTGCTGGAAGTGCTGGTGCTCTCAAGGCTGAACCTCCGTCAGGGGGCGTCGTATGCCATTACCACCATCCTGAACTACGTCATTATTATTGTCGGGGCGATGACGGTATTCGGCTCGCTGGGCGTCTCGTGGGATAAGCTTCAGTGGCTGGCGGCGGCGCTGTCGGTGGGTCTGGGCTTCGGCTTGCAGGAGATCTTCGGTAACTTTGTCTCCGGCCTGATTATCCTGTTCGAACGTCCGGTGCGTATCGGCGATACCGTCACCATCGGCACCTTCTCCGGGACCGTCAGCAAGATCCGTATCCGTGCGACCACCATCACTGACTTCGATCGTAAAGAGGTGATCATCCCGAACAAAGCCTTCGTGACCGAGCGACTGATCAACTGGTCGCTCTCCGACACCACCACCCGCGTAGTGATCCGCCTCGGGGTGGCCTACGGCTCAGATCTGGATAAGGTCAAAGAGGTGTTGCTGAAAGCGGCTAACTCGCACCCGAAAGTGATGCACGATCCTGCCCCTGACGTATTTTTCACCACGTTTGGGCCGAGCACGCTGGATCATGAGCTGCGGTTATACGTGCGTGAACTGCGCGATCGCAGCTACACCGTCGACGAGCTGAACCGCACCATCGACCGCCTGTGCCGTGAAAACAACATCAATATCGCCTTCAACCAGCTTGAGGTGCACCTGCGCAACGAGAAAGGTGACGAACATACGGAAGTGAAGCGCGAGATTAAGGGTGACGATCCGACTCCCGCCTAAACTATTTTCCCTCTCCCTCAAGGGAGAGGGCCAGGGTGAGGGCAACCGGCCTTCACCTTTCCCTCAAAATCTCGCCGCACAATCTCCAGCGCCTTCAGCACCGTCTCCGCCGGGATCTCATGATTCTCCAGCAGCATAATTAAATCGACGGCCAGCTTGACCTCGTCGGGGGCATTTTCCAGTGACATCAGTGTGGCTCCTGTTAACGGGTCAGGCGTTCAATGACGCGCTCAATGTCGTCCAGCGCCTGACGGCAGCGGACGATACGGCCTTCCAGCGCGCTGATTTCACGCATTAAGAGCTGCTGCTCTTCCAGCGTTTCGCTGTTGTTCAGGCGGGCTTCGCGCTCGCGCTTCATCTCAAACAGACGCCGCTCAAACTCCTGGGTCTCCAGCCGCTTGCGCTGCCATTTTCCCAGCCCAGGCGAGGCGCTGTCCCACGCCCGTAGCGGCCAGGCGGCGAGTTCGCGGTGCAGGGCGGTGATCTGCTCGGTAAGATGCGCTGCAAGCCACGCCACCTGTTCCTGCTGTTCATGCTCAACCGCGTGGCGAAGCTCATCGAGGTTGGTCTGCATCTCAGCAAGGTAATCCTGAATGAGAGTGCTGCGGGTGCGGAAAAGCTGCCGGTCAAAGCGCGGTTTCAGCGTGGCGTGTCCCATCAGCGGCGTGGCCTGCACCCGCAGAGCGATCAGCTGATTTTGCAGCTTCTCAAGAAGCAGTGCTGTTTTCAATGCGCTCTCCAGTGGTAAAGTAGCCGTTCAGTTTGATAACGATTCGCATTATGCAGCGTACTATTTTAATCATCATTGGCTGGCTCGCGGTAGTGCTGGGTACGCTAGGTGTAGTTTTGCCCTTGCTGCCGACCACGCCGTTCATCCTGTTGGCCGCCTGGTGCTTCGCCCGCTCGTCGCCGCGTTTTCACCACTGGCTCCTGTACCGCTCGTGGTTTGGCGGCTACCTGCGCTACTGGCAAAAACACCGGGCCATGCCGCCTGGGGCCAAGCCGCGCGCCATTGCCTTTATCCTGATCACCTTCGCCGTTTCGTTATGGCTGGTGAAAATGATGTGGGTGCGTATTCTGCTGCTGGCGATCCTGGCCTGCCTGCTGATCTTCATGTGGCGGATCCCCGTGGTTGATGAAAAGCAACAAAAGCACTGAAGCCTCATCATGGCGGTTGCAATTATGGCGCGCAGCCAGTAAATTCGACCGTTTTCGAGCACAGGTGCGCCTGGTCAAAGGTTAAACAACTGTTACTTTGACCGACTCGTCGCGCGCCGTGAGTAACACTGTTTCATTTAGGCACAAACCGATGACCGCAACTGCACAGCAGCTTGAATATCTGAAAAATAGCATCAAAAGTATCCAGGACTATCCAAAGCCTGGCATTCTTTTCCGTGATGTCACCAGCTTGCTGGAAGACCCGAAAGCGTACGCGCTCAGCATTGAACTGCTGGTCGAGCGTTATAAAAACGCCGGGATCACCAAAGTAGTAGGTACCGAAGCCCGTGGCTTCCTGTTTGGCGCACCGGTTGCGCTGGCGATGGGCGTGGGTTTTGTGCCGGTGCGTAAGCCGCGCAAACTGCCGCGTGAAACGATCGCCGAGAGCTATGAGCTGGAATACGGCACCGATCAGCTGGAAATTCACGTGGATGCCATCAAGCCTGGCGACAAAGTGCTGGTGGTGGACGATCTGCTGGCTACCGGCGGCACCATTGAAGCGACCGTCAAGCTGATCCGTCGTCTGGGTGGTGAAGTGACCGACGCGGCATTCATCATCAATCTGTTCGATCTCGGCGGCGAGCAGCGCCTGGAAAAACAGGGTATTACCAGCTACAGCCTGGTGCCTTTCCCGGGTCATTAATCCCGTATCTCACAACCTCGCTCAATGGGTGAGGTTGTGATAGCATTCCCCTCCATTAATTCACCTTCCAGCGTTGCAGAGCCTGCCCATGAGTTATCAGGTGTTAGCCCGTAAATGGCGACCACAAACCTTTGCTGACGTTGTCGGTCAGGAACATGTGCTGACGGCCCTGGCGAACGGCTTGTCGCTAGGTCGCATCCATCACGCCTATCTTTTTTCCGGCACCCGCGGCGTCGGTAAAACCTCTATTGCCCGTCTGCTGGCAAAAGGTCTGAACTGCGAAACCGGGATCACCGCCACCCCGTGCGGCGTGTGTGACAACTGCCGCGAGATCGAGCAGGGGCGTTTTGTCGATCTGATCGAGATCGACGCCGCCTCGCGCACCAAGGTGGAAGACACCCGCGATCTGCTCGACAACGTGCAGTACGCCCCGGCGCGCGGCCGCTTCAAGGTCTATCTGATCGATGAAGTGCACATGCTGTCGCGCCACAGCTTCAACGCCCTGCTGAAAACGCTGGAAGAGCCGCCTGCGCACGTTAAATTCCTGCTGGCGACCACCGATCCGCAAAAGCTGCCGGTCACGATCCTGTCGCGCTGCCTGCAATTCCATCTGAAGGCGCTGGACGTTGAGCAGATCCGCGCTCAGCTTGAGCATATTCTCGATGAAGAGAACATTGTTCATGAACCGCGTGCGCTGCAACTGCTGGCCCGTGCGGCGGACGGCAGCCTGCGCGATGCGCTAAGCCTGACCGACCAGGCGATTGCCAGCGGTGACGGTAAGCTCTCCACCGACGCGGTCAGCACCATGCTCGGCACGCTGGATGACGATCAGGCGCTGTCGCTTATCGAAGCGATGATCGCCGCCAACGGTGAGCGGGTGATGACGCTTGTCAACGACGCCGCCGCCCGTGGCATTGAGTGGGAAGCGCTGCTGGTCGAGATGCTCAGCCTGCTGCACCGCGTGGCGATGCTGCAACTGTCCCCGTCGGCCATTGGCGCGGACATGGCGACCATTGAGCAGCGGATGCGTGAACTTGCGCGCACCGTGCCGCCGGCTGACGTGCAGCTTTATTATCAAACCCTGCTGATTGGTCGCAAAGAGCTGCCGTTTGCGCCGGATCGCCGGATGGGCGTTGAGATGACGCTGCTGCGCGCGCTGGCCTTCCATCCGCGTATGCCCTTGCCGGAGCCGGAAACGCCCCGACAGTCCTTTGCGCCGGTTGCGCCGACCGCGGTAATGTCACCGCAGCAGGTGCCACCGCAGCCGGCATCGCCGCCACCACAGCAGAATGTACCGCTGTCGGATGCGACCAGTTCGGTGCTTGCCGCACGAAGCCAGTTGCAGCGTGCGCAGGGAGCAACCAAACCAAAAAAGAGTGAACCGGCAGCGCCAGGAAGAGCGCGGCCGGTGAACAACGCCGCGCTTGAACGACTGGCCTCGGTAACGGAGCGCGTACAGTCGCGCCCGGCACCGTCCGCGCTCGAGCAGAAAGCCCCGGCTAAAGAAGAGGCTTACCGCTGGAAGGCGACCACCGTTGTTGAGACGGTCAAGGAAGTGGTCGCCACGCCGAAAGCGCTGAAAAAGGCGCTGGAGCATGAAAAAACGCCGGAGCTTTCCGCCAAGCTCGCCGAAGAGTCCATCGCGCGCGACGCCTGGGCCGCTGAGGTCAGCAAACTGCAACTGCCGAAGCTGGTGGAGCAGGTCGCGCTGAACGCCTGGAAAGAGCAGGAAGGCAATCAGGTGCGTCTGCACCTGCGTCCCGGCCAGCGGCACCTCAACTCCCCCGGCGCGCAAAAGGCGCTGGCCGAGGCGCTCACCGCTTTACAGGGCATGCCGGTTGAATTGACTATCATTGAAGATGATAATCCGGCGGTGAAAACGCCGCTCGAGTGGCGACAGGCGATTTATGAAGAGAAGCTCGCGCAGGCGCGCGAGGCAATTATTGCGGATAACAACATCCAGACCCTGCGCCGGTTCTTCGACGCCGATCTGGATGAAGAGAGTATTCGCCCCCTTTGATCGTGAGTCTGACTTACGGTTGTAATCCTTAACGTGAAAGAAGAGAGAAGCCTATGTTTGGTGGAAAAGGCGGTCTGGGTGGCCTGATGAAGCAGGCTCAGCAGATGCAGGAAAAAATGCAGAAGATGCAGGAAGAGATCGCTCAGCTGGAAGTCACGGGTGAATCCGGTGCCGGTCTGGTCAAGGTGACCATCAACGGTGCGCATAACTGCCGTCGCGTTGAAATCGACCCGAGCCTGCTCGAAGACGACAAAGAGATGCTGGAAGATCTGGTTGCAGCCGCGTTTAACGATGCCGCTCGCCGTATCGACGAAACCCAGAAAGAGAAAATGGCCTCTGTTTCCAGCGGTATGCAGCTGCCGCCGGGCTTTAAGATGCCGTTCTGATGCAAACCAGTCCGCTGCTCACGCAGTTAATGGAAGCACTGCGCTGCCTGCCGGGCGTTGGCCCGAAGTCGGCGCAGCGCATGGCGTTTACGCTATTGCAGCGCGACCGCAGCGGCGGGATGCGCCTGGCGCAGGCTTTGACCCGCGCCATGTCAGAAATTGGTCACTGTGCGGATTGCCGGACCTTTACCGAGCAGGACGTGTGTAACATCTGCACGAACCCGCGTCGCCAGGAAAACGGCCAGATTTGCGTGGTGGAGAGTCCGGCGGACATCTACGCCATCGAACAAACCGGGCAGTTCTCCGGCCGCTATTTCGTGCTGATGGGGCACCTCTCCCCGCTGGACGGCATTGGCCCGGACGATATCGGTCTCGATCGCCTTGAACAGCGTCTTGAGTCCGAGACGATCAAAGAGGTGATCCTCGCCACCAACCCCACGGTGGAAGGGGAAGCCACGGCCAACTATATCGCCGAGCTGTGCGCGCAGTACGGCGTTGACGCCAGCCGCATCGCCCACGGCGTGCCGGTCGGCGGCGAGCTGGAGATGGTCGACGGCACCACGCTGTCGCACTCTCTGGCCGGTCGTCACAAGATTATTTTCTGACCAAACGGAGGCTGCGCGCGCGGCCTCCGCTTGAAAAATTCCCCCCTTATCCCCATCTCTCACTCAACGTTTTACAACCCCATTAAATGGCATTGTTGAGGTCGACTTAGATGAAAGGACAAGAAACCCGTGGTTTCCAGTCAGAAGTGAAACAGCTTCTGCACCTGATGATCCATTCCCTGTATTCCAACAAAGAAATTTTCCTGCGTGAGCTGATTTCCAACGCCTCCGATGCGGCGGACAAGCTGCGCTTCCGCGCGCTGTCCAACCCGGATCTGTATGAAGGCGACGGCGAGCTGCGCGTGCGCGTCTCTTTCAATAAAGAGAACCGCACCCTGACGATTGCCGATAACGGCATCGGGATGAACCGCGACGAGGTGATCGACCATCTCGGCACCATCGCTAAATCCGGCACCAAAGCGTTCCTGGAGTCCATGGGCTCTGACCAGGCGAAAGACAGCCAGCTGATCGGTCAGTTCGGCGTGGGCTTCTACTCGGCGTTCATCGTGGCGGACAAAGTCACCGTGCGCACCCGCGCGGCGGGCGACAGCGCCGAGAACGGCGTGCTGTGGGAATCCAAAGGGGAAGGCGAATACACCGTTGATGACATCACCAAAGCGGATCGCGGCACCGAAATCACCCTCCACCTGCGCGAAGGCGAAGATGATTTCCTGAACGACTGGCGCGTACGCTCCATCATCAGCAAATATTCCGACCACATCGCGCTGCCGGTAGAGATTGAAAAACAGGAAGAGAAAGACGGTGAAACCGTGGTTTCCTGGGAGAAAATCAACAAGGCGCAGGCGCTGTGGACGCGTAACAAGGCTGAAATCAAAGACGACGAGTACAACGAGTTTTATAAGCACATCGCTCACGACTTTACCGACCCGCTGACCTGGAGCCACAACCGCGTTGAAGGGAAGCAGGAGTACACCAGCCTGCTGTACATTCCGGCGCAGGCACCGTGGGACATGTGGAACCGCGATCACAAGCACGGCCTGAAGCTGTATGTGCAGCGCGTCTTCATCATGGACGACGCCGAGCAGTTCATGCCGAACTATCTGCGCTTTGTTCGTGGCCTGATAGACTCCAACGATCTGCCGCTGAACGTCTCCCGTGAAATCCTCCAGGACAGCACCGTCACCCGTAATCTGCGTAACGCCCTGACCAAACGTGCGTTGCAGATGCTGGAAAAACTGGCGAAAGACGACGCGGAAAAATACCAGACCTTCTGGAAACAGTTCGGCCTGGTGCTGAAAGAAGGTCCGGCGGAAGACACCGCGAACGTGGAAGCTATCGCTAAGCTGCTGCGCTTCGCCTCTACGCACACCGACTCTTCCGCACAGGCCGTGTCGCTGGAAGAGTACGTCTCCCGCATGAAGGAAGGGCAGGAGAAGATCTACTACATCACCGCCGACAGCTATGCGGCAGCGAAGAGCAGCCCGCACCTGGAGCTGCTGCGTAAGAAAGGCATTGAAGTGCTGCTGCTGTCTGACCGCATCGACGAGTGGATGATGAACTACCTGACCGAGTTCGATGGTAAGGCGTTCCAGTCCGTTGCCAAAGCTGACGAGTCCATCGACAAGCTGGCGGATGAAGTGGACGAAAGCGCGAAAGAAGCCGAGAAGGCGCTGGAGCCGTTCGTTGAGCGCGTGAAAACCCTGCTGGGCGACCGCGTGAAAGAGGTGCGCTTCACGCACCGTCTGACCGATACTCCGGCGATTGTCACCACCGATGCGGACGAAATGAGCACCCAGATGGCGAAACTGTTCGCTGCGGCGGGCCAGGCCGTGCCGGAAGTGAAATATATCTTTGAGCTTAATCCGGATCACCCGCTGGTGAAACGCGCGGCGGATACTCAGGACGAAGCCCGCTTCGCCGAGTGGGTTGAGCTGCTGCTGGATCAGTCCCTGCTGGCCGAGCGCGGCACCCTGGAAGATCCTAACCTGTTCATTAAACGTGTGAATGCGCTGCTGCTGGCGTAACTGACCACGTCTCCCCTGGTCTTCTCCCTCTCCCCGTGGGAGAGGGCCGGGGTGAGGGCACCAGACCGCACTCTCCCAAATTATCTCCCCTCATTAACCGTTTCAGCCTCCCCGCCTTCCTTGAGCGATACCCGTTCTGGTGGTATTGTTTAGCGCTTTTGAAAAATTGAATCGACATTTGAGGGGATTTTCGCAATGCGTATTATTCTGCTTGGCGCTCCGGGCGCGGGTAAGGGAACTCAGGCTCAGTTCATCATGGAGAAATACGGTATTCCGCAAATCTCTACCGGTGACATGCTGCGTGCCGCTGTTAAATCTGGCTCCGAGCTGGGCAAACAAGCTAAAGACATCATGGATGCAGGCAAGCTGGTGACCGACGAGCTGGTTATCGCGCTGGTTAAAGAGCGTATTGCTCAGGAAGACTGCCGCAACGGTTTCCTGCTGGACGGCTTCCCACGCACCATTCCTCAGGCTGACGCCATGAAAGAAGCGGGCATCAACGTGGACTACGTGCTGGAGTTCGACGTGCCGGACGAGCTGATCGTTGACCGTATCGTTGGCCGTCGCGTACACGCTGCCTCTGGCCGCGTTTACCACATCAAATTCAACCCGCCTAAGGTTGAAGGCAAAGACGACGTGACCGGCGAAGAGCTGACCACCCGTAAAGACGATCAGGAAGAGACCGTGCGTAAGCGTCTGGTGGAATACCATCAGATGACCGCGCCGCTGATTGGCTACTACACCAAAGAAGCGCAGGCGGGTAACACCAAATACGCAAAAGTTGACGGCACCAAAGCCGTGGCTGACGTACGTGCAGAGCTGGAAAAAATCCTCGGCTAACCGCACCTTTCTCACCCGGAACTCCGGGTGAGAAAAATTCTCATCTTACCTATTACAGCAATGGGTTTCGTTTAAACGCATTTCCGCTACAATTGACAACCTATCAAATGGTTAAGAGGCGTGAATGAGTCAGGCGAAAACCGGCATCCTGCTTGCCAATCTGGGCACCCCAGAAGCACCTACTCCAGCGGCGGTAAAACGCTACCTGCGACAATTTTTAAGCGACACGCGCGTCGTGGATACCCCAAGACTGCTGTGGTGGCCACTGCTGCGTGGCGTTATTCTGCCGATTCGTTCTCCGCGTGTGGCAAAGCTCTATCAGTCCGTGTGGATGGAAGAGGGCTCGCCGCTGATGGTTTACAGCCGTCGTCAGGAAAAAGCGCTGGCCGCCCGTCTGCCGGACATGCCCGTTGCGCTCGGCATGAGCTACGGTAAACCTTCGCTGGCCAGCGCCGTCGATTCTCTGCTGGCGCAGGGCGTTGAGCACATCGTGGTGCTCGCCCTTTATCCGCAGTATTCGTGCTCCACGGTGGCTGCCGTCTGGGACGAACTGGCGCGCATTCTGGCGACCCGCCGCCGTATTCCCGGTATTACCTTTATCCGCGACTACGCCGATAACGAGCTGTATATTCAGGCGCTCGCCAGCAGCGTGCGCGCATCGTTTGAAAAACATGGCGAGCCGGATCTGCTGCTGCTCTCCTATCACGGTATTCCGCAGCGTTTCGCCAACGAAGGGGATGATTATCCCCAGCGCTGCCGCGATACGACCCGCGAGCTGGTCTCCGCGCTCGGCCTGCCGCCGGAGAAGGTGATGATGACCTTCCAGTCGCGCTTTGGCCGCGAGCCGTGGCTCACGCCGTATACCGATGAAACGCTTAAAATGCTGGGCGAGAAGGGCGTGAAGCATATTCAGGTGATGTCGCCGGGCTTCTCGGCGGACTGTCTGGAAACGCTGGAAGAGATTGCCGTCCAGAACAAAGAGTTCTTCATGGAGGCGGGCGGAACGAAATACGAATACATTCCGGCGCTTAACGACTCCCCTGAACACATCGACATGATGGTGTCGCTGGTCACCACTCGCCGCTGATCGCGTTACGGGCCGGGTTTGTGCTACCATTCCCGGCCCGTATTCTTTGCACAGTTCAGACCATGAAATTTCCCGGTAAACGTAAGTCCAAACACTATTTCCCCGTCGATGCCCGCGATCCGCTGCTACAGCAAATCCAGCCGGAAAGCGAAACCAGCGCAGCCTGGGTAGTGGGTATCGATCAGACGCTGGTGGACATTGAAGCCAAAGTGGATGACGCGTTTGTCGCACGTTATGGTCTGAGCGCCGGGCACTCGCTGGTGATTGAGGATGACGTTGCTGAAGCGCTGTATCAGGAGCTGAAACGCGACAATCTCATCACCCACCAGTTTGCCGGCGGCACCATCGGTAACACCATGCACAACTACTCCGTGCTGGCAGATGACCGCTCGGTCCTGCTTGGCGTGATGTGCAGCAATATCGAAATCGGTGGCTATGCCTACCGCTACCTGTGCAATACCTCCAGCCGCACCGATCTGAACTATTTGCAGGGCGTTGACGGGCCGATTGGCCGCTGTTTTACGCTGATTAGCGATTCCGGCGAACGGACCTTCGCCATCAGCCCAGGCCATATGAACAAGCTGCGCGCCGAAAGTATCCCGGAAGAGGTGATCGCGGGCGCGTCTGCGCTGGTGCTGACCTCCTACCTGGTGCGCTGCAAGCCGGGCGAGCCGATGCCTGAAGCGACCATGAAGGCAATTGAGTACGCGAAGAAATACAACGTGCCGGTGGTCCTGACGCTGGGCACCAAATTCGTGATTGCCGATAACCCGGAGTGGTGGCAGGCCTTCCTGAAGGAGCACGTATCCATTCTGGCGATGAACGAAGAAGAGGCCGAAGCGCTGACCGGTGAGAGCGATCCGCTGCTGGCGTCCGATAAAGCGCTGGACTGGGTGGATCTGGTGCTCTGCACCGCCGGTCCGGTTGGGCTGTATATGGCGGGGTTCACGGAAGAAGAGAGCAAACGCAAAACCCAGCACCCGCTGCTGCCGGGGGCGATTGCCGAATTTAACCAGTACGAATTCAGCCGCGCCATGCGTCATAAGGACTGCGTAAACCCGCTGCGTATCTTCTCCCACATCGCACCGTATATGGGCGGTCCCGAGAAGATCATGAACACCAACGGCGCGGGCGACGGTGCGCTGGCCGCGCTGCTGCACGACATCACCGCTAACGCCTATCACAAAACCAACGTGCCGAACTCTAGCAAACACAGGTTCACCTGGTTGACCTACTCCTCGCTGGCTCAGGTGTGTAAGTACGCGAACCGCGTAAGCTATCAGGTGCTGAACCAGCATTCGCCGCGCTTAACGCGCGGTCTGCCGGAACGGGAAGACAGCCTCGAAGAGGCGTATTGGGACAGGTAAAAGCAAAACGGCAATCTGGGGTTGCCGTTTTTAGTGTTTGTTCCCTCTCCCTGTGGGAGAGGGCCAGGGTGAGGGCATCAGGCCGCACCAAACCTACCCCGTCACCGCCTCTTCAACCGGCGGCTTCGTCAGCAGCGTCAGCATGGTGTTTGCAATCTCACGCTCGCCCATCACCACCTGATTCGCGCCGCGCTCGGTGATGTAGTCCACCTCGTCGTCATAATGCGCTCGGGCAATGATCTCAATACCCGGGCACTTCTCGCGCGCGGACGCCACGATCTCACCGGCCTCATACCCGTTCGGGATCGTCAGCAGCAGCCAGCGGGCGCAGTCCAGATGCGCAAGCTCCATAATCTCTTCATTAGCCGCGTTGCCCAGCACCGCACGAATGCCGCGCTCGCGAAGCTCATCCACGCGCGTGCGTGACGTCTCAATCACCACCAGCGGAATGCCCTGCGCCATCAGCTTCTCACCGAGCAGGCTGCCGACGCGGCCAAAGCCGACCAGCAGCGCGTGGTTGCAGATATCTACCGGGATCTGCTTCTCATCTTCCGTCGCCTCTTCCAGCGTCTGCTCTTCGAGGGTTTCGGTCTTCTCTAGGTATTTTTCCAGCAGGGCAAACAATACCGGATTCAGCATGATGGAGAGGATCGCCCCCGCCAGAACCAGATTTTGCCCCGCCTGCGGCAGCAGGTTCAGGGCCATGCCCAGACCGGCCAGAATAAAGGCAAACTCACCAATCTGCGCCAGGCTGGCGGCGATGGTCAGCGCCGTGCGCGGCGAGTGACCGAACATCCGAACCAGGAAGAAGGCCGCCAGCGACTTACCGAAGAGGATGATTGCCAGCGTGCCCAGCACGGCCAGCGGCTGATGAATCAGGACCATCGGGTCGAAAAGCATCCCGACGGAGACAAAGAACAGCACCGCGAACGCATCGCGCAGCGGCAGGGTATCGTGCGCGGCACGGTGGCTCAGCTCGGACTCATTCAGCACCATCCCGGCGAAGAACGCGCCCAACGCAAAGGAGACGTCGAACAGCTCGACGGCGCCAAAGGCAATGCCCAGCGCCAGCGCAAGGACCGAAAGCGTAAACAGTTCACGCGAGCCGGTAGCGGCGCTGCGGGACATGATCCACGGCACCAGACGGCGGCCCACCAGCATCATGATGGCGATAAACGCTACCACCTTACCGATGGTAATGCCCATATCCAGCGCCAGCGAGGCGAAGCCGATATTCTCTTTTTCCATCATCCCGGCGACGGCGGGCAGTAGCACCAGCGTCAACACCATCACCAGATCTTCTACAATCAGCCAGCCGATCGCGATTTGCCCGCGCTGGCTGTCTATCAGCTGCCTCTCTTCAAGCGCGCGCAGCAGCACCACGGTACTGGCGGTTGAAAGACACAGCCCAAATACGATGCCGGTCATGATTGACCAGCCCAGCACCGCCGAAAGCGCCATGCCCAGCAGCGTCGCCACCCCTATCTGGGCGATCGCTCCCGGTATGGCGATAGACTTTACCGCCATCAGGTCCTTCAGCGAAAAATGCAGACCGACGCCAAACATCAGCAGGATAACGCCCAGTTCCGCCAGCTCCGGTGCAAGTTTGGTATCTGCGACAAAACCAGGCGTAAACGGTCCTGCCAGCACGCCCGCTAACAAATAGCCTACCAGGGGCGAAATACGCAGTTTGTTGGCAATCATGCCGAGGATAAAAGCGAGCACAAGTCCACCAACAATGGTGGTGATAAGCGGTGTGGCGTGGTGCATTCCGTCTCCTTTCGCGATGGGTGATCCATTTTTGGTGCAAATACCAAAAAGCCGATTAATAGTTTATGACAATTTTTACCCTTATGTTTATGAATAATTGTTGAAACAGGAATAAAAAGGCAATAAGCGTGAAAAAGGGCAGGTTTTACTAAGTTTGCGGTGAGGAGTCAGAGGAAAGCCTTATGGCATCAGGTTATCCGGCTGCCAAAGTTTAACTTTGGCAGCCGTGAAATTATGCTTTATGGCGGTTGTCAGGCAGGAATATGGTCAACATCCCCAGAAGTGGCAGGAAAGCGCAGATTTTATAAACCAGGAAGATGCTGGTGTGGTCTGCAACCATCCCTAACACGGCTGCGCCAAGGCCACCCATGCCAAAGGCAAAACCGAAAAAGAGGCCGGAAACCATACCGATACGTCCCGGCAGCAGCTCCTGCGCATAGACCAGGATGGCTGAGAATGCCGATGCGAGAATAAAACCAATAATCACCGTCAAAATCCCGGTCCACTCCAGACTTGCGTACGGTAAAAGAAGGGTAAACGGTGCGACGCCGAGGATAGAGCCCCAAATCACATATTTACGCCCAATTTTATCGCCAACAGGCCCGCCAATCACCGTGCCTGCCGCCACCGCAAACAGGAAGGCGAAGAGGTGAAACTGGGCATTTTGTACCGATAATCCGAATTTTTGCATCAGATAGAAGGTGTAATAGCTGCTGATGCTCGCCATATAGAAATATTTCGAGAAAATCAGCACCAGCAGCACGCTGACGGCCAGGATCACCTTGTTGCGCGGAAGCGGGTTGATAACCTTCGCCACAGGCTTACCCTTATTCACGCGATGCTGCGCGGCATACCAGCGGCTGATTTGCGCCAGCACGACAATCGCCAGCAGCGCGGCCAGCACAAACCACGCCACGTTGCCTTTACCATAGGGCGCAATGATTACCGCCGCCAGCAGAGGACCGAGGGAGCTACCAAAGTTGCCCCCCACCTGGAACAAAGACTGCGCCAGCCCGTGACGTCCGCCGGAGGCCATACGTGCCACGCGGGACGATTCAGGATGGAATACCGATGATCCGGTACCCACCAGCGCCGCGGCAACCAGTACCGCCTCAAAGCTGCCCGCCATGGCCAGCAGCACCAGCCCGCTCAGGGTGAAGCACATACCAATGGGCAGCGACCATGGCATCGGGTATTTGTCCGTCCAGTAGCCCACCACTGGCTGTAGCAGTGAAGAGGCCAGCTGGAAGGTCAGGGTAATCATCCCGATCTGCACGAAGGTTAATGAGAACTCGGATTGCAACAGCGGATAGATCGCCAGAATCAGCGACTGGATCATGTCGTTGAGCAGGTGAGAAAGACTGATTGCGCCTAATACTTTAAAGGAAGTGCGCGATTTCGGCGGCGACGCCGGAGCGCCCTGAACAGGCTGGGTTGATTCACTGATTGCCATAAATACCACGTCAATTTGTTATTAGAGATGCAGGGAGTAATTATTATCCGACTAACATACTCGTCCGTGACATTTGAAGAAAGTCGCAATTCTGAAAACTTATTTGTCTATTCTTGTGAGTCACTGTAATTTTTGCGTTTGTCTATGGGTCAGGGAGAGAGAAGATGAAGTTAATAAAGCGTGGCGTCGCGCTGGCGCTCATCGCCGCATGGGGGCTGACAAGCCTGCCCGCGCAGGCGTATGAAAAAGATAAAACCTATAAAATTACCATTCTCCATACTAACGATCATCACGGCCATTTCTGGCGCAGCGAATACGGTGAATATGGCCTGGCGGCGCAAAAAACGCTGGTGGACGGCATTCGCAAAGAGGTCGCGGCCCAGGGCGGCAGCGTGCTGCTGCTGTCGGGCGGGGACATTAATACCGGCGTACCGGAATCGGATTTACAGGATGCCGAGCCTGATTTCCGCGCTATGAATTTAATCGGCTACGACGCGATGGCGGTCGGAAACCACGAGTTTGATAATCCGCTGAGTGTGCTGCGCCAGCAGGAGAAGTGGTCCAAATTCCCGTTCCTTTCCGCCAATATTTATCAGAAAAGCACCGGCGAGCGCCTGTTTAAACCGTGGGCGCTGTTTAAGCGTCAGGATCTGAAGATTGCGGTCATTGGCTTAACCACTGACGATACGGCCAAAATTGGCAACCCTGAATATTTTACCGACATTGAGTTCCGTAAACCGGCGGACGAAGCGAAGCTGGTGATCCAGGAGTTGCAGCAAAATGAAAAGCCGGATGTGATTATCGCGACCACCCACATGGGGCATTACGATAACGGCAAGCACGGCTCCAACGCGCCGGGCGACGTGGAGATGGCGCGCAGCCTTCCAGCGGGCTCGCTGGCGATGATTGTGGGCGGCCATTCGCAGGATCCGGTCTGCATGGCGTCGGAGAACAAAAAGCAGGTGGATTATGTGCCGGGCACGCCGTGCGCGCCGGACCGTCAGAACGGGATCTGGATCGTGCAGGCCCACGAGTGGGGGAAATACGTTGGCCGCGCGGATTTTGAATTCCGTAACGGCGAGATGAAGCTGGTGCACTATCAGCTCATCCCGGTCAACCTGAAGAAGAAAGTCACCTACCCGGACGGCAAAAGTGAGCGCGTACTCTACACGCCAGAGATTGCTGAAAACCAACAGATGCTCTCTCTGCTGACGCCGTTCCAGAGCAAAGGGAAAGCGCAGCTGGACGTGAAGATTGGCACGCTTAACGGTCGTCTGGAAGGGGACCGCAGCAAAGTCCGCTTCGTACAGACCAACATGGGGCGTCTGGTGCTGGCCGCGCAGATGGCGCGCACGAATGCGGATTTTGGCGTGATGAGCGGCGGCGGTATTCGTGATTCCATCGAAGGCGGAAACATCACCTATAAAGACGTGCTGAAGGTACAGCCGTTTGGCAACGTGGTGGTGTATGCGGACATGAGCGGGAAAGAGGTGATTGACTACCTGACGGCCGTGGCGCAGATGAAGCCGGACTCGGGGGCGTATCCGCAGTTTGCTAACGTCAGCTTCGTGGCGAAGGACGGCAAGCTCAACGATCTCAAGATCAAAGGCGCACCTGTTGATCCGGCGAAAACCTACCGCCTGGCAACGTTAAGCTTCAATGCCACCGGCGGCGACGGCTATCCGCACATTGATAACAAACCGGGCTATGTGAATACCGGCTTTATTGATGCGGAGGTGCTGAAGCAGTTTATTCAGCAAAATTCACCGATTGACGTGAATGCGTATGAGCCGAAAGGTGAGGTGAGCTGGCAGTAGTGGTTTTGTTGCCGGGTGGCGGCTACGCCTTACCCGGCTTTTTATTCAATCCCGGCGCGCAATATCCGCAAACGTCGCGTCCAGCATTTTCGCCAGATCGCCTGCGGCCAGTTCAATATCCAGCCCGCGCTTGCCGCCAGAAATGTAGATCGTCTCAAATTCCTGCGAAGGCGCGTCAATCAGCGTCGGCAGACGCTTTTTCTGGCCGAGCGGGCTGATGCCGCCGACAAGATACCCGGTCGTGCGTTGCGCAACCATCGGGTCGGCCATATCGACCTTTTTCGCCCCCAGCGCTTTGGCCACTTTTTTCAAATCGAGCTGACCGGCGACGGGCGTCACCGCCACGGCGAGGTGCTTCATATCGCCATTCACCGCGACCAGCAGCGTTTTGTAGACCTGGTCCGCGTTCAGCCCCAGCTTGCGCACCACTTCATCACCAAAGTTGGTTTCGTTCGGATCGTGATCGTAGGTGTGGATCCGGAAAGAAATTTTGTTTTTTTCGAGTAATTTAACGGCGGGAGTCATGGCTATCCTTCTTACGACAGACGATTCATACCAGCAGCATACGCCTGACGTTTGTCGAAAAATAGCACCATCTTGCGCAATAGTATTGGCAGTGATGGTCACTTTGAGCGACAATCGGCTCAACCGAAGGTCACTTCGGTATAATAAAAACGATGAAATTCCTCTTTGACGGGCCAATAGCGATATTGGCCATTTTTTTACTTCAGCAGCGACGGCAAATTCCCTTCGCCGTACAAATGCAACGCGCCAACCGCGACGACATAACGACCAGCAGGCAGGGCATACAGCGTCTCCCGCCACGCCTTGTTACGCGCGTTCATCAGCACATCATACAACGATTCACTGAACGTCGACGGTAACGCCAGCTTGCCGTCTGCCGGCGGCGCGTCCAGCCACCAGCCAATCATGGTTTGCAGAAGCCGCGCATTGGTGTGCCAGTGGGTCAGGGTATCTTCCAGCAGCATACGTCCGTCGTCCGGAAGCTGACGCAGGAGCGCTATCTGGCTGTCCGTCCCTTCCAGTTCGATGACGGGCATAGTGCGCGCCCGTGCCATATTCAGCAGCTGATAATCAATGCCGTAATCGCCGCGCAGGCCCAGGCGCTGCGCCTGCGTGGCCTGTAACACCATCGCGATTTGCCACAGCGGCAGGGTATCAATCATGGATAGCGATACGCCCGTCTCGTTGGCAATGCGCGTCAGCTCCGCGAGCTGAGCATCGTCCAGACGTTCCGCCAGCGGGAGGTCGCTTTCCAGCCCGGCAAACGGCGACTCGTGGCCGGAGATGTCGGCCTCGACGATCAGCGCGTCGGCGCGCTTCAGCAGTTTAATCAGGCCGGCGGGCAGGGGTGACATATCCTGTGTGCCCATATGGATGCTTCCCACCAGGTGCAGATGCCGTCCGCCCGGAAGCGAAATATCCATGCCGGGCCAGGCATAACGGCGGGGAAAGAGGGCGCGAAACGATGCTTTTATACGGCTAAACAGACTCATACGCGCTCCATGATCGGAAAGGGTCATGCTAGCGCGTACGAGAACAAGGTTCAATCCTTCGGTTTAAACCGCAGCAGGCGGTTGGCGTTGCTCACCACGGTAATGGACGAGAGCGCCATCGCCGCACCCGCGACCACCGGGTTCAGCAGAGTGCCGGTCAGCGGCCATAAAATCCCGGCGGCAACCGGAATGCCGAGTGAGTTGTAGATGAATGCCCCCAGCAGGTTCTGCTTCATGTTGCGCAACGTGGCTTTCGAAATCGCCAGCGCGTCCGCCACGCCCATCAGGCTGTGCCGCATCAGGGTGATCGCCGCAGTCTCAATGGCAACATCGCTCCCGCCGCCCATCGCAATGCCTACGTCAGCCTGCGCCAGCGCCGGGGCGTCGTTGATACCGTCGCCGACCATCGCCACCTGACGTCCTTCACGTTGCAGTTTCTGGATGGCGTCCGCTTTGCCATCCGGCAGTACGCCGGCTATCACCTCATCAATCCCGGCTTCTCTGGCGATGGCGTTAGCGGTCGTCGGATTATCACCGGTTAACATCACCAGGCGGTAGCCCGCGCGGTGCAGGCGCTGTAGGGCCTCCACGCTGTCCTGGCGTAACGGATCGCGCACGGCCAGCAGCGCCGCCGCCTGTCCATCCATTGCCAGCAGAACCGGTGTCGCCCCCTGAGAAGCCTGCGCGTTAAGCTCAGCTTCCAGCGCGGACGTATCAACGCCGTTTTCATTCAACAGTGCCTGGTTACCCAGCAGCAGCGTATGCCCTTCGGCTTCCCCGCTGACCCCTAAACCGCGCAGGGTGCGGAAGTTGCTTACCTGCGGCAGGCGGGCATCGCCGGCTTTCTCAAGGATGGCGCGCGCCAGCGGGTGGCTGGAACCTTGTTCCAGCGCTGCGGCAAGGCGCACGGCATCCGCTTCCGTACAGCCCGCGGTTTTGACAGCCACCACCTGGGGTTTGCCCTCGGTGAGCGTACCGGTTTTATCGAAGACAAGGGTGTCCAGCGTGCTTGCCCGCTGTAGCGCGTCGGCGTCACGGACCAGCACGCCAAACTCGGCGGCGCGACCGACGCCGGAGATAATCGACATCGGCGTGGCCAGGCCAAGCGCACAAGGGCAGGCGATGATCAGCACCGTGGTGGCAATCACCAGGGTGTAGACAATCTGCGGTGCCGGGCCGAAGAAATACCAGATTGCCGCGCTGAACAGGGCAATGCCGACCACCACGGGGACAAAAATAGCGGAAATTTTATCGGCAAGCTGGCCGATTTCCGGCTTGCTGCTCTGGGCCTGGCGGACCATGCGGATGATGCGCGACAGGGTGGTATGGCTGCCAACGGCGCTGGCGCGGAACAGCACGCTTCCGTCCTGCACCACCGTACCCGCATGCACCGCATCGCCCTGGGATTTCTGCTGGGGGATCGGCTCACCGGTCAGCATGGCTTCATCAAGCCAGGCGTCGCCCTGAGTAATTTCACCGTCGACGGGCACGCGGTCGCCGGTGGTCAGGCGCAGCGTCATACCCGGCTGCACCTCCGAGAGCGGAACGCTTTTCTCCCCGTCGTCCGTCACCACGCGGGCCGTCGGCGGGGTTAAATCGAGTAATCTTTCCAGCGCTTTCGACGAGCGCTGGCGAGCGCGGGCTTCGAGCATGTGGCCTAAGTTAATCAGACCAATAATCATCGCGCTCGCTTCATAGTAGAGGTGGCGAGCTTCCATGGGGAACCACTGCGGCCAGACGTTAACGCTCATTGAATAGAGCCACGCGGCTCCCGTCCCGAGCGCGACCAGCGTGTCCATCGTCGCCGTGCGGTTTTTCAGGCTCTTCCAGGCGCTGGTGTAGAAATGTCCGCCTGCAAACACCATGACCGCAAGGGTAATGACACCAATCACCAGCCACAGGGTGCGGTTATCGGCGGTGACCATCATATTGTCACCCATCATGCCCCACACCATCACCGGAATACCAACCAGCAGGGCGACGATCGCCTGCCAGCGGAAGCGCTTCATGGTGGCGATAGCCGTTTCCTGCTGGCGCTCGCGGCGCTCGGCATCATCTTCGATGGCCTCCGCCCCGTAGCCCGCTTTCTCAACGGCCTGTACTAAATCTGCGGCGGAGGCGCTGCCCATCACCAGCGCAGTACGCTCCGCCAGGTTTACCCGTGCCTGCTCTACGCCCGGGACCGCCTGCAAGGCATTCTGTACCCGTGAAACGCAGCTGGCGCAGCTCATGCCGTTGATCAGCAGCTGTTGGCTGTCATCAATGTCATCCGCTACCGGAAGCTCAGGAGTGGCCGCTGTCAGTGCTTCCGACGGGGATGATGACTCTGCCAGCGGTTTAGCCTTTGGGTGGCTTAACTCCGCCCCGTAACCGGCCTGTTTAATGGTATCAATCAGCGCGTCGGCGCTGGCGCTGCCGGTCACGGCGGCATGATCGATAGTCACCTCAGCGCTTTCCACGTCAGGGCGCTGCTCCAGACTTTCTTTAACGCGTTTGACGCAGTGGCCGCAGGAGAGGCCGTCAAGCGTCAGGTCAATAGTGTGAGACATAACAAAACTCCCGTATAATGTTCTGGTCAATTGTTGACCTTCACTCTGCTTTTCGCTAACTGTTATGAAGGTTAAACCTTCCATCAAGGGGAAGGTCAAGGGGGAAATGTGAATATCAGCGATGTTGCGAAAAAAACCGGCTTAACCAGCAAAGCGATTCGCTTTTATGAAGAGAAAGGGCTGGTGACGCCACCGTTGCGCAGTGAGAACGGCTACCGCAGCTATACGCAACTGCATCTTGATGAGCTGACGTTACTGCGCCAGGCCAGACAGGTTGGATTCAACCTGGAAGAGTGCGGGGAGCTGGTAAACCTGTTTAACGATCCGAAGCGCCACAGTGCCGACGTGAAAAAACGTACGCTGGAAAAAGTGGCGGAGATCGAACACCATATTATCGAATTACAGGCAATGCGTGAGCAGCTGTTACAGCTGGCGGAATCCTGCCCGGGAGATGACAGCGCCGACTGCCCGATTATCGACAATCTTTCCGGCTGCTGCCACCGCAAAACCCACGCCTAACAGGCTTTAACCCGCAGGGTAATACCTTCCACCGCAATGACCTCAACCCGCGTTCCGGCGCTGAGGTCATCATCGGCCACGACCGGCCACGAACTGTCCCCCACGCGCATATGGCCGCGTCCGTTGATCAGCGCGTTATCAAGCGTGAAACGTCTACCCACGATCTGCTGCCCTCGCTGGTTGAGATGCGCGTCGACTGGCTTCTGCTCCTGAACGCGTTTGTTCAGCCAGCGCCACCACAGCCAGGCGGCCACCAGCGTCAGTACGGCAAACAGCGCGCCCTGCCACTCCCAGCCGACAGGCAGTAGCCAGACGACCAGCCCGGTAATCACCGCGGCAATGCCGCTCCACAGCAGATAACCGTTGCCGCCCAGCATCTCGGCGGCCAGCAGCAGGCCGCCGAGGCTTAGCCAGAACGCATGTGGATGTGCAACGATGAGTTCAATCATTTTTTACGCTCGTTTCCGCCGTCTTTGATCAATTCGGCAATCCCGGCGATAGATCCCATCAGGCTGCTGGCATCCAGCGGCATCATCACCACTTTGCTGTTGTTCGCAGAGCCGATCTCCTTCAGCGCATCGGTATATTTTTGCGCGACGAAGTAGTTCACGGCCTGGATATCCCCGGCGGCAATCGCCTCGGATACCATTTGCGTCGCGCGGGCTTCCGCCTCTGCCGAACGTTCACGCGCTTCCGCCTGGAGGAAGGCAGACTGACGGTCGCCCTCGGCTTTCAGGATCTGCGACTGTTTTTCCCCTTCCGCTTTCAGGATCTCGGCCTGGCGCACCCCTTCGGCTTCAAGGATGTAGGCACGCTTGGTTCGCTCGGCCTTCATCTGCGCGTTCATGGAAGCGATCAGCTCTGCCGGCGGGCGCACGTCGCGGATCTCAATGCGGGTCACCTTGATCCCCCACGGATTGGTAGCTTCATCTACAATGTGCAGCAGGCGGGTATTGATGCTGTCACGCTGGGAGAGCATCTCGTCCAGCTCCATCGAGCCCAGCACGGTACGGATGTTGGTCATCGTCAGGTTGACGATCGCCAGCTCCAGGTTACTCACCTCATAGGCCGCTTTCGGCGCGTCTATCACCTGGATAAAGCACACCGCATCAATGGTGACGTTGGCGTTATCCTTCGAGATGACTTCCTGGGAAGGGATATCCAGGACCTGCTCCATCATGTTGATCTTGCGCCCAATTCTGTCCATGAAAGGGACGATCAGGCTTAAACCAGGCTGAAGGGTATTGGTGTAGCGACCGAAGCGTTCGACGGTCCACTGGTAACCCTGCGGGACAATTTTGATGCCTGCGCCCACAATAACCAGCGCAACGAAAATAAGGACAGGGACAACGATGAGCATAAAAACCTCCTGTTTTGCATGCCGTAGCGGGAAAAATTGCGTAATTGTTGAACGTTAGTATATCGGTTAACGGGCGGGATTTCGCCCCTGTAAAGAGGTGGGAACCGGACTGGTAAAATTAAAATGCCCCGCCAGGAGAGCAGGGCGCAGACGCTTAGTCTTCTGACCAGGTGTAGCTGAAGTCGGTGATAAACCCATCCCCGGCGTCAGCGATGGCTTTCGATAAGCCCTGATAGTATTTTTCCAGGCCAATAGCCTCTATCTGCTGGATCTGTTCGCGGATCGGGGCGCAGAACAGCACTGCATTGCCCGCTCCGACACGTTTGTTGTTCGGCGGCAGATCGCCGGTGATCGCTTTAAACCAGGTTCTGATCCCTTGCTTTAGGCTGTGCGGCGCTTTGGCAAGATTCTCCTGGCCGGTCAGCACCTGTAGCGTTGGGAATGCATTAGCGTTGACGGCGGTTTTCATGCGCGCAAAGAAGGCGGTAAAAAGCTCAAAAGAGCCGAGATCCGTGACGCGAGGCTTGGTGGTTTTTCCGTTCTTATTGCCCATTTTTCCCACAGGCGCGGCGGGCGCCGGAACCACATTGACCTTATGCAGATCCAGACCAAACAGCAGATTGCAGTGCGCCCGGCGTTCTTTTAGCGGGTAGGACATCAGCACGTCAATAAACGCCGTCGCCTTCACATCGGCCAGGTCATGGTTGATCAGCCATTGCGAGCGGGCAAATTCCGCAGGCGAAACGAACCAGTCCGGCACCTCGGTAAAGCGTCTGGATTTACCCTTGCTGTCAAATTCGAGAAAGTAAGCCCCGTCATCGAAAGCAAAATAGCAGTTCTTAAAGCTGCCAATCGTGGTGTTAACGATGAGTGCCTTCTTAACAAAATCGACAACCTCCGCACCCATAACAAAACGCGTGAGTTCCGACGAATTGATGACTTCCATTAATGTTTCGACATCAGGCACGCCTGGCTTCAGGGAGGAAAACTCATAAAAAATATGTGTCATGCGGCTTACTACCTGTAGTGATAGAGGTGACAATGAGCAAGCAAAAAGTTTAACACTAGCCATAGCTTAAGGCTATTCGCACTGTGAACCTGAAAGGATTATGCTACAGGCTGTTCTTTTAAAAGCGTTAAATGGAATCGGAATGAATAATAAAAAAAATCTTCTGGATATCAGGGATGTTGGCTTTCGCGTGGGTGACAACACGATCCTTCAGCACGTCGATTTTTGCCTTTCACCGGGCGAATTTAAGCTCATAACCGGCCCCTCCGGCTGCGGTAAAAGCACGCTTCTGAAAATCGTGGCCTCGTTACTGAGCCCAACGGAGGGAACGATCCTGTTTGAAGGGAAGGATACCGCCACGCTTTCACCGGAACGCTACCGCCAGCAGGTGTCCTACTGCGTACAGACGCCGTCCCTGTTTGGCGATACGGTGTACGACAATCTGGTGTTCCCGTGGCAAATCCGCAACCAAACGCCTGAACCTGAAACGTTTGCCGACGATTTGGCCCGGTTTGGGCTTTCGCCGGAGACGCTGACCAAATCGATTGCCGACCTGTCAGGCGGGGAAAAGCAGCGCGTATCGCTGATCCGTAACCTGCAATTCCTGCCGAAGGTGCTGCTGCTGGACGAGATCACCAGCGCGCTGGATGACGCCAACAAGCGCAACGTGAATGAGATTATTCATCGCTACGCCCGTGAACAGGATATTGCCGTGCTGTGGGTGACGCACGATTCAAACGAAATTAGCCATGCGGATGATGTCATCACGCTCAGGCCGCATGGCGGGAAAATGCAGGAGGCTAACCGTGGGTGAACATAATATAACGAACGAATCGCTGGCGCTGTCGATGGTACTGGTGCTGGTGGCGATTGTGGTCAGCTACCGGGAAAAGCTGGGGCTGGAGAAAGATATTCTGTGGAGTATCGCCCGTGCGGTGATCCAGCTCATCATCGTCGGCTACGTGCTGAAATACATCTTTAACGTCAACCATGCGGTACTGACGCTGCTGATGGTGCTGTTTATCTGCTTCAACGCGGCGTGGAATGCACAAAAGCGCAGTAAATACATCGATAAAGCATTCATCTCGTCGTTTATCGCCATTACCACCGGGACCGCGTTAACGCTGGCGGTGCTGGTGCTTTCCGGCTCGATAGAGTTTACGCCGATGCAGGTGATCCCCATTTCCGGGATGATTGCGGGTAACGCGATGGTGGCGGTAGGATTGTGCTACAACAATCTGGGGCAACGCTTCAGCAGCGAGCAGCAGCAGCTTCAGGAGAAGCTAAGCCTGGGGGCGACGCCGAAGGTGGCCTCGGCGCGGTTGATTCGCGACAGCATTCGTTCCTCGCTGATCCCCACGGTGGATTCAGCAAAAACCGTAGGGCTGGTCAGTCTGCCGGGCATGATGTCGGGGCTGATTTTTGCCGGTATCGATCCGGTTAAAGCGATTAAGTATCAGATAATGGTGACGTTTATGCTGCTCTCCACCGCGAGCCTGTCGACGATTATTGCCTGCTACCTGACCTATCGGAAGTTCTACAACGCACGCCACCAGCTGGTGGTGACGCCGTTGAAAAAGACGGGGTAATATCGGCTTTTGTAGGCCCGGTAAGCGTTAGCGCCACCGGGCATTTTTGTTAGTAGAGCAACGCGTACAGCTGACGACGATACTTCGACGCCAGGGCGTCACCGGTACCGAGCGCGGCCAGGATCTCCTGGAACATCTTCCGCGCCTGACCGTCTGCGGCACCCAGGTCTTTCTGAAGATGGCTGAACAGCAGTTCCAGCGCCTCTTCGTTACGCCCCACCTGATGCAGCTGGAGCGCGAGCTGGCTTGCCAGCGCCGCATCCGCCGGGTTGTCCGCAACCTGCTGCTGAAGCTGCTGAATTTCAGGGGTATCCGCCGCCTGTTTCAGCAGGTCAATCTGCGCCACCAGACCCTGATAACGGGTGTCCTGATCCTGCATCGGAACGGTTTTCAGAACGGCTTCCGCGTCTTCAGGGCGGTGCAGCGCAATCTGGGTCTCTGCCAGCAGCAGACCAATCTGGCTGTTTTGATTCGACAGCTGCCACGCGTCTTTTAACAGCGGCAGCGCCTCGTCGTATTTGCCTTCCTGCATCAGCGCCATCGCTTCCTGCGCCTTCAGCTCTTCTTCACGCGGCAGGACTTTATCCAGCAGGGCGCGGATCGCCTCTTCCGGCTGCGGTCCCTGGAAGCCATCGACGGGCTGACCGTTCTGGAACAGGTAGACGGTCGGGATCGCGCGCAGGCCAAACTGGGATGCCACCATCGGTTCGGCGTCACAGTCCAGTTTCGCCAGAATGAACTGGCCGTTGTATTGCGCAGCAAGGCTTTCCAGGACCGGCGTCAGTTGCAGACAGTGTTGGCTGCGTTCAGACCAGAAGTAGAACAGCACCGGTTTAGCCATTGACTGTTCGAGCGTCTGTTGCAGGTTAGCTTCAGTTATGTTGACGATATTCTGTACGGACATGCGGCATTCTCTTTTGTCGGTTTACTCTTTACATGGGGGTAAGCGTCATCGCTTCAACTCAACCCTGCAAAATTTTGTCCATCATCCGTCCCGGCAGCAGGCGTTTTAACCAGCCGACGGCATGGGTCACCAGCGTGACCGGATAGCGCGTTTTGGGCTTGTCGCTCTCAAACGCGTGGCGCACTTTGGCGACCACCGCCTCCGGTCCCAGGGTGAAGCGTGCGGCAATACCGGGATTTTCGACCGGCTTGTCCGCCTGCGTCTGGTTAACGTTTTCCGTGAACCGGGTGCGGATGGGGCCGGGCTCAATCAGGCTGACCTTAATGCCGCTGTGGCGCAGTTCCATGCGTAGCGCATCGGACCACGCCTCCAGCGCGTATTTGCTGGCGGCATAAGCTCCACGGCCCGGGGTGGAGATCAGGCCCATCACCGAGGAGGTCATGACGATGCGCCCTTCGCCGTGCGGCAGCATGGCGGGAAGCAGGCGCATGGTGAGCTGATGCGCGCCGAAAACGTTAGCGGAGAACTGCTGTTCCAGCTGTTCCCGCGAGATGGTCTGTAGCGGACCGTACACGCCATAGCCCGCATTGTTGAACAGGCCATAAAGCCGGTTGTTGGTCAGGGCGATAACCTCATCGGCGGCCTGCTCCACGCTCTCCGGCGAATCCAGATCCAGCAGGATGCCGGTAAAACCGAGCCCTCTCATGCGTTCGACATCGTCGGGTTTACGGCAGGCTGCCAGCACCCAAAACCCCTGGCGCTTCAGCTCAAGGGCGCTTTCGAGGCCAATTCCGCTGGAACATCCTGTTATTAAGACCGATTTTTGCATAACTTTACCTGTCAGGTTCTCAGCTGTTTGACGAGTCATGTTTTACTAAAGGTGCCAGCCGGGTTGCCATCCAGTCGGCAATAAACGGCTGGGCATCGCGATTGGGGTGAATGCCGTCGTCCTGCATCCACTGGGGCTTGAGATAGACCTCTTCCATGAAAAATGGCAGCAGCGGAATATCAAACTCTTTGGCAAGCTTAGGATAGATCGCGCTAAACGCCTCATTATACCGACGGCCGTAGTTAGCGGGCAGGCGAATTTGCATCAGCAGCGGCTGGGCGTTAGCGGCCTTAATGGTCTGCAAAATGGTTCGCAGCGTTTGCTCGGTTTGCTGCGGCGGGAAGCCTCGCAGGCCATCGTTGCCGCCCAGTTCGACCAGCACCCAGCGCGGCTGATGCTGTTTGAGCAGGGCAGGCAGTCGCGACAGGCCCTGCTGCGACGTATCGCCGCTGATGCTACCGTTAACGACAGACGTCCCGGACTGCCATTTATCATTGAGCAGCGCGGGCCAGGCCGCGCTGGCGGCCATACGATAGCCCGCGCTCAGGCTGTCGCCCAGCACCAGTAACGTGTCCGCAGCCGCCGCGCGGAAGGTCATCAGCATCAAAAACAGGAAGGGCAAATGCCAGCGGAAAACATTGTTGAAGTTCATCGTCTTAAGAAGTCCGTCGGTCAGGGAGAACACGAGCTTTCCATCCTTACCGGAGTTGAACTCGTTGTCAAACGCGCCGAAAGCATCGCGCTGATTGGCGAATCCGGTTCCGGTAAGTCCACGCTGCTGGCGATCCTGGCCGGCCTGGACGATGGCAGCAGCGGCGAGGTGAACCTGGTCGGCCAGCCCCTTCATGCGCTTGATGAAGAGGCGCGCGCCGCGCTGCGCGCCCGGCATATCGGGTTTGTCTTTCAGTCCTTTATGCTGATCCCAACCCTCAACGCGCTGGAAAACGTCGAGCTGCCGGGCCTGCTGCGCGGCGAAAATACCCGCGAAAGCCGCGATCACGCCAAAGCGTTGCTGGAACAGCTTGGGCTGGGGAAGCGGCTCGACCACCTTCCGGCGCAGCTATCCGGCGGCGAGCAGCAGCGCGTGGCGCTGGCGCGGGCGTTTAACGGACGCCCGGAAGTGCTGTTTGCCGATGAGCCAACGGGCAACCTCGATCGTAAAACCGGGGATAAAATTGCTGATCTGCTGTTTTCGCTCAACCGTGAGCACGGCACCACGCTGATTCTGGTTACCCACGATCCGCAGCTGGCCGCCCGCTGCGACCGCCGCCTGCGGCTGGTGAACGGTATTCTTCAGGAGGAAGCATGATTGCCCGCTGGTTCTGGCGCGAATGGCGCTCGCCCTCGCTGCTGATTGTCTGGCTGGCGTTAAGCCTGGCTGTGGCCTGCGTGCTGGCGCTCGGCAGCGTCAGCGATCGCATGGAAAAAGGGCTTAGCCAGCAGAGCCGCGAATTTATGGCGGGGGACCGGGCGCTGCAAAGTTCCCGACCCGTCCCGCCGGGCTGGATCGAAGAAGCGCGCAAGGAAGGGCTGAAGGTCGGGGAGCAAATCACCTTCCAGACCATGACCTTTGCGGGCGACACGCCGCAGCTTGCCAGCGTGAAGGCCGTGGATGACATCTACCCGATGTACGGCGAGCTACAAACCAGCCCGCCGGGGCTAAAACCGGCCTCCGGTACGGTATTGCTGGCTTCGCGTCTGATGGCGCTTCTTAACCTGAAGCCCGGCGACAGTATTGACGTTGGCGATGCCACCCTGAAAATTGCCGGGGAAGTGGTGCAGGAGCCCGATTCCGGCTTTAACCCGTTCCAGCTCGCGCCGCGCCTGCTGATGAACACCGCCGATGTCGCGAAAACCAACGCCGTCCAGCCGGGAAGCCGCGTCACCTGGCGCTATAAGTTTGGCGGTACGCCCGCACAGCTGGAGGCGTATGAAAAATGGCTTCTGCCGCAGCTCAAGCCGGAACACCGCTGGTACGGGCTGGAGCAGGATGAAGGGGCGCTAGGCAAATCTCTTGAACGTTCCCAGCAGTTCCTGCTGCTGTCGGCGCTGTTAACCCTGCTGCTGGCCGTTGCGGCCGTCGCCGTGGCGATGGGGCACTACTGCCGCAGCCGTTACGATCTGGTGGCAATCCTCAAAACCCTCGGCGCGGGTCGGGCGCAGTTGCGCAAGCTGATTGTCGGACAGTGGCTGATGGTGCTGGCGCTGTCGGCCATTACCGGCGGGGCGATCGGACTGCTGTTTGAAAAACTGCTGATGGTGCTGCTCAAACCGGTACTGCCCGCCGCGCTGCCGCCTGCCAGCCTCTGGCCGTGGCTGTGGGCCATTGGCGCGATGACGGTGATCTCCCTGCTGGTGGGGCTGCGCCCGTACCGGCTGCTGCTCGCCACCCAGCCGCTGCGCGTGCTGCGCCGCGACGTGGTGGCCAACGTCTGGCCAATGAAGTTCTACCTGCCGGTGATTATTGCGGTGGCGGTCGGGCTGCTGGCCTGGCTGATGGGCGGCAGTACGCTGCTGTGGGCGGTGCTGGCGGGTGCGGTCGTGCTGGCGCTGCTGTGCGGCGCGCTGGGCTGGGTGCTGCTCAGCCTGCTAAAAAAGCTGACGGTGAAATCGCTGCCGGTGCGTCTGGCGATTAATCGTCTGCTGCATCAGCCGTGGTCCACGCTCAGCCAGCTTTCGGCGTTCTCGCTGTCGTTTATGCTGCTGGCGCTCCTGCTGGTGCTGCGCGGGGATCTGCTGGATCGCTGGCAGCAGCAGCTTCCACCGGAAAGCCCGAACTATTTTCTGATCAACATCGCGCCCGAGCAGGTGACGCCGCTGAAGGGCTTCCTGTCCGAGCATCACATTATTCCCGAGTCGTTCTATCCGATCGTGCGTGCCCGCCTGACGCAGATCAACGGCCAGTCGACGGAGGGAAACAAAGACGAATCGCTCAACCGCGAGCTGAACCTGACCTGGCAAGAGAAGCGTCCGGACCATAACCCGATCGTCGCTGGCAGCTGGCCGCCAAAGGCGGGGGAAGTGTCGATGGAGGAGGGGCTGGCGAAGCGTCTGAACGTGGGGCTGGGGGACAGTGTGACCTTTACCGGCGATACGCAGGATTTCAGCGCCAAAGTGACCAGCCTGCGCAAGGTGGACTGGGAAAGCCTGCGGCCAAACTTCTTCTTCATCTTCCCGCCGGGCGCGCTGGACGGACAGCCCCAGAGCTGGCTGACCAGCTTCCGCTGGGAAAACGGCAACGGCATGCTGACGCAGCTTAACCGGGAGTTTCCGACGGTGAGCCTGCTGGATATCGGCGCGATCCTTAAACAGGTCGGGCAGGTGCTGGAGCAGGTAAGCCGCGCGCTGGAGGTGATGGTGGTGCTGGTGACGATCTGCGGCATATTGCTGCTGCTGGCGCAGGTGCAGGTCGGCATGCGCCAGCGGCATCAGGAGCTGGTGGTCTACCGCACGCTGGGCGCCGGTAAGCGACTGCTGCGCGCCACGCTGTGGAGCGAGTTTGCGCTGCTTGGGCTGGTGGCGGGGCTGGTGGCGGCCATCGGTGCGGAAACCGCGCTGGCGGTGCTCCAGACGAAAGTCTTCGACTTCCCGTGGGAGCCTGACTGGCGGCTGTGGGTAACGCTGCCCGTCTGCGGCGCCGTGCTGCTGTCCCTGTGCGGCGGCTGGCTCGGCACCCGGCTGTTGAAAGGTAAAGCGCTGTTCCGCCAGTTTGTCAGCTAGTTTACTGACGTGATGATGACGCACCGGCATATCTGCTGGTGCGTCACCCCTTAACGGCACAAATCGTTAATGACCCTGCATTTAGTAGCACAAAACATTAAAAACCCGCCCACACAGCCCGAATATTTCCGGTTAATATTCACCAGCTAAATATTTAGCAGCGTGTCTATCAAGGAAAAAGAATGACTATAAGAAAAACAGCGCTGGCGACAACGATCGGCGCAGCAGTGGCATTGGCTTCTTTCGCATCCCAGGCGGAAATCACTCTTCTGAAACAGGATCCGCAGGCGGGTAACCCGCTGAGCCGCCTGAACTTCACCGTTGGCGGCAGTATTCGTCCTCAGTTTCAGAACATGACCGGCGATGACGGCAAAAACGGCTACAAGCGTAACGGCTTTGACGGCGGTACCCGCTTCCGTTTCGCGGCAGACTACTACCTGTTCGATGACATCAGCTGGATCACCTACTACGAGCTGGGTGTGAACATTCCGGCGCAGTTTAACTGGGATAACCACTACGCCGACGGCGCGCACGACACCTCACGTCGTATGCTGTACACCGGCCTGAAGAGCGACACCTGGGGCACGCTGACCTTCGGCCAGCAGAACAGCGTGTACTATGATGTGGTGGGCGCGAAAACCGATATCTGGGACTACGACATGATCGGCCAGGCGCCGGGTAACGGGATCAACGGCGACTACGACGGCTCTTACCGTTCACGCCAGATGCTGAAGTACAAGAAAACCGTGGGCGATGCGGATATCTATGCATCCTACCTGTTTGAGGACAGTGAATACCTGCCGGGCAACGGCCTGCGCTACAAGCGTAAAGGCGGCGGCTCGCTGGGTATCGATTACCACCTGACCACCGATCTGACCTGGGGCGCAGCGTGGAACTACACCCGCGCGGACATGCGTAACCCGGACAACGGCGACAGCAAATCCTACGACCAGAACATTGTCGGTACTGCGCTGAGCTGGACCCCGGATAACTGGACCTTCTCCGCGGGCGGCGGCTGGTATCAGAACTTCATGACCACCAAAAAAGTGTCCGTTAACGACTACTTCGCCGGTGACGCATGGGGTATTGAATACTTCGCAGGGTACAAATTCCCGGTCGGCCAGTATGCGGTGAAATCCATCCAGCCTTACTTCATGGGTGACCGCATTGAGTACGTGAACGGCCGTAACTACCAGCGCATCGACAACGGCGTGGGTATCAGCTTCCAGCTGGACTACGGTTTCCGTGTGGATTACGAACACGTGTTCACCTCCAGCACCGACAACCTGGGCGACATGAACCTGGTGCGTCTGCGTTACGACTTCTAAGTTGTCATGTAGGGTGCGGCCTGATGCCCTCACCCTGACCCTCTCCCACGGGGAGAGGGAAAAAACATTAAAAACGGCAACCCAGGTTGCCGTTTTGCTTTTACCTCGCCACCCGGCTTTTTTTAGCGATTAAGCCACTCGGCAATTTCTGCGAACGTCCCGCGATAGACAATCTTCTCCGCTTTCTTCTCCAGCTGATAGCCGTACATCGGGTCGTAATAGTCGTTCAGCAGCGGCACAAGCCAGCTGAAGTGTGCGTCAGTGCTGCCCGTTCGCTGTTGCTCATCGAGCGCGGCGTCCAGCAGGGCGGTAAATTCCGCGAAGCGTTGCAGCCCCAGACGGCGACGAATGGCAAAAAGTCCGTGATGCAGGTATTCGCTGTACGCTTTCCAGCCCGCGTCTTCACCGTAGGCGGCAGAAAAGTCCGCCCACATATGGTCGAAATACTCTTCACGCAGGCGCTCAAGACGAACGTCAAACGGATCCTCGACCACCACGATAGGCGCTTCAGCCATGCGGTCACGCAGGCACGCCGGCAGATGGTTGGAGCCAATCATCCGGCCCTCATCTTCCAGCACCCAGCGCGCCGCGTCTTTTTTCAGCAGCTCAACGGCGAGGTGATTTTCAAAGCTCGCCTGGGAAAGCTGCGGCGTGAGCGTGCGGCCAAACGACGAGCCGCGATGGTGCGCCAGCCCTTCCAGATCGATGCCCTGCGCGTGCTGCTTCACCAGCAGCGTTTTACCGTTGCCGGTACAGCCGCCGATAAGCACCATCGGCTTTTGCGACTGCTCGACCGTGACCTGAATGGCCGTCTGACGCAGGGCTTTATAGCCGCCGCGGATCAGCGGGTAATCTACACCCGTCTCCTTAAGCCAGGCCTGGGAGATATGCGAGCGCTGCCCGCCGCGGGCGCAGCAGAGATAGCCCTCGGGGTGCGCAAGGCTGGCTTCGCGCCAGGCGTTAATGCGCGCTTCCCGCGTCTCGCCGCTCACCAGACTATGGCCGAGCGCCAGCGCGGCGTCGGGTCCCTGGCGCTTATAGCAGGTCCCCACGGCGGCACGCTCGTCGTCGTTCATTAGGGGCAGGTTGAGTGCGGCGGGCATCGCACCCTGGGCAAATTCGATCGGCGCGCGAACGTCGATTAAAGGGGTATCGGACGCGAGGATCGCGCGATAGTCCGTTCCATCGTTCATGGTGATTCCAGAAGAAAACTGAGCAGCAATGGGCGGGAATTGTACGCCGGGGAAGGGGAAGGTCAACTCCCCGGCGCAGATGTCTTACTTGAGCTTTGACTGTGCCCAGACGATACCGCTTGCGTATTCCGGCGGCAGGAGAGGGACGATCGCTTCCAGCGTAGCGCTCAGGCGATCCGTGTCGATATCGTTCAGGTTCAGGTGACCGACCTTACGACCCGGGCGCACCTCTTTGTCATACCAGTGCAGATGGACCAGCGGCAGCTTCAGCCAGTCGTAGTTCAGATCGGTGCCGATCAGGTTGATCATCACCGACGGGCTGTTAACGACGGGCTGTGGCAGCGGCAGGTCGGTGATGGCACGCAGGTGCAGCTCGAACTGGCTGATGGAGGCGCCGTTTTGCGTCCAGTGGCCGCTGTTGTGCACGCGCGGCGCCAGCTCGTTGATCAGCAGGCCCGACGGCGTGACGAAGCACTCCATCGCCATCACGCCCACGTAGCCCAGCTCGTGCATAATGGCGGAGAGCATCTCTTCCGCCTGCGCCTGCTGGCCAGCGTTCGCCTGCGGGAAGGCAACGCTGGTACGCAGAATGCCGTCCTGATGCAGGTTATGCGTCAGCGGGTAAAACACCGTGCGGCCATCATGCGCGCGCGCGCCAACCAGCGACACTTCGCCGCTGAAGTTGATGCCCTGCTCAACGATGCATTCGCCGTAGCAGTCGTCCGGCAACTCGGCGGTGTCGTTCGCCCGCAGACGCCACTGCCCGCGACCGTCATAGCCGCCGACGCGACGCTTCACGATCGCCAGTTCGCCCAGCATCGCAAACACGTCATTCCACTCGCTTTTATCAGAGAGCAATTGCCACGGCGCGGTTGCGAGGCCCAGCTTGTCGAACAGCTGCTTTTGCGTAAGACGGTCGGCGATGATCGGGAATACGTCGCGGTTCACAAAGGCGTTATGGCGCGCCAGCTCGCGGGTCAGGGCGGTTTCCGGCCAGCGTTCAATTTCGGCGGTGATCACGCTCTGATGGAACGGCACGGCTTCCGGCTCGGCGTCCAGCCCGACGGGCCAGACGGTAATCCCCAACGGTTCGCCAGCCTGACGCAGCATGCGGCCAAGCTGACCATTACCCAGAACGCAAACCTGCTTCATGCTGCACCCCGCGGATCCGGGTTATCCAGCACCTCGTCGGTCTGGGCTTTACGCCACTCCGTCAGGCGTTGATGTAACGCTTTATCGTGCGTCGCCAGGATCTGCGCGGCGAGCAGCGCGGCGTTGGCGGCGCCCGCTTTGCCAATCGCCAGCGTACCGACGGGAATACCGCGCGGCATCTGCACAATGGAGTAAAGGCTATCGACACCGCTTAACGCAGCGCTCTGCACCGGCACGCCCAGCACCGGCACCAGGGTTTTGGCGGCAATCATGCCCGGCAGATGTGCTGCGCCGCCCGCACCGGCAATAATCACCTCATACCCGTTCTCTTCGGCGCTTTCGGCGAAGCTGAACAGTTTGTCCGGCGTGCGGTGTGCGGAAACCACTTCAACGTGGTGCGGAACATTCAGGATTTCAAAGATTTCGGCGGCGAACTGCATGGTAGCCCAGTCGCTTTTGGACCCCATCACGATGGCGACACGCGCCGGATTATTGCGGGAAGACATGCGTCTTAAAACTCCTGTGGTGCGAAACACACTGCTTTCGAGGGCACAGAGAATAGCATGTAATACCGGCAAGGAAAACGGTTGCGTGGTCGAGAAATGGGCGAAAAGACGGGAAGACGTTAAAACGGGAAGGCGATCAGTTCCACCCCTTCCGGCGTGACTTTTACCATCGAACCTTCGCTGTGCCATGCCCCTAAAACCACGCGGTGAGCGGGCTCGCCGTTGGCGATAAGGGAGTGCACGTCCGGGCGATGGGTATGGCCGTGGATCAGCCACTGAACGCGATGCTTTTCCATCACGTTAACCACTGCCTGCGGGTTGACGTCCATAATGGTCATCGATTTGCTGCTGTTGGCGGCTTTGCTGCCCGCGCGCATTCTGGCGGCGATGCGGTTGCGGATAAACAGCGGCAGGGCGAGGAACACTTTCTGGATCCACAGGGTGTGGACTTTGGCGCGAAACGCCTGGTAGCCGGTATCGTCGGTGCAGAGCGTGTCGCCGTGCATGATCAGCACCTTGCGACCGTAGAGATCGAGCACCTGCTCTTCCGGCAGCAGCGTCATGCCGCTCTCGCGGGCGTAGCGCTGGCCTATCAGGAAGTCACGGTTGCCGTGAATGAAATAGCAGGGCACGCCGGAATCCACCAGCGCGTGAATGGCGGCTGCCATTTCACGGTGCAGCGGGTTCGGGTCGTCGTCGCCGATCCAGGCCTCAAACAGGTCGCCCAGAATGTACAGCGCGTCGGCGCCTTTCGCTTCACCGCGTAAAAAACGCAGAAAACCGGCGGTTATCGCCGGTTCTTCTGTTTGCAGATGCAGGTCTGCAATAAAGAGTGTCGCCACGAATTACTCGCTGACGGTCACGCTTGTAATCACAACGTCTTCTTTAGGAACGTCCTGGTGCATACCGCTGCGGCCAGTAGAAACGGCTTTGATCTTGTCGACCACGTCCATCCCTTCAACCACTTCTGCGAATACGCAGTAGCCCCAGCCTTGCAGGCTTTCGCCAGAGAAGTTCAGGAAGTCGTTGTCCGCTACGTTGATGAAGAACTGTGCGGTTGCAGAGTGTGGCGCCTGAGTACGGGCCATTGCCAGCGTACCACGGGTGTTTTTCAGGCCGTTGTTCGCTTCGTTTTTGATTGCTTCTTTGGTCTCTTTCTGGCGCATGCCAGGCTCGAAACCGCCGCCCTGGATCATAAAGCCGTTGATCACACGGTGGAAAATAGTGTTGTTGTAGAAACCTTCGCGGCAGTAGTCCAGGAAGTTTTTAACTGTTTCAGGCGCTTTATCATCAAAGGTTTTGATTACGATATCGCCATGATTAGTGTGGAAAGTAACCATTTTTGCATCCTGTTCCGTTATTGTGGTGCGTCGACCCGTGCTCGGGTCACATATAGGGGCTTGTTATAGCATAACCACAGGACACGATCACCTTGCATTGTGTGCTGACCGTGCTCCCAATTATGGGTATTATAAGGAACAAACAATCCACACACGTGTTTACATGGAATCTTCGATGTTAAAAATCTTTAATACAATGACGCGCCAAAAAGAGGAATTTAAACCTATCCATGCCGGGGAAGTCGGCATGTACGTGTGTGGTATTACGGTTTACGATCTCTGTCATATCGGCCATGGCCGTACCTTTGTCGCGTTCGACGTGGTGTCACGCTACCTGCGCTTCCTGGGCTATAACCTGAAGTACGTGCGCAACATCACCGACATCGACGATAAAATCATCAAGCGCGCTAATGAAAACGGCGAAAGCTTCGTCGCGCTGGTGGATCGCATGATCGCCGAAATGCACAAGGATTTTGACGCCTTAAATATTCTGCGCCCGGACAGCGAGCCGCGCGCGACCCACCATATCCATGAAATCATCGAGCTCACTGAAAAGCTGCTCGAACGCGGCCACGCCTATGTGGCGGACAACGGCGACGTAATGTTCTCAGTGCCCACGGACCCAACCTACGGTGCGCTTTCCCGCCAGGATCTGGACCAGCTTCAGGCTGGCGCGCGCGTGGATGTGGTTGACGTGAAGCGTAACCCGATGGACTTCGTGCTGTGGAAGATGTCCAAAGAGGGCGAGCCGAGCTGGCCATCCCCGTGGGGCGAAGGGCGTCCGGGCTGGCACATTGAATGTTCAGCGATGAACTGCAAGCAGCTGGGCAACCATTTCGACATTCACGGCGGCGGTTCGGATCTGATGTTCCCGCATCACGAAAACGAAATCGCGCAGTCCACCTGCGCCCACGGTGGCGAGTACGTGAACTACTGGATGCACTCCGGGATGGTGATGGTTGACCGCGAGAAGATGTCTAAATCGCTGGGCAACTTCTTTACCGTGCGCGACGTGCTGAAGTATTACGACGCGGAAACCGTGCGCTACTTCCTGATGTCTGGTCACTATCGCAGCCAGCTGAACTACAGCGAAGAGAACCTGAAGCAGGCGCGCGCTGCGCTGGAGCGTCTGTACACCGCGCTGCGCGGCACCGACAAATCTGTGCCTGCGGCGGGCGGCGAAGCATTTGAAGCGCGCTTTGTTGAGGTGATGAACGACGACTTCAACACGCCGGAAGCCTACTCCGTGCTGTTCGACATGGCGCGTGAGGTCAACCGCCTGAAGTCAGAAGATATGGCGGCGGCGAATGCGCTGGCGTCTCATCTGCGTAAGCTCTCTTCCGTGCTCGGCCTGCTGGAGCAGGAGCCGGACGCGTTCCTGCAAAGCGGCGCGCAGGCAGACGACGGCGAAGTGGCAGAAATTGAAGCGCTGATCAAAGCGCGTCTGGAAGCGCGTCAGGCGAAAGACTGGGCGGCGGCGGATGCGGCACGTAACCGTCTGACCGAGATGGGCATCATTCTGGAAGACGGCCCGCAGGGGACGACCTGGCGTCGTAAGTAAGTCTTTAATGCCCGGTGGCGCTTCGCTGACCGGGCCTACAAAAGCACGACCGTAGGCCGGGTAAGGCGCAGCCGCCACCCGGCTTTTTTTACCTTCTTTTCCACCATAACATCCCCATCAGCACCGCCCCCGGCAGCCACACCCACAGCAGTTCCGAGATAATGACCTCATGCCCGTACGGCGTGGTATAGCGCGACAGCGCAAACGGCGCGACCTTGATCACCTGCCACGGCGCAAAGAAGCGCTCGTCTGACCACGGCCACAGCCAGCCGACGCCTTTCCCGCCGGTGGTAACGGAGTCCAGCAGGCTGTGCGACAGCAACGACACGGTTAAAAACAGCCAGCAGCGCGTCAGGCTGGCCCTGAACCATCGTCGCCCGGCCAGCACGCAGAGTATTGGCACCACAAAGGCAAACAGTAGCGAATGAGTGAAACCGCGGTGGCCAAAAATATTCCCGTAAGCGACGCCGAATTTAAACGCCAGTACGTCGGCGTCGGGCAGCATGGCGAGGACGATCCCGGCAAACAGCAGGCGGGGTGGGATGACGCGGGTTCCGAGCCCTAAGCCGAGACACAGAGGTACGGCAGCGTGGGTGATAACGGTAGGCATTGCATGTATCCATGGCAAATCATGGGAATATAGCAGTGGATCCGCCGCAGTAAACCCGTGTCAAATTCTGATTTTACGCCGATTCCCGCGCGATAAGCTGCCCGGAGAGGGTAATGCGCTGGGTTTGCAGATCCGGCTCTTTGAGCCTGCGGATCATCAGCCCCGCCGCCTGGCGGCCTGTCTCTTCGCTGGCTGACGAAACGTAAGTCAGTGACGGCGACGTGAGGTTTACGTGAAGCATATCTTCAAAGCCGATCAGCGCCACCTGCTGAGTCAGGAAAACATCTTTACCCACCGTGCGCCCCACCTGGTGAATGCCGGAGATTGAACCGAGCATTGCATCCGGCGAGTGGCAGAGCAGGGCGGTAATCGTATTGTTCTTCTCCAGCAGCTGGCGGGTCGCCATGGTCGCCGCCTGCGTATCATCGGTGCAGGCGGGAAAATATTCCTCACGCCAGACCAGCCCGTTCTGCGTCATCGCGCTGCGAAAACCGAGCAGACGCTGCTCGCGGATACGACATCCGTCGCGCCCACCGATGTAGGCGATGTTGCGGTGCCCGCGCTCGATAAGATACCGCGCGGCCAGGTTCGCCGCCTGACGGTTATCGCGCATCACCAGGTTGCATTTCTCTTCCAGCAACGACTGCGAAACCGCGACAAGCGGCAGCGGGCAGTGGCGAATGTGTTCCGGAAGAGCGGCGGCGCGGGTATCCGACGCCAGGTAGATGACGCCCGCGACGCCCTGCTGCTTAAACGACAGCAGGGTGCGTTCCAGATGTTCGCCGTCGTTCAGCGGCTGACCGAGAAAAACCATATAACCCTGTTTCTCCAGCTCCTGAACGATGCTCGCCATCACTTTGATGGAAAAGCTGTCGCTAAAGTCGCGCAGGATCAAGCCGATTAAATTGGAGGTGTTGGCGCGAAGGTTGGCAGCGGCGACGTTATGAACATAGCCCAGCGTTGTGATGGCGGCATTGACCTTCCCGATCGTCGCCTCTGAGATCTTCCCTTTCTGGCGCAGCACCAGCGAAACGGTAGAAACCGACACGCCCGCATGCTTTGCAACATCAATAATGCTGACTTTCTTCAAAACCGCTCCCTGAAATTTACCGATTATCAGCCAGATAAGAGGCGTCCCCCAGCGTACAGGAGACGCCTTCTCCAGGCATCTTATTATTTGCCAATCATGGTGGACATGGTCTGGGCGATAAACTGTGCTCTGGCCCCGAAAATCACCTGTATACCGTTGTCACCCACGAACACCACGCCGCGCGCGCCAAGCCCGTTCAGGCCCTCTCTGTCCACCGCATCGCTCTTCGCCACTTCCAGACGCAGACGCGTTATGCAGGAGCCGACGGAATCAATGTTCTGGGCACCGCCCAGCAGGCCGATGATTTCGGTGGCAAGTTCGGAATCGGACTTGTCATTCGCACTGGCGGTGACTTCGGTGCGCCCCGGCGTTTTTACGTCGAAACGGCGGATCACGAAGCGGAAGGTGAAGTAGTAAATCAGCGCCATCGGAATGCCGATGATAATGGCGCTCAGGAAGTTGGTCTGATAGCCGTTAAACGACGGCAGGATCCCGAACGACAGATAGTCGATAAAGCCCGCGGAGAAGGATTTGGCGATATGCGCATGCATCAGGTACATGGCCATATACGCCAGCCCCGCCATGATGGCGTTGAAGACATAAAGGATGGGGGCCACGAAGATAAAGGTGAACTCCACCGGCTCGGTGATCCCCGTCAGAAAACAGGTCAGCGCCGCAGAGAACAGAATACCGGCTGCGATTTTCTTATTCTTCGTGTGCGCTTCGTGGTACATCGCCAGGCACGCGGCAGGCAGCGCGAACAGCATCAGCGGGAACTCGCCCTGCATGAATTTCCCGGCGTTCTGGTAGGTGTCGCTGCTGAAGGATTTTACCCCCTCTTCGAGCATCTTGAACCAGATGGTCTGGTCACCGTGGATCACCTGACCCGCCTGAGTGGTGTAATCCCCAAACGAATACCAGAAGGAGGGATACCAGATATGGTGCAGGCCGAGCGGGATCAGCGCGCGCTCCACCAGCCCGAAAATAAAGGTCGAGGCCGCCTGGTTATCGCCGTTCACCACCACGGACAGGGCGTCGATCCCGGACTGAATATGCTGCCAGACGTACGGCAGCAGCAGGCCGAGCAGGAACGAAAGAAACGCCGTCGCGATCGCCACAAAGCGCTTCCCGGAGAAGAAGCCAAGGAACTCCGGCAGCTGCATGGTGTGGAAGCGGTTATAGCACCAGGCCGCGAGAATGCCGCAGATAAGGCCGCCAAAGACGCCCATCTGCAACGTCGGGATGCCAACCACCATGGCGTATTTCCCGCCCTGAGAGGCCATTTCCGGCGTAATGCTCAGCACCGTGCTGATGGTGATATTGGTGACAAACACTGAGACCGCCGCAGAGAGTGCGGCAATGCCGGATTCCGAGGCCAGACCGACAGCAGAGCCGATGGCGAACAGCATTGGCAGATTATCAAAGATAACCCCGCCGGCGTTCATCATCAGCGGCAGATGGAACTTATCGCCGAAGGCCAGCAGCAGGCCCGCAGCGGGAAGCAGTGAAATTGGCAACATTAAGGCGCGGCCAATCATCGACAGCTTAGACAACGATTTAACAAACCCTGATATCAGACTCATGCTGATTTCCCCCGAATACGCTTTTTTCGCGCTGTTATTGTGAGTAGAACGTTTTAGTAGAACGTTCTACTCATCGTGGGGAAAGTCTGAAAAGCGCGCAACTGAATTCTCACCTTTCAACAGATGAAATAGTGATTATTTGAAGTTGATCGATAAATAACCGCGATGGGTGTGAGGGGATAGAGACAAAATTGCCGGGTGGCGGCTTCGCCTTACCGGGCCTACAACCGGAGACAGTACGTAGGCCCGGTAAGCGCAGCGCCACCGGGCATCAAACGGCTTACGCCGTCACGGTCACGCTTTGTCCTGCAAAACTCACGGTCTGACCCGCAACAATTTTGCAGCGCTTGCGGGTTTCCACCACGCCGTCCACTTTCACCTGCCCGTCGGCGATAACGATTTTCGCCTGCGCGCCGCTTTCGCTCCAGCCTTCCAGCTTCAGCAGATCGCACAGCTCAACGTGCGGGTGTTTACCTAAAGAAAAAGTTGCCATGATTACGCGTCCTCTACGTCGTGATACTCCTCGCACGCCTGCAAGGTATTCTGAATCAGTGTTGCTACCGTCATCGGGCCTACGCCGCCCGGGACCGGGGTAATGTAAGACGCGCGCGCCGCGGCATCTTCATACACCACGTCGCCGACCACTTTGCCGTTTTCCAGACGGTTAATACCCACGTCCACGACGATGGCGCCCTCTTTGATCCACTCGCCAGGAATAAAGCCCGGCTTGCCGACCGCGACGATCAGCAGATCGGCGTTTTCAACGTGGTGACGCAGGTTTTTGGTGAAGCGGTGGGTCACGGTGGTGGTGCAGCCCGCCAGCAGCAGCTCCATACTCATCGGGCGGCCCACGATGTTGGAGGCGCCAATCACCACGGCGTTCAGGCCGTAGGTGTCGATGTTATAACGCTCCAGCAGCGTCACGATGCCGCGCGGAGTGCACGGACGCAGGCGCGGCGCGCGCTGGCACAGGCGGCCCACGTTATACGGGTGGAAACCGTCAACGTCTTTGTCCGGTGCGATGCGCTCCAGCACCTTTACGTTGTCAATGCCCGCAGGCAGCGGCAGCTGAACCAGGATGCCGTCGATTGCTTTATCAGCATTCAGGGTGTCAATCAGTTCCAGCAGCTCCGCTTCGCTGGTGGTTTCCGGCAGATCGTAGGAGCGGGAGACGAAGCCTACCTCTTCACACGCTTTGCGCTTGCTGCCGACATAAATTTGCGAAGCCGGGTTGCTGCCAACCAGCACAACGGCCAGCCCTGGAGCGCGAAATCCAGCGGCTGTACGCGCCTTCACTTTTTCCGCAACCTCAGAGCGCACCTGCTGCGCAATCGTTTTACCGTCAATAATCTTTGCTGCCATCAGAGAGAAGATTCCGTCTGTAACGTTAGAAGGGGGGATTGCCTGTATTTTGTCAGAAGCGAGCGCCGCTGTCAGTCACCCTTTACGAGATTTCACCGATAGCCTGCAAAACCCCTTCTCAGGGCATGGCCAATTTCTTAGGGGGGATTAGGATGTGACCTGGTAAAATGGCAGCGTTTTGACATATTACAAAATAGATTCCTGAGCTACTTTGTCTTCTCCGAAATAAGCCTTCAATTTTTTAATTGAACGTATTTCTTATTCCCGAATATGTGCGGGAAGGGTTATTTACATTTTAAAGGAATAGACATGAAACTCAGCAACATTGCTTCTACTGTTATTGCAACTCTGGCCCTGGTCGCGGGTGCCGCTCACGCAGAAGATCCTGTAACGCCTGTATCTGTTAACGGTGGTACGGTGCATTTTAAAGGTGAATTAGTCAATGCCGCGTGTTCAGTAAATACTGACTCTTCTGAGCAGACCGTTAATCTCGGCCAGTACCGTACCGCGAAATTCACTAAAGTAGGTGACACCACCTCCAATATTCCGTTCACCATCGAACTGAACGACTGCGATCCTGCGGTAGCGAAAACCGCTGCTGTTGCGTTCACCGGTCAGATCGACGCCACCGACAAAACCCTGCTGGCGGTAACTTCCGGTAACAACGACAACTCCGCGAAGGGCGTGGGCATTGAGATCCTCGACAGCAAATCCACCACGCTGACCCCGGACGGTGCCACCTTCTCTGCGGCACAGAGCCTGATTGAAGGGACTAACACCCTGAACTTCACCGCGCGCTATAAAGCTACGGCTGCGACCACCCAGCCAGGCCAGGCAAACGCGGACGCAACATTCGTAATGAAATACGAGTAATGCCTTTGTACAGGGATGTGGTTGGCCTCAGGGAAGAGGTCTTTTAATCGCTTATACCGGGAGCGAAGGATGACAAGGACTGGGATATTGCTGTGCGCCCTTGCCGTTGCCTCAGCGGTAAACGCACATACCGTGGTGATCGACGGCGGCAAAGTTCACCTCAGAGGAGAGCTGGTCAACGGCGGCTGCGCGGTGGCCCCGGACAGCCAGAATATGCGCGTGGATATGGGGCAATACCGCACAAACGCCTTTTCCGGCGTCGGCAGCTTTTCCACGGTTAACGTGCCTTTCACCGTACGTCTGCTGGATTGTAGCGTGGACGTCTCCCGCACCGTCGGGATCCAGTTCCAGGGCGTCACACCGGCAGAAGATCCGCAGGTTTTCCTGGCGACATCGCGGCCAGGGGAAAACGCGGTCAGCAGCGGTGTCGGGCTGGCGCTTTTTGACGAACAGCAACGGCAAATCATCCCGAACGCGACGGCGGTGAGCTGGTTACCCATTGATACCCGCGAACTGGCATTTCATTTTAGCGCCCGCTATCGGGCTATTTCCGAACACCTGGTACCAGGCACTATTCAGTCGAATGTCTGGTTTACGTTGATTTATCCCTGACGCCTGCGAACTAATTATTAAAGGTACGGTTGTGATGAACACCCTGATTAAACCTGGACTGTTTTTAAGTTTTATTTTGATGATGATGTCTGCCTGCGCAAATGCGTCCGGCGGAATTGCGCTGGGCGCGACGCGCGTTATTTATCCGGCCGATGCAAAACAAACGTCGCTGGCGATCACCAACAGCAATAAACAAGAGCGCTATTTAATTAACGCGTGGATAGAAAACGCCAGCGGGCAAAAGGAAAAATCCTTTGTCGTCACGCCGCCGCTGTTTGTCAGCGAGCCGGCCAGCGAAAACACCCTGCGCATTATTTACGCAGGCCCGGCGCTGCCCGCCGATCGCGAATCCCTCTTTTACATGAACGTCAAAGCGATTCCATCGGTCAGCAAAACGCACCAGGACGGCAATAACGTCCTGCAACTGGCCATTCTGTCACGCATCAAACTGTTTGTACGCCCGGCTAACCTGGCGATGCCGCCGGAAGAGGCGCTCTCGCAGTTGCGCTTTGAGCGCGTCGGCAACCACCTTAAGGTGAGCAATGCCTCGCCGTATTACGTAACGCTGGTCAACCTGAAGCTCGGCGGCCAGACGCTCGATAACCTGATGGTTGCGCCTAAAAGCTCGGCGCAGCAGGTGCTGCCCGCCGCCGCGAGCGGCACGCTCTCCTGGCAGAGCGTGAACGACTACGGTGCCATTACGCCGGCGCGTAGCGTCAGCCTGTGAGCAGAGACAGGGCGATGAACACTCAATGGCGTTACTGCCCGGTTGCGCTGGCGCTGATGGCAACGCTCTGGCCACACGCTGGCTGGGGCGACAGCTATTTTAACCCGGCGTTTCTCTCCGATGACGCGGCGAACGTGGCGGATTTGTCGCGTTTTGAAAAGGGCCACCAGCAGGCACCGGGCGTCTATCGCGTCGATATCTGGCGTAACGATGAATTTATCGGCACCCAGGACGTGCGGTTTGAGCAAGCCGACAACACGCCGCCGGTCGCGGGCGGTTTGTCGCCGTGTATTACGCGCGCGATGCTCGATCGCTTTGGCGTGAATATCGCCGCCTTCCCGGAGCTCAGCAAAGTGCAGGGCGATACCTGCGTTCCGCTTACCACGGCTATTCCCGGCAGCGAAACGGCGTTCAACTTCGCCTCGTTGCGCCTTAACGTCAGCCTGCCTCAGGTGGCGATGCAAAACAGCGCCCGGGGATATATTCCGGCTGAACAGTGGGACGAGGGCATCCCCGCCGCGCTGGTGAACTACAGCTTTACCGGCAACCGGGGCAGCGAAGACGACAGCTATTATCTGAACCTGCAAAGTGGGCTGAACTATGGCGCGTGGCGATTACGCAATAACGGCGCGTGGCGCTATACCGAAAGCAACGGCCAGCGGCACAGCAGCTGGCAAAATATCGGCACCTGGGCGCAGCGTACGGTCATTCCGCTGAAAAGCGAGCTGGTGCTCGGCGACAGCAATACCGGCAACGATGTCTTCGACAGCGTCGGTTTTCGCGGCGGTCGGCTCTATTCTTCCGACAGCATGTACCCGGACAGCCTGCAAGGCTACGCGCCTACCGTGCGCGGAATCGCCCGCACCCCTGCCAAAGTGGTGATCCGCCAGAACGGCTACGTGATTTACCAGAGCTATGTGCAGCCGGGTGCTTTCGCCATTACCGACCTTAACCCCACCTCCTCCAGCGGTGACCTTGAGGTGACGGTGGAAGAGAAGGACGGGAGCCAGCAGCGCTACACCGTACCGTATTCCACCGTACCGCTGCTCCAGCGTGAAGGACGCTGGAAATACGATCTGGTGGCGGGGGATTATCGCAGCGGCAACAGCGAGCAGGACACGCCGTTCTTTACGCAAGGAACGATGATTGCCGGCCTTGCCGACGGCTACACGCTGTACGGCGGTACGCAGCTGGCCTCGCGGTATACCGCAATCGCCATTGGCGCGGGGAAAAACCTCGGTGACTGGGGCGCGGTCTCACTTGACCTCACGCACGCCCGCAGCCAGCTGGCGGATGACAGCCGCCATGAAGGCCAGTCCCTGCGTTTCCTGTACGCAAAATCCCTTAACGGATTCGGCACCAACTTCCAGCTGCTGGGCTATCGCTACTCGACCAAAGGCTTCTACACCCTCGACGATGTGGCCTGGCGCACAATGGAAGGCTATCAGTATGGCGACGATAAGGATGATGACGGCGTGCCGGACGTGCAGAGCTATCACAACCTGACGCTGAATAAAAAAGGGCGTTTCCAGCTCAATATCTCCCAGTCTCTCGGCGATTACGGCTCGGTGTACGTTTCAGGCAGCCAGCAGAGTTACTGGGGCACCAGCGAGTCCAACGTCTGGTACCAGCTCGGCTATGCGGGCGGGGTGAAAGGGGTCAGCTATGCCTTATCCTGGTCGTGGAACAAGGCCGTCGGCATTGACGGAACCGACCGTATCGCCTCGTTCAACGTCTCCGTACCGTTCAGCCTGTTCACCCGTCACGGCTTCCGTCGCGATAGCGCGATCGACAGAGCCTATGCCACGGCCTCTTCCAGCCGAAACAGCAACGGTGATACCAGCTGGCAGACCGGGATAAGCGGAACGCTGCTGAAAGATCGCAACCTGAACTATAGCGTCACCCAGGGCCACGCCAGCAATAACGGCGCAAGCGGTAGCGCCAGCGCCAACTGGCAGGCAACTTACGGCACGCTGGGTGTGGGTTACAACTACACCCGGGATCAGCACGATTTCAACTGGCAGCTTTCCGGCGGCGTGGTAGGGCATTCCGACGGCGTAACGTTCAGCCAGCCGCTGGGCGATACCAACGTGCTGATCAAAGCGCCGGGCGCGTCGGGCGTGAGCGTCGAAAACCAGACTGGGGTGAAAACCGACTGGCGTGGCTATGCGGTGATGCCGTACGCCACGGTGTACCGTTACAACCGCGTGGCGCTTGATACCAACACCATGAGTAACAACACCGACATTGAAAATAACGTGTCCAGCGTCGTGCCGACGAACGGCGCGCTGGTGCGCGCCAGCTTCGACACCCGCATCGGCGTGCGCGCGCTGCTGACCGTGAAGCGCGATAACCAGCCCGTACCGTTTGGTGCGGTGGTGCGTGAGACGCAGAGCGGCGTAACCAGCATGGTGGGCGATGACGGGCAGATTTACCTGAGCGGGCTGCCGCTGGAAGGGGAACTGCTGATTCAGTGGGGAGACGGAAAGCAGTCCCAGTGTCGTGCGCCCTACAGCTTGCCAGAACAGAGCCTGCAACAGGCGATCACACTTAAGGGGATCCGCTGTGAATAAAATCCATTATCTGGGGTTATCCCTTCTGGCGTTTTTGCCGGTAACTGACGCGCTCGCCACCGTCTGCGTCAATGAAAAAGGCGTGCCGACGGAGGTCTATTACGACCTGACGGATAAGTTCAACAGCGCCAATAACCAGGTGGGGCAGGTGGTTACGCTCAGCGAGAAATCCCAGTGGGTGGGCGTAAACGCTGTCTGCCCTAAGGGAACGTCCGGGAACACCACCAAGCGCAGCTATGTGACCGATTTCCCGGTCACGGGCACCAGCGATGGCTACCAGTACCTGAAGCTTAACGACTATCTGGACGGGGCGATGAAAATCACCGACAGCTACGCGGGCACGTTTTATCCCCCCAAAAACTACATCCAGATGGGGAGCCACCCGAACGTGTCTAAAAACAAACCGTTCGGCGTTCAGGATTCCAGCCTCGTCTTTCGGCTTAAGGTGACCCGGCGCTTTATCAATATGGTGGTGATCCCGCGGGCAACCATGTTCCGGGTTTACGTTACCACCACCTCTTCGGATCCGCTCACCACGCCGGTCTATACCATCAGCTACAGCGGGACCATTCAGGTGCCCCAAAGCTGTGAAATTAATGCCGGGAATGTGGTGGAGTTCGATTTCGGGGACATCGGCGCCTCCTTGTTCAGCAAAGCGGGTATTGGGAATAAGCCGGAGGGGGTCTCAGCGCAAAGCAAAACCATCGGCATAAAATGCACCAACGTTGAGGCGAACGCCATGCTCACGATGCGCGTCGAAGCGGAGAAGGTTTCAGGCAGCACGCTGGTCTCCGATAACGCGGATGTGGGCTTTGTGATTGCCAACAGCAATGGCGTGCCGCTGACGCCGAACAACCTGACCAGCAAAATTCCGTTCCGCCTGGACGACAGCGCGCAGGCGCAGGTTGGGATCCGTGCATGGCCCGTCAGCGTGACCGGTAAAAAACCTGCCGAGGGGCGTTTTACCTCTCGCGGCTATCTACGCGTCGACTACGATTAAGGAGCAGGAATGCGAAACGGGATGCGGTATCTCTCTCTGGCGCTCCTGACGCTTTGCGCACATGCGCATGCAGAGACGGCGCTTGGGGAAATTAACATTCAGCTTTACGGCAATATTGTGGACTTTACCTGCGTGGCGGAGGGGGACGACAGCAATAAGACCGTCACGCTCGGCACCTGGCCAACGAAACAGCTTCGCACTATGGGAAGCCGGACGCAGCCCGTGCCGTTCACCCTCAAGCTGACCGGATGCCCTCCCGGGGCGGCTTCGGTCACGTTTACGGGGAAGGTTGACGGGCATGATAACAGCCTGCTGGCGCTGAATGATGCCAGCGCGGCCAGCAACGTGGCCGTGGAGATCCTTGACCGGGATAAAACGCGCCTCGCCTTGCAGCAGGCCAGCCAGACGGTATCGGTGGATGCGCAGGGAAATGCAGAGCTGTCGTTTTATGCCAATTATATCGCTACGGCGGATAATCCGCAGCCGGGCCGGGCTGACGCCGATGCAACGTTCATGATTAATTATAATTAATTAAATCCACTCTCCCTGTAACGGTTATCCGTTGCAGGGAGAGTGTCAGGTTACAATAATTCGTGCGCTTTCGCGTAATCAATTAATTCAACGATACTCTGCACGCCCAGCTTCGAAAAGATATTAGACTTATGGGCGCTAATTGTTTTGTTGCTAAGTAATAATTGATCGGCAATCTCCTTATTAGATAATCCGTTCGCCAGATACCGCAAAACCGTCACCTCACGATTCGATAAAGGCATATCCACAGCGGCGCCTGTCCGGGAGCCCAGATGATTTATAAAACTCAACGTTTCTGACGGGAAAAAAGAATAGCCCATCAGTATCATTTCCACTGCGTTATAAATTTCTCCCAAATCTTTTCGCTTGCTGACAAAACCATTGGCCCCGGCGCGAATGGCGCGGCCGGCATAGAAGGCTTCTGATTTTGAAGAGAGGAAAAGCACCTTAATGTCTTTGTTTAAGTTTCTGATTCTTTTCAATAATACGAACCCATCCGTGCCCGTCATTTCAATATCCAGAATGACCAGGTCGATAGGGTGGTTGCGTATACAGTCAAGGACTTCGTGGCTGTCGCCTGACTTCAGTTTTACCTGGATGTTTTTATTTTTCTGTAGCAGGACTTCTATCGACATTCTGACGATAGGGTGTTCGTCCATAATGATAACGGATGCCGGTTTCATTTTTTATGCCTCAGATTGTTAAAAGCGTTATGCTGAGTTTTGTAAAAACTCTCGAAAAGCCGGAAGGATAATTGCGCAGATCCTTCTACGGTAAATGTCCCGGGGAAGAGCGAAAGCATCCTTGTTTACGTAGTGTGATATCGATGCCTCAGCGCAGTTATCTCATAAGGCTGGTTATGGCAAAATGATTTTTCTTATTAGTGTGTCAAACACGTCTTATTATACCGTTTAAGTAATGTCCGAAAAGCCTGTAAATTAATATCCATATATTGCTGATTATTATCTTCTGGATCTGAATCGCTACCTTTTTAAATTTAGCAAAAATGTCCTGATATTGCATTTACCACACACTTTCATCTTTATGTAATAACAAAAAATAAACGATATTACTGTATGTTGCTAAAATGTTAACAATACGAAGTCTGTGACGGAGGTCATCCTGCCCGCTCGCCACCCCTGATATCCGCGCTTTCGCACGTCATCGCCCCTTTATAAACGCCTCAGGCCAGGCTTAAGATCCCGGCGTATGAACAGCACTATCTGCTGTTTTCTTCACCTCTCATCGCGTTTATTTACACGTAAATCGCTTGTTTTTACACCATTATCACTCTGTTAACGAAAACGTCAGGTCCTTAACCCCTGGATAAAAGTACTCTGATTGAGCATATAAACAGCATTTCGCGCGGTTGAGGGCGAAGAATTAGGAATAGTTATAAAATCGAAGGTTTTGTTAAAAAACACAAAAATTTAACATATATCCTAAGTATATTCCTAAAGGTCTTTAGGAATTAAGGGGTTATTGAATACGTTAATACGTGAAATCTGAGAGGTTGTTGAGAAGATGTAGCAACTCGTGACGATGGTTCAGTCCAAGTTTCGCCAGGATGCAGCTGAGACGGTAAATAATGCGGCTATAGGGGCGATTCTGTATCTGCGCGATCTGACGCAGGGAGCTACCCTGCGAAAGCGCCTGTAAGATTGGCCATTCTTCCCTGGAAAACCACTCTTTTTGGTGGCCGACGGGAGACGGCGGCTCCAGCAACGTTTGTTGCATAGCCAGCGACGAAAGCTGCCGTTCAAGCACGTGAAAAGGGCCAGCCGCTTTGCAAAACAGGCGTGTATCGTAATCATCGGCGCGGATGAGCAGGTAGGGGGTCAGGAAGGGAGGGTACAGGCTGTGGCGTCGTAATCGGTCCAGCAGGTCAATCAGCGGCGAGGCGCGACTCTCTACATCTACCACCAGACGTGATGAAGGCCATTGATTCAAATCGCTGAGGGCTGCTTCCAGCGTGGAGTAGTCGCAGCAATTGCTCAGGGGCGAATGCCCGCTCAGAAAACCGGAACGGAAAAAGTTATCCTGTGTGACCAGAACGATAAAGGGAGCATCGGTTTTGCGGGTCTGGTTGATTGACTGGCTCAAATATTCGAGACGATCAAAAAATGGGAGAGCAAAAGGCGAGTGCGTAGAACCCAGTGAATCACTTCCTGTCCGACGACGCCGGTAACGGCGTACTGTCATTCGCATAGCTTCCCTCTTGGCGATGACCGTTCAGTCCTCCTGCCATCTCCAGGATGGCCAATAATATCCCTGACCGAAGCGCGCGCCAGCCTGAAGCGCACACTCACGATCCTTTTCTGTTTCAATGCCTTCTATAAGCACATTGGCAGTAATTTTTGAACAAAGCGCGACCAGCTGCGTCAGCGCTGGCGTTGCACGTAGTCGCCAGAAAGCCATCTTATCGATTTTGATTCCGCTTAACGGCAGACGGCAGGATAAAAATGCGCGCCCTGACGCTTCATCAATATCATCCAGCCAGATCCGATGCCCCTGCGCCGTCAACTGCTGAAGCGCACAACTTACCTTCAGACGTGTCGGGTCTGAGAGGGAAAAGAACGAGGCAGGCTCCACGAGTTCAATGTTCAGCGGCGGGCTGTTAAGTTGCAGTAAGCGCTGGAACATATCCGGGATGGTCAGAACGGTTATCGGCACATTTATGAAAAGGTTGTCACAGAGAGAGGGGTTTTTTAACGCAGCGATCTGGGCTTCCAGCAGCATAAGCGCCCGGGCGGCGGACCAGTCGCGGAAAAAGTCTTCGCTTTGCTGATGCGGTGACAGCACGCTGAGCACTTCGGCCCCAATTGTGCGAGAAGAGGAGAGGGCGACAATGGGTTCAAGCTTGATGCCTGTAATGTCGCGTGAGATGTGCTGCACGCACGAGGGGAAACCTGTCTGGTCTGGCGCTGTCACTCCGTCGTCCTGTTCACTTCCAGCCTCCAGGTGGCCGGGATACCGCAGGACAGTGTGACGGCGAAGTAAACAGGAAAACAGCAGGCGTTACTTAAAAGCGGCTAAGCCTTTTCGCAGCCCGTAAAAGGAGCATAAATGTTGAAAAAACAGCCGTATTTACAATCAGCTAGTCATTATCGGCAGAGAAGGCGGAAAAGGCATTGACTCACTACGCATTGACCGTATAATTCCAGGCGTTTCACCACCGCGAAGTATACTCTTCTCCGTGCGCCCTTAGCTCAGTTGGATAGAGCAACGGCCTTCTAAGCCGTAGGTCGTAGGTTCGAATCCTACAGGGCGTGCCATTAAATATCATACACTTACGCCAGTTTCAAACCAGCCTGATTTTCTCCTTGTGTCGTATTTGTGTCATGGTTGCCAAAAATGGCATCAATTTTCCGTGCGTGTTCGCTTAAATGGTTCGGTGCCAGGTGAGCATATCGACGGACCATTTCGATTGACTCCCAGCCTCCCATTTCCTGAAGAACTGACAGCGGAACTCCAGACTGAATTAACCAGCTCGCCCAGGTATGCCGGAGGTCGTGAAAACGGAAATCCTCGATACCTGCTTTTGCCAGACCAATTCGCCAGGCACTGTTATCGTCGACCCGCATTTTACGGACAGCCGGCGTGACGGTTTTATCTGGTCGAGTCGATGGCTTAGTGTGAACGAATACCCACCTGGAACTTTTACCAATCTGATCCCTTAACACCCTGCATGCGGTATCATTCAGAGCTACGCCGATAGCTTTGCCCGCCTTCGCGTTCTCCGGATTTATCCATGCAACCTTTCTCTGCATATCGACCTGTTGCCACTCCAGATCAATGATGTTGGAGCGGCGCAGGCCGGTTGCCAGAGCAAATATCACCACTGGCTTTATTGACTCAGGCATACAAGCTATAAGCCTTTCAGCCTCATCCCTGGTTAGCCAGCGAATGCGTTTGCTGATTGGCTTCTTGGTTTTAATAACCGGGGACGACTTAATCCATCCCCAGTCATTAGCTGCCGTCTTCAGCAACGACCGCATGAATGACAGGTGCTGGCTCTTTGTAGCCTGACTCACTGGCTTTTCAACATACGGAGGCGGCTCCTTGCCTCTGCGTATCGCCGCGTCCCTTCTCGACTCCCAGACCTGAATATGCTTGCGGTTAACCATCTTCGAGACAGCATCGTATACCTGCTCGGCTGTGATGGTCGAAACATCCCTGCCCGAGAAATGCTTCAGGAAGTATTCGATTTTGGTCTTGTCGTCATCCAGTGACCGCTTATGTTCCTTCTCCCGAATCCACCTGATGCAGCATTCCTCAAACGTCCTTGTCGGTAACTCCCCGATTTTATCCACGCGCCACGCTTCTGCCTTCAGCCGGTCGTGCAACTCCTGAGCTTGTTTCTTGTCCCCCGTGCCAAGAGATTGTCTAATTCTTTTCCCTGACGGTGTAACGAAATGACAGTGCCACACTCCGCCTCTGAGGGTGATTGACATAAAAACTCTCCTTTATGTTCACCCGCGCTCGCGGAAACAGGATCGCGCGGGTCATGTAAATACGCAATACAGGCAACGTCGGTGGTGCGGTATTTGTTACCGATCTTCTTGCCAGCAAGCTGTCCTGAGTCGATTAACCTGTAGACTGTTCGCGGCGAAGTAAGAAGGAGGTCTGCCGCCTGTCTGGCGGTTAGCGTTTTGGCTTCAACCATCATGTACTCCAGACAAAAAGAAACCGCCTAGTGGCGGTCTTATCAGATATGAACACGCCTCATCGAGTGTGAGGCTGTGTGATTCCATGGTTACTCCTTGAAGGCAAAGTCACAGGGCACCAATTTCCCAATCTCAAGCATGAATTCTCCGTAATGCCTATCGACAACATCCTGATTCCCGTTGCGATAATATTTTGCATCCACACATTGCTTCACAACCAACGCATCAGAACCAAACTGGTCAGCTGTGATATCCACAATCAATGATCCTGCCGCCGTTTCAACCTCCACCCAATAATGCCCACTTCCAACGCCACCCTTAAAGAACCCTCCATCATCCTTTCCGTCACCACCGCGAACAATTGATTGAAAACCAGTAAACTGACTTATCATAGTGTGGACAAGATGAGCTCCATACAAACAGGCGCCCTTGGTATTGTCTTTGTTCATGCAGTGAAGAAGGGCATCTTGCAGTATCCTTCGCGCAAGGTAAGCGATTTCTTCTATTTTCTTCATTATCTATCTCCAATAAAAAACCGCCATTGCGGCGGCCTAGTCGATGCGGATGCCAGCTACTTCACCGGCGAGTATTTTATCTGCGAGCTCAAGGTAAAGAGGACCAATTCCAACCACTTCGATAGGCGCTGCTCCCGCGGCGATATGTAGAGCTTTTGCTAAATTCTCGCGCTTCTTATCTGCTTCTGATCGGATGGGGCGAAACATCCAGTTGTTGCTTTGAAACTCTTCCGTAAAATCCCCTATCTCAACTAACCGCATTCCATTATGTTCACTAGTAGCCTTGTATAAGCACCATGTGCGGCCACCATCCACTGACACCTCTGCTTCTGTTCCCACAGGAGGCAACCCATCTCCATCCCATTCTGGCTTGCTGGCTGCAAGTGCAGCTTCGTATTGCTCGCGGGTGACATAGCCTTCAGCATCAGACGAAATGTTAAGGTCTATACCCTTCAAGGAGCTTCCATCCCAATAAGCAAATACTCTCCAGTACCCATTTGTTGCTATATGGTCTGCGCCCTCTGGCCAGCCTCCACGCTTCGGCAATTCCCGCACCAAAATATCAATCAGTTTCACATCCATCTCCTTACGCTAATTTCTTATACACGCGAGGCTCATCAACAGTAGCCGCGCGAAGTTCATGCTCTGCGTGAGAACTGTAATCACCGGAGTCCCACGCGATGCGATACCATGTCGGCCTGTTCTCCTGCTCCGTGACGCCATCAACCACTCCTTTGATATCGCCTGACTTGTGCTTTACGATTGCGCCCACAGCAAATTTAGCCATAACAAGCCCTCTGACATGTGAATGAGTGAAGAGATAGCGCTCAGAGCCATAATTCCGACTATGAGCCAGATAATTGGGTTGGCGTGCATGGTGACTCCGGATAAAGAAAAACCCGCGAGGTGCGGGTTTGTTATGCTGCGTATTTCCTGTAAAGTGCACTGTCTAGCAAAGCATCCCTTACCCTGCTGGCGGTATTGGCGATCAACATTGCCTCTTCTCTTGTTGAGAAGCTTCCAAGGTGCAGTTTCTTGCCATCAACTTGTATTGCGGCTATCCATTTTTTTTGCCGTCCATGCCAATGAACGCCTATCACACCGGACTTATTCCTTTTGCTGATGCCTGGATTCTGGTTATTTTCAGCAAGCGTGCATGGGCGAATGTTGCACCAGCGATTGTCATTCCTTATCCTATTTTTGTGATCAACCGCTTTAGGCCACCTTCCAGTCATATAAAAAATAGCCAGTCTGTGAGCCCTATATCTCTTGCTGTTAATATAAATTTCGATGTATCCCGACTTGTTTAGGCTCCCTGCGATATCTCCCTTCCTTAGATTCCGAATGCTTTTTAGTCGATAAAAATTTCCAGTTTCAGGGTCATAAAAGAAAAGACGCTTAAGTTCCTCAAGAGAGACAACATCAGACATTTGCTACTCCTTTGCCTGCTGCGGCGCGTTCTGCGTCATAAAGCCATGCATCTATCGGGTTTAAAGAGTTCTCAATCGGCGCACCGCCAGATTGGTGCATAAGAGCCTTTGCACGTAAAAATAGTTCCTCCCGCAACTCCAGTTCAGCAATCCGCCTCTCTGCGTCTTCCAGCTCATCCAGCAGCGCCAGTAAATCGCGAGTTGGTACCATGAAGTTCGGCATGAAGTTATCTTTCGCCTTTTCTGCTGTTAGGCGCAGATCCTGTTTGTCGATGATGCTCATTGGGCGGACTCCTGCTTTTCACGGCATTGCTTATTGAGTTTGTTAAAAACATCCCGAAATGTTGGATATTCTTCCTTGGAAACTTTGCTTAAATATCGATGAGCAATCATTCCGGTTTCTTCATCCAGGACAATGCGCCCGTGCTTCACGCCCGTCACAAAGAAAAAACGAGGGTGTTTTCGCCACTGGATGATTAATCCATCTTCTATCGCCTTCTGCATGAAGTCAGGAATGTCCACCGAATCGCCGAATGCGATTTTCATCTCCTCCAGCTCAATGGCGTCTTTTGTTCTCTGTATGCTGTTTTCAAGATTCCGCAGAGCATCGCTTTGCTTATCCCATTTATTCAGAGTTGCGCGTCCGTTTCGCTTGTCGTTGAGCGGTTGACCGTTGGCCTGCTTCACGGTATCGAAATGCTGCTGCAATTTATCGCTGAATAACTTTTCTTTTTTGGAAAGGGATGCTTTAAGAACCTCAAGGCGCTTGCTCATGACTGCACTCCTTTGCGAAGCTGGGCGGCGAATGCATTGGCGAAACGCTGTAAATCTGCGGTAACCATCACTATGTAGCTGTCATCTCCAAACTCATCCATCAGTTGCTCGGCTTCAGAGGCCATCATCTCCACACCCTGCGCCCGCACTTCAGCAAGGAAAGCGTCGGTAGCCGGGGTTTCGTCCAGGGCACGACAAACATCATCATTCCCGGATATGTTTTCTTCCCCACATGCTTCGCAGACAGTAAACCCAGCCGCATGGCAGCTAATGGCATCTTTCAGCCCCGCATTCTCCGCAGCCAACTTCTCGTAGTCCTGATAGCTTACGTATCCACCATCTCTCAGATTGGTAAATAATCCCTGCGCATTGATTCCATATCTCGTCACGCTCATTTCTTCACCCTCTGGTTTAACCACGCTGTCAGGAATTTGTTCTCGTTCACGCTCGGGAATGATTGACGCTTCAGCATTTCTTCGCGTGGGATATCGTTGATGGGTTTGAAGCGGTGGCGGGCTACGAGCTCGTTTGGAGTGATGCCCGGGTCGTACGTTAATCCGATCATGCTACTTTCCTCATATTCTTTTCGCGCTTACGTAGCAGAGCCACTCGCCCTCTGATTGACTCAAATCGCCGACCAAGCATGCTTGCTATGTCCTTTTGCTGAATTCCGTCCCGATACAGATTCATCAGGAGAGCGTCTTCCTGTGAGCTCCATGCCTTTTGAGTGAATGCGGTTGAAAGCGAGTATTTCTGCGCGAGGTAATAAAACTGTGAGATGGTGATGCCTAAACGGTCAGCGGCACGGCATGCGACCATACGACCGCACACCGCCGTCATTTCTTCCGGAGTGATGTTTAGCTTTCGCATTGTGTAAAATCAGGAGTTAGCTAAATCCGCCTTATGCAGATTGTGTATTTCGTCGAGCTTGGAAAGCAGCTCATCATTGTTGCCGATGACGCCTTTAGTTCTGTTGTAAGCAACTTCAAGCTTTGCTGAATCCATGCTTAATGCGTTATCAGAGAACCATTTCAGCGCCGTTTCCGGTGTAGCCTGCGGTTTTACCTCAAGCTTTCGAACCCGGTGCTCCTGCCGCTTACCACGTGATACCGAAAGCATCATTGAGAAATCAGCCTCAACGTCGCTCATTGCATAAATCTTGATGCCGCCTACCGCTACACCACCGAACCTCACAGAGGCATCACCAACTAGCGTAAGAGAGCGTCCAACCCACGAATGGCCATCTGCACCCCAGCCGCCAATTAACACGCGACGCATCGATTTAGACGGCTTGTACGGACGACCATCGTAACCTTCAAGGTCGATAAATACTGGCTGCTCTGAATTGCCGGCCCTGACAGCTTTAATGACTGCCGTAATGCTTCGAGTCTGAACATCTTCAAAGTTAATTTGGTCGGACTTTGGAATGATTGTGCGTGAAAGGTCCATTATAGAATTACCTCGTCATCGTATTCATTATCCAGCAAATAGGCCGGAACGTTAATTTCGTTGGATGGAAGCACAATTCCTTCGTACTTCATTGATTCGTTTTTTCTGCATGCAACAAGCTTGTCTAAAGCTGCGTACATTTCGCGATACCCAAGCTCAAGCGATTCCTCGCCGATGTAGTACATGCAGTTGCGATATGGCGGTGAGTTCTCGATAGCGAAGAAGGCGAACTGGTTATATTCGATGCCCGTTGCCAGCCTGAGAACGTAGAGATAGAAGGCTGCCTGAATGTGGTACTTATACTGACCAAAAGCATTGCTGAATCCGCGCTCAGAAGCGTCTCTACAGCTTTTAACGTCAAGAGGGTATACGAGGGTGTCAGATAGCCTGTCGAAGCGGCATTTAAGCATCAGGCCCGTTTCTGGGCACTCTGCAAACATGGATACCTCTGAGTTCCCTTTGGTATTCATGTAGTCCATGAAGTCATCATTCAATCGCGAAGACTCATACATCCTCTGTACGGTATCTACTTCGCTACCTATAAGGATAAAATCAGCTGGAAATTGCTTCGTGAGTTCCTTGTATTCTTTGCTGGCACGAGATGTTATTTCTTCGCGCTTTGCATACCGGCACTGATACACATCAGGCTCAAGCAACGCTGCATGAATCGCACTTCCAATGTGCGCTGATTTACTGCCGGTGAATTTGTTGAAGAAGTGGTTAGCAGGACTTACGCTGATGGCTTTGACTGTCGTAGAACCTATTGCCTCGTCAGCGTGATAGTCCTCATTCGACATGCCGTAATATACGCCAGGCTTCATGCTGCATCCTCGAATGTATGACGGCGCATAAAGATAGACATTGCATATTCCACTTCCACGCGCGGTCTGAATATGTCCCACATAACCTCTCCGGCGAATTCCTGATAGTTGCAGTCGTCTTCGGCAAGCCATTCCACAGCTGCTTTCGTGTAGTCATCAGGCCTGTGTGATTCGAGCATGTTGAGCACCGGTCGCATGTTCGCGCACAGCATCTCAACCTGCTTATCAATCGCTGCATTGTCAGCGTCGCTAAAACTAGCGATGATTTGCTTAATCTCTGTTTTTTCTGTCATCGTCAGGCGCATCTTCTGCATCCTCATTCTGCTGTTTCAACATGTCCTGCATAAGGCGGACAAAGGCATCTTCTGACCAGGTATCTGCAATGCTCACGGCTGCACCTTTTGATTCAGAAACTCAACCAGACGCTCCAGCAAGCTCTTAACGCGAGGCTGCTTGAAGTCAGCGCCCGTCAGAATATTGCGGCGCGAGTGTTGAATGGACGTGATGGCATGGAAGCTACCCATCGGGGTAGCCCCTGCGAGATTTAATGTCTGCATGGGTAGTTCCTTATGTTGTATGTGATTGCATAGCGACTGAGCACCTGAATAAATGCTCACTGATATGCAGGTAAAAAAATGGCCTCACGAAGAGGCCAAGATGACAACAAGGGGTATTTAATCAGACACTATCGAGTCGTCCTCAATAGTACGAGCGCGGATTGGCTCACAATGCGGAATCGGTGAATCCGCATTAGGCGCTAATCAAATAATGAATTCCTGTTTTCTTCATAGCTCAACACGAAAATATGCACGGCGTGAGATAGCGTATGTCCATATGCGCTCTCAAACTTTGTAGATGAATCATTCACAATCCATAGCCTGTCCCCCTTCCTGATTCGTGCAGCCTGGTCTATCCCGTAGAGACTTATTAACTCTTCAGTGTCTGTTGTGATTCCTTTCTCTTTCAGTCTCTTCACTGCTTCCTCTGGAGGTATAATGTTGATTGTCATATTCACCTCTGTGGCTTGCTGCCAAAAGAAAACCCGCCGTAGCGGGTTTATTCAATTTCTATCTCGACGTTGAATCCGGGATAGTCTCTTGCATCATCAAGGTCAGCAATCACGTTAGCTTTTAACTCTTCAGCAGACATCTCAACCTCTGCCAACTCTGCTTCGGTAACTTGAATTATGATTTTCATTTTTCCCCTCACGTGTAAGTTGCGCCAATTCTATCATGCGGATACTTGCTGCCAAAAGAAGGCCGACTATGCGGCCTATTCATCGTCGTAACTCAGGCCTTTGTTTTCATATTCGTCGCCATAATTAGCGAGCTTTTCTTCAATCAGCTTTCGCAAGTCTGCCTTGCCATGACGCATCACACCGAAGTGGATAACATTTCGAATTAACGCATCAGCGTTGTTTTCACCTTCACGATTGACCTTCGGAATATCTATCGTTGTGCTGCCAACGATGGTGTCAATCTTCAATGTGCATTTCCCTGATAACTGCACCTGCTTACCCATATTTACCTCGCTGTAACGTTATTAGACTTACGATGACCAGCTGCGAAAAGCGCCACTTCTGGCAGACAAACAGCGCCACCTTCAACTTCCTTCTGACGCGTTCCGGCAAGCGAAATGGCTCTTGAAACACGCTCACTACAGCCTTCCGACAGCCGTGAAAATGCACGGTCAATCTTTTTACAGTAGGCTTTCATCTCTAACTTCTCTGCTGCCTTCTTTGCGTTGAAAGCTGCAAGGCGACGAGCTTGATTTCTGTTCATATGGATACCTCCTGTGAATGCTTTGGTGATTGGATGGCAGGCGCTGATCTCCTGCATAGATACCTAGCCGTCCCGACCCGCTTACAAGATATCTGGCATGAATCAGGGCAAGGGCGCGCCACCTGATTCGGTCGATGTTATGTTCCTGCGCATCAGCCTGCGCATTCATCCAATCCCGAAGCATTCACTTCGGCCTCAGATTCTGAGGATTAAATTTTTAAAGAGCCACGAACCCAGTTCCTTGTTCGCATTCAGCTTCCTGCTGATGGCTAGATAATCACAGATTGTGTTTGTTGTGTCAACACGAATTGTGATTATATTTATCACGAAGCGTGTTTGCATTGATTTTTAAGGGAATTTAGTTTTAGCGGGATAATAAAAAACCCGCCGAAGCGGGTTGTGGTGTTTTAATGCGATGTTATATCAGGAGAAACGCATCATCATCTGCACTGCTACACCAATGATTTTGCAATTACCATCGATAGGAATCAGGGGGTAAGCTGGGTTAAGGCCTTTAAGGTACTTGCTTCCGCCATCGATTATCAATTTTTTGAATGTAGCTTCGTTTGCATCGGTTAGTTTGGCTATTACAAGGCTACCATTTACTGGCTCTTTGCCTGTATCGAAAAGAACCAGCATTCCTTCTGGAACGCTTAATCCTGTAGGTGCAGTCATAGAATCACCCTGAACCCTAAGCCAGAATGCGTCTCCAACGACGTGGCAATCTGATTCATACCACTCATCGACTGTTTGTGCGTTATATGGTTCCACGGCCTCGCACCAGGCACCTGCGCTAACCCAGCTAATCAATGGGAATTTTACCCCTGGCTTGTATTGTCCCTGATAGTCGTCGCCAAAAAGCAGCTCAGCCGTGGCAACTCCCAATGCCTTTGCGATCACTTCCGCGTCTTCAACACTAACGCTTCTTGTGCCTGATTCATAATTTCCGATCCGAGATTGTGAAGCCCAGCCGCAAAGCTCCGCCAAAGCCTTTTGAGAAAGGCCTTTTGTCTCTCGCAATCTCTTCATTCGCGCGGCGATAGTTTCTGTTCTTTTCATGCGCATTTTATATCACGTTCCGTGTTGCGTGGCTTTACACGATTTGTGTTGACTGTTAATCACAATTTGTGTTTAATGTATGTTGAGTGACCCAGATTTTAAGGAAAACTATGAACAACATTGCCAATGAACGGAAAAAACTTGGCATCACTCAATCTGCGCTGGCTTGCGCATGTGGCTGGAACCAGTCGCGCTTAGCCAACTATGAGGCCGGTATCCGGGCTCCAGATTTAGAGTCATGCCGAAGCCTGGTTAAGGCACTGAATAAGCTTGGTGGAAAAACGAACCTAGATTCTCTTTTCCCTCCACGCAAAAAAGCAGCATAAGCAGTACCGCTCTTTAATAATCTGCCCCTCAGAATCTGAGGACAACCAACGCATCAACCGATGCGTATTCAACTATTTAACTAAGGAAATCATACGTAATGGAACTAGCAAATCACAGCAAAAAGGTACGCGAAGTGGAAACAGAGCTTCGTGCCCGACTCGTTTCAATGGGTCAGACAAATTTCGCAAAGATGGCGGGATGGGCTGATTCAAAGGTGAGTAGATTAAACATCCACGATATGGCGGTGACGTTCGTTCTTCTGGAGAAGGTATGGGAGACAAGCCTTATTCGTGAAGTGGCAAGACAGGCTATTGCAGCTGTGATGCCAGAAAGCAAAAAGCGCCCGGTGGTGGCCGGACGCTCTGAGCAAATCAGCATCGAATTCTAGAGACACTGTGTTACGCCAAGTAACAGGAGTAATTATGACAAAACCACTCAGTCCTTACCAGGACAAAATGCACAAAAACATACTACGTGATCGCTTCCTGTCCAGCTTCAAGCAGCCTGGTCGATTTCGGGCTGAGTTGGAGAAAGTGAAGCTGATGCAGAAGGAGAAAGGTCATGAGTAACGTATCTAATCTAGCCGAAGCCAGAGAGGCCAGAAGGCTCCAGAAACCGCATCAAAGCAGCGGTAAGGGGTATGCCTTGCTGCACCGTAAAATCATGGATGTGCCGTTTTACAAGGACGCTGAAGCATCACATCTGTGGGTTCACTTAATCCTGAAAGCAAAGCATGCACCTGAGCATGTGATGACTGACGCAGGAGAAATTCTGGTAGGCAGAGGGAAGCTGCTTAGCGGAAGAAACGCTCTGGCGTTTGAGACAGGACTCAATCCTGATCGCGTTCAGTACCTGCTGAGAAAGTTTAAGAAGCTCGGCATGATTGACTGGGTTTCACACGGTAAATTCTCAGTTTTCTCGGTAGAAAAATATGACGATTATCAGTCAAATTTTGTACCAGCAGAGTACCAGCAAATTACCAGCGCGAAGCCAGTTATACCAATGCCTGCAAGCGACACTGTACCAGCAGATTACCAGCAAATTACCACAGATAAAGAATTTAATAATATCTCTTCTACTAACGTAGAAGAGAGTGCCGTAGCAGCACCAAAAACTGAGAAGAAGAAATCATCTATCAGTTGTCAGCAAGTCGTCGATGTCTACCACGAGTTAATACCTGAAGCACCAAGAGTCAGGGCGCTAAATGACAAACGCAAAAACCAGATTCAGACGTTCTGGAGAAAAGCCGGAGTCATCACCCGTCAGCTTGATGGTCATGGCTTCACTTTGGAAGACTGGAAATCTTACCTGAACTATGTCGCTTCAAACTGCCGCTGGATGTTTGAAGAAAGACAGAATCCGCAGCGAGGAACTGTCTGGCACAAAAAGGGATTTGACTTCCTTCTGAATGACAACACCTACCTGAAAGTACGCGAGGGAGAGCACGATGACAGATAACGTGTTTGCGCCACCTCACAGCATTGAAGCTGAGCAGGCGGTGATTGGCGGATTGCTTCTGGATGACGACAGCAGCGAGAGGACGCAGAAGGTTCTTTCCATTCTCAAGCCTGAGTCATTCTACAGCCGACCACACAAACTCCTGTACGAAGAAATGACCCGCATGTACCGAGAGCAGAAGCCAGTCGACGGACTAACCCTGTTTGACGAGCTTGAACGCAAAGGGCTGACTGAATCTGTTGGTGGCTTTGCCTACATCGCAGAGATCGCAAAGAATACCCCAAGTGCTGCAAACATCGTTGCATACGCTATGCAGGTGCGCGAAACGGCTATGGAGCGTTACGGCATTCAACGAATGACGGAAGCGGCAGAGCTTCTCTATGCTAGAAACGGAATGACGGCAACCCAGAAATACGAGGCAATTCAATCTATTTTCACCCAACTCTCTGACCATGCAAAAACTGGATCACGCAAAGGTCTCAGAACCTTCGCCGATGCAGTTGAGTCCTGGTCTAACGAGTTTGATGAGCGAGTTAAGCCTGACGGAAAGTCACGAGGTCTCTCTACGGGCATTAAGTCGTTCGATGACAAGCTCGGCGTGAAGAAAATCGTCAGAGGAAGCCTGTTTATTATCGGTGCAAGGCCGAAGATGGGTAAAACAACGTTCTACACACAGATGGCGGTTAATTGCGCCACAGTGGAGAACGAGCCTGCATTGATGTTCTCTCTGGAGATGCCTGAGAGCCAGATGGTCGAGAAGATTACCGCTCAGAAAGGACGTATCAGCCCAAATCTTTTTTACCCGGACATGAGCAAGGACGACTTTGGCTATCGCGGAGACTGGGATAGCGACATGCAGAAAGCAACCGGTGTCATGAGTTCTCTTATCGCGACGAACAACCTGCTGATTGATGACACGCCTGGCATAGGGCTTGCTCACATAGTTTCAGAGGCCCGCAGGATTAAACGAGAGCGCGGTAAGGTTGGGATGGTGCTGGTTGACTACCTCACCCTGATGACCGCAGAGAAAGCTGACAGGAATGACCTGGCCTACGGGATGATCACCAAAGGTCTCAAGATGCTGGCCAAAGAACTGGACTGTGTAGTTGTACTTCTGACTCAGTTGAACCGAGAGCTTGAAAAGCGCGTTGATAAGCGCCCACTGCCTAGCGATTCGCGAGATACCGGGCAGATAGAACAGGATTGCGACTACTGGACCTATATCTACCGACCAGGAGCATACGATGAAAGCATTGACCAAAGTGAAACTGAGTTAGGGCTGAGACTGAACCGTCATGGCGAAACCGGTGTGGTTTATTGCAATCAGCGTAACGGAGTTATCTACGACTGTGACCAGGAAGCAGCTCAGGCCCGCCGAAGGGAGCAAGAAGATAAACCCAAAAAGAAAGGGGGATTCTAGTGAACACACGAGACAAAATACTCAACCATCTCGAAAGCAACAAACCAACATCAGCAAGAGAGTTTCACCAACTTACCGGCGCACCAAAATCCCGCATCACCCAACTACTCCGCGAACTCACAGAATCAGGTCAGCTTGAAATCCACAGCGTCCATAACGGCATAAAGCGTTATCGGCTGACTGAGCTTCATGCTAACCGTCGCCAGGCGATTCTGGACTGGCTGGATAGTGGCAGAGAGGGCACGTCATCGGTTATCTCAGAAGCAACAGGAGTAGACCTGCAAATGACAGCTCAGATTCTGGCATCACTGAGCAAGCAGGGTGAGGTTTATCGGGAATGGTTAGGCCGTGAGAAGGTCTGGCTGTATCGCAAGAATGCACCGTTTACGTTTGGCTTAGCCAACCCACTGACTGCATTTATCAACCAGAGATTGAGAGAGGTGCGAAGTGTTTAAGAAGGGTCAGTTAGTTCAATCTTGGCTTACAGGCAAATACTACATAGTTAAGAGTGACTGCAAAAATTCAGAAGAATTTGTCGCTCTAAATTTACGTTCAAATAAAAAGTTGAGAACGACAATTCATAAGTCGCAATGTGAGATGCAACTAATAGGCAACAACTACCAGCCGAAAGATATGAACAAGGCATTAAGAGAGGTAAGGACGTGAAGGAATTACGAGACATTCTTGCATTAGCATTTTTCGCAGCTATTCCGATCAGCGGGTTCATCAGCGTGGCATTTCTGATGTACCACGAGAAATCCGGATGGGGATGGCTTCTGTTCGCAGTGATTTTGATTGCCGGCAGTACGCACATGAAAACAGGCGACTAACACCCCAGCACGCTGATGGAGAGTAATGATGATTAACGCAGTATTGATGAGCATAGTAGCCGGATTCGTAATAACTAACGGCTCTCTGGCACTGATGAGTTTTGTGCTTTGGCGTAACGAATTCAAATCGATTGGCATTAATAAAGTAATCAGGATGAACGTAATTTTCATGGCGCTGTATGGTCTGATTGGTTACGCCTTGATGACAATGTGATGGAGAGGAATATGGACGAATCAAGAAAGAAGTTTGAGCAGTGGCGGATTGCAAATAATGAATTTGCAAATATGGCAATTCTTAGCAATGGAGAGTACGCAGAAGTAACTACAAACTGTGCATGGCATGCATGGCAGGCATCTCGCGCCGCTATCGAGATTGAGTTGCCTGCATGGTTTGTCAGTGATGCTATTGCTGTGTACGACCGTGACGAGGTTGATGAAGTCATCCGCGCCGCTGGAATCAAAGTTAAGGAGTGAGTATGAGTAAATCTGTGTTTGTCGTTTGCGCCTTGGGATTCGAGGGTGAAATGGAGTCAATGGCCGCTTTCACCACTTATAGCAAAGCGCGGGATTATGTAGAGCGTAACGGATTCACATCATGGGCGATTGAGGAACTAACACCTGACGAGGAATGCCATGAGGAAAATAACGTTTGAACTAAGAAGCCCCATTCATCAGCAGAACGCCATTCAAGCAATACAGCAAATCTTCCCCGACCAAACCAAGCCAATCATCGTAACCATCCAAGAGCGCAACCGCAGTATAGACCAGAATCGCAAACTCTGGGCTTGTCTGGGTGATGTCTCGCGTCAGGTCGAATGGCATGGTCGATGGCTGGATTCTGAAAGCTGGAAGTGCATCTTCACCGCAGCATTAAAGCAGCAGGACGTTGTGCCTAACCTCGCTGGCAACGGTTTTGTGGTGATAGGCCAGTCAACCAGCAAGATGCGCGTTAGCGAGTTCGGAGAGCTTCTTGAGCTTATCCAGGCATTTGGCGCTGAGAAGAATGTTAAGTGGTCTGATGAAGCCAGATTAGCGCTTGAGTGGAAAGCCAGATTTGGAGATGCGGCATGAAGAAACAGCGACGAAGCATAACTCAAATCGCAATGGACAATATGATATTCATCCCCACCAAGCGCTCCAGAAACAAACCCAAGCCAGTACCTACCGAATCAGACGTAACAACCTTCAACTACACCGCGCACCTGTGGGATATACGCTGGCTGCGTGACCGCGCGAGGAAATAGCTATGAGCGCAGAAGAAGACTACATCGAGCGTTTCTCTGACCTCATGGAAGATGCAGAAAGCGAAGGAGTCGACGGCATAAACATCATGATGAATTACCTGATGGCTTATGTGGAGGCAATGACAGAGGGCGAAGACGAGCAAGGGATTATCTGGCAGTTAGGCGACAAAGACCTTGTCATTTCCATTGAGCCAGCAGAACAAACAGCGAGGTTTCACTGATGCTTACTCCATGGCCTCAAGAGTACGAAAACTGGAGCATACGTAGAACGTTGTGCGCCGGCTGCACGAAGGAACTAACGCCAGAGGAAACCTACGCATGTACTGAATGCGTGGATGAGTGGCTGATTTATCGTGATCCGAACGGAGATATCTCAGATGGCAATATACCGGAGCAGTAAATGGCTTCAGGCAGTCAGGGAGATAGATTGCTGCGTTCTGTGTGGTCGATATGGAGTTCAGGCGGCACATCGCAACGAAGGGAAAGGAATAGGAATGAAGGTTGATGACTGTTTAACGGCGGCGCTATGCGAACAATGCCATACGCGCATAGACAACGGAAAGGACATGACCCGGGAAGAACGTAGGGCTGAAATGGACAGAGCCATTGTCTTGACGCTGCAAAAGTTAACACGCGAAGGGAGGGTAACAGTGCGATGAACGAAAAAATTCTTCTAGAGCTACTGACATACCACCCAGAAAGCGGGTTATTTACATGGAACGTTAGCCGCGGGAAAGCAAGGAAAGGGAAGGTGGCCGGTTATGAAATGACGGGTGGATACATAGGGATATTCTTTAACAAAAAGCTATATAAAGCCCACAGGCTTGCTTGGTTTTTCACGCATGGAGATTTCCCTTCTGGCGAAATTGACCATATCAACTGCAACAAAAAGGATAACCGCATAAATAATCTGCGGGTGGTGACCACGGCTGAAAACCTTAGAAATAGAGGGATGCAAAAGAGAAATACCTCCGGTGTAAAAGGTGTTAACCGTAAAAAGGGAAGGAATGGATGGGAGGTAAGAATAGGCGTAAATCATCGCAGGATTTTTCTTGGAATTTTTGATGATATCGAACTTGCTGAACTAGTAGCGAAAGAAGCACGTGCAAAATTCCATGGAGAGTTCGCTAATGATGGAGACGTTTATGCCTAGATACATTATCAAGCTTCCATGGCCACCTTCGGTCAACAAGTACTGGCGACACTCACGAGGCATCCACTACATCAGCGATTGGGGAAAGAGATACCGAAAAGAAGTAATCGAAATAATCCAGCAACAACAGTTAGACATCAAAATCACACCTCGCATCAGAATCACCATCCACGCAGCACCTCCCGATAATCGCAAACGAGATTTGGACAATCTGCCCAAAGCCGTTTTTGACGCACTCACCAGTGCGGGCTTATGGCTGGACGACGGTCAGATAGACGATATGCGCATTAAGCGTTGTCAGGCGATTAAAGGCGGGATGCTTGTGCTGGTAGTAACTGAGACGTGCGGTAGCTTGCCAATGATTACAGAACTACTGGAGGCAGCATGACAGACATAAGCAGAGAAGTCTGTGAGGAATATCTGGATGCGCTGGTAACAGTAGAGCTATCCGTACGATTCGCACAGCTCGAAGACCGCAAGATTAACGCCACCATCCGCGCAACAGTGACCGAGTTACTCAAGCGCATCCGCGACAAGAAAATCCGCGCCATCTTCGCAGGTTTAGCCCGTCAGCCATTCCCTGATGGAGCACTGAAGATGATGCGTCGCCAGTTAGACAGCTTAGTAGGAGAACCCGTATGTGCAGCGTAACCAACATCCAGCAAGTCAAGTGGCAGCGTCAGCGCGATATGCACACCGAGCAGGTGCTTATTGGCAAAGAGCATGAGCTTGAGCGCAGTCTTGATTATGTGCGCGAGCAGTTGCGCGAAGTGCGTAATCGGCTGGGAACGAATAAGCCAACTGGAGGAGATGCAGCATGAGCCTATTCCAGTGCGAGAATTGTGGTTGCGTAGAAAATACGGCGCTTTCATCGCAAGGGTTCAATGGATTTTTCGAGAAGTTATACGACTGGTCATATGCTCCAGAACGAAAGGGGATGAGGCTATGCAGCGCGTGTGGACCGGTGAAATACAGCGACGGTGAAGATACAGAGTACGGAAAATGGCACAAGGTATTCCCTCGTCAATATCTCCCGCTAGGAATGTTCGAGACCAACGAGGTAGGTAATCTCGCGCATAAGGAAACAAAGAGCGATGACTATAAGCCATACATCATCAAGCAAGAGGGTAGCTGGCCTAAAGGAGAGTTATTGTGAAACGCACACCGATATTAGGCATGGTTAACTTCCTCGACGATGCTCATTTCCGCCGCGTATGGAAGCACCCGAAGAAAACCATCAACTCACGCCAGAAAGCATGGGTTCACTACATGCTACAGGTATGGGGCAAGGTCAACGCAGGAGATGATTCCCCGGGTGGTGCAATCAACGTTATCGGTCGCCTGATGATTCGCAGTCAGTGGAGTGATGACAAGGCCAAACAGATTGAGTCTGTAGTCATGCGCCTTTACGAAGAAGATGGACTGCGTGGAGATGCGCTATATCAGAAAGCTCGCGAACTGGTCATCCCTCAATCATCGTTCAGCAACATCATCGCTCTCGCCAAAGAATCCGATGATGCTGCTTTCGTTGAACGTGTGATGGTCAAGACGTTTCACCGTGAAAGCCCCGTCCGCGATGTAGCTATTAAGCGATATTGCAATCGCAATTGCACGCAAGATATCGCCAGAGTGATGAATGCAGTCACTGGAATGGATATCCAGTCTTGCAGGCGCAGGGTTGTCTGGTGCGAGAACGTGCTGGATTCAGAAATCTTTTATGCGATGAGGCGCGAAATTGAGAAGGAATTTCCACAGGCAGCATAATATTTAGGTAAACTTTCCTAAATAACTTGATTTCGCAAAATTGAAGTAGTACATTTTGTGTATGCTCGGAGCAAAAGCGAACTGAGCAGACGTAATCCGCTAAACGGTTATGAGGAAACGCTCCTGACGGTTCGAAATTGCGGTATCAGGAAATAATGAGCCCCGGCAGAAATGTCGGGGTTTTTTATTGGCGAAATCTGGTAAGGGCATTGGAAGGGTTCGACTCTCTTCCGTGGGCTTTTTCCTGCGATGCGAGACATCAATGCTCTTTCCAGTTTTCGTCACGTTAGCGACTTTGCGGACTTTTAAGAAACGGACCACAAAGATAAATGCAAACGATGATCAATTCCTGGCAGTAGCCTAACGGCTAAACACCAGTGAGGTATTCCGACTCCTCATCAAAGAATTCGGCGCACTGGCCCGGTGTGATTAATAATGGGCACCCACGGTTGAAAGCATTTAACAAGGCGAAAACCGGTAGACGCGACTAATGCCATCCGGGCGACAAGTGCTTTCAACCGTGGGTAACAACAGTCATATCGGCTTAGTAAATCCCATATCGGAGTCAGGTTGATCGCTGACCGGAATTGTCCACGAAACGGACTACTAACAGAGGTATGGCCTCTGGCGATGCTAAGCCATATCCCTCACGACCTTTCTGAAAGCGTCCTATCACCTATCACCAGAACACATCCAGATACCCTTGCACAATCGTGGCGACGGGGTAGGACGTTTTACACAAAAGAAAAACCCAGCGCTTGGCTGGGCTTCGTGAAGTGGGCGGCAGGAAGCTGTTGACGCAGCCCCCTGCCAGATTTGCTCACGCCGTTAATCGCGAACAAACCACGTTACAGATAACCGTATCCTGGATTTGTTCATGCAACAACCACGTTAATTCCTAATTTGAACAGATCCCCGAAATCTGGGGGTGGAAATGAACAAGATGCCATATAAAAGCGATCCGAACCTCTGGTCGATCCTAATCGCTTTCGGCATGACTCTAGTCGGCGCAATAGCCAGTTACTCCTTCAAAGTCCTCAACGGTGAAGCGTTTAGTTGGAGGACAATGTGCCTACAGCTCATCGTGTCGATATTCGCGGGACTCCTCATGATCATGATCGCAATCCACTACGGCTGGCCTCAAGAGGTCACAGGTGGCGTATGCGGCATGGCTGGGTGGTCAGGTTCTTCCCTAATCAAAGCCCTTGAAGGTAGATTCCTGAACAAGGCGTCTGGAGTAGTCGATGAAGATAAGCAGTAATCTGCAAGCGTTTCTCGACATGCTTGCCTGGTCTGAAGGGACCAGCCGAATCAAGGGTAGCGATAACGGGTATAACGTTGTCGTTGGTGGCTCACTCTTTACCAGTTATGCAGATCACCCTCGCAAACTGATAAGCCTGCCGAAGCTTGGAATTAAATCCACAGCAGCCGGAAGATACCAGCTTCTGTCGCGATATTACGATGCCTACAAAAAGCAGTTAGGGCTGAAAGATTTTTCACCTGCCAGCCAGGACGCTATTGCCATCCAGCAGATAAAAGAGCGCCGCGCTTTACCTGACATTGAATCGGGAAACATCAAAGCGGCAATTACCAAATGCTCAAACATCTGGGCATCTCTGCCGGGAGCTGGTTATGGGCAGCATGAGCACAAAATTGATGATCTGGTGAATAAGTACATCTCCTATGGAGGTGCCCTCCAATGAACCTGACATTCATCAAGAACCTCATCCCGTTCTTCTTTGCTGCAATCATCATTGGCTTCATCGTTAAGTTAGGCACGGATAACCGCCAGCTTAAAATCAGCAATGCTGCATTGATTGCAGAGGCTAAGCAGCTGCACAGCAAAAACGACGATCTGGCTAATACCTTGCAGAACCTCGCTGACCGCGTAGGCGATATGAATAAGCTTGTAGACAAAGAAGCTCGTCGCCGGTCAGCAGCAGAGATGAAATCACAACGCCTACAGGAAGAAGTGAAAGATGCGCTCAAAAACAATAAGTGCTCTATCGAGCTTATTCCTGATTCTGTCGTTGACCAGTTGCGCCGACAAGCAGATTCAGTACGAAACGGTAAAAGCGCCGACGATACCGATTCCGGCAAATCTTCTGACTGAATGCCCTGTGCCAGTAGTTCCTGAGCAGATGACGTTCGGTGACAGCATCCAGATGAACATCAACCTTCTTACTTCTCTGGATATCTGCAATGGACAGATACGGACCATAAGAGAGATAGAAGCTCATCCATGAGCATCTGACACAGTCTCTCCTCTGGACTTTAACCGTAGCAAATTCTCACAGCTTCGCATCCGCGGGGCTTTTTGTTTCCGAATTTCACCGCGCACCGCATGCGCATATAAACCACCGAACCAAACCCTTTGGAATGAGCCGTTGAGGATATCAGTTAGTGCTGGCGAGCCTCGGTGGACTGACTTCCTATGCGGCAACGGTTCATTTCAAAGATAAGGTAAACGCTATGAATAATCCGTCAGTTATTCCGGCCTTCGACTTCCGCGAAATGGTCACGACCCTCGACAACAAGATAATCACCACATCACTCAAGGTGGCGGATTACTTTGGCAAGCGACACAAAGACGTTTTGCGTGCCATACGTAACCTGAAATGCTCCGATGACTTCACCCAGCGCAATTTTGCGCCCATTGATTTCATTGATAAAAATGGCGATGTTCAGCCTATGTATAACATCACCCGAGACGGATGCATGATGCTAGTGATGGGATTCACTGGAAAAACAGCTGCCGCAGTAAAGGAGTGTTATATCAATGCCTTTAACTGGATGGCCGAGCAGCTAAACCGACGCATGGCGATGGGTGAAGAAATGCAGCACCGCTACGCCATTAAAGAAACGCGCTCAAAGCTGAAAGGCACGATCGGCAGTCGGTTGATGAACGAACGGAAGAAAGAGAAGCGCGTTTTAGCATTGGAGCATGAACACATCATGCAGGTCACTCAGCCAGAACTCCTCATTGGTAGCTAATTACCTCTAATAGTTTTCTCCCGCGTCGTCCTGTCGCTGTCTCACCATCTTAACGAAGACCACGCCGCCTAAGCGGTCTCCCTCCGTGCGAGTGGATGGTATTAATCAATAACAGGGCATACCGCGATTTACCCGCTTAATCCATAACGCGGGGTTTACGCACATGGCAGCAAATCTGCGCTGCGGTAGACGAAGCAGAGTTATTACAGAAGCTCCTTGCGAGGGGCTTCGATAATGACAATTTCTATTTTAGAAGGACATAGAAATGCCTACTAATAAGCAACCAGGTAGGCCAGCAGGAACCCCAAAGACTGGTGGCCGCCAAAAAGGAACACCAAACAAGGTGACCGCGGACGTCAAATTGATTGCCCAGACCTACGGCGAGGAAGCGGTTAAGGCGTTGGTGAAAATACTACGTGACGACGAAGCACCTGCCGCAGCAAAGGTATCAGCAGCAAAAGAAATAATGGATCGCGCCTACGGTAAAGCCACTCAGCCCATGGAACATTCAGGTAGCGGTGGCGGACCAATTGAGCACAACCATAACGTAGCTGTAGACGAAAAAGCGCTTAACAGCATATTGAGCAAACTATGAGCCAAATACTCGAATGGGAAGATTTGAGCGAAGCAGAACGCCAAGCCATCAAAGTCCTGTCCGAGCGCTCATTCCTGGCCTTTAACCGCATATTCTTTCAGTTGTTGCAGGGCGAAAAGTGGTCAGTTAACTGGCATCACCGATACATTGCGCAGGTGATTGAAGATATCGTTGCCGGCAAACGCCGTAATGTGGTCTTCAACGTTCCTCCAGGCAGTGGGAAAACAGAGATGTTAAGCATCCATGCGCCAGTGTGGACAATGCTGAACTGCCAGAAGGTCAGGAACCTCAATATTTCCTTCAGCGACACCCTGACAAAGCGTAACAGCCGCAGAAGCCGAGAAATCATCACGTCAACTGAGTTTCAGGCGCTATGGCCTCACTCGCTAGGCGTAAATCAGGCTGACGAATGGCAATTGTTGAACGATGACGGCAAGGTTAAAGCCGAAGTAGTAAGCCGTGCGGCAAGTGGTCAGATTACCGGATCGCGCGGCGGTTATCAGATGCCAGGCTTTTCAGGTTGGATAAACCTTGATGACTTCGACAAGCCTCTTGATGTTTTCTCAGAGGTGAAGCGCAAAAAGGCACAGCAGACATTAACCAACACCATCCGCTCTCGTCGTGCCAATAAGTCAAAAGAGAATCCGACACCAATCGTCGCCATTCAGCAGCGGCTGCACACAGACGACAGCAGTGCATTCATGCTGTCTGGTGCAATGGGTATCGACTTTGAGCACGTCATCATCCCTGCGCTTATTGATGAAGCCTATATCGAGTCATTACCAGAATGGCTTCAGGAGCATTGCTGGAATGACGTCAAAAACAGCGAGAAGATGCGAGGCTACTGGTCATACTGGCCTGCCAACGAATATGTAGGCGATCTGTGTCGCCAATGGGACACGGATGAATACACGTTCATGTCTCAGGGGATGCAGAAGCCTATCAAGCTAGGCGGTAACGTATTTGATGGTTCATGGTGGCAGACATATGGGCCTGACGGAGATAAACCGGAGCCTGAACGCTTCGAATACCGCTTCACTACCGCAGACACAGCGCAGAAGACGGCTAACCATAACGACTGGTCAGTACTGTGCGAGTGGGGCGTATACAAAGACGATCTCTATCTCATCCACATGGAGCGCGGCAAGTGGAAAGCACCAGAGCTAGAAACAAACTTCAAAGCGTTTATCTCTCAGGCGTGGCGTAAGAATCGGGAAGCGGGGACGCTGAGAAAAATCTACGTTGAAGATAAATCCAGTGGCACGGCTCTTATTCAGAACCTTGAGAAGAAGCTTCCAATCAAGATAACCGCTCTTCAGCGAAACAAAGACAAAGTCACCAGGGCAATGGACGTTTTGCCGGTAGTCAAAGCACAGCGTGTCTATCTTCCTGCTGACGCCTCATTCTCCTCAGAGTTTATCGCTGAGCACAGTGCTTTCACCTACGACGACACTCACGACCACGACGACATCGTGGATAACCTTATCGACGCCGTGACTGAGGAATTACTCCTTGGCAGTGATGCCCTACGCAGACTCAAGGCGCTTGCAAGCTGAGAACTCACATGGCTAAACGCAACAACAGACAGCAAAAGAAAATCGACAAGAAGATGAACATGGACAGTTATCAAAACGTGTTCATGAACATCGGAACAGGCGGTGACAGGTCAGCATACAGCCGTATCCGTACAGCGCACCTGTTAACCAAAGCAACGCTCGACAGCATCTATCTCGGTGACGGTTTAGGTCGTCGCATTATCGACGTGGTAGCCGACGAAATGTTTCGTGCTGGCTTCACAGTAGACGGCGCAAACAATGAGCCTGAGATTAAGTCTCGCTGGGATGAACTTAACCTCACTCAGCAGTTTACAGATGCAGTGGCATGGGCTCGCTTATATGGCGGCTCGTTGATGCTATTTGGTGTTAATGATGGCGGAGACCTTCAGTCGCAAATTGGCGAGGGTGAGCTTGAGTTTGTCCGTGTGTACGACCGCTATCAGGTTCAACCTTTCCTGCGCGATACCAACCCTGAAAGCGCAACGTACGGCGAGATCACTCAGTACCAGATTAACCCGATATCAGGAACGCCTTACTACGTTCACGCCAGCAGATGCCATGTGTTCGACGGCGAGCGACTACCAAACCAGATTCGTCATCAGAATCAAGGGTGGGGCGCTTCGTGCTTGCAGGGCGTCTATCAGGCGCTGACTGATTACGGTATGAGCCACGCACACGCTACAAGCCTGCTTGAGCGCAAACAGCAGGGTGTCTGGTCTGCTGCTGATTTGGCTGACCTCTGCAAAGACGGTGAAGGTCGCGATGCTGTCCAGGCTCGCCTCAACATGGTCGACATGACGCGCAGCAACGGTAACACGATCGGCGTGGATGCGAACACGGAGAAATACGAGCTGCTTAATGGCTCTCTTGAGGGGGTGGTCGATGTACAGGACCGCAAGCAGTTACGCATATCAGCGCTGACCGGTATCGATGAGCAAATCCTGTTCACCAAAACGCCATCTGGTCAGGGTGCGGATAAAACCACCGTGCCTGAGTCATGGAAACAGCTGATTGGGCGTAAACAGAAGGATGAGGCGAGACCTGCAATAGAAAAGGCGGTCAACTTCCTAACCACGGATAAAACATGGACGATTAAGTTCAATCCTCTCTCAGTACCAACAGAGAAAGAGCAGGCAGAGACGGCTAACCAGTGGTCACAGGCTGATGAACGCTATTCGCAGCTTGGATGGGTAAGCAACGATGAAGGTGTCGCCACACTGAAAAAACGTGGAGGCTACGTCTATCCGGAGATGAGCAATGGCTAAAGTCTGGCTTCATCCCTACGGCATAGAACGCGACTACACCAACGCGCTTGTAAAGGCCACCAGGCAATTCAACAAAGAAATCAACTCAGCCTATGGCGATATCCGGTTCGATGGCTGGCAGGACGATATGTCGGCTGTACTGGCTTATCTCCGCAATGCTGGAAACCGCATCTTCCAGCCAGTAATTGAACGACTGCCGACATTCTTCGCGCTAACGAGCCAGTTTAACGACAAACAATGGCGGCTTGTTGTGAAAGGTGGCACTGGCTACGACATCCCGCCATCGCAGGCTGTTATTGCCGGACAGACCACTGTTCCCGTCTCATCTGGCGTGCTTGGTGTTGATGCTTATCGCGCTGAGCCATGGCTGAGAGAGATGCAGGAGTTATGGGTTTCAGAGAACACCAGGCTGATTAAATCCATTCCTGCTGACGAACTGTCGGATATGGAAGGCATAATCCAGCGCGGTGTAATGAATGGCTCAAGCGCTGACACCATCAAGAAGCAGATTCAGGAGCGCTATGGCGTCACTGAGAGACGCGCAAAGCTGATCGCAGTTGACCAGATAGGCAAAGCTAATTCAGCGCTCACAAAGCAGCGTCAGGCCGATGCTGGGATAACTGGCTACAAATGGCGAGGCGTACTTGATGAACGCGAGAGGCCTGAGCACAGAGCGCGAGAAGGCAATTCCTACAAGTGGAGCAATCCACCTCCTGATGGACATCCCGGGCAACCTGTTCGGTGTCGGTGTTACGCAGAGCCCGACTGGTCTGGTTCAGTTTTCGAAATCGGAGATTAAAGAATGCTCTCCTTAGTAATCGTCATTGCAGGGTTACTGCTCACTTTTATCTGTATGGCTGGCGGAGCAGGGCAAGGTACTTATACCTCCATTTCTTCACAACACCAAAGACACCGTAAGAGAAAAACATGAAAACAGTATCTCGCTTCGATGTGGGAGAGCTTCGTGCGTCCGTAAACGAGGATGGCTATCTTGAGGACGTGCCGGTAGTAGGTCGCGTTGGCATCCAGTTATATCGAAATCCAGACGGCTCAGTGCGTCGTGAGTTACGACCACCTGAAGAAGTATTCAACGCTGACTCACTGGCTAGCTTCAAAGGCAAGCCAATCACTATCGGTCACCCGGGGGCAGTTAATTCCCGCAACGCTAAAAAGCACATGGTCGGAACCATGCTTGAGCCTGGCAGACAGGATGGTGAAAACGTCAAAGTGCCCATCATGGTGTATGACGAGAGTGCTATTAACTCAGCAACCAGCGGCAGGACAAAGCAACTATCCCTCGGCTACCGACTCGACCTCGATGAGACCCCAGGGGAGTGGAATGGTCAGCCCTATGACGCCGTTCAGCGAAACATCCGCATCAATCATCTAGCCCTCGTATCTAAAGCCCGGGCCGGTGATGTAGCAACACTGAATCTCGACGGTGATGAAGAAATCACCTTAGACGATGACGACAACCAACCAAAAGGTAAAACAATGCAGAAATTGCGACTCGACAACGGGCTTGAGTACGATGCTTCTCCTGAAGTCGTCGTGGCGTTCAACGCCCTTAAACAGGATGCAGAGGACGCTAATACCAAGCTGTCCGAAGCGCAAACAACCATTTCCACCATCACAGCAGAGCGCGACACTCTGAAAGCTGACGCAGCAGAGTTTGAAAACAAGCTGAAGCAGGCTCGCGAAGATGCAGAGAAAACCATTAAAGCTCGCACCGAACTCGAAGCAAAAGCAGAGAAACACGGCATCAAGTGTGATGGACTGGATGATATTGCCGTCAAGAAAGCGGTTGTAGCCAAGCTGAAGCCATCCATCAAGCTCGACGGTAAAGACGACACCTACATCAATGTCGCGTTCGACATGGCGATTGAGTCCGCACCTATGGAGCAGCAGCGAAAAATCGTAAATCAGGACAAAGCTCAAACTCGCGGTGACTCCGCTGAACCAAAAGGCTCTGCCGCTGCTCGCCAAAAATACCTCGACCGCCTGCACGGCAAAAAGGAGACAGCATAATGCCTGTTCAGACTTCCTACGATAACGACATGCAGATCGCAATGCCCGGCATGCGTTCAGATTCAACCCATCAAATTACAGACGGTTGCAACGCAGCACAAGGCGCCATCAAGCCTGGCTATGTGGTAGCTCGCGTATCAGTGGCTAACGACAAGCGCGTAGTTAAGCAAGTATCAGCGGCTGGCGATGCGGCAAACCTGATGGGTATCTGCCGCTTCAGCCACTACGGCTGCGTCACAGGTCAGTATGAAGATGGCGATGCCGTCAACGTGATGACATGGGGCCGAATCTGGGCTGTAACCACCTTATCAGCAGCACCAACCATGGGTACAGGCGTTAACGTTCTGACCTCTGGTGCAGACGCAGGCAAGGTAGCAGCAACTGGCGGCTCCCTGGCTCTCGGCTGGGTGTTTACTGGTCGTTTCACCACTTTCAAAAATAGCGCTGGCGCAACAGTTAACCTGGCTGAAGTTCAAATCCGCAACCAGACCACACAGCCAACCGCATAAGGAACAATAATGGAACAGATGAATTACGACGAAGCGGACCTGTTCGCTATTGAACACGGTGCGGCGGCTAACGGCATTCGACTGGATGAAGGCGAGTCAATCTTCCTGGCTCGTGAGCTGGACTACGTTAAAACCAAGGTTTACGAAGTCGAATACCCTGCACTGACTGCGACCACTCTCTTCCCGGTCACATCAGAAATCCCTTCATACGCCAAAACGTTCACTTACGGCGTATGGGATGCCGTAGGCATGGCGCGTATCATCGCTGACTACTCTGACGACCTGCCAAATGTCGGCGTTAACTATCGTGAAGAAACTGGCAAGGTGTTCAGCCTGGGTAACTTCTACGAATACAGCCTGATGGAAATTCGAGCATCACAGGCAACCGGTAAGAATCTTCCTACTCGTCTGGCTAACGCTGCCCGTCGGGCGCACGACGTGAAGGTTAATGACCTGGCGTTCTACGGCGATGATGATTATCAGATCGTCGGCGTTCTGGATCACCCGAACATTCCAGTAACTACCTCTGCTGGCTGGACTACAGGCGAAATCGCTTCTGGTGAACTGGAAGATGCAGTATCAGCAATCGAAACGGTAACTAAAGGCCTGCACTCTGCGAACGTAATCGCGCTGCCGCCAAGCGCCTTTAAAATCCTCTCCAAGCCGATGCCAAACACCAACACGTCTTACATGACCTTCTTCAACCAGCAGTATCCTGGTATGCAGTGGATTCGTGTTAACGAGCTGGAAGACATCGATGGCGCAGGCACTAAGGCCGCTCTGGTAATGGAACGTAACGCTGATAACGCATCCATGGAAATCCCACAGCCGTTCGAACAGCTGCCACCTCAGGCTAACAACCTGGCGTTCAAGATTCCATGTCACAGCCGCGCTACTGGCGTACAGGTTTACCTGCCGCTGACCCTGCATCTCATCAAAGGCATTTAAGAGGCTTCGGCCTCTTTTCTTAAGGATTACCAATGAAGATTACCAACGCATCAGCACGACTGTATTACATCGCCGGCCAGAAACTGGCTCCTGGTCAGACTGCCGAAGTAGATGATTCCTGGAAGGACAATAAAACGGTGCAGGCATCCATCACCAAAGGTGAGCTGCGACTCGCTGATAAAGATGAAGCCGTAACCGCCAGCCAGGTAGAGAAAAAAGAGAAGGACAAGAAGTAATGAACATTGCCGCATTTGAAGGTCTTACGCCTCTGGAAATCTTCCGCAAGCTAGCGCCTGAATTTGCGGCAGTTCCTGATGAGGTTGTTCAGGGTTACATCGACCTTGCATCACTGTTTGTCTGCGAAGACGAGTACGGAGACGCCTATAACGTAGCTCTGGCTCTAATGGCGGCCCATATCATGGCATCGCCTGGCGGTTACTCTGATAACGGCTCTACATCATCTGGTCGCATCCTCTCACGCAAGGAAGGTGATCTGGCAATCACTTATGGCAACGTATCAGGGGATTCCAGTTACCTCAGCGGGACTACATATGGAAACCTGCTGAAACTGCTCCGCAAGAAGAGGGGGGCAGGATTCTCGATTATGACTCGCGGAGTCGTGGGGGGATGCTTGTGTCCGTAAAAATCACAGACAACAAGCGGCAATGGGAAAGGTTCAAGCGAGAGCTCAAGGCAGCCGGAAGCAAAGAGGTGGTTGTCGGCATCCAGAAGGGTGAGGTCAATGATGGAGTTCTTGTCGCTGAATACGCCGCATGGAACGAATTCGGCACGAGGACAATTCCATCACGCCCATTCATGCGCACATACTTCGACACATCGGTCTCTCGGCTGGAAAGGTTCGCTACAAATGGAGTAACGCAAATCCTCCTCGGCAGAGCAAACTTCTCTCAGTTTCTGAATGCGGCAGGCGTATTTATGGTAGATGGCGTCAAGAAGAGCATCTCTGGAGGTGCCTGGACTCCAAACTCTCCGGTTACGATAGTTTTGAAGGGTTCATCAAAGCCGCTTATAGACACTGGCGTAATGCTTAATTCAGTCACCTTCGCCATTCATGATTACGGAAGGTCACAATGAGCAATCCGTTTCGCAGGCCTTATCAGGTATTTACTCCATCGCCTTCGACTTTGGTTAACGGCGTGATTGTTGATGGGGTAATGACGGAGTCAACCGCTTACTTCAGCGTGCAAAGCATAAAAGATACGCAGGAGATTGAAAGCCTGGAGGAAGGGAGGAGATTAACTGATTATCGCCGGCTGTACAGCGACACTAAGCTTCAGATTACTGATGATTTCCCCATGGCTCAGCCTGCACTTGTCGTTATTGATGGTTTTAACTACGAAGTTAAGCACCGAGAACCATGGCAAAACGGAATCATACCCCATTATAAATACTATGTGGTAAGGAAACGCGATGGCTGAAACCACAGTGTCAAATTTCGTTCCTGATGCTGTAGAGTCTGCCGCTTACCGTGTTTTGTCCCAGCTATTACCCGTACCTCTCGCTTACGCCAATCAGAATAACTCCCGGCTCCCTCTGCCTTATGCCACGCTTCGTGTATCAACGCGCACGACCTTAGGCAGAGATGAGCATGGAGAAGTAGATGATGAGGGTGTAATGCCGTCACACGGCGTTAGAGAAGGAACGGTGATGGTTAATGTGTACGGCGGAAGCGCACGAGAGCATTGCGACGATCTGATTAATAACATCCGTAAAACCACATCACGCTACCTGATGCGCAGAGAAAAATTCATTATCGCAAACAGCACACAGGTTAACGACCTTACAGGCCTGCGAGATGAAGCAAACTTCGAAGCGATGGCGAATGTAGACCTTACATTCCGCTACACCGGTAAGTACACGGATAACGTAGGGCTCATAGAAACCGTTGATGCGACAGGCGACATCGGCGGAATAGAAACACACCTCACTATCGCCGCCACATCCGACTAATCAACACGGAGTTTCATCAATGGCAAATCTAAGCCAGATTGCCAACGTGAATATTTCGCTGGACACAGCGAGTATCGCGAAGGCGTCATTCGGCATTCCACTTGCAGTTTCGCCGACAACGGCATTCAGTGAGCGAATCCGTAAATATTCAAGCTACAGCGCGGCGCAGCAGGACGGACTTGACCCGCAGACGCTCAAAGCGCTCTCAGCAGTATTCAGTCAGACGCCGCGCCCAAATCAGGCATGGGTAGGTCGCCGAAACGCCGTTTCTGTAGACCTGACAGTAACCAATTCGACGATCACAACGGGCAACATTTTCGCATTCAGCGTCAATGGCACCACCGTAACGTACACAGCGGCGAGTGGTGATGATGCGTCAGATGTATATACCGGCCTGAAAACAGCGCTGGCGGCACAATCTGTAGTTGATGCGTTGTTTACCAGCACTGCTGATGCTGAAGGTCTGCACTTGGTAGTGAAAGCTCCTGAGACAGCAACCATCGTTAAGCCAGTGACCAACCTGTCAATCGCAACCGCAGGCTCAGCAGACGGACTGGATGCGGACCTTAATGCAATTCAGCAGGAAGACCCAGGCTGGTACGGATTTGCTCTGGTAGAACGTGGTGACGCACTGATTCAGGATGCAGCAGCATGGGCTGAGACACAGACCAAAATGTTCTTCGCATGTAGCGACACTGTTGATATCTGGACTTCTGCCAATGAAGATATCGCATCGCAGTTGCAGGACCTTCAATATCTGCGTACAGCACTAATCGCTCACAAGGCAGCCGCGACTGAGTACCCTGAAATGGCATGGATGGGTCGATGCTTCACCATCGCGCCCGGTGGCGAAACGTGGGCACTTAAAACACTGGCTGCTATCACGCCGAGCAAGTTCAGCGACACAGAGCAGAGCTACATCTTCCAGAAGAACGCCAACGCCTATGAACAGTACGCAGAAAACACCTACCTGATTAACAAAGGCAAGGTTGCATCTGGCGAATGGATTGATGTTGTGCGATTCCGTGACTGGCTTGTAGACACAATTCAGAAGAACATGGCTTCTCTGATTATCCGCCAGAAGAAGGTTCCTTACACCAATGGCGGCATTGCCCTCATCGTCAACAACCTGAACGGTTCACTTATTCAGGGGCAGCAGGCAGGCGGCATCGCTCCTGATGAGCGAGACAGCGAAGGGAACACAATCCCTGGCTTCCGTATCACTTACCCAAATGCAGCCGACGTATCTGCTGATATCAAAGCTACCCGCACTCTTTATATCGAGTTTGTGGCGCTTCTGGCTGGCGCAATCCAGGTGGTCGAAATCACCGGCTCACTTACCTATAGCTACGAGGGCTAATTATGGCTGCTGAATTAACTGGCTCTTATGACGGCTCAGAAGTATTTGTCACTATCGGCCCACTGCTACTAACCGGCTTCAGTGATGGAGACTCCATTACGGCTCGTAAGAATGCCAACTTCTATGAATCACGCGCTGGTCTCGATGGCTCAGTAGGTCGCGCGCGAGTAACGGATAAGCGTGGGCAGATCGAACTGCATCTTTTGCAGACATCCGCAGCAAATGACGAACTATCTGCACTGATGAACCTTGATTCATTAACGCAGGACGGCAAGGCAGTTTATCCGGTATCAGTAACTGACTTCTCTGGCCGTACTGTTATTGCAGCAGGACAGGCTTGGCTTTATCAGCTCGGCGACGTGGCCTTCTCAACTAACGAGGTTGGTGAACGCATTTACACCTTTGAATGTGCTGACCTGAAATTCTCCCTCGGTGGTAACAACGTTTAACAATGCCGCCTTCGGGCGGTTTTTTTGAGGTCCATATGTCTCAGGAATTCGCAACTTTCCATATCGGTGACAAAGAGTTCAAAGCCGCCAAAATGAACGCCTTCGCTGCGGCAAAGCACTTAGTAAAACTGAAGACGCTGCTTGATAAAGGCCTGGCTTCAGGCGGTGATGCAAACGCAATTCAGTTACTGGCCGGCATCGATGAGAAAACGCTGGAGGAGGTCATCATTCCTATCCTGCGAGACTCATCAACATTCAGCGTTACAGACGAGAAGAAAATCGACAGCCCTAACGCAATGAACCTTGTGTTCACCGTAGACACGCTGTTCGACTTCTTCGAGCTGTGCTGGGAAGTGCTGAAGCTCAACTTCACCCCTTTTTTTACGAAAGTTCTCACCCTGTTTGGGTTAAGCCCAGAAGAGCTGGCAAATCGGGTTCAGTCACTGGCGAAAAGCGCGACCCGGGAAAGCTAAGGGAAGATGTTGAAACAGAGCTATGGGTATGGCGTCCAATAATGAGAAATATGTGTACGGTTGCAGAGGTTAAGTCAGGCCTTATCACATGCGAAGACCTGCTAAAGCTTAATGCCCTCATAGAGATGACCGACTATCTGAACACGCCAATGGAGAAGTAAATGGTCATAAGAGAGTTACTTATCCGTCTCGGGCTCACTGGCTCAGATAGTGTGGGGCGAGGGCTGGACAGGGTAGACGGGAAGGTCGATAAAACCATTCAGTCATTCAATGCGCTTGGCGGTGTTCTTGCTACAGTATTCGGTGCTGTAACGATCTCAAACATTGCCAAAACTGCTGACGAGATGCAGTCTCTGGAGGCACGCATTGGAATGCTGCCGCAGACAATCACTACCGGTGCAGAAGCATTCGACACTGTGGCTCAAAGGGCAAGTGCAGCAAGGCAAGGCATTGAAGAGTACGCATCATTTTACATCAAGGCTGGTAACGCCACTCAGGATTTCTATAAAGACCAGGAGCAGGTTTTACAGCTTACCGATGCAGTATCCATAGCGCTTGCCGCTTCTGGCTCAACAGCAGTCGCGCAGGGACAGGCCTTCTTCCAGCTTGGTCAGGCAATTGGTTCTCCAACCGTCCAGATGGAAGAGATGAACACGCTTATCGATGTGGCTCCTGACCTGTTCAGAGCGCTTGGTAAAGCCATTCCAGGGGCGAACAATAACCTTAAGTCTTTCATCTCTACCGGTAAGGTTACCGGGAAAATGCTTGCTGAGGGGTTGATTAAGGTACTGCCTCAATTCGTCGACCAGTTTAAACAAATGCCGATGACTATTGGTCAGGCGCTTGTTCTTGTAAATAACAGATGGTCGATGTTTATCAACAGGCTTAACCGCAGCAGCGGAGCGGTCACATGGGTGGCAAATAAGTTCCTGTGGATGGCTGATAAAATCGAGTATGCACTGGACTCAGTTATCGATGCTCTTGGTGGCGCAGAGAATGCCGTAAAACTGCTTGGAGTAGCTCTTGGCGCAGCAGGCCTTGTAGGTTCTGTTTATCTCTTATCCGCAGCATTTACCGCGCTGACAAGTCCTGTATTTTTGGTGATAGCTGCACTTGCTGCTCTGTTCCTTGTTGGTGAGGACATTAATTCCTGGCTCAATGGCAATAAGTCGCTTCTTGGAGACATGATCGGGCCGGTTTCTGAGTACACCGATTCAATCAACTCTTTGAAAGTGGCCCTTACAGACATGAAGGACATGGCCGTGTGGGCGCTAAACGTCCTCAAAAGCCTTACCAACTTCTTTAACTCCAGCCAGGATAAGGCGCAGGAGTGGGGTGATAAGCTAGGGACTACTAAGTTCGGTCCATGGTTGAAAGAAAAGGCCGGATGGCTTGTTGAGGACTTGGGTAAATGGGCGTCATGGGGCAATGCACAAACCAACGGTGCTTTTGATATCCCAAGGATGTGGTCAGATACGCTTGCAGGGGTGAGAGGTTTCAACGAGGACGCAAAAGGTGGAAATACTTTACTCCCTAGTTACCAATCTCTTTCACTGCCCCCGCCATCAGCAGCGGCTGGGCCTAAGATTGATGTCAATATTGGCAACATCTCAGTGCCAGCCGGAACGTCTGACGAGCAGGTTAAATTCCTTCAGGATAGCGCCAAATCAGCATTCAGTGACTACGGATGGAATGCGCTGGGTAACACATTAAACTTCAACACTGGAGGTTAGCATGGCAACTGATGTGCTTGGCTTCCTCTGGAACTCGTCAGGCGACAGCACCTTTAGGCTTAATGACCCGGGCGTCGGCAATCTTGAGTTCGACACGCTGGACCAGGAGACCCATGAGTGGACGCGCGATGTGACAATGAATCCCGTAGAAAACGGGTCGCCAATATCCGATCACATCATCCGTCAGCCGAAAAAGATTACCGTTGCCGGCATGATAAGCAACGCACCGGTGACGGGAGTATTAACTCAGGCAGCAAACGCTCTGGCTAGCGGTTTCGATGGTGAAGACAGGGTAAACACAGCTATCAAGCTGCTCGATTCGCTCTATCTTTCAAACGAACTGGTAACCATCTACACCAAAAATTACACCTACGAGAATATGCTGATTCAGGGAATTAACATTCCCAGAAGGGTGGATGATGGTGATGCGGTAAACTTTACGATAGATGCTGTTCAGGCAAATATCGTCAGCACAGCTACGACAGAGGTTCCGCCTGGTGTAGGAGTCAGGAAAACGGATGCGACCAGTAATGGCGCTACCGCTAAAGCCGGGACATCAAACTCATCAGACCCAGCTACGGCTAACCGGGCTACGCCAACCAAAAACGTTGGCAAGAATACGGGTTCAATTCTGAGTCAGGCTTTGGATGGGTTATCCGGCTCGGGCGGTAAACTTCAGGAATATCTCGGCAACATCATAGGTAATGTCACCCCATGACCCCACTAAATTTTCAGGCTGGATTTACTGACCAGACATTGCAGGCTGTTTTCGACGATACACCGGTTACGCTTCGCCTGCGATGGAATGAGCGCTTTGGCTTCTGGTCGCTTGGTATCTATGACCGTGAGTCATTGCCGATCATAACTGGAGTTAAGCTTGTACAGAATTACCCGCTTCTAAAGAACTTCAGTTTCGATAACTTCTCCGGCGATATCTACTTCATCCGTACGTATGGTGAAAAGGTTCGTCCTGATATCGATTCGATTGGAGGCGATCACCTGTTGGTGTATGCCACTGAGGAAGAAATAGATGAGTTTGTTTCTGCGAACGGGTGAAATCATAGTAGGTCAGCCTCAGGGTGAGGCAGTAAGCATTAAAGACCTGCGATTTGAGTTCGACATCACCAAAACAGCCAGCAAAACCGCCAACGAAGCATCACTCAAAATCTACAACGCCGCGCCCACAACTATCACTCTGATGGAAACCGTAAATAACGTGGTCATCATCAAGGCTGGCTACGTCAATGATATCGGCGCTATCACCATCTTCACTGGCACCACTTGCCGCAGCCTGACGTATCAGGATGGGCCTGACATCATCACAGAGATGGAGTTAAGGGATAGTGTCATACCTTTGCGTGACGCCAAGATAAGCGTTTCCTTCCCTCCAAATACCTCAGCAATGACTGTTCTGGATGGAGTGGCTAAGAACTTCGGGCTGCCAATCAAGAAGAGCATTAGCAAGGTTCAGGATAAGCAGTACGTCGGCGGATATGCCTATAACGGCAGGGTTCGTGATGCCATGGACAGAGTCTGTAATTATCTTGGGCTGGAGTGGAGCGCTCAGGATAGCGAAATACAGATTATCAAAAAGGGTGGCGTCTATGCAGACACGGCAGTCGTGCTGTCGAAAGACACTGGCATGATCGGATATCCCCGCCGTGAAGCTAAAACCATGACCGAAAAGACTGCCGCCAAGCAGGGCATCAAATATGGTCAGAAAGGTATCGTCAGGACGGTGGTGGATGTCGAAGACCCAACGGCGAAGCTCAAAGACCGGGTAACTCTTGAAGTGCAGGGATACCGGGTGAAATCACTGCTAAACCCTGCCATTTATCCCGGCGCTTATGTGCAGGTTAAATCACGCGGCATAGACGGGGAGTTCTTCAGAGTTGAAGAAGCACATTACACCGGTGATACACACGGGCAGGAATGGAGCGTGGAAGCGCTATTGAGGTTTATCTGATGGCTGATAACAGTGATGTAGTAGAAGCGCTCAGACGGCTTGTCAGCTCGGAAATGGACACGGTAAACACTGCACTTCCATGTACCGTGGTGAGTTACTCAGGCGGAAAGGTAACGGTAAAGCCAGATGGCGAGAAAATATACGCAGATGGCGATACAAACGCCTATCCGGTGCTCAGCGATTTACGCATGGTCTGGCCCCAGTTTGCAAACGGACAGGCAGGATTAAAAGGACCCGTTCAGGCAGGAGATAAATGCCTTTTGGTGGTCTGCCAGCAGGCAACCGATGGAAGCGACGACACAAGACGATTCGACATCATCGACTCATACGTTATTCCTGGTGCTGGTTATAGTGATGCTGTTCCTGGCAACGATGACGTGAGAATGTATTTTGGCGATGCCTTCATTGCTATCGACGCCAACGGGAAAATGACTATTAATGCTCCAGGTGGGGTGGAAGAAACAACCCCGCTGCATACCGTTAAAGGAAGCATGACTGTTGAGCAATTGTTCACTTACCAGGGCGGCATGACTGGCTCGGGCGGTGAAACATCGGTAGCTACCATTACAGGGACGATGCAGGTAATTGGTGACGTAGTTATAAATGGTATTAAAATAGGCACTCACAAACATCCTGGCGATAGTGGTGGAACCACTGGAGAGCCTATTAACTAACGGGGCAACATGGAAAACGCGCTGATTATTCTGGTAGTTCTTATAGTTCTTTTCATCGTATTCAGGAAATTCAACCTGTGGTATTGGAAAATCCAGGAGCACATTGACAATCAGAAGCAGATTATCTCCCTTCTGGAAAAGGTCAGCTCCCGTGTAGGCTCAATGGATGAGGACATAACTGAATTATCAAGGATATACAAAGGGAAAAACCAGCCTGAACCAAAGTCTGGGCTCCTTGATGATTAGAAATAATCTCGAAATTGATCCAGGAATAAGCCCATAAATATGGGCTTTTTTATTATAAGGTCCCAGATGATAGATTTCAGAATTACCGATAATAAAGTCGTGTTCACTAACGGCCTGCTTCAGTACGTAGATGGAGCTGAGCGCGTCAGGCAACAGGTGGAGTTCAGGCTTAATCTGTGGCGCGGAGAGTGGTTCCTGGATAGCCAGTTCGGAACGCCTTACCTACAGGATGTTCTTGGGAAGCAGGTAACGCTTAATGGTGCACTATCAGCCATCCGTACAGAAATACTAGCGGTAGAAGGTGTTACCGGCATAGTTGAGTTTTCCTACAACTTTGACCGTGCCGAACGAAAGCTTAGCATAGAGTTTACAGCCAACACTGAGTACGGGTTGGTGCAGTACCCCTGATAAATAACCCCTTCAATATGCCTCGCCAATGTGCGGGGCTTTTTTATGCCTGAAATAAGGTGCATATGGCTGATTACATTACTGCGACAGGCTTTGACAAGCCGACATTACCGGAGATGGTTCAGGAAATCGGTGATGCAATGGAAACGGTCGTCGGACCGATTAACAGAGAGGCTGATTCGACCACCGGACAGTGGATCGGAATTGAAGCTGAGCAGAACGCAATTCACTTCGAAACTGAAGAGGAGTTGTGGGCTAGCCGGTTTCTTGCTTTTGCTGAGGGATTCGCCCTTGATGCTCTTGGCGACTGGATGGGTGGGATTACCCGGCATGGCAAAACCACGACAAAAGTTAACGCCGTTATTTATGGCTCTGAATCAAGACTAGTTCCTGCTGGTTCTTTGGCGTCTTTCGGTAATTACCAGTTCAGACTGACGGCAGATTATACCATCTCACGCTCGACGCTTCTGGATGGAGAGGTGAGGGTATCTAACAACACGCAAACCAGTTACACGGTACGGATTGCTGGCGTTGATCATACCTACACGAAAGTCGCAGGAGACACGGTAAACACCATTGCTACAGGCCTTGCCGCAGTAGTGGACTCAACAAGCCAGTATTCAGCCACAGCAAACGGATCAGTAATCAGACTCACCTCTGAAAACCTCATTGAAGGTTATGCAGTTTCGCTTAGCTCTGGGCTGGCTTGGCAGTTAATTGGTTCACCGGCAATCTTTGAGGCTACTGAAGCAGGTCCGATTGTCGTTCCTGTTGGTGGGCTGAATAATCCGGTTAGTGCCATCACAGGATGGACTGGAGTTAATAACTTAGTTCAGGGGGCCACCGGTTCAGATCGCGAATCAGACACAGATTACCGCCAACGTTTATACCAGAGCAGGGCATCATCTGGCGGTGCGGCAACCATCCCAGCAATTGAGACTCGCCTGATTACGGAAGTCAGCGGCGTAACCTTAGCCAAAGTCATTGAAAACGACACCATGACGACAGTGGACAGCATTCCTCCAAAAGCCATCCACACTATCGTTTCTGGCGGCCTTGAGCAGGACATTGCTGACGCAATCTGGAAGTACAAAGGTGCAGGTATATCGACATACGGCTCAATTGCGATCACCGTGTATGACCGGTACGAAAGACCCCATCTGGTTAACTTCTCACGTCCAACAGAAGTGGATATTTACGTCAAAGTTGACGTTGTTCTTCTTGATACTGAGGAGCCATTACCTGCGACTGTTGTGGATGCTATCAAGCAGGGTGTTGTGGCTTACGGTGCGACGCTTGGTCTTGGAGATGACGTTATTACCCAGCGCATTTACGGCTACATCTACGCCAATACAACTGGCATCGGGAAAATGACCATCACCGTCAGCACTGACGGAACTACGTTTGCAGAAAGTAACATTTCCGTTGCTGAAAACTCATTTGCTTCGTTCTCCGCTGCCAATGTGGAGGTCACAGGTGTCTGATGATTGGATTGATATCGATTTTCTTGCGTTGATACGACAAAGGCCTACTGACTGGCTTAAAAAAGGCGGGCAGGTTCCAGATCTCTTTGCTGCTGTTGGCGTACTTCATCCTGAAATTGAAGTGCGCGCCAAATACATCTACCTGACGCAAAGCATATACAACGCACACGGCATAGAGCTGGACAGATTCGGACAGTACGTTGATGTCGGTCGTGATGGAATGTCTGACGATGATTATCGCAGGGCAATCATGCAGGCGAAACTGGCGACTGCGTTCAGCGGAACACCAGATAACGTCATGGTCGTAACGGCAACCACTACTTCAAGTACTAATGTCGAACTGGTTGAGCTCTATCCTGCCGCATTCAGCGTTCACGCAACCGGACCTTATGTCCCCACAAACATCAACGCCATCGTCGACCGCGCATCTGTGGCGGGTGTCAGAGCATATTCAACACATGATTATGGACTCAACGGTTTCTCCCTGGCGGGAATAGACACCAATTCAGGGCAAGCGTTACAGGTCGGCGATAACACAGCAATGCAGGTAGACACCGACACGGCACTTGGACTTAACCGTGGGTCTGTATTCATTGCTGGCTCATATCTTGATGCGGCTGGGTCCGTGTCAGGTGTACTTGAAGTAAACGGCTCATATCTCGGCGTCGCTGACGACGATTACCTTCTTATCTTCTCCCGTGACTATGGCGTCACCGGGACGATGCTTTGCGGCGCTATGCCTAAGTGAGAAATTAAATGGCTATCACATCATTTGCAGATACTGACGTCACTTATGCGGACGGGCAGAAAAATAAAGAGCCCGTACCAGATGAAATCCTTTCCAGCGGGTTCGTGCCTCCAGTGCGCATGCCTGATGGTTCAATCTCGGCAGGCAGCAAGCTCGCAGCAAATCATCTCAACACACTATTAAACGACTTATACGCGCAAATAGCTGACCTGAAGGCTCGCGTTACAGCGCTTGAGGGGGCTTAATGGCCGACATTACTCTTAAGTACCTTACAGATTTACCATCCGCGTCAGATGCAGAATCAACAGACCTGATGCATATCAATCAGAACGGCAACGATCGCTCAATTACTCTTGATGCTCTTGCGACAGCCTTATTCAACATGCGCTATCCGGTTGGAAAAGTAGAGTGGTTCGCAAATGACGTCAACCCAAATGCAATCTGGCAGGGCTCTACTTGGGCACGGATTCCTGGCGCGGGCAAAACCATTCGACTCGCAAACAGCACTGGAAGTGACGTTCTCCAACAGGGCGGGAGTGATTCAGTAACTCTCACTAATGCCAATGTTGCACCGCATGTACACCCGGTGGATTTACGCACCGGTCAGTTTGACTACGGTACAAAAAACACAAGTCAGGATAACCACTCCCATACGGTTCCACTGCGAAGCATCGGCAAATGGACGGGAGGATCACAGGATGGAAGCAGCGACGATATCAGCTCATCTCAATCAACAAGCACATCCAGTTATCAACATGCCCATACCGTAGCGATTGGTGCTCATGACCACCCTGTAAAGGGTGACACAGGAAGTGCTGGAGATGGTGCTCCATTCTCCGTAACGAACCAATACGTTAAACTTGCCGGATGGTACAGGACTGCATAAATGGCCGAACAGAAAGTAAAATTAACCGATTTACCCGCAGCAACAGATACCATTGATACTGCACAGTTGCTGATAAACCAGAACAGCACAGACCAAAAACTTCCTGTAACGCATTTCCTCCGCGCCAAAAACAACCTTTCAGAACTTGCAGACATTGGCCAGGCTCGTGCGAATCTTGATGTTCCTTCAGTAGATGAAGTAAATGATAAGCTGACTGGCTTTATCGATGGATCGAATACGTTTGCTGCCGGGGCCTCGTTAAGCTCTCGCTCTGACTTTATCTGGGATGAAGATAGTAAGTCATGGTATTTCTGGAGAGGAACACTTCCTAAGGAAGTTCCTGCCGCATCAAGCCCGGCCTCTACTGGAGGTATTAGCGATGTCTCTTGGGGTGTAGTAAGCGATAGCCTGCTTAGAGCTGAGCTAAGTGATGTTGATGGTTTTAGGCTTCTTGGAGAATGCCCAGACATTGCCACTCTAAAAGCAACTGAGCCAAAGAACATTGGCCAGTTAATAAGAATAGAAAATTACTATTCCGACAAATTTGGGGGTGGCGGGCTCTTCCGCAGCGTTAACCCCGGAACACTGGCAGACGATGGTGGCCTGTATATCAAAACCACTGGCGGCGCCGTGTGGCGTAGATGCGTAAAAAACAAACAGGTAAGCACTGAAGAGTATGGGTGCTGGGATGGGAATACAGGATCTGATAACTCTGCACGCCTGCTAAAGGCATGCGCCTCTGGTCTTGACGTTAAAATGATGGGGGAGAATTATAACGTTGTTACCATTCCTTCCAGCCGTTTCAATTTAACTGGGCAGATGAAGGCCTCTACCGCTGACTTTTCTACTGCATATGGCCGCACTCTTCTGACACTCACAGGTGCTAATGTCACATATGATATTGATATCGACATGCAGAATTTTGGGGCGGGCGGGTTCCTTAATCTTGGAAGTGATACTGTAGGCCGAATTAAGGTATCAAATATTTACGGAGCCAACCGTACCACTTATGGACTTCAGAACGCTGTGTCAGATGGTGGCATCCGTAATAACATGTCAGTTATTGTCAGAAATATTAAGAAAGGAGATTCTGGAGTGGATCCCCAGCCGGCTGCCTTTACTGCTTACGGTTCGAAAGGGTATTACCCTTACGTAGATATTTATGACAGTCAGGGCGGTATCATAGGGAATTCAACAGATGAAGCTGTATTTGGTGAGATAATTTCCAGATACGTACATGATAATGGCTTTTATGCCCTGGAAAACAGCCGTCAAACAATCGGTACGATGGTCTGTGATAACGTGCTTGGCGAGCCATTTGTTAACGCCGGTGGTATTTGTACTGTCGGAACAATGAAGCTTAAAGAATGTCAGGGGTTTGGCATAACCTATTCTTACAGTGGGCGCCTGCGTATAGACCACCTAGTTCTGGAACAAACACTTGTCAGCTCTGCAATGCCTCTGCTTCGCTCTCGTCCAGATAACGTCAACAGTGTTGTTAGTATTGGTAAGATCGAAGGCACGTTTGTCCTTGGATTTGTAACAGCCTCTATCTCTAACTCAATGTTTGCCATTACCCAAGGCATTACAGATTTGAGCATTGGGGATATGAATGTCACATTGAATTACGTGACAGGTTCGTACTTGGGGCTGGCTGACTTTACAGCTTGTTCACGAATTGTTCTAGGTAACTGGAATATCAATTTTGTAGACCAAACAGGAACATTAACTTCGTCAAATATTGCATATTTCGCGTTACCAACGAGCACACAGGCAGCAGGAAGTAAGATTGGGATGCAAAGGTATGTTACATCATCAGCAACTGTTAGGATGACGAACCTAAGCAATTCAACAATCGAGGTGGCCTCAGGGCAGGCCGTTCAGGTTAACGTGTCAGGGTCTCCCCTCATAACGTCAGCAATTAACACCCCCTCAAGGGTGTTCAGGGTAACAGCCCTGCCTACAGCCGGAAAATGGACAAGCGGTGACATACTAATCCTCATAAGTCCAGGAACAACCATCAAGTATGGGTGGTCATGTTCGCAGTCAGGGGACTTTGCCGGAACGCCGCCAACATTCCAGGTAATAGCGTGAAGTAAGAAAAGGCGGCTAATGCCGCCTATCTTTTGATGCGAATTAGGCATGCTTTGACCAGATTTGGCTTTACTTGCAATCGGCATGGGATACAATGCGGTGATTTGCTGTCTGGTGCTTGCAAATGTCAGATTACACATCGATATTTACGTACATATTTCCGATCATATACTTCACTATACTTTTCTTACTTGCTGCTCATTCTTTCATCAGGAACGGGATCAGATTCAAATCTGTAGGTATGATGTTCCTTGTGATAACTCATTTCGTTGGCTATGCGTCTTTACCTTTCCGTGTTGATGCGCTTGTTCCCGCTGAAGTATATATGCCAGTAGAGTATATAAATGATGTTTCACTAAAATCATTCATCGGAATCATAATATTTTATCTGGCATCTCATTTACTATCGCCTAAGCCAAGAGGAATGGCGAGAGGGAAGATATTTTTCGGATCTGCAAACCTATTTGTAGCAATATCATTGTCGGTATCTATCCTTGCAATGATCATCTTCTACATAACCAAAGGTTCATCATTCGACTCAGATAACTACGCATCTAAATTAGGGGAAAATGCGGGAAGCGGCCTTTTGCTTATGCCTATGTCAGCTTTTGTTCCCGCCGTTATTGTCTATAGCTTCACATCTAAATCAAAATATGCATTTGCTAAGTCATGTGGCATTTCTATCCTGTTTGGCGTTGCGTTTTATATACTGATAGGCGGTTCAAGGAACGTAATGTTCTCAGCGTTATTAATGGCAACATTGATATGCTTCGTAACAGGGAAGATAAATAAATTTAAGTTTCTGATTATTGGATGCATAGGGCTTTTCCTTGTGGCGGCACTCGGGATGCTTCGCTACTCAAACTCCATGTCCAGCTCCGGTGCCGCGCTAAGTCTAGCTATACAGTACCTCACTGACAGCCTCTCTCCAATAAACTACCAGTACGAGGCGGTAAAATACTACGATAATACAACTAATCCTGACGCTGTTGGCGGCATATATTACATGTTTAGTCAGTTTTCTGGGTTTGTGCCGCGCTTCCTTTGGGAGGAGAAGCCAATCGTTACAATGAATAGCTCATACTATTTTACGACGAACATACTGGGTATGAGTAGCGGATTGAACATGGCCTCGACATTGCTAGGATCATCACTAGTTCTGTTCGGAGGATATTTTTATTGGCTGGCTTATGCGTTATCAGGTCTGGTTGTAAGGACGTTGGATATAATAATAAACAGCAATAAACTTACAGTTATGTCAATAGCAGGTTTCGTAACGGTGCCTTTCACTTTCTTTATGGCCCGAGAAAGCCTTGAGCTATTTATGTTCATCTACTTTAAAAACCTAATTGTTGTAAGCTTTGTGTACCTTTTATTCAAAGTAGCCTCATCTATTATCCCAAAGAAAGCCGCTTGACCTATTAATGCACCCCTCAAATATCGAGGGGTGCATCTAACGCTTCATCTTATTAGTTACTTCAAGCGCCAGCCAGGCAGCGATAAGCAGCAAGAATATGGCCACAACCCACTTGTTATCTACGGACCCAGTGACAAGCAAGCAGACCATCGAGACACCCAACACTCTGGGTAGGTTTATCCCACCCTTCATATATCAGTACCGGGCAACGCAAAGACGAACAGCACGACAGCCATGATGAGTAGCCACTCCATCTTTTTCTCCTTTAAAAAAATCAGTTTACCACATGGTTGAGAATGATCACTTGATCAGTTTAGCCGATCGATAATACTGTATGTATATACAGTAACTATCGGAGGTGAGTTATGGGATTCCCGAGCCCGGCTGCTGATTACGTTGAGAACCGCCTGTCGCTTGATGAGCGATTCATACACAAACCTTCTGCTACGTACTACATGAAGGCGTCAGAGACTATCTACCGCTGCGGCATCATGAAAGATGCGCTGCTTGTCATCGACTCGTCACTAAACCCATGTGATGGCTCATTGCTGGTTTGTGAGATAGGCGGTGAGTTCAAGGTGAAGATTTACCGGACATATCCTCAGCCTCACCTTGAGAACGCATTGAACGGCAGGAAGGAAAAGTTACCTGGTCACTTTGAAGGTATAGAGAGCCCGGTTTTCGGAGTCATCACTTACATCATCAATGATGCACGCACAGGCGAGTTTGATGATTGCCCGGTGATTTGAAGGAAACTACACAGCTATACCATGAGGCATGGCTGTGTACTCTCTGTGTCACAGTTGTGTCATGCATGGATGAATCAGAAGGAAATACGACAGCATGTAATGACACGTTATGACACAAACGCGGTGCGAGCGCGGTAAAACTAATGATATTACAGTGCGTTAAACAGTACTCTACGTTCTTCTAAGCCGTAGGTCGTAGGTTCGAATCCTACAGGGCGTGCCATTAAATATCATACACTTAAGCCTCCTTCACATTCTCCTGATTTCCGCTGTTGAACATATTTGGGACAACAATCCCAAAAAAAGCGTTAATTCACATTTTTGACAGCATAATTGACTGTTATAACAGTATTTTTCTTACGCTATGGCATTTTCGCCAATCCTCTACCATGCTCATAACACCTCACCGTTTCGCGTGGGGCCTTTTCGTAGTTGCTCATTAATCTCAAGGAAAAAGGTTATGAAAAAAACGACTGCTATTTTGTTGGGCACCGCGTTTCTGTTTACCACCAATGCCTTTGCGGCTGAAATGATGACAAAAAACGAATTCGAAAAAGTTGAATCGCAGTACGAAAAAATCGGTACCGTGAGCACCGCTAACGAAGTCTCTGTCGATGATGCGAAAAAAGAGCTGGTCGAGAAAGCCGATAAAGAAGGCGCTGATGTGCTGGTGCTGACCTCCGGTAACACCAACAACAAAATTCACGGCACCGCCGATATCTACAAGAAAAAATAATACCTGAGCAGCCACCCCCGTACGCGGGGTGGCTGTGCGTCAAGCTTTCCCCGCCTGCATACCTACCCGTCTTACTTTCACCGTTTACACAGAACGGAATGTGCGTTTACGCTTGATAACGCATGGATAATACGTATAGTTCTCATTTGCATTTCTCTCAATAAATTCTAAGGCCCGACAACGGGTCATTTTTGCGCGCACGTTAAACGAGTTAACTATGAACAACTCCACAATGCACAAAACGCTGCTGGCGATTGCCATTGGCGCGGTTACCCACTCCGCCTTTGCGGCGGATGAAAAAAAAGAAGACACCATCGTTGTCCAGTCCACCGCAGGGAGTGATTTTAAACCCGGCGGTGATCAGCTGGTGCCCGCCTTCCTTGACGGGCAGGTGGCCAATGGCGGACGGATGGGGATGCTCGGTCAGCAGAACGCCATGGACGTGCCGTTCAACATCATCAGCTACACCTCGAAGCTGGTGGAAGATCAGCAGGCAAAAACCATTGCTGACGTAGTCGCAAACGACGCGGGCGTGCAGTTTGTGCAGGGTTACGGCAACAGTGCGGAAACCTTCCGTATTCGCGGCCTGAAGTTTGACGGCGACGACATGACCTTCGGTGGCCTCTCCGGCGTGCTGCCGCGTCAGGTGGTGGATGCCCAGATGGTCGACCGCATTGAGATCTTCAAAGGGGCAAACGCCCTGATGAACGGCGCGGCAAGCTCGGGCGTGGGGGGGATGATTAACCTTGAGCCAAAGCATGCCGGGGAAACACCGCAGGCGAAAGTGGGCGTGGACTACACCTCGGATTCCCAGATTGGCACCACGCTGGATGCGGGGCGTCGCTTTGGCGATAACGACCAGTTCGGCGCGCGCGTGAACCTCGTGCATCGTGAAGGCGAAACCGGCGTACCGAACGACCGCCGCCGCACCACGCTGCTCTCCACCGGCCTGGACTACAAAGGCGACCGCTTCCGCACCTCGCTGGATCTGGGCTATCAGAAGAAAACCTTCCACGGCAGCCCGACCAGCGTCAACATCTCAGCGGTGGACTTCGTGCCTGAACCGCCGAAAAACGATCGCAACTTCTCGCAGAAGTGGGCCTACAGCGATATCGAAAACGAGTTCGGGATGTGGCGCAGCGAGTATGACATCACCGACAGCTGGACGGCCTATACCGGCCTCGGTGCGCAGCACGCGCACGAAGAAGGGATCTACAGCGCGCCGAAGCTGGTGGACAAGAGCGGTAACGCAACGGTCAGCCGTCTCGACACCAACCGCATCAGCGATTCCGTCAGCGGGATGGCGGGCATTCGCGGTAACTTCACTACCGGCTTCGTATCGCACAAGGTCAACGTGGGGTACTCCGCGATGACCAAAAACGAAAAAATCGCCTGGAAAATGTCGGCGACGGCGGATAACCCGACCACCAACATCTACCACAACACCGGCGTCGCGATGCCGGACAGCACCAACTTCAACGGCTCCGGCGGTAAATACAGCGATCCGCTGACCAGCGGGCGCACCCGCACCCAGGGCTGGCTGCTGAGCGATACCCTGGGCGTGCTGGATGACAAGCTGCTGTTCACCGCAGGCGCGCGCCATCAGAAAGTGGTCGTTCGCGGGTACAACAAAATCACCGGCGCAGAGAACGACGCGGACGGTTTTGACGGCAGCCGCTGGATGCCAACCTACGGCGTGGTCTACAAACCGTGGGAGGAAATCTCCCTTTACGCTAACCATACCGAAGCGTTACAGCCCGGAGAAACTGCACCTAACACCGCCACCAACTACGGCCAGAGCACCGGTATCGTTCACTCTAAGCAGAATGAAGTGGGCGTGAAGGCAGACTTTGGCCGCGTGGGCGGCTCCCTGGCGCTGTTTGAAATCAAAATGCCGTCGGCGATCCTCGACGACAGCGGACACTATGGCCTGGACGCTGAACAGCGCAACCGTGGCGTGGAGCTAAACGTCTTCGGCGAGCCCATGTTGGGGATGCGTCTGAATGCCAGCGCCACCTGGCTTCAGGCCGAGCTGACCAAAACCAAAAACGGCGTGAATCAGGGGAACGATGCGATCGGTATTCCGAACTTCTACGCCGTGCTGGGCGCGGAGTACGATATCAGGCCGATTGAGGGGCTGACGGCCACCGCGCGCGTTAACCACTCTGGCACGCAGTATGCCGATCTCGCGAACAGCAAAAAGCTAGACAGCTACACCACGCTGGATCTGGGCATGCGCTATCGCTTCGCGGTAAACCACAATGAAAACCAGATGACGGTGCGCGCAGGCATCGACAACGTGACCAACGAAAACTACTGGTCAAGCGTGGACGATTCCGGTACCTACATCACTCAGGGCGAGCCGCGAACCTTTAAGGTCTCGGTGGGCTACGAGTTCTAAGCGTTCCACCTCGTTATCCGGGGCAGGGACGCCCCAATCCCCTCGTTATCGTGTTATAAAATTGTAACAAAAGCTTCTTACACTGGTCGCCAACTCTTTTACCTCTTGGCCAATGACAGGAAGCCGCTATGGGCAGACCCCTCAAATCCGTTTTCAAAAAAGAACATCAAGACGATATCAGTAACCGCAGCGCTAACCCGGTATTCTCCGAGGTTGCGAAGATGTTCCTCTCCCGCCGACGTTTTCTCCAGATGGGGGCCGTTGCGGGGGCCGCCGTATCATTCCCGTTTCTGATCAAACCTGAGAACGCCATTGCCGCGGTCTCAAAACCGTCCGCGCTGGCAAAAGCGGTGTCGCTTGGGTTTACCAGCATCTCTGTTTCCACCGAAGATACGGTCAGGGTGCCGGAAGGCTATATTGCCCGCCCGTTCTATCGCTGGGGCGATCCGACGGGTCTCAAAGACAACATGCCGGCCTTTAAGCCGGATGCCAGCAATACCACGGACGAACAGGCCGCGCAGGCGGGCATGCATCACGACGGCATGGCGTGGTTTAGCCTGCCGCAGGGGGGGCAAAGCCCGGAGCATGGCCTGCTGGCGATGAACCATGAATACATCGACAACGGGATGCTGTTTACCGACGGTACGGCGAACTGGAGCCTCGACAAGGCCCGCAAGGGGCAGAACGCGATGGGCGTGTCGGTGGTGGAAGTGAAAAAAGCGGGCAGCGGCTGGGAGGTGGTTCGTCCGTCTTCGTTCGCGCGCCGTATTACCGTCAATACGCCTATGCAGCTTACCGGTCCGGCGCGGCATCAGGACCTAATGAAAACCGCCGCCGACCCGCAGGGGGAGCGCGTGCTGGGCACCATGCAAAACTGCGCTAACGGCCATACGCCGTGGGGCACCTACCTCACCTGCGAGGAGAACTGGTCGGATATTTTTGTGAAAAAAGCCGATCTCAATCCGCTGGAAAAACGCTACGGCATCAGCGACAGCGATGAGTCCTACCGCTGGAACGAAGTGGATGACCGGTTCAGCGTCGATAAAACCCCTAACGAACCTAACCGATTCGGCTGGGTCGTGGAGATCGATCCTTACGACCCGACCTCTACGCCACGCAAGCATACCGCGCTCGGTCGCTTCAAGCATGAGGGGGCTGCCGTCACGCTCGCCGCCGATAATCGCGTAGTGGTCTATATGGGGGACGATCAGAAGTTCGAGTACATCTATAAGTTTGTCTCGGACAAAAAATACGATCCCGCGAACCGGGAAGCTAGTATGCAGCTGCTGACGTCCGGCACGCTGTACGTCGCCAGGTTCAACGAGGACGGTAGCGGCGACTGGCTGCCGCTGATCTTCGGGCAAAATGGCCTGGATAAGAGTAAAGGGTTTGAAAGCCAGGGCGATCTGCTGATTAAAACTCGGCTGGCGGCCGACGCGGTGGGGGCGACCAAAATGGATCGCCCCGAATGGATCGCCGTCGATCCGCACGCCAGCGGCAGCGTCTACTGTACGCTCACCAACAACAGCGATCGCGGGAAAGAGGGGAAAGCACCGGTGGATGCCGCCAACCCGCGCGCCAACAACGTGTTTGGGCATATCATGCACTGGCATGAAGACGGGGCCGATCCTGCTGCCGCGCGCTTTAAGTGGGATATTCTGGTCATGGCCGGACGCACCGACGGCGACGATCCGAAGGCCAAAGGCTCCATGCAGGGCGCGGCATTCGGCAGCCCCGACGGCCTGTCGTTTGATCACCAGGGCGTGCTGTGGATCCAGACCGACGTCTCCTCCAGCACCATTAATAAGAAAGCGTACGAGGGGATGGGCAATAACCAGATGGTGGCGACCATTCCGGGCACCAACGAGTATCGCCGTTTCCTGACCGGGCCGCGCGGGTGTGAGATCACCGGCATTGCGTTTACGCCGGACAACCGCACGCTGTTTATCAACATTCAGCATCCGGGGGAGGGCGGGGATGATATTACCGATCCGGCCAATCCTCGCGCCGTCTCTGACTGGCCGGACGCCAGCCCGAACGGACGCCCGCGATCGTCCACGGTGGTGATCGTGAAAGCGGACGGCGGGATCATCGGCTCGTGATGTTTACGCGCCGGGCGCATGCGCTGGCCCGGCGTTAAGCTTGCTACCACCAGCATGAAGTGTTAAAACGTGCCCCTTCTAAAAAAGAGACAGGGGTAGGGCGTGAAAGACGCGTCATCCGCTTCAGGCCATGGTAGCGCTGAAGCTTCGTCGGATCAGAATCCGACGCTGCAACGTGGTTTGCAAAATCGACATATTCAGTTAATTGCCCTCGGCGGCGCAATTGGTACCGGGCTGTTTCTCGGCATCGGCCCCGCCATTCAGATGGCCGGCCCCGCGGTTCTGCTGGGTTACGGCATCGCCGGCATCATCGCCTTCCTGATCATGCGCCAGCTCGGCGAGATGGTCGTTGAAGAGCCGGTGTCAGGCTCCTTCGCGCACTTTGCCTATAAATACTGGGGCCCGTTCGCTGGCTTCCTCTCCGGCTGGAACTACTGGGTGATGTTTGTGCTGGTGGGCATGGCAGAGCTGACCGCCGCCGGCATCTACATGCAGTACTGGCTGCCGGACGTGCCCACGTGGATCTGGGCGGCGGCCTTCTTCATCATCATTAACGCCGTTAACCTTGTGAACGTGCGCCTGTATGGTGAGACCGAGTTCTGGTTTGCGCTGATTAAGGTGCTGGCGATTATCGGCATGATCGGCTTTGGCCTGTGGCTGCTGTTCTCCGGCCACGGCGGCGAGCGAGCCACTATCGACAACCTATGGCAGCACGGCGGCTTCCTGGCGACCGGCTGGAAAGGGCTTATCCTTTCGCTGGCGGTCATTATGTTCTCCTTCGGCGGTCTGGAGCTGATTGGCATCACCGCTGCTGAAGCGCGCGACCCTCACAAAAGCATACCGAAAGCGGTCAACCAGGTGGTGTACCGTATTCTGCTGTTCTACATCGGCTCGCTGGTGGTGCTGCTGGCGCTCTATCCGTGGGTGGAAGTGAAATCCGACAGCAGTCCGTTCGTGATGATTTTCCACGATCTGAACAGCAACGTGGTGGCTTCGGCGCTGAACTTCGTCATTCTGGTGGCCTCTTTGTCGGTGTACAACAGCGGGGTCTACTCCAACAGCCGTATGCTGTTTGGCCTCTCCGTACAGGGCAACGCACCAAAATTTCTTACCCGCGTCAGCCGTCGCGGCGTGCCGGTCAATTCGCTGTTCCTTTCCGGCGCTATCACCTCGCTGGTGGTACTGATCAACTACCTGCTGCCGAAACAGGCCTTTGGCCTGCTGATGGCGCTGGTTGTGGCGACGCTGCTACTGAACTGGATCATGATTTGCCTCGCGCACCTGCGTTTCCGCGCGGCGATGCGCCGTAAGGGACGCGAGACGCAGTTCAAAGCGCTGCTTTATCCGGCGGGGAACTACCTTTGTATCGCGTTCCTGGCGTTGATTTTGGTGCTGATGTGCACCATGGATGAGATGCGACTTTCAGCAATGCTGCTGCCGGTATGGGTGGTGTTCCTGTTTATCGCGTTTAAGCTCTCACGCAAAAAGTAACCCGTTTTTCTCCCTCTCCCTGTGGGAGAGGGCCGGGGTGAGGGCAACAGACCGCACCAAACCAGACCGCACCTGCCTTCACGCCCGGTGGCGCTGCGCTTACCGGGCCTACAAACACTGCTTCATCTTTATCGTGACCCCCCTCCCAAATCTTCTACGATCCACAGGATCTTTATTTTGTAATCGATTACTTTTCATTTGAGTTGTTTTGTAATCGATTACTTTTTCCGGGTGAGGCTTATCATGGTGTCAACTGACGGTAGTGAAAAGGCGATAACACAGCACCGGCTGCTGGTGCCGCGGCTGTCGCTGATGATGTTTCTGCAATTTTTTATCTGGGGTAGCTGGTCGGTCACGCTTGGTCTGGTGATGACCCAGCACAACATGTCTCTGCTGATTGGCGATGCGTTCTCCGCCGGGCCCATCGCCTCCATTCTCTCGCCGTTCGTGCTCGGGATGCTGGTGGACCGCTTCTTCGCCTCGCAGAAGGTGATGGCGGTGATGCACCTCGTGGGCGCGGCGATCCTCTGGTTCGTGCCGGGAGCGCTGATTGCCGGGAACGGCGCGCTGCTGATTGGCCTGCTGTTTGGCTACACGCTCTGCTACATGCCGACGCTGGCGCTGACCAACAACATCGCGTTTCATAGCCTGGCAAACGTGGATAAAACCTTCCCGGTGGTGCGCGTGTTCGGCACTATCGGCTGGATCGTGGCGGGCATTTTCATCGGCGTCACCGGCGTGGCGTCCAGCGTCACCATCTTCCAGGTGGCGGCAGTCAGCTCCGTGCTGCTGGCTCTATACAGCCTGACGCTGCCGCACACGCCAGCCCCGGCGAAAGGCCTGCCGGTGCAGGTGCGGGATCTCTTCTGCGCGGATGCGTTTGCGCTGCTTAAAACCCGCCACTTCTTCGTCTTCTCCGTCTGCGCGATGCTGATCTCCGTCCCGCTCGGCACCTATTACGCCTACACCGCCTCGTATCTGGCGGATGCAGGAATTGCCGACGTCAGCACTGCCATGTCCTTCGGGCAGATGTCCGAGATCGTCTTCATGCTGGTCATTCCGCTGCTGTTCCGCCGCCTGGGGGTGAAGGTCATGCTGCTGATCGGCATGCTGGCGTGGTTCGTGCGCTACGCCATGTTCGCGCTGGGCGTCAGCGAGGAAGGGCGCATTCTGCTGTATCTCGGCATTCTGCTCCACGGCGTCTGCTACGATTTCTTCTTTGTCGTCGGCTTTATCTACACCGACCGGGTGGCGGGCGAAAAGGTGAAAGGCCAGGCCCAGAGCATGATCGTGATGTTCACCTACGGCATCGGCATGCTGCTCGGCTCGCAGATTTCCGGCGCGCTCTATAACCGCCTGGTGGCAGGGCAGACCGTGCCGCAGGCGTGGGTGACATTCTGGTGGATCCCGGCGGTAGCGGCCGCGGCGATCGCGCTGATTTTCCTTCTCACGTTTAAGTATGACGATGACAAGGCGTAACGTTCAGGAGGTGGTATGAGGACGATGAAAGGACCCGGCATTTTTCTGTCGCAGTTTATTGGCGCAGAAGCGCCGTTTAATTCGCTCGACGGGCTGGCTGAATGGGCGGCAGGTAAAGGTTATAAGGCAGTGCAGATCCCCTGCAACCATCCGCACATCTTTGACGTGGAGAAAGCCGCAGAGAGCCAGGCCTACTGCGACGACATCGCCGCTAAGCTGGCTGCACACGGGCTGGTTATCAGCGAGCTGTCGACCCATCTGGAAGGGCAGCTTGTGGCGGTGAACCCGGTTTACAGCGAGGCGTTTGACCACTTCGCACCCGCCGCCGTGCGCGGTAACGAGGCGGCGCGCCGGGCGTGGGCAACCGAAAAACTGAAGCAGGCAGCGGTCGCCTCGGCAAGATTAGGCCTGAAGGCGCACGCCACCTTCTCCGGCTCGCTGGCGTGGCCGTTTTTCTATCCGTGGCCGCCGCACAACGAGCAGCGTTTTCAGGAGGCGTTCCAGGCGCTGGCGGATCGCTGGCGGTCAATTCTCGATGTCTTCGACGAGCAGGGCGTGGACGTCTGTTTTGAGCTGCATCCGGGGGAAGATCTGCACGACGGCGTCACCTTCGAGCGTTTTCTGGCACTGGTAGACAACCATCCGCGCTGCAACATTCTCTACGATCCAAGCCATATGCTGCTCCAGCAGATGGACTATCTGGCCTTTATCGACATCTTCCATGCGCGCATCAAGGCGTTCCACGTGAAGGATGCCGAGTTCCGCCCCAGCGGGCGCAGCGGCATGTACGGCGGCTACCAGCCGTGGATCAACCGCGCCGGACGCTTCCGCTCGCCCGGCGACGGGCAGATCGACTTCAAAGGCATTTTCAGCAAGCTGACCCAGTACGACTACGACGGCTGGGCGGTGCTGGAGTGGGAGTGCTGCCTGAAGGATGGCGATACCGGGGCCAGTGAAGGCAGCGAATTTATCCGCCGGCATATCATTCCCGTTTCCGGACGGGCGTTTGACGATTTCGCCGCAGGGGGCAGCCATGATTAACGTCGGGATCGTCGGCAGCGGGTTTATTGGCCCGGCACATATCGAGGCGCTCAGGCGCCTCGGTTTTGTCCAGGTGGTCGCGCTGTGCGACGGCTCGCTCGTTAAGGCGCAGGAAAAGGCGCGCCTGCTAAACGTACCGCACGCGTACGGCAGCGTTGAGGAGCTGCTCGCGCACCCTGATTTGCACGTGGTGCACAACTGCACGCCGAACCACCTGCATGCACAGATTAACCGCCAGATCCTGCGCGCGGGGAAGCACGTGTTTTCCGAAAAGCCGCTCTGCATGACGCCTGAGGAGGCGCGCGAGCTGGTGGCGCTGGCGGAGCAGGCGGGCGTGGTGCACGGCGTGAGCTTCGTCTATCGCCAGTTTGCGATGGTGCGTCAGGCGGCGAGCATGTTGCGCGCGGGCAGCCTCGGGCGGATTTTTGCCTCACACGGCAGCTACCTCCAGGACTGGATGCTGCTGGAAACCGACTACAACTGGCGGGTGGATGCCGTGCTCGGCGGCGCATCGCGGGCGGTGGCGGATATCGGCTCCCACTGGTGCGATACGGTGCAGTATGTGACCGGCAGGCGCATTACCGAAGTGATGGCTGATTTATCCATCGTCTGGTCGACGCGCAGGGCCAGCAAGGGCGGGAATCAAACCTTCTCCCATGACGAACAGGCGGAGTATGAAGACAAACCGGTCACGACCGAAGACTTCGGCTCGGTGTTGTTCCGCTTTGACGACGGCAGCAAAGGCAACTTTAGCGTCTCGCAGGTAAGCGCCGGGCGAAAAAACCGTCTGACCTTTGAAATCAACGGCAGCGAGCGGTCGGTGGCATGGGATCAGGAGATCCCGCAGCAGCTGTGGATCGGCCATCGCGATCGGGCAAACCAGACGCTCACCGACGATCCGGGCCTGATGAACCGTGACGTGGCCGACAGCGCCCACTTCCCGGGCGGGCACATTGAAGGCTGGCCGGATGCTTTTAAGAATATGATGGCGCAGTTTTACCGTGCCGTGCAGGCCGGTGTAATGCCTGAGGCGGCGCAGTTTGCCACCTTCCACGATGGCGCAAACGTGATGTATATCATTGATGCTATTGTGAAAAGTCATCAGCAGCAGCGCTGGGTGCGCCTTGAACGCTGACGCACTGCCCGGTTCGCCGGGCAACGAATTTATGATAGCCTGCACAAAACGCTAACCGCAGGATGTATCGTCGCTATGTCAATTCAGAAAATCGCCCAGCTGGCCGGGGTTTCCGTGGCAACGGTCTCCCGCGTGCTGAACAACAGCGATACCGTGAAGGCGAAAAACCGCGAGCGCGTTTTGCAGGCGATCCAGGAGAGTAACTACCAGCCCAATCTGCTGGCGCGTCAGCTGCGCACCGCCCGCAGCTATATGATCCTGGTGATGGTCTCGAACATCGCTAATCCGTTCTGCGCCGAAGTGGTGAAGGGCATCGAAGCGGAGGCGGAAAAGAACGGCTATCGCATTCTGCTCTGCAACTCCGGCTCGGACATTGAGCGCTCCCGCTCGGGCTTAAGCCTGCTGTCGGGCAAAATCGTCGACGGCATCATTACCATGGATGCATTTTCAAAACTGCCGGAACTGGCGGCGCTGATTGGTTCTGCGCCGTGGGTGCAGTGCGCCGAATACGCGGATGCGGGCGCGGTTTCCTGCGTGGGGATAAACGATGTCGATGCCTCCCAGCACGTTGTCAGCCAGCTGGCCGACGGGGGACGCAAACGCATTGCGCTGATCAACCACGACCTCAGCTACAAATATGCCCGCCTGCGCGAGCGCGGCTATAAGAGCGTGATCCACCTGCGGGGTCTGGACTATCAGGCGGTGGAGTACGCCAGTGAGCTCAGCTCCAGAGCGGGCATGGCGGCGATGCAAAACCTGTTAAAAGATAATCCGCCGGACGCGGTATTTGCCGTTTCCGATACGCTGGCGGCGGGGGCGTTGCGCGCCATTCAGCAGGCAGGTCTGCGGGTGCCGGAGGATATTGCCGTGGTCGGCTTTGACGGTACGGAGCTGGCGGACATGATTTCACTTACCACCATCGAACAGCCGTCGCGGGATATCGGGCGCAAGGCGGTCAATCTGCTCTTAAACAAAATCGACAACCCGGATGCGCCCACGGAAAGGGTGATGATGGGCTGGCGCTTTATTTCCCGCGCCAGCGCCTGATTATCTGGCAATAACCCCTGCCAGGGAGCGAATATCGTTCCCGGTGGGTGACTGATGAATACGCAGGCCAAACTCATCCACTACCGCGAAAATATGGTCGAAGATATCGGCCTGAATATCTTCGTATTCCGCCCAGATTACCGTATTGGTAAAGGCATATATTTCAATCGGCAGCCCGTTGGCATCCGGCGCCAGCTGGCGCACCATCAGCGTCATATCTTTACGAATACGCGGATGGTTACGCAAATATTCATTCAGGTAGGCACGGAAGGTGCCAATATTGGTCATCTTGCGCAGGTTTAATACCGATTCTCCTTCCCCGTTTTGCTGATTCCACAGGTTAATTTCCTCATGGCGCGCGGCCAGATAGGGCTTCAGCAGTTTCGCCTGAATCAGCTTCTGCTGCTCCTGCTCGTCGAGAAAATGAATGCTGGTGGTGTCGATATTCAGGCTGCGCTTAATGCGGCGGCCGCCGGAGGCGGACATGCCGCTCCAGTTGATGAACGCGTCAGAGACCAGCGCCCAGGTCGGGATGGTGGTAATGGTGTTGTCGAAGTTGCGCACCTTAACGGTGGTCAGGCCGATATCCGTCACCGTGCCGTTGGCGCCGTATTTCGGCATTTCCAGCCAGTCACCAAGCTTGAGCATGTCGTTGGCGGAGAGCTGAATGCCGGCCACTAAGCCCAGAATCGGATCTTTGAATACCAGCATCAGAACGGCAGCCATCGCACCCAGGCCGCTTATCAGAATGGCGGGAGACTGGCCGATCAGCAGGGAGATAATTAAGATCCCCACCAGAATGGCGCTCACCAGCTTGATGCCCTGGAATATCCCCTTCAGCGGCAGCTGCGACGCGGTGGCCATTTTCTGTGACAGATTAAAAATCACGTCCAGCAGCGAGAAGAAAGAGAGCAGGGCATATACCATCACCCACAGCTTTGCGCAGGTGGTGAGCATTTCCGCTGCTTCGCTGCCTTTTTGCAGCCACAGTACCGCCTGAACGTTGACGATTATCCCCTGAAGGGTAAACGCCAGGCGGTGAAATAACTTGTTCTGAGTAATGATCTGCAACCATAAATGGCTGCTGGCCTGCGCGCGTTTCTCGAAGGCGCGCAGCACCACTTTGTGCAGAATAAAATGAACAATGATGGCGGTAAGAAAAATAATACCAAAGATAATCACTAAAGAGGTGGTGTGATTAATTTCAATCCCTAACTCTTCAACCTGAGCAATTAATTCCTGCATAACGTCTCCTGTATTGATGCAGCCCCATAATGGCGGCTGCGGATCTATTATGCAAATTCCGGCTGTTTTATTTTGTCGTCGGGCAGGCCTTGACGATCGGTAAACTCAGGCGATAGCGCATGCGCAGCGTGGCCAGCGCCAGCACCACCATCATGACCGTTTCCACCATCAGAAAGACGTTGACCGCCTGGGTGTAATCGCCGTGATGAGTGTGCAGCCCGTGCAGCAAAATTGCGCCAAAAATGGCCGGGCCAAGCCCCAGCGCAGCTTGTTGCAGGGTGCTTAAAATCGCGCTTGCGGCCCCCGCGTCGTCAGGCTGGATATCGCGCATCCCGATGCGGTAGAAGCTGTTCACAATCAGCGCCTGCCCGTAACCCACCAGCCCGGTAGCCGGGGCCAGCGTCAGCGCGGTATTGTGCATTCCCCAGTGGCGGAACGTGGCGATCAGCGCCACCAGGCCGACAAGCTGAATCGCAAGCCCGGTCAGCAGGATCGCGCTGGTGCTGTAGCGGGCAATCAGGCGTGGGGCGAACCAGGCAGAGATAAAATAGGTCACACCGAGCGCGATAAAGCTGTTCCCGGACTGCCATGGCGCCATCCCCAGACCGCTTTGCATGGTCAGCGCCATGCAGAACATAAATCCGGACCAGACGCTGAAAAAGAGCATCCCAATCAGCACGCCAAAGCGTATGCTGCGCAGTTGCAACAGGCGCGGCGCAATCAGCGGATGGGCATCCTCGCGCTCTTTTTTGCGCGCGTTCAGCACCATTAACCCGGCCAGCGGCACAATCGCCATCAGCGCGGCCTTCAGCGGCCAGGACCAGTGCCACTGCGGGCCGAGCGCCATCGGGAACAGCAGACAGCACAGTATCGCCGTCAGCAGGACGGTTCCGGTCCAGTCAATGCGCGACGGCGTATCGCGGCGGGTTTCCGGCACGTAGCGACGGCTTAACGTTAGCACCACCAGACATATTGGCACGTTGATAAAGAAGGCGTTGCGCCAGCCCAGCCCGGCAATGTCCGCCGACACCAGCCAGCCGCCACCCATCTGGCCGACGATAAACGCAATCCCGCCGATACCCCCGAACAGGCTGATCGCTTTGGCGTGAGCCGTCCCTTTTAACGTGACGTGCAGCGTCGCAAGTATTTGCGGCATGATAAGCGCGGCGCCCGCGCCCTGAATAATGCGCGCGGCAAGCAGCTGTTCAATATTGCCCGCCATGCCGCACAGCAGCGAGGCCAGGCCAAAACTTGCCACGCCCCACATAAACAGACGACGGCGGCCAAGGTTATCGCCCAGCTTACTGCCGGGGGCCAGGCAGACGGCGAAGGCCACGCCGTAGAGGGCGACAATCAGCTCCAGTTCGGTAGCAGTGGCGTGTAACGACTGGGTGATGGAATCCAGCGCCACGTTAGTGATTGAGGTATCAATCAGCGGCAGCATCTGGCCGGTTAACAGCAGTATCAGGCCCGCACGACCCGGTGAAACAACTGACGTATTCATGGTGACTCCATTGCGTCAAACAGCGTAGAGTCGTAGCATCAACCATCTGATAAACGGGTACCAGTTCTTGCTTATACTGGTACTGGCACTACCATGCAGGAGATTTTATGGCGCTGATGTCTGAACCTGTCACCTCTCTCCAGGATGACACCCGCAAGCAGCTGGGCGCCTTTTTACGTGCCCGGCGTGAAAGCCTCGACCCGCAGCGCCTCGGCTTACCGCGCAGCGGCCGCCGCCGCACGCCGGGCCTGCGCCGCGAGGAGGTGGCGATGCTCGCGGACGTCGGCGTCACCTGGTACACCTGGCTGGAACAGGGCAGGGACGTCAACCCGTCCAGCGCGGTGATGGCCGCCATCGCAAAAGCGCTGCAATGCACCCCAACCGAAGCCCGACATCTTTTTGTGCTCGCCGGTTTGCCGCCGGGTGAAGCCCCGCAGGCGGTCTGCTGCGAGGGGATCAGCGAAGGCACGCGCCGCCTGCTGGATACGCTGATGCCAAAACCCGCCAGCATTCAGAAACCGAATTTCGATATCGTGGCCTGGAACGACAGCTTCGGGCATCTCATGGGCGTCGATTTCAACGCCATACCGCCGGAAGATCGCAACTGTATTTATCTCTTCCTCACCCATCCGGCGTGGCGCGCGCGGCTTGGCAAACGTGACGACGTGCTGCCGATTTTCGTCTCCTACTTCCGCGCGGCAATGGCCGAACACCGGGGCGACCCGCTCTGGGAAGCGAAGCTGGCGCGTTTTTTTGCGGTTTCCGAGGAGTTCAAAACCCTGTGGCACCAGCGCAACGACGTGCGCGGCGTGGAGAATCAGCTCAAGCTGTTTACCCATCCAGAACTGGGGGATTTCCATCTCCAGCAGATGTACTGGTACTCCGCGCCGCGAAACGGATCGCGGTTGCTGGTGTATCTCCCGGTAGACGAGGCGGGAGAGCGGGCGATGGCGTGGCTTGCCGGGCAGGGGAATTAAGTTTTTTGCGAGGCGCTTTCAGGGAATCAAAGCGGATCCGGTTCTTCCTGTTAAAAATGGGTAAGGTGGGACACGAAAAGCTAAATTAGCCTTTAATGCAAATTGCCTTATATGCTAATATCATCAGGGATGAAATATCGTGTTCAGACATATCGTTCATGAGGCGGTAAGAGAAGATATTCTCTTACTGCCTGCTGGGGTGAAGGCGAAGCTGATTCGCCAGCTTGATAAATTGCGTTTAAACCCGACGGCTCTTCAGGAACCTGACAGCAAACCATTGCCGCATGGCCTGTTTGAAATAAGGACCGTTGGGCTGATCCATACCCGAGGTATCTATGTTTACCAGCGGGAAAAGACGATTTTTCTTTTGCGCGTGTTTGTTAAGAAGACGCAAAAAACGCCCTCTGCTGAACTTTGTCTGGCACTGAAGCGACAACAGGAGATGTTGGATGAGCAAGAAGATTATTGACTGGGATGAACTCAGGGCTGAACTGTTAAGCGATTCAGAGGTTCACGCTTCCTTTGATGCAGAAGAGCGCAAGGAGCGTCTGCGGGAGATGCTGGCGCAATGGCGCAATCATGCTGGCCTGACGCGCGCCCAGGTGGCGGAGCGGATGGGCGTCAGCGCACCAACGGTATCAAGAATGGAAGCGAATATTACCAGGGCGAGTCTCGATACATTAACGCGTTATGCGCTGGTGTGTGGGGTAAAGCATCCGCAGATTACGCTTTATTGACGCTTAATCAACTTGCTGAATTTACGCGATTTCTATTGGAAGTTAAGTTGACTATACTTATGCGATGAGAAACAACGAATGTCGCCACTGATGATTGATTCCGCAGAGTTCAGCCAAAAACTCGGGCTTATCTCCCGAAACGTCGAACATACCGAAGCATTTCTGGCGCGGGGTACTGCGGATTTTCATCTGCCGGGGTTCTTGCTACCTGTCGGATACCGGCTTTTAAAATCGCGTTATGGTGATGAATATCGTCTCGTGACTACCGATGACGGTAAGCCTTATACGGCGTATGCCGTGAAGCTTACATTTCATAAAGAAATTACCTTTCCCCACGGTGCCGCCACGCAGGTGATGGTATGGCGCACCCCGCGCGCCGTCCACCAGCGCGTAATAAGCGGATTACCGCAATTATTTTTCCAGTGGGTGCTTAGCGAATACGACATCGTAGTCTCCGACAGCGAGCAAACGGGGGACGGGCAACGGTTCTGGCTGCGCATGATCGACTGGGCGTTCACCATGAACTATCGCATTAGCGTGGCAGACGGTACGGTGGGAGAAGAATGGACGTTAACGCCCGTAAACTCTTACGCTGAGCTGGAAGAGCGCTGGATTGCTTTTGCCTGGGGAAGCGATCGCGATGTCCATCCGCATCGCAGGCTGGTCATCAGTAAAACGTAACGGGCCGCGTGCAGCGGCCCGTTTGAATCAGCACTCGGTCACAATCGTGCTCAGCGGCAGACGAGACTTCGGCAGTGTGGCGTTGAAATCTTCCACGCTGTGATGCCCAACCGGGACCACCACCAGGCTGGTGAAGCCTTTCTCTTTCAGGCCAAACTCTTCATCAAGAATAGCCGCGTCAAAGCCTTCAATCGGCACCGCGTCCAGGCCCATTGCGGCCACGCCCAGAAGGAAGTTACCGACGTTCAGGTAAACCTGCTTCGCCATCCACTGGTCGTCATCTTTCAGATCCACGCGGTGCATGTCGGCAAAGTAGCAGCGGCCTTTGTGGTTCGCGGCTTTGGCTTCCGGCGTGTTGAAACGGCCATCGGCTTCTTCCTGATCGACAACGCGCTCAAGCCAGGCATCGTCCATCGCGGTTTTTGCGCAGAACACCACTACGTGAGAGGCATCCAACATTTTGCGTTCGTTGAACACATAAGCGCCCGCCGCGGATTTTGCCACGCGCGCTTTACCCTCTTCAGTGCTGGCAACAATAAAGTGCCACGGCTGGGAGTTGGTGCTGGACGGGCTGTATTGCAGCAGGGTTTTGATTTTTTCCGCTTCTTCTGCGGTCAGTTTTTTAGCGGGGTCGAACGCCTTGGTTGAGTGGCGTTTCAGGGCGACAGAAATAATATCCATAACAACTCCTGGTGATGAAATTCGCCCGTAGGCGGGCTTGAAAGGAAAGCAGATTACCGCGCGAAGCGGGAAAAGATAAGTGCGATTCGAGCGCTTATACTGTTCGCCTCAGGCGAACAATCAGGTCGGCCGTATCCGCTTCTGGTCTTTTTTCGGCAGTTTGTCGACGACCAGGTTCCACGAGTCCGTAATCAGGTCGGTGACCAGCTCAGGCGTAACGTCGTCGGTGCCGTAGACGGAAATCCAGTGCTTCTTGTTGAGATGGTAGCCGGGCTCCACGCCACGGTAGATCTGCTGATTGAGCAGCGATGTTTCCGGATCGGACTTCAGGCTGACGTGGGGCCGACCGCGCACGGTCGCCATCAGCATGAAAATTTTCCCGCCCACCTTAAACACGTCATACTCCGGCCCAAACGGCCAGCAATGTTCGGTGAAGGGCATCTCCAGTGCGACGCGTTTTGCGTGCGACTGCAAGGTTTTACCGTCCATCGTTATCCTCCTCAGCAAGCCCGCGCCACATCGCCTCAAAGCCCAGCGCTTTAAAATCGACGGCACGGGACGGATCGCGGGTAGCAAACTCCATGGTGGTTTCTGCCAGCGATAAGAACATGGCATCACCGAAGGTCTTAAACTCGTCGGACATAAATACCTGGCGAATCGAACGGCGGCACAGTTCGTGCAGCTCAGGGAACATGTCTTTCACCGCCTGCTCCGTTTCCGCGTTCAGCTTTTCACTGACGCCGATCTGGCGGATAGCCGCATGCGCCACGGGGTTACGAATACCCCAGTCCACATAGCTGTTCCAGATATTGCGGGTGTGCTCTTTCGGCAGGGTAATGGTGCGATCGAGGTTCGCCAGCATTGTCTGGCAAAGATCCTGCTTAAGATGGAGGTAGAGGGCATTCAGCAGATCGTCTTTGGTAGCAAAGTAGCGAAACAGCGTCCCTTCAGCGACGCCCGCATTACGGGCAATTAACGCCGTTGAGGCGGCAATACCTGACTGCGCAAATGCAGCGGTTGCTGCTTCCAGTAAGGCCTGTTTTTTATCTTCACTCTTCGGACGTGCCACTAAATTTTTCCTCCCGTCAATTGTAAAAGCCCTGATTGAAACACGTGCTTTGTTACGCTGCAACGCGGAATGTCAAAGATCGAAAACCTTCTTGACGGCGTAAGCATCCTATCTATAATGAGTGCTTACTCACTCATAATCAAGTGTCACCCGCGCAAACCATCGGAAGGGGCGCGTTGGCGGGTCAGGAAATGAAAAAGCCTCTATTCATCTGCGTGGTGTTAGTCATGATTATTGCTTCAGCGGCGAGTTTACCGTTTGTACTGAATGCCGGATTTGGTCAGCCGCCGCAGGGTGCGCAGCTCTCTGAAGTGGAAGCCTCCCCGCACTATCGCGACGGGCAATTCCACAACACGCTCCCTACGCCGGGCTTTACCGGGCAACAAAATATGCTGGTGGCGTGGTGGCAGTTTCTTACCCGTAAAACCGAAAACGCCCGTCCTGCTCAGCCGCTGCCGCTGGTGAAAACCGAACTGGCCAGCCTGTCGCCTGAACAGGACACGCTGGTGTGGCTCGGCCACTCCTCCTGGTATATGCAGCTGGCGGGAAAACGCATCCTGATCGATCCGGTTCTGGGTAACTACGCCGCGCCGTTCTCCTTCCTCAATAAAGCATTTGCGGGGGAGTACCCGTGGAGCGCAAAGAGCATGCCGGAGATCGACCTGCTGATTATCTCTCACGATCACTATGACCATCTGGATTACGCCACCATCAGGGCGCTGCTGCCGAAGGTGAAGCGCGTGGTCACGCCGCTCGGCGTGGGCTCACACCTGCGCTACTGGGGCATGAACCCGGACATTATTGACGAGCGGGACTGGAATCAGTCTGTGCACATCAGCGATGCGCTGACGGTTCACGTGCTGCCCGCACGCCACTTTTCCGGGCGCGGCATTAAGCGTAACCAGACCCTGTGGGGCAGCTTTATGTTTGTCACCCCGGAGCGGAAGGTTTACTACAGCGGAGACTCCGGTTACGGCCCGCACTTCAAAGCGATTGGCGAGCAGTTTGGCGGAGTTGACTTAGCCATCATGGAAAACGGCCAGTACGACCAGGACTGGAAGTACATCCATATGCACCCGGCAGAAACGGCGCAGGCCTCGACAGATCTCAATGCTAAAGCGATCGTACCGGGCCATAACGGGCGTTTTGTGCTGGCGAAACATACCTGGAACGATCCGCTGATCCAGCTGGCGAAAGCCAGTAAGGATAAAAACTACCGGCTGCTGACGCCGGAGCTGGGCGAGCCTGTCCGGGTGAGTGATTCCACGCAAAAATTTCGCGAGTGGTGGGAATAATGTTTAAGCGAGAATCAGAGGGGGAGAGCAGTATGACGATTTCCGCTCAGGTCATTGATACGATTGTCGAATGGATCGATGACAACCTGCACCAGCCGTTACGTATTGAAGAGATTGCCCGCCATGCGGGTTACTCAAAGTGGCATTTACAGCGGCTGTTTATGCAATACAAAGGTGAAAGTCTGGGGCGCTATATCCGTGAACGCAAGCTGCTGATGGCGGCGCGCGACCTGCGAGAATCAAACGAACGCGTGTACGACATCTGCCTGCGCTACGGCTTTGACTCGCAGCAGACGTTTACGCGCATCTTCACCCGCACCTTCAACCAGCCGCCCGGCGCGTACCGCAAAGAAAATCACAGCCAGACACATTAATTTTGACGGCATGTAGGCCGGGTAAAGCGTAGCCGCCACCCGGCTTTTTTATTGCCTCGCTGCCGTTGTAACCCATGCCGCCACCTGCGATCGTCCTGACATCACCGGTAAAACGCTGTAGGTGATATTGCAAATTATTACCATTTGCATTAGCGTTGATGCCAAATTTCGTTGGGAAACAAGCGGTAATGAAGAGCGTATGGAGTGGGTTGCTGGTGGGGATCGGCGCGCTGCCCGCGGTGGCGGCCACGTGCGAGGAGTCGTCCCTGCTGGGGGATGTTCAGGGAAAGTTTGATGCCAGCGGCGAAGTCTGCTTTTTGCTGCCCGAGCTGGGTGAAAATTACGTTTCCGCCACGCTAAACGGCGTGACGGATGCGCGCCTGCTGGACGGACAAAATCGCCGCATTCGCACGCTTGTCGAAGGCGGGCCTGCCGACGGCGAACACACGCTGCTGTTTGCCCTGCCGGTGAAAGAGCGCACCTCGCTGGTGCTGCACGGCGAAGCGGGAAAGCCGTGGCGTTTTCAGTGGCGGATGAAAGAGACCTCCGCCTTGCCGCGCGTACAGAGGCTGGCGCCTGAAAGCCCGACGCTGAAGGCGCTGGCAAACGACCTTTCTGCCGGCGGCAGTACCGAGGCGTTCTGGCAGGCGCAGCGTCGGCAGGACACGCCGATGGTGGAGCCGGTAGACGCACACCATAAGCGCGTGACCTTTCTGTGGCGCGGCGCGCGCGATAACGTTTTCATTCTCGGCTCTCCGGCGGGGGATCACGATCCGCTGTTCCGCCTGGGCAACAGCGACGTCTGGTTTCGCAGCTACGTGGTGCCCGCTGATACGGTGATGCAGTACAAGCTCGCCCCCGATGTACCGATCGTGGAAGGTTCTGCCCACGACAGGCGCCGCGCGATCCTGGTGAGCGCGCAGGCCGATCCGCTTAACCCGAACACCTTTGGCGAACAGAAGGCGGATCGCTGGAATCGCTTATCCCTGCTCGATCTCAGCCCGGCGCGCTATTGCTCCGTTCAGGCTACGGCACAGCCGCTGGTGCACGGAACGTTGAGCCGCCAGATGCTGAGCAGCACTATCCTCGGCAATTCCCGTGAAGTGATGATCTACAAACCGCGCGGCGCACAGCCCGCGCGCTGGACGCTCATCCTTTTCGACGGACAAATTTATCAGGACGAGTACCGTTTTGCCAACGTGCTGGATGGCCTGATTGCCCGGCACCACCTGCCACCCATTAACGTGGTGTTTATCGACAGCCTCGATCATGCCCGACGCGGCAAGGAACTGCCGCCGAACCCGGATTTCGCCGATTTCATGGCGCACGAGCTGCTGCCGTGGCTTCGCGGACAGGGCATCGCGATGCAGCGGCAGAAAACGGTGCTGGCAGGGTCAAGCTACGGGGGAATCGCCTCCTCCTGGGTGGCACTACGCTACCCGCGGCTGTTTGGCAACGTGCTGAGTCTTTCCGGCTCCTACTGGTGGGCGCCAAAAGGTGAAGCCCCCGGCTGGCTGACGCGTCAGTACCAACAGTCTCCGCCGTATCCGGTGCGCTTCTGGTTACAGGCCGGGAAGTTTGAAACCGCGGGGCCGGGCGGTGGCATCTATCGCACCACGAAGGATTTTGAACAGGTGCTGAGGGAAAAAGGCTATCGCGTCAGTTTCCATCCGTGGTCCAGCGGCCACGACTACGCGGCCTGGTGCGAAGCGCTGATCCACGGGATGCGCGATTTCACCGGCCTACGACGCCAGTGAAAACCAGCGGCGCCAGACGAAACGCAGAATGAAGAATTCGATGGCGCCGAGCAGTAAAAACCACAGGCAGAACAGAATGGTGTAAAGCTGATTCAGATCGACCATATGAAAGGTCTGAACCAGCTTTTGCGCCAGCGCCAGCCCAAGTGACGGCGCAGGTAACAGCAGGCAGGAGAGCAGGGCCATCAGTAAAATGCCCCCCGCGGTAATCAGCGATTCTAACGGGTGTTTCATCGTAATGTTAATCGTCAGTTAAAAATGTCATTGTCCGGCATCCTGAAACGTAAAGCAATATCATCCCGGCTGGCAAAATTAAGACACAGCCCACCGTTATTCTGCGAATAAATAGCCAAAAAAGAATATAAACGCCGATGCGATTAAATTAATATCGCGTAATGTAAATAAACGTCTTTTTTACGAAAATAATTTTACAAAGCTATAGGTGCTATATCCAATTAACGTCGCAATAACAATGGCTGCGACAATGTATAACGCCAGGCGCCGTCCGCGATAAATACCAAACATGGTTCCTCCTCGTTTAGTGTTGGTTTAGAAATATTTTGTAAAAATCAGTGTATCGAAATAATTTAAATCAGTTTTGAATAACCTTGTCGTCATTATATTGCGGTAGATCAATTTAACCCGCAAGTCTTAAAAATGAATTAATTAAAGCCAGAAAGGAATTCCGGCTTCCGACCACCGGATATTGAAGGAAAAATACCATGACCAAAAAAAATTTCTCACAGAATATGCCACCCGCAGGCGGACAGGCGTACCAGCAGAACATAGAGCAGGTGCTTGCCCACACCCAAAGCCAGGCCAGCGGCCTTGACCGCGCCGAGGCGCAGGCGCGTCTGCAAAAGCATGGCCCAAACGCGCTGCCGGAGAAAAAAGGCAAGCCGGGCTGGCTGCGTTTTCTCGCGCACTTTAACGACGTGCTGATTTACGTCCTGCTGGCGGCTGCCGTATTAACCGCGGTAATGGGCCACTGGGTTGATACGCTGGTTATTCTGGGCGTGGCGGTCATCAATGCGCTAATTGGCCACATTCAGGAAAGCAACGCGGAAAAATCGCTGAAGAGTATTCGCAATATGCTTTCCAGCGAGGCGCGGGTAATTCGTAACGGCAACCATGAAACTATCCCGACGACGGAAATCGTCCCGGGCGATATTATTGTATTGCGCGCAGGGGATCGTATTCCGGCGGATATGCGTTTAATCGAAGCGCATAATTTACGCGTGGAAGAGGCGATCCTGACCGGCGAATCCACGGTGGTGGATAAACACACGAACCCGCTTAACGGCGAATTACCGCTGGGCGACCGCACCAATATGGTCTTTTCCGGTACGACGGTAAGCGCGGGCGGCGGCGTGGGCGTGGTCATTGCCACCGGTCAGGAGACCGAGCTCGGCCACATCAACCAGATGATGGCGGGCATTGAAAAACACCGCACCCCGCTGCTGGTGCAGATGGACAAGCTGGGCAAAGCCATCTTCGCCATTATTCTGGCGATGATGGCCGCGCTGTTTGTCTTCAGCCTGGTTTTCCGCGAGATCCCGATGGGCGAGCTGCTGCTCTCCCTCATTAGCCTGGCGGTCGCCTCCGTACCGGAAGGCCTGCCGGCGATTATCTCCATCATCCTCTCCCTGGGCGTGCAGGCGATGGCGCGAAAGCGGGCGATTATCCGCAAGCTGCCGACGGTTGAAACCCTGGGCGCGATGACCGTGGTCTGCTCGGACAAAACCGGCACCCTGACCATGAACGAGATGACGGTTAAAGCCATCATCACTGCCGATACCTGCTACCGCGTGGACGGCAACAGCTACGAGCCGGTGGGCAATATCTACCTGGAAGGCAGCGATGAGCCGGTACAGATCCAGCCGGGCACCGTGCTCGAGCAGTACCTCCGCACCGTTGACCTGTGCAACGACAGCCAGTTGATTCATGACGAGTGCGGCCTGTGGGGCATTACCGGTGGGCCGACCGAGGGCGCGCTGAAGGTGCTGGCGGCGAAAGCCCACCTCGCGCCGGTGATGACCACCCTTATCAACAAGATCCCGTTCGACTCGCAGTACAAGTATATGAGCACCCACTACCAGATTGGCGGTGAGGAGCAGATTTTGATTACCGGCGCGCCGGACGTCATTTTCGCCCTGTGCAACCAGCAGCAGACGCGCAACGGCGCGGAAGCCTTCAACCGCGCGTACTGGGAAACGGAGATGGAGCGCTATGCGCGTCAGGGGCTGCGCATGGTTGCTGCGGCTTTCAAGCCGGCGAACGGCGAGCAGGCGTTAACGCACGACGACCTGAGCCACGGCCTGATTTTCCTCGGCATTGCCGGAATGATGGATCCGCCGCGCCCGGAAGCGATTGATGCAATTAACGCCTGTCAGCAGGCGGGGATCCGCGTCAAGATGATCACCGGCGATCACCCGCAGACGGCGATGAGCATCGGCCAGATGCTGGGGATCACCAACAGCGAGCAGGCAGTCACCGGCTATCAGCTGGAGAAAATGGACGATGCCGAGCTGGCGGAAGCGGCGGTGAAATATGACATCTTTGCCCGTACCAGCCCGGAGCATAAGCTGCGCCTGGTGAAAGCGTTGCAGGATAAAGGCGAAATCGTCGGCATGACCGGCGACGGCGTAAACGATGCCCCGGCGCTGCGCCAGGCGGACGTCGGCATCGCGATGGGCATCAAAGGCACGGAAGTCACCAAAGAGGCGGCGGACATGGTCCTGACGGACGATAACTTCGCCACCATCGCCAGCGCGGTGAAAGAGGGGCGTCGCGTTTACGACAACCTGAAGAAAACCATCCTGTTCATTATGCCGACCAACCTGGCGCAGGGGCTGCTGATTGTGATTGCGCTGCTGGCGGGGAATATCATTCCGCTGACGCCGGTGCTGATTCTGTGGATGAACATGGCGACCTCCGCCACGCTCTCCTTCGGCCTGGCCTTTGAGGCTGCCGAGCGCAACATTATGCGCCGCCCGCCGCGCCAGACCGGACAGCACGTGATGGACGCCTACGCCGTGTGGCGCGTGGCTTTCGTCGGTACCATGATTGCCATCGCCGCCTTTGCGCTTGAAGCCTGGCTGGCCCCGCGCGGCCACAGCGCGGAGTTTATCCGCACCGTGCTGCTCCAGATGCTGGTCTGCGCCCAGTGGGTGTACATGATTAACTGCCGCAACACCGAAGGGTTCTCCCTGAACCGCGGCCTGCTGGCGAACAAAGGGATCTGGCTGGTGACGGGCGTACTGTTCCTGCTCCAGGCAGCGATTATCTACCTGCCGTTTATGCAGATGCTGTTCGGCACCGAAGCGCTGCCGCTGCGCTACTGGTTCGTCACGCTGGCGGTGGCTGGGGTGATGTTCTTCATCGTCGAAATCGAGAAGCGACTGACCCGCAGGTTCCGTAAGGCTGCATAACGAAAACCTTACCCCGGCCCTCTCCTCTTTGGGGAGAGGGTTAGGGTGAGGGGAAAACACTGAGGTACTTCTTAATGAAATTCCCGCTTCTGTTCGCACTCCTCGCCTGCACGCTGCCGCCCGCATTCGCCGCGGCTATTCTCGTTCGCGTCGCCACCGTGGAGCAGACCGCCCATGCCGCCGAGCGCCAGATCCCGGGCCGCATCGAAGCCATTCACACCGTTGAGCTGCGCGCGCGTACGGAAGGCGTGATAACGAAAATCAACTTTCGCGACGGGCAGTACGTGAAAAAAGGCGACGTGCTGTTTGAGCTGGACGACGCCGAGCCGCGTGCCGCCCTGCGTCTGGCGCAGGCCGAAGTGAGAAGCGCCGAAGCCACGCTGCGTCAGGCGCAGCAGCAGCTTTCCCGCTTCGAAAGTCTGGGCAGCAGCAACGCTATCAGCCGTCACGACGTGGACAACGCCCGCATGCAGCGCGACGTGGCGAGCGCCGCGCTGGAGCAGGCGAAAGCCCGGCTCGACACCCGCAGCGTCACCCTGAACTACACCCGCATCACCTCACCGATTGACGGTCGCGTGGGCCACAGCCAGTTCCATGTGGGCAGCCTGGTGAATCCTGCCAGCGGCGTGCTGGTGGAGGTGGTCCAGCTCGATCCCATCCGCATCGCCTTTGCGCTGGAAGAGGGGGCGTTTGCCACCAAAGCCGGACAGCACGCGGATATCAGCGCCATGAAGCAGGCCTGGCAGGCGCTGATCGACAGCAACGGTCAGCGCGTCGGCGGGGAACTGACGTCCGTGGACAACCGCATCGATCCGCGCACCGCCAGCGTGATGCTGCGCGCCGAGTTCGCTAACCCGCGCCACCAGCTGCTGCCCGGCGGCAACGTGAATGTCTATCTGCGTCCGGCGAGCGAGCAGCCGGTGCTGACGCTGCCCGCCGCCGCGGTCCAGCAGAACGGCGACGGGTTCTTCGCCTGGGTGGTTAACGCCGACGGCAAAGCCGAAAGGCGCCCGCTGAACGTGGCCGGGCAGATCGGCCAGCAGTTTCAGATTGCCTCCGGCGTGAAGACCGGTGAGCGAGCGATTACCGACGGCGCGCAGCGCGTGCAGCCCGGCGCTGCCGTCCAGATACTCAATTAAGGAGCCATCATGCTGACGTTTTTCATCAAACGCCCGCGCTTCGCGATGGTGATTGCGCTGGTCATCACCCTGCTGGGGGCTATCGCGCTGAGGATCATTCCGGTGGAGCAGTATCCGCAGATCACCCCGCCGGTGGTGAATGTTTCTGCCAGCTGGCCGGGCGCCAGCTCGGCTGACGTGGCGGAGGCCATCGCCACGCCGCTGGAGACGCAGCTTAACGGGGTGGATCACATGCTCTATATGGAGTCCACCAGTTCGGATGAAGGTAGCTACAGCCTGAACATCACTTTTGCGGCGGGGACCGATCCGGACCTTGCTGCCATCGACGTGCAAAACCGCGTGGCGCAGGCCGTGGCGCAGCTGCCGACCGAAGCACAGCAAAACGGCGTGCAGGTGCGCAAGCGCGCCACCAACCTGATGATGGGAGTAAGTCTTTACTCACCGAACAACACCCACACGCCGCTGTTTGTCAGCAACTACGCCAGCACCCAGGTGCGCGAGGCGCTGTCGCGTCTGCCCGGCGTGGGGCAGGTGCAGATGTTCGGCGCGCGCGACTACAGCATGCGCATCTGGCTGCGTCCGGACCGCATGAACGCCCTGAACGTGACCACCGATGACGTGGCGCAGGCGCTGCGCGAGCAGAACGTGCAGGGGGCGGCGGGCCAGATCGGTACGCCACCGGTATTCAACGGCCAGCAGCAGACGCTGACCATCAACGGGCTGGGGCGCTTAAGCCAGGCCGAAGACTTTGCCGACATCATTATTCGCGCCGGGGAGATGGGCCAGCTGGTGCGCCTGAAGGACGTCGCCACCATCGAGCTCGGTTCGCGCAGCTACAGCTCGGGCGCCCAGCTGAACGGGCATGACTCTGCTTACCTTGGCATCTACCCAACGCCGTCCGCCAACGCCCTGCGCGTGGCCGACGCGGTGCGCGCGGAGCTGGAGCGTCTCTCGACGCGCTTCCCGGACGACCTGGTCTACGAGGTAAAATTCGACACCACCACCTTCGTTGCCGCCACCATTAAAGAGATTGGCGTCTCGCTGGCGCTGACCATGCTGGCCGTTGTGGTCGTGGTGTCCCTGTTCCTGCAAAGCTGGCGTGCGACGCTGATTGTCGCGCTCGCCATTCCGGTGTCGCTGGTGGGCACCTTTGCGGTGCTCTACGCGCTCGGTTACTCCGCTAACACGCTGAGCCTGTTCGCCATTATTCTGGCGCTGACCATGGTGGTGGATGATGCCATCGTGGTGGTGGAAAGCGTCGAAACCCTGATGGCGGAAGGGCAGAGCCGCACGGCGGCGACCGCGCTGGCACTGCGCCAGATCGCCGGGCCGGTGATTGCCACCACGCTGGTGCTGCTGGCGGTGTTTGTGCCGGTGGCGCTCCTGCCGGGGATCGTGGGCGAGCTGTACCGCCAGTTCGCGGTGACGCTCTCCACCGCCGTCACGCTCTCAAGCCTGGTGGCGCTGACCCTGACGCCCGCGCTCTGCGCGATGCTGCTGCGCCCGCGTCCGGCGAAGCCTGCCGCCATTTTCCGTGGGTTCAACCGTGGGCTAGACGCCACGCGCACGCTTTACACCCGGATAGTGAGCGTGTTTAACCGGCGTCCGTGGCTGGCGCTGCTGGCCACCGCAGGCGCGGCGGCGGTAGTGGCGTTCAGCTTTATGTCGATGCCAAAGGGCTTCCTTCCGCAGGAAGATCAGGGCTACTTCTTCGCCAGCGTCCAGCTGCCGGAAGCGGCCTCGCTGGAGCGCACCGAAGCGGTAATGACCACCGCGCGCGCGCTGATCGCTAAAAACCCGGCGGTAGAAGACGTGATTCAGGTCTCCGGGTTTAACATCCTTAACGGCACCAGCGCCTCCAACGGCGGGTTTATCTCCATCATGCTGAAGGACTGGAGCGAGCGCCCGCCGCTGGACGAGGTGATGGGCACCCTTCAGCGCCAGCTGCTGGCCCTGCCGGAAGCGACCATCATGACCTTCGCGCCGCCGACGCTGCCGGGGCTGGGTAATGCCTCCGGTTTCGACCTGCGCATTCAGGCACAGGCGGGGCAGAGCCCGGCGGAACTGGAGCGCGTCACGCGTGAGGTGCTGGCGAAAGCCAACCAGCATCCGCAGCTGAGCCGCGTGTTCACCACCTGGAGCAGCAACGTGCCGCAGCTAACGCTGACCGTTGACCGCGAGCGTGCGGCCCGGCTCGACGTGCCGGTGTCGCGCATCTTCAGCAGCCTGCAAACCGCCTTCGGCGGCACCCGCGCCGGGGATTTCAGCGTCAACAACCGTGTTTACCACGTGGTGATGCAGAACGAGATGCAGTGGCGTGAGCGCGCGGAGCAAATCAGCGAGCTGTTCGTGCGCAGCAACAGCGGCGAGCGGGTGCGTCTGAGCAACCTCGTCACCATCACGCCGACCGTCGGCGCGCCATTTATTCAGCAGTACAACCAGTTCCCGTCGGTATCGGTAAGCGGTTCGGCAGCGGAAGGGGTAAGCAGCAGCACCGCGATGGCGGCGATGGGCGAAATTCTGGCGCAGAGCCTGCCTGCCGGGTACGACTACGCCTGGAGCGGCATGTCGTATCAGGAGCAGCAGACCGGCAACCAGGCGGTATGGATTGTGCTGGCGGCGGTGGTGATGGCGTGGCTGTTCCTCGTCGCCCAGTACGAGAGCTGGACGCTCCCGGCGAGCGTGATGCTTTCGGTGCTGTTCGCCATCGGCGGGGCGCTGGTGTGGCTATGGCTGGCGGGCTACGCCAACGACGTGTACGTGCAGATCGGTCTGGTCTTGCTGATCGCGTTAGCGGCGAAAAACGCGATTCTGATCGTGGAGTTCGCCCGCGCGCGGCGGATGGACGGGATGGCGATTGTCGATGCCGCGCGGGAAGGGGCATCGCGCCGCTTCCGCGCAGTGATGATGACCGCCGTGTCGTTCATCATCGGCGTTCTGCCGATGATGCTGGCGACCGGGGCGGGTGCCCAGAGCCGCCGCATCATTGGCACCACGGTGTTCAGCGGCATGCTGGTGGCAACCGTGGTAGGGATTGTGTTTATCCCCGCGCTGTTCGTGCTGTTCCAGCGCCTGCGCGAGTGGGGCCACGGTCTTACGGACTCGTCGCCCACAGCTCGCAGTGCTTCTGCACCAGAGAAATAAGCGAGCCGCCGTCGGCGATGAAGTCCCGCATGCGCTGCGCCTCGCTCTTGCCCTGCTTTAACAGCAGGGCAATTTCCTTGATGGCGCTCGTTGCGCCGAGCTTCTCGGCCGACGGCGCAACCTGCTCCAGCAGCCAGGCGATATCGTCCGCCACGGTTTTGTGCTCGCCGGTATGCACGTCCGTCAGAACCCCCTCCAGCCCATAGCGACACGCCTGAAAACGGTTAAAGCGGTACAGCAGAAAATCCCGTTCCTGATGCTTATAGGGCCGCGTGGTCAGCAGCCAGTGGGACGTCGCCTGGATCAGCCCGGCGATGTTAATCGCGTGGCCGAGCGTCAGCGGGGTATCCATCACCCGTACCTCGACGGTGCCAAAGTGCGGGCTGGGGCGAATGTCCCAGTGCAGATCTTTAATGCTGTCGATCATGCTGGTAGCGCTCAGGCGTCGGAACAGCCCCTCGAACTCCTGCCAGCTGTTAACCCACGGCATCTGGCCGTTATCCGGGAACCCCGAAAAGATATTGAGCCGCGACGAGGAGAACTTCGTGTCGGTGCCCTGCATGTACGGCGAGGCGGCCGCCAGGGCGATAAAGTGCGGCACGAAGCGCGACAGGCCGTGCAGGAGATAAATGGCGTCATCCCCGGTCCGGCAGCCGACGTGCACGTGCTGTCCGAACACCGTCGCCTGCAAAATCAGATAGCCAAAGCGCTCCAGCGTGACGTTATAGCGCTCATCGGCGCAAACTTCCTGACGCTGCCACTTCTGGAAGGGGTGCGTTCCGCCGCCGCAGATCTGGATGTGATGCTCTGCCGCCGCGCGCAGGATGCTCTGCTGCATCACCGAGAACTGCGCCGCCGCCTGGTCAATGTTCTGGCACACGCCGGTGGCGATTTCGAGCATGCTTTCAGTGATGTCGTGTTTGACTTCGCCCCCTTTGATGTCGTCTTTGACGGCAGCGATAAGCGCGGAAGAGTCCTGGCTCAGGTCGTATCCAGGCGGATTAACCACCTGGAGTTCAAGCTCGATGCCGAGGGTGTAGGGTTCAGACGATTTGAAATCAGGTAAAGGCATGGCGCACTCCGTTGTCTGTTGTGTGTTGAGTATAGACAATGGGCGTGGCGCGCTCGTCTCGTGGTGGTATATGTGCAAAAGGGGAGTGAGTTATGTCTGACTTTCCATCGATTGCGCTGATTGGTTCCGGTTCGACCGTCATTAATTCATCCGCAGAAAGCGTATCTGATTCGTAAGGATGAAAATAATCGCTTTGCTGAATCTACGGCAAATCACGCCCTCTCTACAAAAGGATTTTCTGAATGACCAGGGAAGTTATTGCGGCGTACCGGGTTGCGGGAGGGGGGATTGGAAGACTGATTTAATGCACGAAAAAACAGTGTGATGGAGGCTGCAATGAAGCAGCCTTTTTAATAAATCAGATTAACAATACGCGAGAGTTATTTTTTTAGATTCTCTGGAAAATTATCGGGCAACTGGTCAGGCGGACAATTAATAACAGATTCATTATTTACACCGCTGTCGTTGACGTATGTAATGGTTGCAAACTCGTCAATGACTTCAGTCGGATAGGCAGGACCCGCGCTGCGATACTCTTCCATTTTGTCGAGATGATCGTTCTGGAAACAAACCGTTTTCTCTGGATTGTTCATAACCCAGCGAGGGAAGAATATGGTTCCATGGAAAAGCTTGTCTCCGAGATTGGCAATCAGACTGACATCAGTACCCGTTGGCTCGGTCCAGGATACCTTATAGATCTCCTTACCGACACGAACGATGTAGACATGCTGGTCTTTGACCCAGCGGCCACCGACCATACCGCTGTGAATTCGGTAATCGATCGTGTTTTCATTTTTAATGTAAAGCTCGTAGTTCCAGCCGTTGTCATAAGTATAGACAAGGTGTTTACCAGTGAAACCTGAGAGATCATCTTTATTAAAGTCTGCCATGTCACATCTCCTGATGTACTTAGATATTGCCCCACAACGTGAAATAAAAGTATAGATGCTTTCATTGGACACAGCGTTTAGGTATGTAAGAGCATGTAAACCGTAGAGTGAAAATATGATCTCAAACTTACGCAGCTTAGGTTGGGCTCCGCGAAAATTGACCGGCATTTTTTAGGACAGGGGGCATCAATTGCGGAAATAAGGTATATCGACAGGGTAAGTATTTGTGAGCGTTATCAGGCGGCAGCGTACCAGTTTTTCACTGTCTGCATACCAGAAAGAAAATTGCCCGGTGGTCTGGTTATAAATCATCTGGTCAAGATTAGCAAAGGGGAAGATAAGAAGTGAACCCTTGCGAAAGTGTCCTGCTCCTGTTTCAAACTGATTTCCCCCCCATGATTCCTGTGAGTGTTCGTAGCGGTGAAGGATGACCTCGATCTGACCGCGCATTGGGCAAAACAACCTGATAGCTGAATTTTCGAGGGATAAAGCATACGACGAAATTGAATAAAAAAAAGTTAATACAAATATTTTGACGTGTTTGAACATTGAAAATCCTTTGACAATCTCTCCGCTCTTTAGGGCGGGAATTTCTACGACCGGACGGCAATGAGCCGCCGCAATAATAATACAGGGAACCTCCCTGTATTATTATTTTACTCAGCGCGTTATCGGCATTACCCATACTCACTACGAATCTGCATCCGTGTGGATGGGCGTGTCACGTGTGCACGGTTAATTTACCGCTGCACAGTTAATGCTCTGGCTATAACTTAACCAGTCAATAACGCACTGGTTGCTCCCTTTATTTAGATAGTTGAACTTAACACTGAATTTATTGGTTGCCAGTATTGATTCAACGGTAGGAACCCAGGTGCCATATTCTCCCGCGACGGCATACTGGGTTCCATTTTTCCAGGGCTGACTGAACCAGTTATCGGTCACGGTAATAGGCCCTCTTGAAGGCTGACCACGCACGCCAATTGAGGAGCGATTGCTGGTACCGTAGCGCCCATAATCAAACCAGTTTTGCGTTACTTCCATAAACGCACCGGCGCCTGCTGACTGATATCTGTGCATATCAAACTGATGATAAGCTCCGGTTCCGCCGCCGTTAAGCACCAGGTTATGGTGCGCCGCGTAACCTTCTCCAGCCATACCGCTTCCGGCAATTGAATGCCGGTTACTGTTGAACAGGTTACAGGCAACCTCTGCCGTGGCGTTACCGTTTTGCACAACCACTCCATACCCGAGCTCTTTTTTAATATTCTGATGAATATAGCTGTGGTGAACCCGCACATTCGTTGATTTTTTTACGCTCACCGCAGCCCAGGGCCATCCCCAGAGCTCCATATTGTCGACCTCAACATTATGGCTGCCTTCAACGGTCTGGATACCAATAGTGGTATTGTTCGTCAGGATTCCTTTGTAAGGGCCTTCATATCGGATACCCGAAATACGCGTATTGCTGTCCATCATGATAATCGGGAATTTATTTTCTTCTTCGCTCATGTAAGGAATACTCAGGCGCGCTCCCTCGCTGCCGTTTGCCCCACGATCGCTAAAAATAGTGGTTCCGCTTTTGATGAAGAGCGCGTTTTGCCGGACCGGTAATTCAATTTCAACATCGCCGGGAATATAGATATAGGGGGTGCCGGCATCGACCAGCGCCTTTAGTGTGGCATAGTCAGTAGCCTCCTGATAATTCACGCTGTCTTTATCTATCTGGCTCGCATAGCCTTCTCCGCCACCGACGACAGAGCACTGACCGTTTGCATCAAGTAGCTGGGTGGTGACGACAACGTTCAGCTCCAGCGGCGAGGATACCGTGCCTTTTCTGTCAACGGCGCGGATCGTAACGGGATAACGGTTTTCGCCGCCCACGATAAAGCCCGGCAAGGTCAGCATGAAGGTCCCTTCTTTCTCCGTAATGGTGCCGCCGGCGGTTTTGAAGGCAGAAGCCTCAATCTGGTAATTTGCGACGCCGTACAGGCTCTGAACCTCCGGCGTTACCTCGGTTGTGCTGCCTTCAAAGCCCGTGACAGCCGTCTCCGCGGTGATGGTGAAGGGCGCCTGGCTGACGACAACCTCTATTTTCGTCGGCTCGCTGATATTGCCGTGCGGATCCTTTCCGGTAACCGTGATGTTGTAGTGGTTGCTTCCCGTTGCCTGCCATGCGGGCATGACAAAATGATAGTCAGGCAGTGTGCCGGTAATCTTACCGCCTGCGGCAAGGAAATCCTCCGCGCTGAACTGGACATCACTTATGGTGGTTCCTTCTGACACCACGTTTATGGTGGTATCCACCGTTTCCTGCTCGGTTCCGGTCAGCGTGTCGGGCGCCGAAACGGCAATGCTGACAGGCTGCACCTCTAACGTCAGGGTGACCGGTGTCGACGAGCGGCCAGACTTATCCCACGCGACAGCGCGCACGGAATAGCGGTTGGTTCCCTCTTTTTTCCATAAAGGCAGCGTGAACCGCCAGGCATTTGTGCCGTCCTGCGTAATTTTTCCGCCAGCGCTGAAAAATGCCTCACCCTGCCACTCGATGCGATCGATGCCGGACTGGGCGCTGGCCTGCGGCGTAACGACAAGCTCCTCACCTGACTTGCCCGTCAGATTTTCATCAAGAACAAGGTTAATGGCCGCTGAAAGCACTGAAACCATGGCGGTAACCGGCGCGGAACGGTGGTTTTGGTCGTCACCTGCGGTAAGGGTAATTGCATACTGGTTGGAGCCCGAGTCCGACCATGCAGGCAGAACCAGCCAGACTTTATCTTTTTCGACGGTGACTTTACCCCCATGGGCAACAAACTCGGGCGCCTCCCAGTCGAGCCGGGTGACGGCGGTTTTTGCATCAATCGTCAGCGGCAGCGCAATACGCTCCCCCTCATCACCCTTCACCTCTGGCGGAACGGTGAGCACAATCGCGCCAGGCTCAACCACAATTGTCAGGGTGACCGGTGTCGATGAGTGGCCAGACTTATCCCACGCGACAGCGCGCACGGAATAGCGGTTGGCCCCCTCTTTTTTCCATAAGGGCAGGGTGAACCGCCAGGCATTTGTGCCGTCCTGCGTAATTTTTCCGCCAGCGCTGAAAAATGCCTCACCCTGCCACTCGATGCGATCAATATTGGACTGGGCGCTGGCCTGCGGCGTAACGATGAGTTCCTCACCAGAGTTACCCGTCAGATTTTCATCAAGAACAAGGTTAATGGCCGCTGAAGCCACAGAAACCGTGGCGGTAACCGGCGCGGAACGGTGGTTTTGGTCGTCACCTGCGGTAAGGGTAATTGCATACTGGTTGGAGCCCGAGTCCGACCATGCAGGCAGATCCAGCCAGACTTTATCTTTTTCAACGGTGACTTTACCCCCATGGGCAACAAACTCGGGCGCCTCCCAGTCGAGCCGGGTGACGGCGGTTTTTGCATCAATCGTCAGCGGCAGCGCAATACGCTCTCCTTCGTTACCCTCCACCTCTGGCGGAACGGTGAGCACAATAGAGCGCGGTTCAACCACGATCCGGGCTGAAGCGATGTTAGAAACGTTCCCCTCGCTGTCACTCACCGTTACTTCAATGGGATAACTGTTTTCACCGCCAGCCTTATAGGGTGGCAGAACGACGCTATAGTTCAGGCTCAGATTGTCCGCTTCTGGAGCACGCGTCTGGATAAACTTGCCGCCGGCGGCAAGAAATTCCGGTGCCTTCCAGTCAACTTTACCGATGGTGCCGGTACTGCGAACATTAAGGCCGAGGGCCAGCGTTTGTTCCTCTTCACCCTTGAGGTCGCCTGCCAGCGAGATTTTGACATCCAATGGCAAAACATCCACCTCAACGCGGAACGGCGCTGATAAGTTGCCTTTTTCATCAATGGCACGCCCCTCCAGCAGATAGTGATTACTGCCGGTTGTTTGCCATTCGGGCAGAACGATGACATAAGCGCCGTTTACATTGGTGATATCGCCACCTGCGGCGAAGAAATCCTGACCCTGCCAGCCAATTCCGGCCACGGCATATCGCGAAGAGATGTCCAGGTTTAACGCGAGATGGCTGCTTTCAACGCCTGAAACCTTGTGATGCGGAGCCACGGAAAACAGGCGATCCTTTTTGTATTCCAGAACAATAACGTTGTTTCTGTCCACCAGATCATAGCGAGAGCCCGCCAGCGTGCGGTTAAAGCGAACACGCTCCGGATCAAGCTGCGTTTTGAGCGGCAAACCAAACTGCCAGGAGAGGTTCAACCCTATGGAAAATTCGTCACCGCCGCCACGCGTGTTAACCGTTTTTTGCAGTGAAATTCCCGCCAGGGGGACAGGGGTGTAATTCAGACCTAAGGTCAGCAGCTGAGGATCTTTCTGAAGATCATCCGGGCCAAAAATACCGACTTGATCGCCATAATACCGAGCCCAGGTAATTTTTCCGCCAAGCTGAGGCAAACCCGGTAGCCAGGCTTCTGTCCGGATATCAAAGCCATTAGCGACGCGTTCGTGGTAGTCTGTGAGATCGCGCGAGCGCTTCCAGTCGCTGAGCCGGTAATAGCCATTGGCAGAAACGCGAAAGAAATCGCGTGCATATTCAAGACCTGTGCCCAGGCGCTTATGCTGGCGACTGACGTCGTAATCATAAAACATATTGGCACCGAACATGGCTGAGTCAGAAGGCCAGAATCGATACCCCATGCCGAGATTCGCCATGGTTCTGTCGTCGATCCGCCTAATCCCCGTCTGGGAAAAAAACAGATGGCTGCGGTTTTCGTAAAGGGGCAGTAAAAAATCGAATTCACTGCCGTCAAGGTGCGCGCTGCTTAAATTCAGCTTCACTCTTGCCGTGCCAAATGAAGAAAGGCTTTGCTGAACGGCCGAGCTGAATAATCCTGAGGCCATGCTGCCGCCGACGGCGCTGATGCGATCGGCGGAAGCGTCCTGCCCCAGCACTTGAGCCAGCTTAGCGCCTGCGCCAGCCCTTGCCCGGAAGAGGGTTTCTTCACGGCTGATTTCTTCCTCATGCAGCGCGCGATAGACACTCTCCCTGACCGTCATGGCGCGATCGTTCGTATTCATCTCACTTCCCGCAGCCAGTCCTGGCTGCATGAAAAGCACAATGTACATCCCGTGCTTTCGCTTAAAATGGGATAGGCAGCTGACCACCATATTGATTATTACTCCCTTGCTTATACAGGCGCACTTTTGACATTGATAATTTATATAAGCGTGCGCGCTAAATTATATTAAAAGTCTTTGCCACGTATTTAGACCCAACTATCATCGATAGGTCATCGTGAATGATGCCGTAGCGTTTATTGTTCCGGGTTGAATGTTTTTGTCCGTCTGATAGTAGGCAGCCTTAAATGGAATATTCACGATTTCCCCATTCGAAGTCGTGGTAGTGTGATTGATCATGCTGCCAAATTTCACTGGAGAATCTTGATGTAAAATCTGAATGCCAACCCCGCTGGCAGTGGATGCGCTGCTAAGGCCTAATACTCCGTTGGCGGCGTCCGCAAGTGCCGAGACATTATCCAGCGTTACGTTCACAGATGTTTGTGCATCACAATCAAGCGATACATTAAAATTCACTGGGTTTTGGGTACTGCCAACGCCATTAAATTTAGAGGCAACGGCAAATCCCATATCAATATTTAAATTGCTATCCTGTACCAGACACGAAACGGTATTGGTATTGATGCCTGATATAAGGTATTTAAACAGAGGCTGTCGCTGTACGCTTTTACTTACTGGCGTGCTGTACTGAATCGCAATGACGAGTGGGGAAATTATGCCCGTCCTGGGCGTTGACGCCGTTTTGACCAGCTCAAAGGTATCATTGAAGGTTGCCCCTTTTTGCGATATGCCTCGCTGCCAGGTGCTCAGGTTCAGCGAACCGTTAGTAACGGTGCCCGTAGCCCCGGTGGTACTGGAATAGTTTTTCCAGCGTAACCCAATTCCTTCAACGTTTGTGGCCCGTACGCCCGCTATCACTGAAGCACCATTGTCAATATTTGTTGGTGCCAGCTGAATTAACCAGGACCCTTCCGCTGTGGTTTGACCTTTCGCATCGCAGTTGATGGGATGGCTAACCGTTACCGAACCCAGCACACTTCCGACGGGTACATCCCGCTGAATAAGAATATTTTGATCGAAGTTAACGTTGACATCCGATGCTGTACATAAAGCGTAAGTATCAACTGAGATAAAACTGCCTGCAATGAGGATAATAATTTTAAAAAATGTGCGCACAGCGAATTCCTTAATTATGTCTGGCAATGTTGCGGAAAATGCTTTTCCACAACATCACTGAAGCGATATTCATCTATAAAACCGCGTATAAAATTTGTTAGCTATCCTCGCAATAACTCCTTCTCTGACTTTTTATCACTGACATAGCGCGGTTATACGTTGAATAGCCCCGGGGCGGTTTTCATGTTTTATCGTTGTCTGGCAATTTATCTGACCCCAGGTCGCTGAAATACGATCGCCGTTATTCAGACCGCTCAGGTAAACCTCACCATCATTACCAACGATGCTCATCACGTCACGGCTCTCCAGCTTGACCATTGATCCAAAGGGTACGGGCCCATTTTTGTAGCGCAGTTTAATTAACGCGCGGTAGCCCGTTCTGGCATTGAACGTTGCGCGCACAACCGCGCCGCGGGTCGGTACCACGTTAACCACAGATTCTGCGATATCGGTATCAGGCCCGAGCGAACGGGTATCAATAGCGATACGGTTCTCCTGATAAGCGCTGGTATAGGGAACAATCGCGTAGCCGCGCCAGTCGGTTTTCACCCCCGGATTATTGCGCACCTTCAGGCCTGATGCCCCCTCGGCCTTCACCAGCGCAACGGTGTCGCCGAGCGGTTGCGAGAACGTGATGCCGTCTTCATGAGCGACAATACCGCCCTGCACACCAACGTTAAGCTGGCTGTTATCCCGGCTGTAGTTATAACCTGCGCTGACGGTGCCGTAGCCGCCTTTATAGGTGCCGCTGACCGAACTTCTGGACTGGCTCCCCGATGAGGTATACCCCTGTTGAAGCGAATAACTGAGATTGTTATCAGCAAGCGCTGTACCGCTCAGCCCCACCTGATGCGTTTCGCCGCCCTTTTTTTGGGCGTTCACGCTGTAGCTGGCCCAGCTTTTCGGCAACCATTTACTGAGCGGCACCTGCAAGCTGAAGGCGAGGATCTGATCCTTTTGCGCCACGCCAGGGGTTTCGCTGTAGGTGTAGCTCAGCGAATAGCCGATCTCGTTGATGCTGGTGTTAATGCCCGTACTGATGCTGCGTTCATACCCTTCCCGTCGCCAGTAGTCCTGCTGGTAGGCGCTAATATAAAAGCTCCCCCAGCTCATCAAGGACTGATTAAGATTAAGCTGTAGTCGGCTTCGTTTGTTGTAGCGCTGGCTGGCGTAGTCGTTTACCTCCTGAAAAGTATAAAACCCCTCGGTGGAATATCGGTAGCTGGCCAGCGTTACCGTGGTATCAGTGGTCGTCACCGTTTTCGAATACTGCACCCGATAGGATTGTCCACGGCTTCGCCTGACTTCGTCCTGTTTAAGCTTGCTGTCGGCCAGGGTAACATCCGCAGAAAGCGACCCGATCTCACCAAAACTTAAGCCCGCACCCAGTACGCCGGCAAGATAGTTATCTGCGCCCAGCATGCCGCCATAAAGAGTAAGCGTGTTTGACACGCCCCAGGCCAGGGTACCCTGACCAAATGAGGGCTTCTGCGCATTATCTTTGGTGGTACGGTATTCACCGC